>NZ_LLZI01000101.1 GCF_001509485.1 Streptomyces sp. NRRL F-4489
GGGGCGGGGGGGGGGGGGGCCGCCCCGGGGGCCCCCCCCCGCCCCCCCCCCCCCCCACCCCCCCCAGCCCCGCCAGGCCCGCCAGCCCCTCCGGCCCCGTCAGCCCCCCGGCCCCACCGGCACACTGGCCACCCGCGCCTCCAGCACCCGCTTGCCGTGCTGCTCGGCGCCCACCGCCACCTCCCGCCGCCCGTCCCCGGCCGCCGCCGCCCCGGCGCGGGCCCGTACCCAGCACGGCGCGTCCAGTTCCGCGTACCGCTCGAAGGCGCAGTCCAGCGCGACCGGCAGCGACGGGCCGGACACCGCGGCCCGCGCGGCCTGCCGCACCGCCTCGACCATCAGCATCCCCGGGACGTGGTCCACCGGGTGGTCGAAGAGCACCGGGTGCGCGGTGTCCACCCGCAGCTGCCAGCGGTCCGGCCGGTCCGCGGGGGCCAGCACCACGTCCCCGGCCCGCTCCCGGCCCACCAGGTGCGGCGCGACCGGCCCCGGCGGCGGCAGCCGGCGGGCGTTGGCCAGCGCGATGTCGCCGTACGCGCCGCGCAGCCGCCGGTAGCCCGCCGGGCTGTGGCAGGAGTACGCCAGCGCCGCCACCGCCACCTCCTCGCCGTCGTACCGGATCCGGAACTCCTGCTCCACGCCGGCCAGCCGCTTCCGTCGGCGCACCACCTCCCGGTCGGTGACCTCCAGTTGGATGTCGGCCGGGGTGCCGGCGGCGGGCAGCGCCCGGGGCCGGAGGTCGCAGCGGACCCGCCGCCAGGTGAGCGGGTGGTCCAGCGGCACCCCGTGGGCGACATGGCTCAGGAATATCCCCGCCTGCCGCACCGTCTCGATCAGCAGCAGCGGGTCGGGCAGCCCGTGCGCCGCCCCGTAGAAGCCGTGGGCGGCCGGCCACCGGGCGGAGACCAGCCAGCTGCCCGGCCCGCCGCGCCGCCAGTCGGTCAGGAAGACGCCGGAGACCGCGGCGGCGGGACCGCGCTCCCCGGGCTGCGGGAGGGCCGCCGGCGGTCGGTTTCCGCCCGCCGGCTGTCCGGGCCCGCCGCCGAACGGCTCGCGGGCGTGCGGGGTGAGAATGGCGCTGGCCATAGGCGTCCTTTCTGGCGGGCGGCGGTCACCGGCGCCCCCGCGGACTCAACTCCGGTCTCCGGCCCGGCATCCCAAGATACGAACCATGTGGTTTGTTTTCCAGTGCCGGGCGGACCGTTCCCCCCACAGGGCGACGGGCCGGAACGCTCACACGGCGAGCCGCACCGCGCGTCCGTGCGGATCCAGATGGCCCAGCGCGCCGGGCGAGGCCAGGCCCGGCAGGATGTGCCGCCACAGCGCCGTGACGCGCTCGGGGAGGTCGGCGCGGTTGGTCGCCGCGCGGGAGAAGAGCTGCACGCCCATGTAGGCCGAGACGAACAGCTCGGCGGCCCGCTCCGGCACCACGCCGGGCAGTAATTCCCCGTGGGCGTGCGCCTCGGTGAACATCCCGGTGAGGGTGTCCGTCCACACCTCGTACGGGGCGAGCGGGTGGTCGCTGAACGTGGTCTCCACCGCGATCCGGGTGCCGGCCTGGAGCAGCGGGTCGCTGCGCAGCGCCAGGGCCACCCGGTGCGTGAAGTCGATGGCGTCCTGGAGGCGGGAGGCGCTGACCGGTGGGACGAACGGTCCGGCCTGCTCCCGGATGACCGCGCGCGCCAGCGCGTCCTTGGAGCGGAAGTGGAAGTAGACGGCCCCTTTGGTCACCCCCGCCCGCTCGACGATCTCCGCCATGGTGGCTGCCTGGTAGCCGCGGGCACCGATGACGTGGGCCGCGGCCTCCAGGACGGCGCGCCGGGTGCGCGCCGCCCGCTCCTGCTTGACCACGCTCGTCCTCCGTATGCTCTCGTGGAGTTGTTGTGCCTGGGGTGCGTCCCACTGCCGTGGCCGCGCAGCCTGTTTCCGCATCATAAAGTTGTCAACCATGCGGTCCTCGCGGGTCGGGCGCGGCCCTCCGGCCGGTGCCCGCACCCCGGCGGAGCGGTGCCCCGTGGTGCCGCCGTACGTGCCCGAGGAGCAGACCCATGACCGATCCCGCCGCCCCCGGCCTGCCCGCCGTCCACCGGGAGGTGCGGCTGGCCCGCCGCGCCGGCGACGAAGAGCTGACGGAGTGTCACTTCACGGTGGCGGAGGTCCCGGTACCGCGCCCCGGGCCGGGTCAGGTCCTGGTGCGCACCCGCCTGATGGCGGTCACCGCGGCGATGCGGACGCAGATGACCGCCGCGCGGCTGCCGATGCCGTCGTTCGAGCCGGGGCGGCCGCTGTGGGGCGCCGCGATCGGCGAGGTGGTGGCCGCGCCCGGCGGCGGCCTCGCGCCCGGCGACCTCGTCCAGCACCCGCTGGGCTGGCGGGAGTTCGCGGCCGTCGACCGCGACCGGGTGCGCCCGCTCGCGCCGGACGCGCTGCCCTTCCCGGCCGCGCACCTCTCCCAGGGCGCCACCGCCTGGGGCGCGCTGCGCCGCGCCGCCGGGGTGCGCGAGGGCGACACCGTCTTCGTCAGCGGGGCGGCCGGCGGGGTGGGCAGCCTGGCCGGGCAGCTGGCCCGCCGGCTCGGCGCCGGCCGGGTGATCGGCAGCACCGGCTCGGCGGCCAAGGCGGACCGGCTGCGGGCGGAGCTGGGCTACGACGCCACGGTCCTCCGCGGCGCCGGCCCGATCGAGGAGCAGCTGCGGGCCGCGGCGCCGGAGGGGATCGACGTACTGCTGGACACCGTCGGCGGGGAGCAGCTGCGCGCGGCGCTCGCCCTGGCCCGTCCGGACGCCCGCTTCGCCCTCGTCGGCGCGCTCTCCAGCCAGCTGGGCGGGGGCGGCGGGCTGTCCTGCCCGGTCGAACTGGACGCGGCGGTGCTCATCACCCGCCGGGTCGCGCTGCGCGGTTTCGGGCTGTACGCGCACCCCGACCTGCCGGCCGAGTGGACCGCGGAGTTCGGCCGCGGGCTGCGGGACGGCTCGCTGGTCTTCCCGCACACCGTGCTCCGGGGCATCGAGCAGGCGCCGCGGGCGCTGTGCGAGCTCACCCGGGGACGCCACCTCGGGTCCGTCCTCGTGGAGGTGTGAGCCCGGCGCGGGGCGGGGGCGCGGCGCGGGCCGCCGGCCGGCGCATGCACGCGGCGGGCGGTCAGCCGGCCGGCACCTGCGCGGGCGCCGGGATGCCGCCCGCCATGGCGCGGTCGGACGGCGCCGCCAGCAGGCCCCACAGACCGGTGACCGCCTCCGCGTCCCACCACGTCCGGTCCGCGCCGCCCAGGTGCAGCAGCCCGACCACCACCGACGTCAGCAGCTGGGCGGTGCGGCGCGGTTCGGCGTCCGAGGGGCGCGGGCCGGCGAGCCCGTCCCCGCCGCCGGCCACCCCGCCGGTGCCGCAGGTCACCGCCTTGTCGAGGAAGAGCGCGTACCAGCGCTGCTCCAGGGCGTGGATGTCCAGACCCGGCGCGGTCTCCGGGCGCAGCCGCAGACCGGCCCGCAGCACCGCGTCCGACTGCACCCGGTCGAACAGCTCCACGGCGAAGTCCCGCACGGCGACGGTCAGCGGCTCGGGGGAGCGCAGGAAGCCCTCCTCGATCTCGCTGAGGGTGGCCAGCGCGGTGTCCCGGACCGCGAGGGTCAGATCGTCCTTGGACGTGAAGTGGAAGTACAGCGCTCCCTTGCTGAGGCGGGCCCGCCGGCTGATCTCGACCATGCCCGCGGCGGGCACTCCCTTTTCCAGGAAGGTCTCTGCGGCCGAGCGGATGAGCGCCTGGCGGCTCTGGATGGCGCGATGCTGCGTGGGCACGGTGTCCGTCCCGTCTCTCGTACGACTGCAACGTGTGTGCAGTGTACAGAGAAAACCAACCATGCGGTTCGCTATGCTCAGGGCAATTGGCCGGATCCGTCCGGCCCTGTCGTGAAGCCGCCGCCCGGCGGTGGCCCGGATTCCGCTTCTGCGGTCCGACCGCCGGTAACCAGTCTGGCCCGGAGTCGCGGCGCTTGTCGACCCGTCAGGGACGAGCAAAGGCGCATTGACAAACAGCGCAGGCGGTTTTTAAATCTCCGAAGGCGGTAAACGGGACGATCCCTTCCGTTGCCGCCGCTTCGACGGTCGCGTACCGCCCTTGGACAGCGGTGCGCCACGGCGAGACCGCCTCTGCCGCCCCAGTCGTCGACCGCAGGCCCGCCCGACCAGCTGAGCCCGCACAGACACCCCAGCCCCCGCACCCCATCGGAACCCGAAAGGTCCCCATCCATGCGCGTATCAATGGAAGTCGGCGAACGTCCTGTGAGAGCGCGGAGCGCCGGCGGCGAGACGATCAGGGCCGCCGTCTTCGATCTGGACGGCACCCTCGCCAACACCCTGCCCGCGATCAGCAAGCTGCTGGTCAAGGTGGCCGCGGAGCAGGGCTGTTCGGTGACCGCGCGGCAGGCGGCCGCCGCCATCGGCAAGCCCCCGGCCGCCGCGTTCGGCCGGCTGCTCGGCCGCCCCGAGGACGACGGCCGGGTCCAGGCCGCCATCTCCCGCTACCGCGAGCTGTTCGCCTACGAGGTCCTGTGCCAGGGCCCGCAGCTGCTCTACCCCGGAGTGACGGCCGGGCTGTCCGCGCTGCGCGCCCACGGTGTCGAACTCGCCGTCGCCACCTCCAAGACGACCCGCAGCGCCGAGGCCCTGCTGGATGTGATGGGCATCCGCGACCTGGTCGGCCCGGTCGTCGGGCAGGACATGGTCCGGCGCGGCAAACCGCACCCGGAGCTGGTGCTGCGCGCGGCCGGCCGGCTGGGCGTCCCGGCCTGGCAGAGCGCGTACGTGGGGGACACCGTCGGGGACATGCGGATGGCGGTGACCGCGCGCATGGAGCCGGTCGCGGTCACCTACGGCAGCGGCACGTTCGGGGAGCTGGCCGCGGTCGCCGGGACGCGGATGTGCGGTTCGTTCAAGGACGTGGTGTCGGTGATCGCCGCCGCCCGGCCGCGTCCGGCGGCCGCCGTGCCGGCCCGGCCGCGCGCCGCCGCTGTCCCGGTGGGCGCGTACCAGCGCCGCCGCTGACACCGGGGGCACAGGGGCCGCCCGCGGCCCAAGGGGGACACCGGGGCCGCGGCCGGATACAGGGGACGTGGGTCCGTACGCGGGACAGCCGGGCGGACGAGGACGCAGGGGGCCTCCTCGGACAGGGGCCGCCCGGCCAGGGGGAACGCGGCCCGCGCAGGGGGCAGCGGGCGGCGAAGGGGGAAGAAGGGGCGGCGCGCGGGGGAGTTCAGCCGCCGTCCCGGGCGCCGGGCGGCCCGCCGGCCACCTCGTGGACGTAGCGGGCGCCGGCCGCCCGGAGCAGCGCGTGCAGCCGGCCGAAGACCTCGGCGGCGCGGCCACCCGGCCAGTCCTCCGGCAGGAGGGGAGAGGGCAGACCGGGATCCGCGTAGGGCAGCCGGCGCCAGGCGTCCAGGGCCGGGAGGTAGTCGCGGTAGGCCGCCTCGGGGGGTATCGCGCGGCGGCCCGACCAGCGGGCCAGGACCGGTTCGTGCGCGGCCAGGAAGGCGCGGTGCCGGGCGGCCAGCGCGTCCAGGTCCCACCAGCGCGCCACCGCCCGCGCGGTGGGCGTGAAACCGGCGTGGGTACCGCTGAACAGCTCGACGTAGCCCGCCAGTTGGAGCCGCTCCAGGGTGTGCCGGGTCTCCTCCAGGAGGTGCGCGGGGGCGATCCACACCCCGGGCGCTGCGGTGCCGAAGCCCAGCCGGGACAGCCGGGAGCGCAGCAGATGGCGCTTGTGCCGCTCCTCCTCGGGCACCGAGAAGACGGCCAGCACCCAGCCCTCCGGCCGCCCGGCGGCGGGCCGGCCGAAGATCCGGCGGTCGCCGTCCGCGAGCAGCTCCCGGCCCGCCTCGGACAGCCCGTACGCCGCGGCGCCGCCGGTCGTGCGCTCCGCGGTCAGCAGCCCGCGGCGCTTGAGCCGGGAGACCGCCGAGCGCACCGACGGCGGATCCACCCCGAGGACGCCGAGCAGCCGGATCAGCGCGGCCACCGGGACGGGGCCGGGCAGGCCGTCCGCGCCGTCCGGGCCGCGCCCGTAGGCCCCGTAGAACGAGACGATCAGGGATCGCGGGGTCGGCCGGTCGGGTGCGTCGCTCACCGGATCACTCTAGAGCGCCGTCGCGCAGCCGGAAGCGCTGGATCTTGCCCGTGGGGGTGCGCGGCAGCGCGTCGCGGAACACCAGCTCCCGGGGGCACTTGTAGGGCGCTATCCGGGTCTTGACGAACGCCCGCAGCGCCGCCGCGGTCTCCTCCCCGGGCGGTACGCCGTCCCGCAGCACCACATGGGCGACGACCACCTCCCCGCGCTCCTCGTCGGGCCGGCCGACCACCGCCGCCTCGGCGACGTCCGGGTGGCGCAGCAGCGCGTCCTCCACCTCCGGCCCCGCGATGTTGTACCCGGCCGAGACGATCATGTCGTCGGCGCGGGCGACATACCGGAAATACCCGTCGCGCTCCCGGATGTACGTATCACCGGTGAGGTTCCAGCCGTCCCGGACGTACGCGGTCTGGCGCGGGTCGGCGAGATAGCGGCAGCCGGTCGGGCCGCGCACCGCCAGCAGGCCCGGCTCGCCGTCCGGCACCGGCCGCCCGTCCGGCCCGACCACCCGGGCCTCGTAACCGGGCACCGGCAGCCCCGTCGTCCCGGGCCGGATCGCGTCGTCGGCGGCGGAGAGGAAGATGTGCAGCAGCTCCGTGGCGCCGATCCCGTTGATGATGCGCAGCCCGGTCGCCTCGTACCAGGCGCGCCAGGTCGCGGCGGGCAGGTTCTCGCCCGCCGACACGCAGCGGCGCAGCGAGGACACGTCGTACCCGGCGAGCTTCGGCAGCATCGCCCGGTAGGCGGTGGGCGCGGTGAACAGGACCGAGAGGCGGCGGGCCGCGATATCGCCGAGCAGCCGCTCCGGGCCGCCCCACTCCGCGAGGTACGCCGACGCGCCGGCCCGCAGCGGGAAGACCACCAGCCCGCCGAGCCCGAAGGTGAAGCCGAGCGGCGGACTGCCGGCGAACACGTCGTCCGGGCGGGGCCGCAGCACCCGCGCGGAGAAGGTGTCGGCGATCGCCAGCACATCGCGGTGGAAGTGCAGGCAGCCCTTGGGGCGCCCGGTGGTGCCCGAGGTGAAGGCGATCAGCGCCACGTCGTCGGAGGCGGTCGGCACCGCCTCGTACGGCGCGCCGCCGGGCCGGGCGCAGCGGACCAGGTCGTCCGGGGCGTCGCCGCCGAACGTGGTGATCCGCAGGCCCGGCACCCCGGCCAGGGCCAGATCGCCCACCGAGCGGACGTCGCACAGCGCGTGCCCGACCCGGGCCAGCCGGCAGATCGTGGCGAGTTCACCGGGCCGGTGCGCCGCCAGCACCGTCACCGCCACCGCGCCGGCCTTCATCACCGCGAGCCAGCAGGCGGCCAGCCACGGCGAGGTCGGGCCGCGCAGCAGGACGCGGTTGCCCGGGACGACGCCGAGCGGACCGGACAGCGTGTGGGCGATCGCGTCGACCCGGGCCCGCAGTTCCCCGTAGGTCCACACCTCGCCGCCGGCCCCGAGGAACGCGGGCCGGTCCGCGCCCATCCGGGCGAGGGTGGCGTCCAGCAGCTCCGCGCCGCAGTTGAGCCGGTCGGGATAGCCCAGGTCGGTGAGGTGCGGCCACTGCTCGGGCGGCGGCAGGCCGTCGCGGGTGAAGGTGTCGGTATGGGCCGAGGACCGTAACTCCATGCGGGGTGCGCCCCCTTGGGCCGGTGGCCGCGGGGCGGCCGGGAGGGGTGGAGATGGGGTGCCGTACGGATCCCCGTCAGCGTAACGTCTTCGTGACGGCAGTCAACAGTCCGCGATACCGTCGGCCGGCCGCCGGCCGCGCCGACCACCGCTACCAGGGGAGCCGCCTCGTGACCGCATTCGCACTGGGACCGGACGACGAGCAGTGGTGCGCGCGGCTGCGCGCCCTGGCGGCCGAACGGCTCCGGCCGCTCGCCGAGCGCGGCGAACCGGGCCGGATCAACCGCCCGCTCCTCACCGCCCTCGGAGAACTGGGCCTACTGGCCCGCCTGTTCCCCGACGGCGGCAGCCCGCGCGCCCTGGACCTCTGCCTGCTGCGCGAGTCCCTGGCCCGCGAGTGCACCGAGGCGGAGACCGCCCTGGCGCTCCAGGGGCTGGGGCTCTGCCCGGTGGTGCAGTCCGGGACGGACGCCCAACGGGCCCGCTGGCTGTCGGAGGTGACGTCCGGGCGCGCGGTGGCGGCCTTCGCGCTGAGCGAGCCCGAGGCCGGATCGGACGCCGCCGCGCTCACCCTGGCCGCCGAGCCGGACGGCCCCGGCCGCTGGCGGCTCACCGGCGAGAAGTGCTGGATCTCCAACGCGCCCGACGCCGACGTCACCACCGTCTTCGCCCGCACCGGCGGCCCGGCCGGCGCCCGCGGCATCACCGCCTTCCTCGTCCCCGCCGGCCGCCCCGGCCTCGGCGGCGAACCCCTGGACATGCTCAGCCCGCACCCCATCGGCACCCTCGTCTTCGACGGCACCCCGGTCACCGCCGCGGACGTGGTCGGCGAGGTGGGCGGCGGCTTCGGCGTGGCGATGCGCACCCTGAACCTCTTCCGCCCCAGCGTCGGCGCCTTCGCGGTCGGCATGGCGCAGGCCGCCCTGGACGCCGCGCTGGCGCACACCGCAACCCGCACCGCCTTCGGCGGCCCCCTGAAGGACCTCCAGTCCGTCGGCCACCGCCTCGCCGACCTGGCCACCCGCACCGAGGCCGCCCGCCTCCTCGTCTACGCCGCGGCCGCCGCCTACGACCGCGGCGACCCCGCCATCGCCCGCCGCGCCGCGATGGCCAAACTCCTCGCCACCGAAACCGCCCAAGAGGTCGTCGACGCCGCCCTCCAACTCCACGGCGCCCGAGCCCTCCGCCGAGGCCACCCCCTCGAACACCTCTACCGCGAGGTCCGCGCCCCCCGCATCTACGAGGGGGCTACGGAGGTGCAGCGGTCGATTATCGCCAAGGAGCTTTATCGGGGGGTGGGGGTGAGGGAAAGGGACAGGTGACGCATGTCGGTCCTTGGCAAACTTCCCGAGCCCTTCGTGGTTGGCTTCGAGTCATTGCCCTCACCGACCTCGTGCGGGAGAGCCCTACGGGCGGTGCGTCGCTGAGACCGGTGCCGAGTGCGATGGCGTCGGGGCGACAGGGGCCTTACCGGCTGTGCCCGGCCCGCCGGCCGCGGCCAGCAGCACCAGCAACAGCAGGAGCCCGCCTCCTCCGGTCCCCGCAGACACGGCGAGGGTGCGAGGGCTGATGGACCGGCGGTGCCCGCGCACACGGGTGCCGTCCGAGCGGTAGTAGGAACGGACCCGGGTCGTCGGGCCGGTGGGGACCGGCCGCGGCACGGGAGCAGGACGCAGGTTCGCGCGTCGGGATGCCGCAGGGGGTTGCGCGGCGCGGGGTCGGGCACGGCGGTTGTGGCCTTTGACGTAAGTGCCATCACGACGGTAGTGCGGGCGTACGTAAGTCACGAGCATCCTCGGCGTGAAGGGGGAGCACCCCAGGGACGGGGCCGGGTATTCCTCGGCTCAAAACTCGACGGTACCGACCGCCACTGACAATGCGGGGTGGCCAACGCAGCGGCCGTGCGCACCGCATGAGCGGTACCCAGCGATGTCCGGACGGTCCCCGAAAGCCGTTCCGGCACAACCTCCGGACACGGGTCAGGGGCCCGCTCCGCCCAAGGAGTCAGGCCCCTGCCCGGGTACCCCGGGAGCTCAGCCCGCGAGCAGGCGCATGGCGAGCACGGACCCGTCCGGCTGGACCGAGACAGGGCCACCCCACTTGGGGTCCCGTCCGGCCTGCGGCCACGCGGACCGCCTGGCGTAGACCTCGCCGCGGTACTGCTCCACGCGTCCATTCGCGAGGTGGCCGAAGAGCGTGGCGTCTACGCCGGAGAACGCCTCCACCCGGGTCCTGTTCAGCCGGAAGACGTGGTCCGTGCCGACGAAGCGCATTCCGAGGAGCGTGTGCTGCGCGTCCTGAACGCTGCCGGTCGCGGCATGTGCGGTGCCGGTGAAGCGGCGCTGGCCCTGGCGGGTGGAAAGGTAGGGAGCGGTTGCTTCACCATCGCCCGCGAACGCCGTCAGCCCCGCCGCGGCTGTGCGTGCGATAACCCGCCGGAACCAGTCGAAGCGCTCCGGGGTGACGTGGAAGCCTGGTTCGGGTGCGCGTGTCTTGTCGCCTTCGGCAGGCGGCTGGATGCCGGGGAAGTGATTTTCTTCCTTGAGCGGGTCGTCCAGGCTGCCGCCCGGCGCACGTTCTGAACCAGTCAGCCAGCCGCCCCGTCCCTCGGCGTGGAGGGTGTGCACAGTCAGCGGACCGTCGAGCGGCAGCTCCGTGCTGAACACCAGGGAGGGGGTCTCGTCCCAGTCCCCGATGTGCACTGCCTCCACGTGTGCCGAGGCGGATGCGAGCTGACCATGGGAGATAGCGGCGTTACCGTGGTTGCCCTTGCAGGCGATCGGGAAGGCCCGGGAGGGCTCGCCCGGCTTCCACACCTCCGCGAAGAAGTCTGGGCGGTACCGGTAGCTCAGCCGCGGGCCCTTGTCCCTGCTGGTCAGAGCCCAGCCGGCGCGCAGCGCCGTGTCCGCCGGCACGATCGAGACGACGTGGTCGGGGTAGCGGTGGAGCAGGATGCGCTGGGCCAGTGCCAGAGCGAATCCGATGCCGAGTTCTCCGGACTGGAGAGCCTTGTAGTAGTCCGCGGTGTCGCGGCCTTCGGCGGACAGCTTCATGAACGAGTCGGGTCCGCCGGTCAGTGCCTGGGTGTACTTCAGCGCACCCCAGTGCTCTGCGAGACCGCGCCCCGCACCCCGGCGCGACAACGCCATTGCGCGGCCCAGCGTGTGCAATACCTCCCATGGGGTCAGTCCGAGGGACCCGGTCTCCCCTACGCGCAGTGGCTGAAGTTCCGGCTTCCGCCGCAGGGCGTCGAGCTCATTCTCCTTGCGTTTCTTGTCATCGTCCGCCGCCGCGGCTTCCACACTGCCCACCAGTCCCGGACTGGAGTGGATGGCGACGTGCGACTGCTGAGAGAGCTCTCTCAGCACTTCTGATGCGGACTTCTTCACGCTGCTCCCCCTGGTATCGGCCGCGGCCGGCCTGAAGTAAGGCCGGAATCCGGGCGAGAGAATCGGGCATTCGAAGGCGGGACTTGAGCGCGTGGGCGAATGTGCGGACGTGTCTGCACATCCGCCCACGGAGAATTCGGTCAGGCAGCCTTTTGCTGAGAGTCGGCGAGGTCGTTCAGGACCGCGTTCACCACGGGCCAGCACATGTCCAGCGTGTCGCGATCGGGCGCGTGCGCCTCGCGGATTTCGGCGCGCGGGTGGACGAAGTTCCGGTACCTGCGCAGCTCATGGCAGAAGCGCTCGACATCGGCGCCGATCCAGCCGGAGTCATGGCAGGTCTTGATCAAGGTGTCCAGGTTCACCCGGTCCGGAGACGTCCGGCCGAGGAGCGAAGCATCGCGTTCCTGCACCACATGCACCAGCACGCCTTCGAGAAGGCTGCCGAGCATGATGATCGCGGCCACATGGGCCCCGTTGGCGTAGCACGTGCGTGCCTCGTCCAAGCGGTGCTGGAGCAGTGCCGCCATGGTCCGGTCTCTGATGAGGTCCGTCATGACTGCCCTGAGCTCGACCGGGCCCTGGCTACCCGGGTGGGCGAGAGAGGGATCGCAGGGGACGACGCGGGGGCGCCCGCCGGGGTTCTCCAGGCGCGCTCCCTCGTGAACGAGGAAGGCGTTGACCGCGGTGATGACGGCGGGGAGCTGGTCGGGTTCGTCGAGGTACTCGCGGGGGTCGGCGAGTCGGAGCAGGACCTTCTCCAGCTCGGTGGGATCCTCCCGGCGCTCGGTGAGCCGGGCGAGGGTCCACTGCCTGCGGTACTCGCCGTCGTACTCCGGCACCCGCTGCCAACCGGCGTGCTCCAGGAACCGGGCGATCTCGAAGCCCTTGCGGTAGTAGAGATTGTCGTCACCGCAGATGACGCGGGACAGTTCCTCGAGCGTATTGGCGTCCAAGATGCCGAGCGGGGGCTGCGGGGTCATGCCGGGCCTTCCGTCCTTTCGTTGGCTTCGTCTTCTTCGGTCGTGGTGAGCGCAGCGGTGGGATCCGTGAGGTCGGGGCCGTCCGGGGAGTCCGCCGCGCCCTCCGCCGGATCCTCATCGGCGGAGAGATCGAGCGGTGTCCAGGGCGCGCCGCTCGATGCGGCACCCGACCGCGTTCGTCCGCCGGCGCCACCGAAGTCGGCCGGGTGGATTCCCAGCCGGTCCAGCTCTCCCCACAGGCCGGCCAGTGCTTCATCGGGGTCGAATCGGAACTCGCTCTCCCGGATGCGCCAGAACGTCCAGCCCACGCGCTGCAGTTCGCGGTCGCGTCGCTGATCGTGCCGGATCTGCTCGGGCGTCGAGTGGTACCGGTCGCCGTCGCACTCCACGGCCAGACGCCCTCGTGCGCCCACGACAACGAGGTCGATGCGTTTGTTTCCGGCCGGGTACTGCGGGATGACGTGATATCCGCGACCCTTGACGCGCAGATAGACCTCCTGCTCGAAGAGCGATTCAAAGGGTTTCTGCGGAATCGTGCTCGACACTTCTCCGATGTCGTCCG
Organism: Streptomyces sp. NRRL F-4489; assembly: GCF_001509485.1. Classification (GTDB taxonomy): domain Bacteria; phylum Actinomycetota; class Actinomycetes; order Streptomycetales; family Streptomycetaceae; genus Streptomyces. The sequence goes on from NZ_LLZI01000101.1 coordinate 12,662, forward strand.
CGTCGGCGAGCGCGGCGGGCGGATTCTCCATGTACGCGAGGAGGTTGAGCCGGAGGTCTTCCTTCTTGAGGCGGTCCGGTGGGACCGAGTAGAAGAGCCGCATCTGGTCCTGCGCGCGGGAGGCGGCGACGTTGTAAGCCTGCTGTTCGCTGCGCGCACCGCCCGCGATGCGGGGAGGCTCGGTGACCACCATCGACAGCAGGATGACGTGCCGTTCGTCACCCTGGAACGAAGCAGGGTTGCCCACACGGATCCGGTGGCGCTCGCGTACCGGTGCCGGGATACGCTCGTTGATCAGCTGTTCCAGGAGTTTCACCTGGCCGACCGGGCCCTGGAGCGTGATCACGCCCATGGTCTTGTCCCGGTAGGCGGGATCCTCCACGAGCTGGGCCAGACAATCCGCGATGGCCTCGGCCTCCTTCTGGTTGCGGAGTCGGCTGTCGCGCCCCTGGGCGACAGCCCCCTCGACGAAGTGCGTCACGAGCGGATCGAGGCGCTCGCCCCCGTACTGGCGCAGCGGCTGCAGCTTGTTGTTGTAGAAGGTCTGAGAGGACCAGCCGATGATCTCCGGCATGCACCGGAAGTGCTCCTCCAGCCGGATCACATTCGGGAAGAACGTGGACAGCAGCTGATACAGATTGGTGGCGGGGCCGTAGAGCGTGCGCAAGGCGGGCTTCATGTCAGGAAGGTGGGAGACCAACCGGTCATGGATCGCCTGGTGCCGGCCCATGGCGCTGAGCGCGGGCGCGCACTGCTTGTCGTCACCGACGACGATCACGCGGGGCGCGAGCCACAGCAGGAACAGCGCGTCCATACCGGCCTGGCTGGCCTCGTCGATGATGACGACGTCGAACGCGTCCCGCTTGGGAAGCACCGTCTCGGCCACCCGGGAGATGGGCATGACCCATGCGGGTACCGCGCCTTGCGCCATCCTCATGGCATCGTTCGCTGCGGCACGGTAACGGCCCGCGTTGCGGCTCTTCCCCTTGCCGAGCGAGGCCATGTGGTTGCGGTACGCCTGGAGTGCGGACCGCTGCTCCTGCGTCATGCGCTTCAGACACAGCAACCGACCGGACATGGCGGCGAGCTCGCCGGTGATGTCTTCGAGATTCCGCTCGTACTGGGCCAGTTCCCCCTCGAGCCGGCGTTCTCGTCCACACGTGCGCTGGCGGTTGACGAACGCGGAGGCCACCGCCCAGGCCCATGCCTCGGCAAGCGAGGTCAGCCGTGCCTCCCATGCCGGGTCACCGGGATCCCGCGTCAGCTGATCGGCGAGCAAGGGATGGGCTCTGCGCAAGCCGTCCAGCAGCACGCCGCAGCGCCGCCGGCGGTCCTCCCGGTGGTGCGCCTCCCGCAACGCGTCGAGTTCCTTGGCGTAGCGGTCGATGTCCTGCTCACGAATCGCCACGGCGGCAGCCAGCGCTTCGGCGGCGGGGTGGGAACCTTCCACCGGTGCGCGGAGTCGCTCCTCCCACTCGGCCAACTGAGCCGTGGCCTCGTCTGCCGCCCGCCGACCGGCGAGTGCCGCAAGGGCATCGGTGAAGTCCTGCCACGCCGCGCGGGAAGTGAGAGCAACGTGCAGGCCGTGACGTACAAGGAGTTCGTCGATGCGCTCACGGGCAGCGCCGAAGGCATTGATGTGGTCAAGGCGCGCGTATGCCTCGGTGAGAGCGGCTAGGCGGAGCTCCACCGGTCCTTCCGCTATGGGAACTCCGACGTGGGACCATCGCTCCGCGAGCGTGGCCACCACGCAATAGGCACCCAGGTGGGCAAGGACGGCATCGAGATCCTCCAGCGTCTCGGGCGAGTGGCCGTTCACCTTGCAGGTGTCGAGGAGTTCTTGGGCCGCCTTTTGCGCCTTTGCGGCACGGAAGCGGCCACGGCGGCGCAGTTTCCCGCCCGTGGCGAGATACTCCCGGAGTGCGGATCCCGTAGCGAGCATCGCGTCGGCTTGCTCAGCGGAAAGCGGTTCCGGCACGGTGACGCGCTTCATGCCCTGTTTGTCGAACTGCTCGGAGATTTCGGCGAGTTGTTCCGCAAGAGCGGTGACGCGCTGCCAGAGAGCGGCGTTCTCGCGGGAAAGGCGGTCCGAAAGCGCCTTGGTGGTCCACCGCTCCGTATCCCACTGGCCGGCCGACGGCGGCAGACCGAGGTGGTGCAGGGCCGTGCGACAGTCGCCCACGAGTGACGTCAGCTGGTCGGTGAGGGCGGCGTCGGTCCGCGCGAGGTCATCCCGCATGCCCACCGCCTCGTCGGACAGGCCGTCATCGGTGATATGGCCGGCTCCGAGGGCCTGGGCCAGCTCCTCAGGAGAAGGCAGGGTGTCCGGGTCCGGCAGAGTGCCGCCCGCGCGGGGCTCTGCCGCGCCATCGCGCAGCAGGCTCAGCAATTCTGCCGCCTGGGCGGGGGAGAGCGGGGGAACGGACGAGGTCGGTCCGTCGTCCGGGACCACACCGATCCAGGAGTGCCGTTCGGCGTTCTCGCGGACGCGCCGCACGATCGCGGCGAGGGTGCCGACGTAACCGGGGGCGATTTCCGGGTGCCGGTAGACCTCCGCCTCCCTCAGCGCGATCACTTCCTCGGTGAGCGTGCTGATCCGTCCCCGCACCTCTTCCCGGCGTGCGGAGAGCCGGCGGATCTCGTCCTCCAGCTGTTCGGGGTCGCTGGCGGCGACCTGGTCGGTCAGGGCGTTGATCGTGCGTTCCAGTTCGCTTGCGCCGTCCTGCCGCGCGGAGCTGAGCAGGAGGACGCACAGATCCCGCACGGCAGGCGGAAGCTTGTCCCGAAGGACGGTGAGCGCCTGGTCGCGTGCGCTGGTGACCAGCACCCTCTGCCCCTGGGCCACCAGCGCGGACACCAAGTTGGCGATCGTGTGGGTCTTGCCGGTACCGGGCGGGCCTTGCACCACCACGCCTGTCTCGTGCTCAAGCCGCCGCAGGACGCTCCGCTGCCGTTCGTTGGTTTTCCCCGGGAAGAGCGGGTCGTCCCCGAAGAGGGGCGGAATCTCGCGGCCATCCCAGTTCACACGTTCCTCGGCGCTCAACGTCATCACCAGCTGAGCCAGCGCCAGGGGCGCGTGCCCTTCCGAGGCCACGCTGTCCGCGATGCGGTCGTAGAAGGACAGCAGGGCGTTTCGGTCTCGCGGGCGCAGGACAAGCGCCGGCGCGTAGGTGAGCCGGGCGCCTACCTCCGGCTCACGTGGCGGCTGCCACTCGGCGCTGAACGCCACCGGACGCTGCAGTACGCGCTCCTGCCATTGGGCCAGCTGCTCCAGGGTCTCCGAAGCGAGCAGGTGCAGTGACAGGGCGGCGATCTCCTCCGAGAGGGCGGCCGAGCGCTCCGGAGCCCAGCCGTCATCGGTGTCGAGAAACGCCTGATCTTCGAGTCGTACGGCTCCTTCCGCCATGAGCCGGACCGTCAGCCGGGCGGTCTTGCGGTCCACCGAAGTCTCGACCCGATGGGTGAGCAGGTGTCGGTGGACGGTGTCACCACGCGGGTCGCTCCAGGTCAGCAACCCGGCGGCCAGGACGAGTTCGAGCTGATCGTCTTGCTGGGTCAGCTTCTGATGCCAATGGTAGAGCTGCTCGTACAGCTCGCGAAGAGGCCGTTCCGCGCGCTCTCGCTCTGCCCAGCGCCGCCATCGATCAAGCCACGGACCGTAAGCCCGCAGCACTTCCGCCGCCTCGTCACGGCGGATGGTGTGATCTTCCGCCTCCTCCCACCACTGGCGATCGTCTGCGGCCCGCACCAGCTCTCGCCCAGGTCCCTCGGTCGCGAGCGGCGGGTCACCGCCGTCCGCGTCCTGGCACCGTTCCGCGGATACCCACCCGTCCAACACCTCCGGCAGGGGCGGCGGCGCCGCCTGCGGAACATGCTCGAGCGTGAGCAACAGGCCATCGATCCGGTCCGACGGGCGTCGCACAGAGGCGGGCAAGTTCGCCAGCCACAGGCGTTCCCGTGAGCGGCGGTCGTCGCGTAGGCGGTTGTGGCTGCTCTGCACAACCTCTTTGAGAAATCCGATCAGCCCGGCGGTCTGACCGATGGCATCAGGATGGTTCGCGGCACGTTGCGGCTCGTTCACCTTGCTCCCCTCGGCTCGTGGCGAACGTTTCAGGATGGGGGCGACCGTCCACGGCGGCAATGCTTTCCAGGAGAATGGCGCGATGTAATCCCCTGTGCGTTTTCTCGTCTCGGCGCCAGTCGGCAGTCGGCAGCTGAATGGGCGTCTTTGCCCATACCGCTTCCACCGAATCGGAAGGGGCACTGGAGCGCCTATCGAAATCTGCTGATGTGCTGTCGAATAAATCAAGCCAGGAAGACGCTCCGCAATGGCGCGTGAGACCGTCGAAGAGGCCGCCGAGGAGGATGGCCGGACGCTCCAGGGCGTTCGTCGTCGGCGTCCGCGGCGGGCCAGGTGCGCTGGCCTCACTGACACCTCGAGCATGTCGGCCCCGCAAAGCCGCTGCCCTCGTCCTCGTCGGCGACAGGTCCTCCTGCTTCACCAGCGCCGACCGCTGTCCCGATGGCGGCCTCAGGGTCAATCGTCGACTCAGCGTGAAGAGTCGACGTCGTAGGCCGGCAATTAGACGCTTAATTGTGTTACTCGGTAACCTTCGGCTGGTTACCCGAATGAACCGCGCAGGGGGATTGACGTGTGGTATTGCGAACGCCATGAACTGCACAACTGTGCTGAATGCGCTCCAGGGCACCGCACACCCAGTGCCAGTGACCCTTTTATCGTGAGCGGATCGGCATGGAGTGGTTGGCCGAAGGGGGCAATCATTATCCATAAGCGGGGCAAAGCGCACCTACCCGGCTGTTTTCACCTCAGTGTCAGCCATATCCAGGCCCCGATGTTCGGCTGGGTTTCCGAACCCACTCCGGGAGCGTGGCGACGGCTGTCGGCCACCAACCCGCTCCGGGCGACCGAGGGCAACACCAGCCTTGCCGCGGTCAGTCGTTGCGAGACGTGTGACGCCGCGCAATAAGTCCTGCCCAAGCGCTGTCGCCCGATGCGTCCAACCGCGGATCACACCTTGACCTGCTGGCCTAAAGAGCCGCCGCCAAGAGGACCGCACTCGCGCCGACGATGCCGTCGCGGCCGGTGAGGCGACGCGCATGCGGCTAGCGCTCCTCACCGGCCGCTGCCGGTCCTGGCCAACCGCCACAGGTGCGGCCGTACCCGCGAGTCAGATGTCCCGAAAGATCTCGATCTGAGCCCCGATGGAGTTGAGGCGGGCGGCGAGGTCCTCGTAGCCGCGGTTGATGACGTAGACGTTGCGGAGGACGGAGGTGCCCTCGGCGGCCATCATGGCGAGGAGGACGACGACGGCCGGGCGGAGGGCGGGGGGGCACATCATCTCGGCGGAGCGCCAGCGGGTGGGGCCGTCGACCAGGACGCGGTGCGGGTCGAGGAGTTTGACCTGGGCGCCGAGGCGGGTGAGGTCGGTGAGGTAGATGGCGCGGTTGTCGTAGACCCAGTCGTGGATGAGGGTCTGGCCCTGGGCGGTGGCGGCGATGGCCGCGAAGAAGGGGACGTTGTCGATGTTCAGGCCCGGGAACGGCATCGGGTGGATCTTGTCGAGGGGGGCCTGGAGCTTGGAGGGGCGCACGGTCAGGTCGACCAGGCGGGTGCGGCCGTTGTCCGCGCGGTATTCGGCGCCGCGCTCGTGGTCCAGGCCCATCTCCTCCAGGACGGCCAGCTCGATCTCCAGGAACTCCACCGGCACCCGGCGGATGGTGAGTTCGGACTCGGTGACGACGGCAGCCGCCAGCAGGCTCATCGCCTCGACCGGGTCCTCGGACGGCGCGAAGTCGACGTCGCGGTCGATGCGGGGCGTGCCGTGGACGGTGAGCGTGGTGGTGCCGATGCCGTCGACCCGGACGCCCAGCTCCTCCAGGAAGAAGCAGAGGTCCTGGACCATGTAGTTGGAGGAGGCGTTGCGGATGACCGTGACGCCGTCGTGCCGGGCGGCGGCCAGCAGGGCGTTCTCGGTGACGGTGTCGCCGCGTTCGGTCAGGACGATCGCGCGCTTGGGGACGACGCTCCGGTCCACCTCGGCGAGGTACGTGCCGTCGGTCGCCGTGACCTCCAGGCCGAAGTGGCGCAGCGCGGTCAGGTGCGGGGTGACGGTCCGCGTGCCGAGGTCGCAGCCGCCGGCGTAGGGCAGCTTGAAGTGGTCCATCCGGTGCAGCAGCGGGCCGAGGAACATGATGACGCTGCGGGTGCGCCGCGCCGCCTCCATGTCCATGGCGTTCAGGTCGAGTTGGGCCGGCGGCACGATCTCCAGGTCGTTGCCGTCGTTGATCCAGCGGGTGCGGACGCCGATGCTGCCCAGCACCTCCAGGATGCGGTACACCTCCTCAATCCGGGCCACCCGGCGCAGCGTTGTCCGGCCCGCGTTGAGCAGCGTCGCGCAGAGCAGCGCGACACAGGCGTTCTTGCTCGTCTTGACGTCGATGCTGCCGGACAGCCGGCGTCCGCCGACCACCCGCAGATGCATCGGTCCGGCGTATCCGAGCGAGACGATTTCACTGTCCAGGGCTTCACCGATGCGGGCGATCATCTCAAGGCTGATGTTCTGGTTGCCGCGCTCGATGCGGTTGACCGCACTCTGGCTGGTGCCGAGCGCCTCGGCGAGCTGCGCCTGTGTCCAGCCACGGTGTTGCCGGGCGTCACGGATGAGCCTGCCGATGCGTACGAGGTAGTCGTCTGCCATGGGGTGACCGTATCTCAGATATGAGATGGGTGCGTTGTGGGGGCGGTGCGGCCCTTCCGGGGGTTGGTGTCGCGTGGTTGTTCTCGTACTATGCGAACAACTGGAGGTTGATGTGAAGCGATTCCCGTCGTCTGCGTCGTCTGCCCCGTCCGCGCGCGTCCATCCCCGGGGGTGGCTCGCCGCCTTACCGTTCCTGGTCGTCACCCTGGTCCTGGGCGGGCTCTACGCGGGCACCGCCGGGCGGCTGCCGGAGCGGCTGGCCACCCACTTCGGGCCCGATGGCCGGCCGGACGGCTACTCCTCGGCGCCGGGCTTCCTGCTGGCGTGCCTGGCGGTCCTGCTCGTCCTCGGCATCGGCTTCAGCGTGCCGGCCCGCTTCCCGATGGCCCCGCCGAACGGGCGCCTGCTGGTCGCGACGGCCTACTTCACCGCCCCGGTGCTCGGTTACCCGGCGGCCCTGGTGCTCCTCGGGAACGCCGGTGCCGGTGCCCCGGACGCGGTCCGGCTGCCCGCCTGGCAGATGGCCGCGGTGCTGGCGGGCGGCGCCGTCCTCGGCGGTCTGGGCTGGCTGCTGGCCGGTGCGGATCCGGCGCGACGGCCCGCGGCGTCCGGGCCGGCCGGCCGCCTGGACCTGCCCGCCGGCGTCCGGGCCGGCTGGTCGCGTACCGTCAGCTCGCTCCCGCTGGCCGCCCTCGCCCTGGTGACGGTGTGCGGCGGCGCCGTCCTCGGGGCGCGCGCCGGGTGGGTCGGCGGGGCGGTCCTGATCCTCGGGGGCGTATCGGTCGGCGTCCACTGCTCCGTGCGGGTGACGGTGGACCGGCGCGGCCTGACCCTCACCCCGGCGCTGCTGCCCGTACCGCTGCGCCGGATTCCGCTGGCGAAGGTCGCGGAGGCGACCAGCCGCCGGATCTCCGCGCTCGCCGAGTACGGTGGCTGGGGCTACCGCGTCCGGCCCGGCGGCAGCGGTCTGCTGCTCCGTTCGGGTGAGGCGCTGGTGCTGCGGCTCACCAGCGGCCGGGAGTTCGTGGTGACGGTCGACGACGCCGCCACCGCCGCCGCCCTGCTCAACACCTGCCTGGACCGCCGGCGGTCCGGAGAAGGGGACTGACATGCTCTTCCGCGTCGACCCCGGCTCGGCCGTCCCGCTCGGCGACCAGATCGCCGCCTCGGTGCGCGGCGCCCTCGCCGACGGGTCCGTACGGGCCGGTGAACGGCTCCCCGCCGCCCGCGCCCTCGCCGCCTCGCTCGGCGTCAACGTCCATACGGTGCTGCGCGGTTACCAGCGGCTGCGGGAGGAGGGGCTGATCGAACTCCGCCGCGGCCGCGGCGCGGTCGTCACCGGCACCGCCTCCCCGGGCCGCGCCCGCCTCGGCGAGGCCGCCCAGCGCCTGATCGCCGAGGCCCGCGACCTCGGTATGTCCGATGAGGAGATCGTGGGGGTGGTGCGGATGGGGCTGACGGGGCGATGAGGACGGGGTCGGTGTGCCCGGTGCGCCCGGTGCGCCTGACGGGCCCGGTGCGCGCGGTGTGCCCGCGGGGCTCCTAGCGGGCCAGCGGGCCAACGGGCCGTCAGGCCACGCCCGGCCCCGCCTCGGCCCCACGCAACCCCTCCGCCCCGGCGGACCCGGCGGACTCTGCAGTCCCGGCCGCCCGCCGCCGCCGGTAGTAGTGCACCGTGAGCAGCCCCAGCAGCGGCCCCCACGCGGCCAGCGGCCAGTACGCGGCGTAGAAGACGAGGTCCTGCCAACCGCGCGTTACCGCACCGAGGTTGACGGAGCCGTTGATCTGGCGGCCGAGGGTGATCATCGTCATCGCGTACGGCCAGAGCAGGGTGTTCGCCGTCGCGCCCAGGCCGGCCGGGATGACCGCCGCGAGGATCGGCACCCGGCGGCCGCCCAACACCGGGATCCACCGGGGCCACACCTCGCCCCACTCGCTGACCAGGCCGACCGCCAGGAACGCCAGCGCCTCGCTGACCGCGCTCAGCGCGATGACGTACCACCACTCGCCGCCGAACCACGCCGGCGGCGGGCTGCCGTCCGCCGGGGGCGCCATGAGCGGCAGCCGCAGGTCGACGCCGAGAATCCGCCAGAGCCCGGCCGGCAGCACCGTCAGCGGGGTGGCGTACGCGGCCCACACGGCCCAGCGGGGGACGCCCGCCGCCGTCCGGCCGTGCAACCGGGCGGCAAGGGTGCGGGCAGTTGTACGGCTAGCGGTCATGGGAAGCCTCCTGGTGCGAACGGCCGGCGGGCGGGGCCGGTGCGGCCGTGCCGCCGACCCGGTGGGCGGCGCTCGGCCCGTTCAAACATCGCGGAGGTGCGGGGGCGGCACATCCACCCCGGGAATGGGGGGCTTCAGCCTCGCGGGGGAGGGAAGCGGTCCGTAAGGCGGTAGGTAAGGCGATACGCAAGGCGGCCCGTGAGGACGACGGAGCGCCCCGAAGCGCCCGCCCGCCTCCTCCCCCCCCGCACCAGCAGGCGTCAGTTCCCCGCCGAATCGGCCGCCGGCCTGCGCCGCAGCCACTGCCCGAACGTCCGGCGCGGGGGCCGCACCACCACCTTGCCGTGCGCCTTCCGGCCGACCAGCTCCACGCGCAGCCTGGTCGGTGTGCCCAAAGGCGCCGGTACGCGGTGGTGCCTGAGCTTGCAGTGGACCAGGGTCAGGCCGTCGGTATCGACCTCGATGCCCGGCCCGGTGACCAGCGTCAGGGTCTTCCCGCCCATGGCCACGTCGATCCGCAGGGTGTCCTGGGTGATCACGGCCTCGGTGAGGTCCAGCGTCACATCGCACCAGGAGACCGCGAGCTCCAGCCGCCGCGGCAGCATCCAGCGGCCCGTCCGCTCGATCCGGCCGCTGAACGCCTGCTCGATCCGGACGACGTCCTTCACTTCCGCCGCCGTACCGCCCGCGGTGGCCGGCGCGGCCGGCAGATCGGCGGTGAGCACGGCCAGTTCGCCCAGGGTCCGCGCCGACAGGGCGGCTTCCAGGCGCTCGTCCAGCTCGTCCGCGGTCAGCAGCCCGTCCCCGGCCGCGATGCGCAGGACGTCCACCACCCGGTCGCGGTCGGCGTGCGACGCCCGCAGCCCGGGCGGCGAGCCGGGGGCGGAGCGCTTCCCGGCGGGCGCGTTCTCTGCTGACATGCTTCCGTCCTGGTCCCCTCGAACGTCTCCGCGCGACGCGGGCAGCGGCGCGAGGAGCAGAATAACGCTATATCGCGATACAGGTGAGGTCCCTGCCGGCCTCGTGCCAACAACCGTGTCCGGTGCGGCGGTTCGCGATGCGGTGCACTCCGGTGGCGGCCGTACGTCACCGGGGTGACCCGGCTCGAAAGCGCCGAGTGGCCCACCCCTCGAAGCCCGCCCCGCCCCCGCGGCACTCCCCACCCACTGTCCTGTCTCAGCGAAGGTAGTCGCTGTGGACTCCGCTGACCTGCGGGGACTGGATCGGCTGAGGCAGCCATCGCGGCCTGGGATGCTCCGCTTGCCGGGGACGCGGCGACGGCGAGCGAGCGATTCGGCCGTGCCGGCCGAGAGTTCCCGGACGGCGTCGGGCTGCTCGCCGGCCGGCCGGCGTTCGGTGGCCGGGCGGGCCGACGGGTCAGTCACGTCGGCATCGGTGCGGCCCGCCCAGCCGTCTGCTTCAGGTTCGGTTTCCGAGCCGGAGCTTCAGTCGCTGGCCAGTGTGCGGTTGAGGAGGGGGAGCAGGCGGTCCCAGTGGCGCCGCAGTCCGGCGGGGTCCAAGGCGTCGGTGTCGGACATGGTGAACCCGTGGACGGTGCCTGGGCAGATCTCGGAGGTGTAGCCGACACCCGCGGCGTCCAGGGCCCGGTTGAGCTCGCCCAGGGCCTCGGGCGTCAGGTCGCTCTCGGCGTGGCCGAAGTGGACCTGGGCGGTGAGGCCGGCGAGAGCATCGGGCCCGTCCGCGCCCACGGGGCCGTGGAACGCGGCGACGGCGGCCACCTGCCCGGGGTGGGCCGAGGCGGTGCGCACCGCCAGGAGGCCGCCTGTGCAGTAGCCGGTCACCGCGACCGGTCCGGCGGCGACCTCGGGCTGGGCGGTGAGGAACGTGAGGTAGGCGTCGGCGTCGCTCAGGACACGTTCGGCGGTGTGCGCCTCGATCAAGGGCATCAACTGGGCCGTCAGCGCCGGCCGGGCCTCTTCTCCGATGTGCTCGGGAAGGCCGATCACCGGTGCCGGGCCGTGCCGGTGGAAGAGGTTCGGAACGAGCACGTACGTGCCCGGCCAGTTCACGGGCCATCTCCCGCAGCACCGGCCGGATGCCGAAGCCGTCCGGGTACATCAGTACCCCTGGGTGCTGGTCGCCGTGGTCCGGGAAGGGGGCGAAGGCGTCGGCCTGGCCGTCCGCGGTGGGAATCCGAAGCGTCTTGGCGGGCATGAACTCTCCTGTCGTGGTTGATGTGTGGAGCCTGTGATCAACACGACGGAGGCGGAGCCCGCGCGGCAGCGGCGGATCCTCGACCGAGTAGCGGGCCCGCATCGGCCCGTACGGCGCTCAGAAGGGCACCGGGTCGCCAATCCGTGTGTGGCGCAATGCCGTCCCGGTATTCATAACCGCACAGCCTGACCCGCCGGGCAGAGGCCGTCGCCGCGCCGGGTTGGGGCTGACCTGGACGGCCGGTCTTCCGCGAAACACAGTCCAGCGGCGGACGTCGCTGCCGCTGACCTACGGCGTCCGCATACGACAGCTCGACGTACGGGGCCGAACGGCTGGGTTCGCCGAGTGAACGCCTCGATCGGATGAGAGCGGTCAACCCACGTCACGGCATGACCTCGCACCGGCGATGTACTAGAGTTATCTCGACATCGAGATATCTGCCGGGAGGCGTACCGGGGTCTCGCTGGTAAGGCGTACCTAACTTAGGCATACCTCAGCGGATCGGCAAGGACCTGTGACGGCAGGATTGCGGTGGTACGCGCGAAATCATGAAGGAGACTGTCGTGTCGGCGAACAGCTTCGACGCCCGCAGCACGCTGCAGGTGGGCGACGAGTCGTACGAGATCTTCAGGCTGGACAAGGTCGAGGGCTCGGCCCGTCTGCCCTACAGCCTCAAGGTGCTGCTGGAGAACCTGCTCCGCACCGAGGACGGCGCCAATATCACCGCCGACCACATCCGGGCGCTCGGCAACTGGGACTCGCAGGCGCAGCCCAGCCAGGAGATCCAGTTCACGCCGGCCCGCGTGATCATGCAGGACTTCACCGGTGTGCCGTGCGTCGTGGACCTGGCGACCATGCGCGAGGCCGTGAAGGAGCTGGGCGGCGACCCGGCGAAGATCAACCCGCTGGCGCCGGCCGAGCTGGTCATCGACCACTCCGTCATCGCCGACAAGTTCGGCACCCGCGAGGCGTTCAAGGAGAACGTGGAGCTGGAGTACGGCCGCAACCGCGAGCGGTACCAGTTCCTGCGCTGGGGCCAGACCGCGTTCGACGAGTTCAAGGTCGTACCGCCGGGCACCGGCATCGTGCACCAGGTCAACATCGAGCACCTGGCCCGTACGGTCATGGTCCGCGGCGGCCAGGCGTACCCGGACACCCTCGTCGGCACCGACTCGCACACCACCATGGTCAACGGCCTCGGTGTGCTGGGCTGGGGCGTCGGCGGCATCGAGGCCGAGGCCGCGATGCTCGGCCAGCCGGTCTCCATGCTGATCCCGCGGGTCGTCGGCTTCAAGCTCACCGGTGAGCTGCAGCCCGGCACCACCGCCACCGACCTGGTGCTCACCATCACCGAGATGCTGCGCAAGCACGGTGTGGTCGGCAAGTTCGTGGAGTTCTACGGCGAGGGCGTGGCCGCCACGTCGCTGGCCAACCGCGCCACCATCGGCAACATGTCGCCGGAGTTCGGCTCCACCGCCGCGATCTTCCCGATCGACGACGAGACCCTCAACTACCTGCGCCTGACCGGCCGCAGCGACCAGCAGGTCGCGCTGGTCGAGGCGTACGCCAAGCAGCAGGGCCTCTGGCTGGACCCGAAGGCCGAGCCGGACTTCTCCGAGAAGCTCGAGCTGGACCTCTCGACGGTCGTCCCCTCGATCGCCGGCCCGAAGCGCCCGCAGGACCGCATCGAGCTGTCCAAGGCCGCCGAGCAGTTCAAGCTGGACGTCCGCAACTACGTGGACTCCGTCGACGAGGCGGGCATGGAGTCCTTCCCGGCCTCCGACGCGCCGGCCTGCCACAACGGCGTGCCGACCAACCCGGTCCCGGTCACCGCCCCCGACGGCACCACCTACGAGCTGGACCACGGCGCGGTCACCGTCGCGGCCATCACCTCCTGCACCAACACCTCGAACCCGTACGTCATGGTCGCCGCCGCGCTGGTGGCCAAGAAGGCGGTCGAGAAGGGCCTGACCCGCAAGCCGTGGGTGAAGACCACGCTGGCGCCCGGCTCCAAGGTCGTCACCGACTACTTCGAGAAGGCGGGCCTGACCCCGTACCTCGACAAGGTCGGCTTCAACCTCGTCGGCTACGGCTGCACCACCTGCATCGGCAACTCCGGCCCGCTGCCGGAGGAGGTCTCCAAGGCCGTCAACGACCACGACCTGGCCGTGACCTCGGTGCTCTCCGGCAACCGCAACTTCGAGGGCCGGATCAACCCCGACGTCAAGATGAACTACCTGGCGTCCCCGCCGCTGGTCGTCGCGTACGCCCTGGCCGGCTCCATGAAGGTGGACATCACCAAGGAGGCGCTGGGCACCGACCAGGACGGCAACCCGGTCCACCTCAAGGACATCTGGCCGACCGAGGCCGAGGTCAACGAGGTGGTCGCCAGCGCCATCGGCGAGGACATGTTCAGCAAGTCCTACTCCGACGTCTTCGCCGGCGACGCCCAGTGGCAGGCGCTGCCGATCCCGACCGGCAACACCTTCGAGTGGGACCCGGAGTCCACCTACGTCCGCAAGCCCCCGTACTTCGAGGGCATGCAGATGGACCCGGCGCCGGTCCAGGACATCTCCGGCGCGCGGGTGCTGGCCAAGCTGGGCGACTCGGTCACCACCGACCACATCTCCCCGGCCGGCGCCATCAAGGCCGACACCCCGGCCGGCCAGTACCTCACCGAGCACGGTGTGGAGCGCCGCGACTTCAACTCCTACGGTTCCCGCCGTGGCAACCACGAGGTGATGATCCGCGGGACGTTCGCCAACATCCGCCTGCGCAACCAGATCGCGCCGGGCACCGAGGGCGGCTACACCCGCGACTTCACCCAGGACGGCGCCCCGGTGTCGTTCATCTACGACGCCTCGCAGAACTACCAGGCCGCCGGCATCCCGCTGGTCGTCCTGGCGGGCAAGGAGTACGGCTCCGGCTCGTCCCGCGACTGGGCGGCCAAGGGCACCGCGCTGCTCGGCGTCAAGGCCGTCATCGCCGAGTCCTACGAGCGCATCCACCGCTCCAACCTCATCGGCATGGGCGTGCTGCCGCTGCAGTTCCCCGAGGGCGCCTCGGCGCAGTCGCTCGGCCTGACCGGCGAGGAGACCTTCTCCATCTCCGGTGTCACCGAGCTGAACGAGGGCACCACGCCGCGCACGGTCAAGGTCAGCACCGACACCGGCGTCGAGTTCGACGCGGTGGTCCGCATCGACACCCCCGGTGAGGCGGACTACTACCGCAACGGCGGCATCATGCAGTACGTGCTGCGCAGCCTGATCCGCAAGTAAGCGGCAGGGCACGGGCAACGACCGAGGGCCGCACTCCCGGAAAGGGGGTGCGGCCCTCGTGGCGTTCCCTGGTCACCGGGGCCCGGCCGACGGTTGCCGGCCGGGCCCCGGACCGGTCAGGAGAACAGCCGGGTGTAGGTGTTCCAGCCGGTGCCGATCTGGACGCGCGCCTTGTACGGGCTCGCGGCGTCGCCGGTGCCGTAGTAGGCGAAGAGGCGGCCGGAGGTGTCCCGGGCCAGGAAGTCGGTCTTCCCGTCGAGGTTCAGGTCGCCGGTGGAGACCAGGGCGTTGTAGCCGCCCCAGCCGGTGCCGATCTTCTGGCGGGCCGAGAACGGCGCGGTGCGGTCACCGGTGCCCTTGTAGAGGTACAGGTCACCGGTGGACTTCTCGCGGGCGATGATGTCGGCCTTGCCGTCGCCCGTCAGGTCGCCCTTGCCGGCGATCTGGTCGTAGATCTGCCAGCCGCCGCCGATCTTGGTGCGGGCGGTGACCTTGCCGTCGGCGTAGCCGAGGTAGAGCCACAGCACGCCGCTGCGGTCGCGGGCGATGATGTCGTAGGGCTGAGCGCCGCCGAGGTTGCCGGGGGCGAGCACCTTGTCGTAGATCTGCCAGCCGCCACCGATGGTGGTGGTGTTGGTGTCGTCGCTGTAGGTCAGGCCCCCGCTGGGGTCCCACAGCCAGACCGCGTCGGGGTTGCCGTCGCCGTCGTTGTCCAGCGACTGCTGGTTGAGCCGGACGTCGCCGAGGTCGTCGATCTTCTCACGGGCGGTCAGGCCGCCGTTGCCGTCCGGCGAGTAGACGTACGTGCCGTTGGCGGAGTCCACGCCGAAGAGCGGGAAGACCGGGTCCGCCGCGGTGGGGTTCGCGGTGGTGCCGGTGGTGGCGCCGGTGATGGCCTGGGGGGCCTTGGCCGGGGCCTTGGGGGCCGCCTGGACGGCGTTCCGGGCGGCCGCGCCCGGGGAGTTTGCCGCGACGGCCGTGCCGGCGGCCGTGCCGGCGAGCGCGACGGCGATGGCCGCGGTGGCGAGGCGGGACAGGGCGCGTCCGCGCGTGCGGCCGGAGAGTATTGCCACGTAGTTCTCCGTGTGGGTATCGGGATGGGTCCGGGAGCGCGACGGCGCGCCCCCAAGGGGGCGCGCCGCGATGCTCCGGAGGTCAGGATCTTTTCACGGCCTTTTCACCTGTCAATACGTTTGGCGGAGCGGCCAGAAGCTCGACTTCGGCCAGTACAACCTTTTGCCGCGAGACCAATCGGTAATGGCGGAACGAACCCGGCGAACGGATCGAGAAGACCCGCGTCTGGCGGTCCCAGGCGAAGGACTGGCCCGTCCTTCTGTCCAGCTCCGTCCAGCTTGTTCCGTCCTGTGATCCTTCCAACACCCAGCCGTCCGGCGCCCGCGAGCGGTCCGCCGAGGTGAGCGTGTACCGCACCGCCCGGACCGGCCCGGCCACCGGCAGCTCCACCGACGCGAACTCCGCGGCGGTGGCCGAGGAGTCGTCGAAGAGCGGGCCGGCCGGCGTGGTGGCGTCCTGAGGCGGCGCCGGCACCCGGTCGTCCCGGGCGATGGAGGACGGCGCGGCGTCCGGCCCGGTGCCCCAGGCGGACGGGCGCGGCCCCATGGCGAACTCCAGCGTCCCGCCGCGGGACAGCAGCGCGTGCGGCAGCGCGGTCGAGTTCCACGGCTTCCCGTTCACCCGCAGGCCCTGGACGTAGACGTTCCGGGCGCTGTTGCGCGGTGCGCTGATCACCAGGTCGCGGCCGTTCTCCAGATGGACGGTGGCCCGGGTGAACAGCGGGGAGCCCACCGCGTACTCGCCCTGCCCCATCACCAGCGGATAGAAGCCCAGGGCGCTGAAGACGTACCACGCGGACATCTCGCCGTTGTCCTCGTCGCCCGGATACCCCTGCCCGATCTCGCTGCCCAGATAGAGCCGGGACAGCACCTCGCGCACCTTGGCCTGCGTCGCGTACGGCCGCCCGGCCGCGTCGTAGAGGTAGGCGATGTGGTGCGCGGGCTGGTTGCTGTGCCCGTACATCCCCATCCGCACATCGCGCGCCTCGGTCATCTCGTGGATGACCTGGCCGTACGAGCCGGCGAACCGCTGCTCCGCGGTCTCCGGCGTGCCGAAGTAGGCGTCCAGCTTCTTCGCCAGGCCGGCCCGGCCGCCGTAGAGGGCGGCCAGTCCGCGGGTGTCCTGCGGGGCGGCGAAGGCGAACGTCCAGGCGTTGGTCTCGGTGTAGTCGTGGCCCCAGACCCGGGGGTCGAAGCGGTCCGGGGGCAGCCGCCAGGCGCCGTTCGCGTCCCGGCCCTGGAAGAAGCCCACGCGGGTGTCGAAGAGCCGGACGTAGTTCTGCGCCCGGTCCAGGAAGTATTCCGACTCCTCCTTGTAGCGCGGGTTGTGCGTCCGCGCGTAGAGGGCCTGTCCCATCCGGGCGATGCCGAAGTCGTTGAGATAGCCCTCCAGCGCCCAGGACGCGCCCTCGCGGGTGTCGGTGGAGGCGTAGCCGAGGAACGGCGCGGTGGTCATGCCCTTGCGGCCCACTCCGGGAGACGGCGGGGCGACGGTGGCGTTCTTCACGGCCGCCTCGTACGCCGCCGCCGCGTCGAACCGCACGCCCTTGACGTAGGCGTCGGCGAACGCGATATCGGAGCTGGTGCCGGTCATCAGGTCCGCGTAGCCGGGCGAGGACCAGCGGGAGATCCAGCCGCCGTCCTTGTACTGCTGGACGAACCCGTCCGCCATCCGCCCGGCCCGCCCCGGGGTGAGCAGGGAGTAGGCGGGCCAGGTGGTGCGGTAGGTGTCCCAGAAGCCGTTGTTGACGTACACCGCGCCGTCCACGATCCTCGCGCCGGTGTGCGTGGGGGTGTCCGGGCCGGCCGGCGGGGAGAACGGACTGGCGTAGCGGACGCGCGAACCGACCTGCTCCGAACCGGAGTTGGGGTAGAGGTAGAGCCGGTAGAGGCTGGAGTAGAGGGTGGTCAGCTGGTCGCGGGTGGCCCCCCGCACCTCGATCCGGCCCAGGAGGGCGTCCCACTGCGCGCGGGCCCGGGCGGCGGCGGTGGCGAAGGACGTGCCGCGCGGGATCTCCCGGGCGAGGTTGGCCTTGGCCTGCTCCACGCCGATCAGCGAGGTGGCCAGCCGCAGCGTCACCGTGCGGTCCGCGCCCGGCCGCAGCTTCAGATAGCCGGTGACGTGCGGGCCGCCGCCCCCGGCGAGCCGCCCGCTCGCGGTGACCGGCGCGTCCACCTCGCCGTAGACGAACAGCCGGGTGGCGCCGGCCGACAGCCCGCTGCGGACGTCGGAGTAGCCGGTGACCACCCCGCGCTCCGGGTCCAGGGTGAGGCCGCCCTTGTCGTTGACGTTGTCGAAGAGGAGGTTGGCGGCGGCGCCGGGGAAGGTGAAGCGCAGCAGCGCGGCGTGGTCGGCGGGCGCGATCTCGGCCCGCAGGCCGTTGTCGAAGGTGACGCCGTAGCGGTACGGCCGCGCGGACTCGTTCTCGTGGTGGAACGGCAGCGCCCGGCCGGTCCGCGAGGCGTCCGGGGTGCCGGCCGCCACCGACGGCATCACCTGGAAGGTCTGCCGGTCGCCCATCCACGGGCTCGGCTCGTGGCTGGCGCCGAACGCCTGGAGGGTGGGGAGGTTGTCGGCGTTGTTGCGGCGGGCGTACTCGTACAGCCAGTCGGTGGAGCCGGCGTTCGTGACCGGCGTCCAGAAGGTGAAGCCGTTGGGGACGGCGGTGGCGGGGAAGGTGTTGCCGCGCGAGAAGCCGCCGCTGGAGAGCGTGCCGCGGGTGGTGACGGCGTAGTCGGAGAGGTGTGCGAGGGGTTTCTCCGGGGCGCGCGGGCCGATCGCGAGGTCGTCGAGCCAGCCGCGGAAGGCGGGGGCGGTGCGCGGCGCCCGGGGCGCGTCGTAGCCGAGCAGGATCCGGGCGATGGTCTTGCCGGCGGCGACCGCGCCGATCCGGGACTCCCGGGCGTTCCACTGGTTGGCGTAGAACGTCTTGGCAGCGGCCTGGCCCTGCGGGGTCAGCGGGGCGCCGTTCTGATCCGTTGCGCCCAGGTCGCTCAGATACGTCCCGTCCGTGAAGGCCAGGTCCACCGCGATATGGGTCGCCGGGTAGTCCAGGTCGGTCTCGGCCAGCTCCGGGAAGACCTTGTACGCGAGCGTGGTCGCCGGGGTGACGGGGATGCGCACCGCGAAGAGCTTGTTGTACGCGTACGCCCGGCCGGCCGCGGTGTGGGTGCCGGCGTAGCGCAGCGCGTGGGTGCCGGTGAAGCCGGCGTGCGGTTTCGCGGTGGGGGAGGAGTCCGGGCCGCTGCCGGGCGCGGTGCTCATACCGGGCGCGGCCGGGGTGGTCGCGGGGGTCACGCCGGAGGTGCGGGGGCGGCCGTCCGGGCCGGTCTCGGCGGTGTCGGTCCAGTCCGGCGCGGGCTGGCCGGCCTCGAAGGAGGTGTGGAAGCCGATCGCGCCGGCCGGGGGCGGCGGTGGGGCGGCGCGGGCGGCGCCGGGAGCGGTGAGGACGAGCAGGGCGGCCGCCACGAGAGCGGCGGCGGGGCGGGCGATCCTGTGCCGTGGACGGTGCCGGTGTGGGTGCCGGGGTCTGTGCCGCACGCGGGCCCTCTCAACGGGGTTGACATCGTTGTCAGTTGCGTCGTGCAGAGATAAGTAAGGGGCGCGGCGGGGTGTGTGTCAAGGGTGCGGAGGGGGGCGGGGGCGGCCGTGTCGCGCGGGCCGGGGCGGGGGCCGCGCTCCGGCCCGTACTCCGCCCGCGCTCCGCCCGCGCTCCGGGAACAGGCCGTACGCCGCGCATACCGCCGAGGTCTCAACTAGGGAAAGACTCCCGCCCAACCCGGTACCCGATCTTGCCCGTTCGGCCGGAAGTGGACTATACCTGTCGGCGACCGAAACCGGCCGCCGAGCGCCTTGGCCGGAATCCGGGGGGAAAGCACGGCGGAAACGGAATTCTCCGCCTTTCCCTGGCTCGCCCGGTGCACATCCCGTACAACTCAGCTTCATCTGACCCGCGGTGCCGGGGTGGCTCCGGTACACCGCCTGAGTCCTGAAGAAGGCGAGGACTTGAGCATGGGATCCACCTCTGACGTAGGCCGCCGCGATCTGGTCAAGCGGGCGGCGGCCCTGGGAATTCTCTCCGTACCGGCCATCGGCGCCCTGACGTCCTGCGCCACCGGCGGCGGTGGCGGCGGCGACGACTCCGGCGCGAAGAACAAGGGCGCGACCTCGGCACAGAATCCGCTCGGGGTGAAGAAGGGCGTGCCGATGGAGGCGTTCATCTTCAAGGGCGGCCTGGGCGACGACTACGCCAAGGACGCCGAGGCCGACTACAACAGAACCTACGGCACCACCGTCCGGCACACCGGCACCCAGCAGATCGGCCCGAAACTCCAGCCGCGCTTCGCCGGCGGCAATCCGCCCGATCTGATCGACAACTCCGGCGCCGACCACCTGGACATGAACAAGCTGTCCGCACAGGGGCAGTTGCAGGACCTCACCGCGCTGCTCGACGCGCCCTCGCTGGACGACCCGAAGAAGAAGGTCCGGGACACCCTCTATCCCAGCACCATCGAAAAGGGCAAGCACAAGGACGCGTTCGACGTCTTCTACTACGCCTTCACCGTCTACGGTACGTGGTATTCCACCAAGCTCCTGAAGGACCGGGGCTGGACGTATCCCACCTCCTTCGACGAGATGCTGGCGCTCTGCGCGGAGATCAAGAAGGCCGGCCTCGCGCCCTGGACGTACCCCGGGAAATACCCGTACTACGTCCACTTCAACATCTTCGCGCAGATCGCCAAGATCGGCGGTCTGGACAAGTGGATCGCCATCGACAACCTCGAACCGAACGCCTGGACCTCCAACGACGCGGTCAAGCAGGTCATCGGCCACTACGAGGAACTGGCCGCCAAGGGGTATTTCCTGGAGGGCAGCCAGGGCCTGACGCACATTCAGTCGCAGACCGCCTGGACCCGCGGCAAGGCGGTCTTCATCCCCAACGGCTCCTGGGTGGAGAACGAGGCCGCGCCCACCACCCCGGCCGACTTCGGCATGGCGGTCGGCGCGCTCCTCGACGGCGGCAGCGGCGACCGGATGCCGCACGGCACCCTGCGCGCCGAGCCCAGCGAGCCGTTCATCGTCGCCAAGGGCGGCAAGAACCCGGTCGGCGCGATGGAACTCCTGCGCATTCTGGTCTCCCGGAAGCACGCGCAGAATTTCGCCACCAAGGTCAAGTCGCTCACCGCCGTCCAGGGCGCGACCGACGGAATGCGGCTCTCACCGGGGCTCGCGTCCGCCGCCCAGGCCGTCAAGGCCGGCGGGAAGAACCTCCTGATGATCCAGCTCCAGGAGTGGTATCCGAAGCTGACCGACGAAAAGCTCGGCGGCCTCACCAGCCAGCTGCTCACCGGTGAACTGAAGGCCGCCGACTGGATCAAGAAGGCCCAGCAATACGCGGACGAGGTCGCCAAGGACGATTCGGTCACCAAGTTCCACCGCGCTTCCTGACCGGATTCCCGGCCGGGATTCCGGCCATGTGCCACCGCTGACGAGGGAGGGCCGGGGAGCGATGCGCCACGGCAAGTACCGATTCATCGTGGGGTTCCTGGCCCTGCCTCTGCTGATCTACGGGATCTTCGTGATCTCGCCGTTCGTCCAGGCGTTCCAGATATCCACCACGGAATGGAGCGGCCTGCGCGGCACCGCCAAGAGCGTCGGGCTGGCCAACTACACCAAACTCCTGCACAGCGACGAATTCTGGAACGCGCTCGGCCACAACATCGTGATGCTGGTGGCGGTGCCGATCGCCACGCTGGCGCTCGGCCTCTTCTTCGCCTTCATGCTGAACGTCGGCGGCCGGGCCCGGCGCGGCGCGGTCGTCACCGGCGTCCGCGGCGCGGCGTTCTACAAATTCGTCTATTTCTTCCCGCAGGTCATCTCGATCACCATCATCTCGGTGATCTGGTTCAACATCTACAATCCCGATCCGCACGACGGCATGCTCAACTCGCTGCTCGGCGCGGTCGGTCTGCATTCCTTCCAGAGCGCCTGGCTGGGGGAGGGGAGCCTGGCGCTGGTCTGCATCATGGTGGTGATGGTGTGGGCCAATGTCGGCTTCTACGTGGTGCTGTTCTCCGCCGCCATGGCCTCCATACCCCGGGAGATCTACGAGGCCGCGCTGCTGGACGGCGCCGGCCGCTCGCACACCTTCTTCCGGATCACCCTGCCGCTGCTGTGGGACACCGTGCAGACGGGCTGGGTCTACATGGGAATCATCGCGATGGACGCCTTCGCGCTGGTGCAGATCATGTCGGTCAACATGGGCGGTCCGGACGGCGCGACCGACGTCGTCCCGCTCCGCCTCTACCTCACCGCCTTCCGCGACAGCCAGTTCGGCTACGCGGCCGCGATGGGCGTGGCGATGCTCGTCGTCACGCTGCTGTTCGCCGTCCTCACGATGCGCTTCGCGCGCCGTGAGCGGATCGAGTTCTAGGGGCTGGGCGCATGACGACGACCAAGACCACCGCGGCGCGGCCGCGCCGCACCCAGGCGGGCACCACCCTCAACGTCTTCTCGCACGGCATCCTCGTCGTCTGGGCGCTGATGGTGGGGCTGCCGCTGCTGTGGGTGCTGTGGAGCTCGTTCAAGAGCAGCGGGGACATCCTCACCACTCCGTGGTCGCTGCCGGGCAAGCCGCACCTGGAGAACTGGGCCAACGCCTGGGAGAAGGCCAGCATCGGGAAGATGTTCCTCAACACCCTTATCGTGGTGGGCGGTTCGCTCACCGGGACGATGGTGCTGGGCTCGATGGCCGGCTACGTCCTGGCCCGCTTCGACTTCCCCGGCAACCGCCTGATCTACTACCTCTTCGTCGCCGGGATGTCCTTCCCGGTCTTCATGCTGGTCATCCCGCTCTTCTTCGTCCTGCGGGACTTCCCCGGGATCCCGCTGCTGGCGACGTACCAGGGCCTGATCGCGGTCTACATCGCCTATTCGCTGCCGTTCACGGTCTTCTTCATGACCGCGTTCTTCCGCACCCTGCCGACCTCGGTGGCGGAGGCGGCGATGATCGACGGGGCCTCGCACGTCCGGACGTTCTTCCAGGTCATGCTGCCGATGGCCAAGCCCGGCCTGATCAGCGTGGGGATCTTCAACTTCCTGGGGCAGTGGAACCAATACCTGCTGCCGATGGTCCTCAACCAGGACGAGAGCAAGTACGTCCTCACCCAGGGCCTGGCCAACCTCGCGCTCCAGCAGGGCTACCAGGGCGACTGGGGCGGGCTGATGGCGGGCATGATGATCGCGATGCTGCCGGTGCTGCTGGTCTATGTGATCTTCCAGCGGCAGGTGCAGGCCGGACTGACCGCGGGGGCGCTCAAATAGCGCCCGGCACGGCCCCGCCGGCGGCCGGTCCCGGCCCGGGCCCGGTCGGTGGTCAACGCCTTGACGGGACTTCCCCACCGGAGTTCTGCTTAGAGTTCACATGTTGAATTCGGTAGCCGCCCCCCGATGACGCGGGTGCGGCCGGCGGGCAGTCGGCGCACTGCCCGCCCGCAGGCGGGAGTGGATGAGTCGATGGAGACTCCGGGGTCGCAGTCCTCGCTGCACCGGGCCAATCTGGAGCGGGTGGTCCGCGCGGTGCGCATGGCGGGCTCGCTCACCCAGGCGGAGATCGCCCGGAGCACGGGGCTGTCCGCGGCCACCGTCTCGAACATCGTTCGCGAGTTGAAGGACGGCGGCACGGTGGAGGTGACGCCCACCTCGGCGGGCGGCCGCCGGGCCCGCAGCGTCTCGCTCTCCGGGGACGCCGGCATCGTGGTGGGCGTCGACTTCGGCCACTCCCACCTGCGGGTGGCGGTCGGCAACCTCGCCCACGAGGTACTCGCCGAGGAGGCCGAGCCGATCGACGTGGACGCCTCCGCCGCCGAGGGCTTCGACCGCGCCGAGCAGCTGGTCAGCCGGCTGATCGCGCGGACGGGCGTCAGCCCCGCCAAGGTCATCGGCGTCGGCCTGGGCGTCCCCGGCCCGATCGACGTGGTGTCCGGCACCCTCGGCTCGACCGCGATCCTGCCGGGCTGGGCCGGGACGAAGCCCGGCGAGGAGCTGTCCGGGCGGCTCGGCGTCCCGGTCCACGTCGACAACGACGCCAACCTCGGAGCCCTTGGCGAACTGGTCTGGGGCGGCGGCCGCGGCGCGGCGGACCTGGCGTACATCAAGGTCGCCAGCGGCGTCGGCGCCGGTCTGGTGATCAGCGGCCAGATCTACCGCGGACCGGGCGGCACGGCCGGTGAGATCGGCCACATCACGCTGGACGAGTCCGGCCCGGTGTGCCGCTGCGGCAACCGCGGCTGCCTGGAGACCTTCACCGCCGCCCGCTACGTCCTCCCGCTGCTCCAGCCCAGCCACGGCCCCGACCTGACCATGGCGCGGGTGGTCCAGCTGGCCCGCGAGGGCGATCCGGGCTGCCGCCGGGTGATCGCGGACGTGGGCCGCCACATCGGCAGCGGCGTGGCGAACCTCTGCAATCTGCTCAACCCCAGCCGGGTGGTGCTCGGCGGCGATCTGGCCGAGGCCGGTGAGCTGGTCCTCGGCCCGATCCGGGAGTCGGTCTCCCGCTACGCGATCCCCAGCGCGGCACGGCAGTTGGGCATCGTCCCCGGCACTCTCGGGGGCCGCGCCGAGGTGCTGGGCGCGCTCGCCCTCGTCCTGAGCGAGATGGGTGATTCGTCCCTGCTGGACACCGCCCCGGACGCGGAGGCGCCCGCCCCGGTCTGACCGGCTTCCGCGCAGGCCCGATGGCCTTTTCGTTCACACCTATAACGCATGGCACCGTTGTCATCTCGTTAAGGATTTACTCCTTGACGGTCGCCTGGCGGCCGAGTTGACTTCCAGCCACCTCGGCCGCAACGACGCGGCCATGTCAGGGAGGCAATTCCCATGAATGTGTGGACGCGCCGCGTCGTCATAGCCACCGCCGCCGTCTCGATGGCCCTCTCGGTCGCCGCCTGCGGCAAGGCCGGCGACGGCGGCAAGAGCGGCGGCGACGGCAAGACCATCGGCCTGCTGCTGCCGGAGAACAAGACCACCCGCTACGAGACCTTCGACCGCCCGCTGATCACCAAGAAGATCGAGGCGCTCTGCCCCGACTGCCAGGTCAAGTACAACAACGCCGACCAGGACACCCAGAACCAGAAGAAGCAGTTCGACGCCCTGATCACCCAGGGCGTCAAGGTGATCATCCTGGACCCGGTGGACTACAAGGCCACCAAGTCCTGGGTGAACCAGGCCGCCAAGCAGGGCGTCAAGGTCGTCGCGTACGACCGCCTGGCCGAGGGCGCGATCTCCGCCTACGTCTCCTACGACAACGAGAAGATCGGCCGCCTCCAGGGCGAGGCGCTGGTCAAGGCGCTCGGCGACCGCGCCAAGGACAGCAACGTCGTCATGATCAACGGCTCGCCGACCGACCCCAACGCGCCCTTCTTCAAGCGCGGCGCCCACAGCGTCCTCGACAAGCAGGTCAAGAAGGTCGTCTACGAGCAGGACATCCCGGACTGGTCCTCGGACGAGGCCAACAAGAAGATGAGCGCCGCCATCGACGCGCTCGGCAAGGACGGCTTCCAGGGCGTCTACTCCGCCAACGACGGCATGGCCGGCGGCATCATCACCGCCCTGAAGCAGCAGGGCATCACCGTCCCGGTCGGCGGCCAGGACTCCGAGCTGGCCGGCCTGCAGCGCGTGCTCCGCGGCGACCAGGCGTTCACCATCTACAAGCAGATCCAGCCGCAGGCCGACACCACCGCCGAGATCGCGGTCCGGCTGCTCAAGGGCGAGGCGATCGGCGCGCTGGCGCCCACCAAGGTCGACAGCCTCAGCGGCGAGGTCAAGGGCATCCCCGCCAAGCTCTACGACGCCCAGATCGTGACGAAGGACAACATCGCCTCCACGGTCGTCAAGGACAAGGTCTACCCCGTCAGCCGGCTGTGCGCCGGCGACACCGCGGCGGCCTGCGCGGCGGCGGGCATCAAGTAGCGGCGGCGCGGCCGCCCCGCATCCCGCCCCCGGCCCGGCCGGCCGCCGCGCCGGGGGCCGCACACCCCCCGCACCACCATTCCCGCCGCGGCCGCGGCGGCGAAGGAGATGATTCACGTGTCCGCTCCGCCCGTGCTGGCGTTGCGCCAAGTCTCCAAGCGGTTCGGCGCCGTCCAGGCGCTCACCGACGTCACGCTGGAGATCCACGCCGGTGAGGTGGTCGCCCTGGTCGGCGACAACGGCGCCGGGAAGTCCACCCTCGTCAAGACCATTTCGGGCGTCCACCCGGTGGACGAGGGCACCCTCGAATGGCAGGGCGCGCCGGTCCGCATCGGCAAGCCGCACGACGCCCAGGAGCTCGGCGTCGCCACCGTCTACCAGGACCTCGCGCTCTGCGACAACCTCGACGTGGTCGCCAACCTCTACCTCGGCAGCGAACTGCGCACCGCCGGCGTCCTGGACGAGATCGCCATGGAGAAGCGGGCCAAGGAGCTGCTGGACACCCTGTCCATCCGGATCCCCAGCGTCCGGATCCCGGTGGCCGCGCTCTCCGGCGGCCAGCGGCAGGTCGTCGCCATCGCCCGCGCGCTGATCGGCGACCCGAAGGTCGTCATCCTGGACGAGCCGACCGCCGCGCTGGGCGTCGAGCAGACCGCGCAGGTCCTCGACCTGGTCGAACGGCTCCGCGAGCGCGATCTCGCGGTCATCCTGATCAGCCACAACATGGCCGATGTGCTGGCCGTCGCGGACCGGGTCGCGGTACTGCGGCTGGGCCGCAACAACGGCGTCTTCGACGTCGCGGACACCACCCACGAGGAGATCGTCGCCGCCATCACCGGCGCCTCCGACAACGCTGTCACCCGGCGCACGGCCCGCCGGCGCACCGACCGGCCGGCGAAGGAGACCCGGGCATGAGCGAGCAGCAGACCACCGAGGCCGCGCCCGGAACCCCGGCGCCGCCCGCCGTCGATCCCCGGCTGCTGGTCCGGGAGAAAGGATTCTCCGGCTATCTCGGGGAATTCGCCCGCCGCATCCGCGGCGGCGAGCTGGGCTCCCTCCCGGTCGTCGTCGGCCTGATCGTCATCGCCGTCGTCTTCCAGCTCAAGAACAGCCACTTCCTCTCCGCCGACAGCCTCACCAACATCGGGGTCTACACCTCCGGTATGGGCATCATGGCCGTCGGCATCGTCTTCGTCCTGCTGCTCGGCGAGATCGACCTCTCGGTCGGCTCGGTGGCGGGCGTCGGCGCGGCGGTCTGGGCCGTGCTCAGCGTCAACCACGGCGTCAACGACTGGCTCGCGGTGCTGCTCGCGGTCGCGGCCGGCGCCGTCATCGGCGTCCTGCACGGCTTCTTCTTCGCCCGGGTGGGCGTGCCGGCCTTCGTCGTCACCCTGGCCGGCTTCCTCGGCTGGAGCGGCCTGCAGATCTGGCTGATGGGCAAGGAGGGCTCGATCAACACGCCCAGCGGCAGCGTGGTGGAGCACCTCACCGGCTACTACTTCGAGGACAAGGCGTATGCCTACGGTCTCGCGCTGATCGCGGTGCTGGCCTACGCCGGGTCGCTGCTGCTGGAGGCCCGGCGCCGCCGGGCCGCCGCCCTGCCGTACCGGCCGCCCGGCGAGATCCTGCTGCGCACCGGCGTGGTCGCGGTGATCGCCTTCGCCGTCGCGTACGTGCTCAACGAGCCGTCCGGCGCCCGCGGCCTGCCGCTGGCCCTGGTGCTCTTCCTCGCCGTCCTGGTGATCGCCGACTTCGTGGTCCGCCGCACCGGCTACGGCCGGCGGATCTTCGCGGTCGGCGGCAACGCCGAGGCGGCCCGCCGGGCCGGTATCAACGTCAACCGGGTCCGGATCACGGTCTTCGCGATCTCCGGGATGCTCGCCGCGTTCGGCGGCCTGTTCATCGCCAGCCTCTCGGGCGGCGCCACCAAGAACCTCGGCTCGGGCAACACCCTGATGAACGTGATCGCGGCGGCGGTCATCGGCGGCACCAGCCTCTTCGGCGGCCGCGGCAAGATCTGGTCCGCGCTGCTGGGCATGCTGGTCATCCAGTCGATCCAGCAGGGCCTGAACCTCGTCGGCATGGCCAGCGAGATCCAGTACATGATCACCGGCGCGGTGCTGCTGGCCGCGGTGGTCATCGACTCGGTGTCGCGGCGCACCCAGCGGACGGCCGGCCGTACGTAGGCGGCGGCCGGGGCCGTGCGCGGCGCCGCCGGGCGATATGTGTCATAGGTCGGCAACAGTCTCGGGAACCGCCCGGGGCGGCGGCCCCCGCCGGACGGCTTCCGGCGGGGGCCGCGCCGCGCCCGGAACCCCGCCGCGACGGGCGGAAACCGGGCCGCGTGGCCGCTCTCACCCGAGTGACACGCATCGCCGGGCCCGGCCGCGCAGGCGGCGGGCGCGACATTAGACTCATCTGATCGGCAAGCTCGACCTACGGCAGCAAGGAGGCATGGGGTGGCATTGCTGACCCGTATCAAGGGGCCGCGCGACCTGGACCGGCTCTCGCCCGAGCAGCTCACGCAGCTGGCGGGGGAGATCCGGGGCTTCCTGGTCGACGCGGTCTCCAAGACCGGCGGACACCTCGGCCCGAACCTCGGCGTCGTCGAACTGACCATCGCCCTGCACCGCGTCTTCCACTCCCCGAAGGACAAGGTCCTGTGGGACACGGGACACCAGTCCTACGTCCACAAGCTGCTGACCGGCCGCCAGGACTTCTCCCGCCTCAAGGCCAAGGGCGGCCTCTCCGGCTACCCCTCCCGCGCCGAGTCGGCGCACGACATCATCGAGAACAGCCACGCCTCCACCGTCCTGGGCTGGGCCGAGGGCATCGCCAAGGCCCACGAGGTCCGCGGCGTCGACGACCGGGTGGTCGCGGTCATCGGTGACGGCGCGCTCACCGGCGGTATGGCCTGGGAGGCGCTCAACAACATCGCCGCCGCCAAGGACCGCCCGCTGGTCATCGTCGTCAACGACAACGAGCGCTCCTACGCCCCGACCATCGGCGGCCTCGCCAACCACCTCGCCACCCTCCGCACCACCGACGGCTACGAGCGCTTCCTGGCCCGCGGCAAGGACATCCTGGAGCGCACCCCGGTCGTCGGGAAGCCGCTCTACGAGACCCTGCACGGCGCCAAGAAGGGCCTGAAGGACTTCATCGCCCCGCAGGGCATGTTCGAGGACCTGGGCCTGAAGTACGTCGGCCCGATCGACGGCCACGACATCGAGGCGCTGGAGTCCGCGCTGACCCGCGCCAAGCGGTTCGGCGGCCCGGTGATCGTCCACTGCCTCACCGAGAAGGGCCGCGGCTACAAGCCCGCCGAGCAGGACGAGGCCGACCGCTTCCACGGCATCGGCCCGATCCACCCGGACACCGGCCTGCCGCTGTCCTCCGGCGGCAAGGACTGGACCGGCGTCTTCGGCGACGAGATGGTCGCGCTCGGCAAGGAGCGCGAGGACATCGTCGCCATCACCGCGGCCATGCTCCAGCCGGTCGGCCTGGAGAAGTTCGCCAAGGAGTTCCCGGACCGGGTCTACGACGTCGGCATCGCCGAGCAGCACGCCGCGGTCTCGGCGGCCGGTATGGCCACCGCCGGCCTGCACCCGGTCTTCGCGGTCTACGCCACCTTCCTCAACCGCGCCTTCGACCAGGTCCTGATGGACGTCGCGCTGCACAGGTGCGGTGTCACCTTCGTCCTGGACCGCGCCGGGATCACCGGCACCGACGGCGCCTCGCACAACGGCATGTGGGACATGTCCATCCTCCAGGTCGTGCCCGGCCTGCGGCTGGCCGCGCCGCGCGACGCCGACCAGGTCCGCGCCCAGCTGCGGGAGGCCGTCGAGGTGGACGACGCGCCCACCGTGGTGCGCTACTCCAAGGGCGCGGTCGGCCCGGCCGTCGAGGCGGTCGGCCGGATCGGCGGGATGGACGTGCTGCGCGAGGCCGGCACCACCGGGCGGCCCGACGTGCTGCTGGTGTCCATCGGCGCGCTCGCCCCGATGTGCCTGGAGATCGCCGCCCTCCTCGACAAGCAGGGCATCTCCACCACCGTCGTGGACCCCCGCTGGGTCAAGCCGGTCGACCCGGCGCTGCCGGGCCTGGCGGCCGAGCACCGCGTGGTGGTCACCGTCGAGGACAACATCCGCACCGGCGGCGTCGGTTCGGCCATCGCCCAGGCGCTCCGCGACGCCGGGGTGGATGTGCCGCTGCGCGACTTCGGCATCCCCGAGCGGTTCCTGGACCACGCCTCCCGCAAGGAGGTCATGGCGGAGATCGGCCTGACCGCGCCGGACATCGCCCGCCAGGTCACCGGCCTGGTCGCCAAGATGGACAACCGCGACGAGGACGCCGGGCGCACCGCCGCCGAGGTCGCCAGCGACTGACCCGGGCCGTTGCAGCCCGCCCGAGGGGCCGGCCGGACATCCCGCGAGGATGCTCCGCCCGGCCCCTCGGCGTTCCCGGGCGCCCACGTGCCCCCGCGTCCCCGCGTTCACGCGTCCGCCCACCCCATCGGGTGAATCCCCGTCCCCTGAAGCCCCGCCGCCCCCGCCCCTTTCGCCACATTGCGGAGACTCGGGCAGTTCAGGTGATTTGCGAGGGTCGTCCAGGCGGAGGTACGCCCATGAGCACACAGCACGGACCACACGGACACGGACCGGCGCCCGGGCCGCACGGGCAAGGGGCGGAGACGCGCCGGGACCGCGGCGTCCTGCGGACCAAGACGATCGAGCAGTCGATCCGGGACACCGAGGAGCCCGAGCACGCCCTCAAGAAGTCCCTCTCGGCGCTCGACCTGACCGTCTTCGGCGTCGGCGTGGTCATCGGCACCGGCATCTTCGTGCTCACCGGGAAGATCGCCAAGGAGCAGGCGGGCCCGGCCGTCGCGGTCTCCTTCGTCGTCGCCGGCGTGGTCTGCGCGCTGGCGGCGCTGTGCTACGCGGAGTTCGCCTCCACCGTCCCGGTCGCCGGCTCGGCCTACACCTTCGCCTACGCGTCGCTGGGCGAACTGCCCGCCTGGATCATCGGCTGGGACCTCATCCTGGAGCTGGCCCTGGGCTGCGCGGTGGTCTCCGTCGGCTGGTCCGGCTACGTCCGCTCGCTGCTGGACAGCGCCGGGCTGCACCTGCCGCCGGTGCTGTCCGGGAGCCACGGCGGGCGGTTCGGCTTCGACCTGCTCGCCTGCGTCCTGGTGCTGGTGATCACCGCGGTCCTGGTGCTCGGCATGAAGCTCTCCTCCCGGGTGACGTCGGTCGTCGTCGGCGTCAAGGTGACGGTGGTGCTGCTGGTCGTCGTCGCCGGCGCGTTCTTCGTCACCGGCGCCAACTACCAGCCGTTCATCCCGCCGAGCCGGCCCACCGCGGGCGGCGGCGGACTGGCCGCGCCGCTCGCCCAGCTGATGTTCGGCTTCACCCCGTCGAACTTCGGCGTGATGGGCATCTTCACCGCCGCCGCGGTGGTCTTCTTCGCGTTCATCGGCTTCGACATCGTGGCCACCGCGGCCGAGGAGACCCGCAATCCGCAGCGCGACGTACCGCGCGGCATCCTCGGCTCCCTGGCCCTCTGCACGCTGCTCTACGTCGCGGTGTCGGTGGTCGTCACCGGCATGGAGAAGTACGACACGCTCTCCGTGGACGCGCCGCTCGCGGACGCCTTCAAGCACGTCGGGTACCCGTTCTTCGCGGGCCTGATCAGCTTCGGCGCGGCGGTCGGCCTGACCTCGGTCTGCATGATCCTGCTGCTCGGCCAGAGCCGGGTGTTCTTCGCGATGAGCCGGGACGGGCTGCTGCCGCAGCTCTTCTCCCGCGTGCACCCGAAGTTCGGCACCCCGCACCGCTCGACCATCCTGCTCGGCGCGGTCGTCGCGGTGGTCTCCGGCTTCACCTCCATCGACGTGCTGGCCGAACTCGTCAACATCGGCACGCTGTTCGCGTTCGTGGTGGTCGCCGTGGGCGTGGTGCTGCTGCGCCGGGCCCGGCCCGATCTGCCGCGCGCCTTCCGGACGCCATTCGTGCCGTTCGTCCCGGTGCTGTCGGTGCTCGCCTCGCTCTGGCTGATGCTCAATCTGCCCGCCGAGACCTGGATCCGCTTCGCGATCTGGATGGCCGCCGGTGTCGTGCTGTACGTCCTCTACGGGCGCCACCGCAGCCGGCTCGCCGTCCGGCTGCGGGCCCGGCGGGACGCGGCCGCCGGCCGCCCGTAACGGCGCGTCAGGGCCCGCGGGCGCCGCTCCGGGCGGCTACGAGGCCCCGCCGCGCCCCGAACCGCCCCACACCGTCCGCGGGCCCGCCACACGGGCGCCCAGCGCCTGGACCCGCTCGCGCAGACCGCGGTCGGCGGTGACCACCAGGCAGTCCCGCCCGGCGCCCTCCTCGGCCACCAGCGCGACGATCCGGTCGTCGCCGCTGCCGTCCGCCGCCACCACCCGCACGTCCTCGACGGAGTCCACCCCGCGCGCCGCGCCCTCGACCACCAGCACCAGCTCCAGCGGCGGCCCGGCCAGCCCGGGCAGGCCCGCGGCGGCGTAGCGGACCAGGCCGTCCCGCAGCCGCTCGGCCGCGCCGCGGCGGTCCCGCCACCAGCCGTCGGGCACCGAGCCGACGACGTTCGCGGCATCCACAATGACCAAGGAATCCATACCGCCAGCCTGCCACGGCCGCCGCGCGGGCCCGTACACACGACGGCGCGCGGCCGGCTCCACCGAGCCGGGCCGCGCGCCCTGTGCCGTGCCGCGGGGTCCGCTACGCGGGCACGCTCGCGATGCCCGGGGCGAGGAACTTCTTGCCCGTCACCCGCTCCGAGACGCCCTCGCGGTCCAGGTACGGCGTGATGCCGCCCAGGTGGAAGGGCCAGCCGGCGCCGGTGATCAGGCACAGGTCGATGTCCTGCGCCTCGGCCACCACGCCCTCGTCCAGCATCAGCCGGATCTCCTGCGCGACGGCGTCCAGCACCCGGTCGCGGACCTGCTCCTCGGTGAGGACCACGTCGCCCTGCTTCAGCAGCGCGGCGACCTCCGGGTCCAGCTCCGGCTTGCCGGAGTCGTAGACGTAGAAGCCGCGCTTGCCGGCCTCCACGACCGCCTTGAGGTTCGGCGAGACGGTGAAGCGGTCCGGGAACGCGCCGTGCAGCGTCTCGGAGACGTGCAGGCCGATCGCCGGGCCGACCAGCTCCAGCAGCACCAGCGGCGACATCGGCAGGCCGAGCGGCTCGACGGCCTTCTCGGCGGTGGCCACCGGGGTGCCCTCGTCGATGACGTTCTGGATCTCGCCCATGAAGCGGGTCAGGATGCGGTTGACGACGAACGCCGGGGCGTCCTTGACCAGCACCGCGGTCTTCTTCAGCTTCTTCGCGACACCGAACGCCGTCGCGAGCGCCGCGTCGTCGGTCCGCTCGCCGCGCACGATCTCCAGGAGCGGCAGGATCGCGACCGGGTTGAAGAAGTGGAAGCCGACCACGCGCTCGGGGTGCTTCAGCTTCGACGCCATCTCGGTCACCGAGAGGGACGAGGTGTTCGTCGCCAGGATCGCGTGGGCGGGGGCCACGGCCTCCACCTCGGCGAAGACCTGCTGCTTGACGCCGATCTCCTCGAAGACGGCCTCGATGATGAAGTCCGCGTCCGCGAAGCCCTCGGCCTTGTCCAGCACACCGGAGACCAGCGCCTTGAGGCGGTTGGCCTTGTCCTGGTTGATGCGGCCCTTGCCGAGCAGCTTGTCGATCTCGGCGTGGACGTAGCCCACACCCTTGTCGACGCGCTCCTGGTCGATGTCGGTCAGCACGACCGGCACCTCAAGGCGGCGCAGGAAGAGCAGCGCGAGCTGCGAGGCCATCAGGCCCGCGCCCACGACGCCGACCTTGGTGACCGGGCGCGCGAGGTTCTTGTCCGGCGCACCGGCCGGGCGCTTGGCGCGCTTCTGCACGAGGTTGAACGCGTAGATACCGGCGCGCAGTTCGCCGCCCATGATCAGGTCGGCGAGCGCCTGGTCCTCGGCGTCGAAGCCCTTCTGCAGGTCGCCGTTCTTGGACGCCGCGATGATGTCGAGCGCGCGGTACGCCGCCGGGGCAGCGCCGTGCACCTTCGAGTCGGCGATGAACTTACCGCGCGCGACGGCCTGGTCCCAGGCTTCACCGCGGTCGACGACCGGACGCTCGACCTCGACGTCGCCCTTGAGGACGTTCGCGGTCCAGATCAGCGACTGCTCCAGGAAGTCCGCGCCCTCGAACAGCGCGTCGGCGATGCCGAGCTCGAAGACCTGCTGCCCCTTGAGCTGCTTGTTCTGGTTGAGCGAGTTCTCGATGATCACCGAGACGGCCTTGTCCGCGCCGATGAGGTTCGGCAGCAGCGTGCAGCCGCCCCAGCCCGGCACCAGGCCGAGGAAGACCTCGGGCAGCGAGAAGGCGGGCAGCGCCTTGGAGACCGTGCGGTAGGTGCAGTGCAGACCGACCTCGACACCGCCGCCCATCGCCGCGCCATTGTAGTACGCGAAGGTCGGCACGGCGAGCCCGGACAGCCGCTTGAAGACGTCGTGGCCGCCCTTGCCGATGGCCAGCGCGTCCTCGTGCCGCTTGAGCAGCTCCACGCCCTTGAGGTCGGCGCCGACCGCGAAGATGAACGGCTTGCCGGTGACGCCGACACCGACGATGCCGCCCTCGGCGGCCTCCTTCTCGACCTGGTCGATCGCGGCGTTGAGGTTCGCCAGCGAGGCCGGGCCGAAGGTGGTCGGCTTGGTGTGGTCCAGGCCGTTGTCCAGCGTGATCAGCGCGAACTTACCGGCGTTGAAAGGCAGTTCGAGGTGGCGTACGTGCGCGGAGGTGACGACCTCGTCGGGGAAGAGGTCGGAGGCACCCTTGAGGAGCTCGGCGGTGGTGGTGCTCACTTGTCCCCCTGGAAGTGCGGGTTTTCCCAGATGACCGTCGCGCCCATGCCGAAGCCGACGCACATGGTGGTGAGGCCGTAGCGGACCTCGGGCTGCTCCTCGAACTGGCGGGCCAGCTGCGTCATCAGACGCACGCCCGAGGAGGCCAGCGGGTGGCCGAACGCGATCGCGCCGCCGTACTGGTTGACGCGCGCGTCGTCGTCCGCGATGCCGTAGTGCTCCAGGAACGCGAGGACCTGGACGGCGAACGCCTCGTTGATCTCGAAGAGGCCGATGTCGGAGATCGACAGACCCGCCTTGGCGAGCGCCTTCTCCGTGGCCGGGATCGGGCCGTAGCCCATGACCTCCGGCTCGACGCCCGCGAAGGCGTAGGAGACCAGGCGCATCCTCACCGGGAGGCCGTGCTCCCGGGCGAAGTCCTCGGACGCGATGATCGAGGCGGTGGCACCGTCGTTGAGGCCCGCGGCGTTACCGGCCGTGACGCGCCCGTGCGTACGGAACGGCGTCTTGAGCCCCGCGAGGTTCTCCAGGGTCGTCCCCGGCCGCATCGGCTCGTCGGCGGTGACCAGGCCCCAACCGGTCTCGCCGACCTCGGAGTTGGTGTTGCGCACCGAGATCGGGACGAGGTCCTGCTGGATCTTCCCGTTCGCGTACGCCTTCGCCGCCTTCTCCTGCGAGCGCACGGCGTACTCGTCGGCGCGCCGCTTGGTGATGGACGGGTAGCGGTCGTGCAGATTCTCGGCGGTCATGCCCATGAACAGGGCGGACTCGTCGACGAGCTTCTCGGACACGAACCGCGGGTTCGGGTCGACGCCCTCGCCCATCGGGTGGCGGCCCATGTGCTCGACACCGCCGGCGATGACGGCGTCGTACGCGCCGAACGCGATGGAACCGGCGGTGGTGGTGACCGCGGTCAGCGCACCGGCGCACATCCGGTCGATGGAGTAGCCGGGGACCGACTGCGGCAGCCCGGCGAGGATGCCGGCGGTGCGGCCGAGGGTCAGGCCCTGGTCGCCGATCTGCGTGGTCGCGGCGATGGCCACCTCGTCGATCTTCGCCGGGTCCAGGTTCGGGTTGCGGCGCAGCAGCTCCCGGATGGACTTCACAACGAGGTCGTCGGCGCGGGTCTCGTGGTAGATGCCCTTCGGGCCCGCCTTGCCGAACGGGGTGCGGACGCCGTCGACGAAGACGACGTCCCTAGCGGTACGAGGCACGTTGGCTCTCCTCCAGGTGCGGGATGGCACTGCTGCGGGCGCGCCCCGAGGACGCGTCACACGCCCATGCTACTTACGGGTAACCATGCTGCACACCCCCCTCGCCCGGAGCGGCGAACGTCACACCGCCGGGTGGCCGGAACCCGCCGGGTGCGCGCACGCGAACGGCCCCGGGCGCGCCGGGGAAGGGCGCGGCCGGGGCCGTCGGGCGGTGAAGCGGGACCGGGTCAGGAGCCGTTGGCCACCAGGGCCTCGGTCAGGACCGGCGCGGTCAGTTCGATCTGCCAGGGGCGGGCGCCGTGTCCGGCCAGGACATCGGCGACCGCCTCCGGGGTCGGACCGGCCGGCGGCTCCCAGCACAGCCGGCGCACCGTGTCCGGCGCGATGAGGTTCTCCTGGGGCAGATTCAGCCGCTCGGCGAGCGCCGTCACCGCGGCCCGGGCGGCGGTCAGCCGGGCCGCCGCGGCCGGGTCCTTGTCGGCCCACGAGCGGGGCGGCGGGGGGCCGTTGAGCGGCTGGCCGGGCTGCGGCAGCTCGCTGTCCGGCAGCGCCCGGGCGCGGTCCACGGCGGCCTGCCACTGCTCCAGCTGGCGCCGGCCCATCCGGTGCCCGAAGCCGGGCAGCGCGGCCAGCGCGTGGGCGTTCGGCGGCAGGCCGAGCGCCGCCTCGATGATCGCCGCGTCGCCGAGGACCTTGCCGGGCGAGACGTCGCGCCGCTGGGCGACCTGGTCGCGCAGCGTCCACAGCTCCCGGACCACCGCCATCTGCCGGCGCCGGCGCACCTTGTGCATCCCGGACGTGCGGCGCCAGGGGTCCTTGCGGGGCGGCGGCGGGGGAGCGGCGGCGATCGCCGCGAACTCCTGCCGGGCCCACTCCAGCTTCCCCTGCCGGGTCAGCTCCGCCTCCAGCGCGTCCCGGAGGTCCACCAGCAGCTCCACGTCGAGCGCGGCGTAGCGCAGCCAGGGCTCGGGCAGCGGGCGGGTGGACCAGTCGACGGCCGAGTGGCCCTTCTCCAGGGCGTAGCCGAGGACGTTCTCCACCATGGCGCCCAGGCCCACCCGGGCGAAACCGGCCAGCCGCCCGGCCAGCTCGGTGTCGAACAGCTTGTCCGGGACCATCCCTATGTCGCGCAGGCAGGGCAGGTCCTGGGTGGCGGCGTGCAGCACCCACTCGGCATCGGAGATCGCCGCGCCGAGGGCGGAGAGGTCGGGCACGCCGACCGGGTCGATCAGGACGCTGCCGGCGCCCTCGCGGCGCAGCTGGACGAGGTAGGCGCGCTGGCCGTAGCGGTAGCCCGAGGCGCGCTCGGCGTCCACGGCGACCGGGCCGCGGCCGGCCGCGAAGGCGGCGACGACCTCGGCGAACGCCTCCGGGGTCGCGGTCACCGGCGGGATGCCCTCGCGGGGTTCCAGTAGGGGTACCGGCGCCGGTCGGGAATCGGGAGGCGATTCTCCGGGTGCTCGCAGTGTCGTGTCTGCTGCGGTCTTTTGGGCGTCGGTCACCAGTCAAGGGTATCTGTGGATGCGCGTCGCCCGTCGGGGGAATCTTCCCTCGACGGGCGGGACGGGGTGAGCGGTGGGGTTTTCAGTGGATGATGCCGGTGCGCAGCGCGACCGCCACCATTCCGGCGCGGTCGCCGGTGCC
The DNA here is from genome assembly GCF_001509485.1 of Streptomyces sp. NRRL F-4489. Lineage (GTDB taxonomy): Bacteria > Actinomycetota > Actinomycetes > Streptomycetales > Streptomycetaceae > Streptomyces. The sequence goes on from NZ_LLZI01000101.1 coordinate 49,828, forward strand.
GAGCTTGCGGGCGATCCGGGCGAGGTGGCTCTTCACGGTCAGCGCGGACAGCCCCATCGAGACGCCGATCGCCTTGTTGGACTGGCCCTCCGCCACCAGCCGCAACACCTCGACCTCGCGTCCGGAGAGCTCGCGGTAGCCGCCGGGGTGCCCCGGCGCGCCGGGCGGGCGGCGCTGCATCCGGGCGGCGTTGGCGCCGATCGGGGCGGCGCCCGGCCGGCCCGGCAGGCCGAGGTTGGTGCGGGTGCCGGTGACGACGTAGCCCTTGACGCCGCCGGCCAGCGCGTTGCGCACCGCGCCGATGTCGTCCGCTGCGGACAGCGCGAGCCCGTTGGGCCAGCCGGCCGCCCGGGTCTCGGACAGCAGGGTCAGGCCGGAGCCGTCGGGAAGGTGGACGTCGGCGACGCAGATGTCGCGCGGGTTGCCGATGCGGGGTCGGGCCTCCGCGATGGACGACGCCTCGATCACGTCGCGCACGCCGAGGGCCCACAGGTGGCGGGTGACGGTGGAGCGGACGCGGGGGTCGGCCACGACGACCATGGCGGTCGGCTTGTTCGGGCGGTAGGCGACCAGGCTCGAAGGCTGCTCAAGGAGAACTGACACCGGGCCTCCTGGGGAGTGGCGGGGACGGAAGCCGGCTGGGGAAAGCCGGAATGATCCGTGTTTGAAGGGTCACTGACCTCTTCGGCAGTAAACCGGCGGGACTTTAGACTTTGATCACGATTTAGTTAGGGGCAATTCGGGCAAATCGGATGCGTGAGCGATCAAGGTGAGCACGCAGTGCACATCGAGGTGATCACAGGCGTACGCGATGCCGTCCGGAACCGGAAACGGCGGATGCCGCGCGCCCGGCCTCCCGGACACGCGGCATCCGACACCGCTCCGTACGTATGTCCCCGCGTGCTGCGCCGCTCTTTCTCCCGCTCAGCGGGCCTGCGGACCGCGCCGCTGCGGCAGCGGCACCACCCCGCCGCCCGGGGCCGCGTCCAGCGGCGCCGGCGGCAGCCCCGCCACCTGGCACAGCAGATCGCACCAGGCCGCCAGGTGCGCCGCCAGGTCCGGCACCCCGCCCGGCCCCTCGGCCGGCGTCCACGACGCCCGGATCTCGATCTGGGTCGCCGGCTCGCGCGGCGCCAGCCCGCCGAAGTAGTGCGACCCGGCCCGGGTGACCGTGCCGCTCGGCGCGCCGTAGCGCACCCCGCGCGCCTCCAGCGCCCCCGTCAGCCAGGACCATGACACGTCCGGAAGCAGCGGATCGGTGCCCATCTCCGGCTCCAGCTCCGCCCGGGCCAGCGTCACCACCCGGAACGTGCCCTGCCAGGTCTCGTCGCCGGCCGGCTGGTGCAGCACCACCAGCCGCCCGTCCGCCAGATCGCGGTCCTCCCCGCCCGGCCCGCCGCCGCGCTCCACCACCGTCGCCTCCAGCGCGTACGCGTACGGGGCGAGCCGTTTGGGGGCGGGCGTCGGGCCGGTCTCGATCTCCGGCCGCAGTCGTGCCGCGCGGAGCGCCTCGACCGCCTGACGGAAGGGGATCGGGGTCTCGTCCGCGCTGTCCGCGAGGTGTTCGTGAGCCGCAGCCATGCCCGGAAGGGTAGGCGGAAGACGGCGTTCATACGGGGAGGACACCCGGTGCGCGCGTCGCCCATTCGGAGGTGCCGCGGGGAGCGTGCGAAGATTTGCCGCGTGAGCGCCAACGACGCCCCCAAGGGCCAGCAGCAGACCGCTACGTACGACTCGGCATTCCTCCGGGCCTGCCGGCGCGAGCCGGTGCCGCACACGCCGGTGTGGTTCATGCGCCAGGCCGGGCGTTCGCTGCCCGAGTACCGCAAGGTCCGCGAGGGCATCGCGATGCTCGACTCCTGTATGCGGCCCGAGCTGGTCACCGAGATCACGCTGCAGCCCGTCCGCCGGCACGGCGTGGACGCCGCCATCTACTTCAGCGACATCGTGGTGCCGCTGAAGGCCATCGGCGTCGACCTCGACATCAAGCCCGGCGTCGGCCCGGTGGTGGCCGACCCCATCCGCAGCCGCGCCGACCTGGAGCGGCTGCGTCCGCTGGACCCCTCCGACGTCCCCTACGTCACCGAGGCCATCGGCCTGCTCACCCGCGAGCTCGGCGCCACCCCGCTCATCGGCTTCGCCGGCGCCCCGTTCACCCTCGCCAGCTACCTCGTCGAGGGCGGCCCGTCCCGCAACCACGAGCACACCAAGGCCCTGATGTACGGCGACCCGCAGCTGTGGGCCGACCTGCTCGACCGGCTCGCGGACATCACCGCCGCCTTCCTGAAGGTCCAGATCGAGGCCGGCGCGAGCGCCGTGCAGCTCTTCGACTCCTGGGTCGGCGCGCTCGCCCCGGCCGACTACCGGCGCTCGGTGCTGCCGGCCTCCGCCAAGGTCTTCGACGCGGTCGCCTCCTACGGCGTCCCGCGCATCCACTTCGGCGTCGGCACCGGCGAGCTGCTGGGCCTGATGGGCGAGGCCGGCGCGGACGTGGTCGGCGCGGACTGGCGGGTGCCGCTGGACGAGGCGGCCCGCCGGGCCGGCCCCGGCAAGGCGATCCAGGGCAACCTCGACCCGGCCGTCCTCTTCGCCCCCCGGGAAGCCGTCGAGGCCAAGGCCCGCGAGGTCCTGGACACCGCCGCCGGCCTCCCCGGCCACGTCTTCAACCTCGGCCACGGCGTCCTGCCGGACACCGACCCGGACGCGCTGACCCGCCTCGTGGAGTACGTCCACACCCAGACCGCGCGCTGAGGGCGGGCGGGGGCGTAAGCCCGTACGGGTCAGGCCCCCGCCGCCCGCACCGCCGCGGCGGCCTTGCGGGCCGCCACCAGCACCGGGTCCCACACCGGCGAGAACGGCGGCGCGTAGCCGAGGTCGAGCGCGGTCATCGCCTCCACCGTCATCCCGGCGGTGAGCGCCACCGCGGCGACGTCCACCCGCTTGCCCGCGCCCTCCCGCCCGACGATCTGCACGCCCAGCAGCCGGCCGGTGCGCCGCTCGGCGAGCATCTTGACGTGCATCGGACGGGCGCCCGGGTAGTAGCCGGCGCGGCTGGTCGACTCGATGGTGACGGCCGTGAAGCGGAGCCCCGCCGCCCGCGCCTGGCTCTCCAGCAGCCCGGTGCGGGCGATCTCCAGATCGCAGACCTTGCTGACGGCGGTGCCGACGACCCCGGGGAAGGTGGCGTAGCCGCCGGCCACGTTGGCGCCGATGACCTGGCCGTGCTTGTTGGCGTGGGTGCCCAGCGGGATGTGCCGGGGCTCGCCGGTGATCAGATCGCGCACCTCGACGCAGTCGCCGCCGGCCCAGACGTTCTCCTGGCCGGCGACCCGCAGCGCCAGGTCCGTGCGCAGGCCCCCGGACGCGCCCAGCGGCAGCCCGGCCGCCTTGGCCAGCGCGGTCTCCGGGCGCACGCCCATCCCCAGCACCACGATGTCGGCCGGGTACTCGGCGTCCTCGGTGGCCACCGCGCGGGCCCGCCCGCCGTCGCCGGTCAGCACCTCGGTGACCTGCGCGCCCGTCACCACCTCGATGCCCATCCCGCGCATCGCGGTGTGCACCAGCGCGCCCATGTCCGGGTCGAGCGTGGACATCGGCTGGTCGCTCTTCTCCAGCACCGTCACCTCGTACCCGCGGTGGACCAGCGCCTCGGCCATCTCCACGCCGATGTAGCCGGCGCCGATGACCACCGCCCGGCGGCCCGGCGCGCCCGCCAGCCCGCGCAGCACCGCCTGCCCGTCGTCCAGCGTCTGCACGCCGTACACGCCCGGGGCGTCGATGCCCGGCAGCGGCGGGCGCAGCGGCCGCGCCCCGGTGGCGAGCACCAGCTTGTCGAAGCCGGTCCACTCCTCCCGGCCGCCGTCGTCCAGCGCCCGGGTGCGCACCCGGCCCCGGTCCAGGTCCAGCTCGGTGACCTCGGTGCGCAGCCGCAGATCGATGTCCCGGGACCGGTGCTCCTTGGCGGTCCGGGCGATCAGCGCGTCCGGCCCGTCCACCGCGCCGCCGACCCAGTACGGGATCCCGCACGCGGAGTACGAGGTGAAGTGGCCCCGCTCGAACGCGGTGATGCGCAGCGCGTCCGGGTCCTTGAGCCGGCGGGCCTGCGAGGCGGCGGCCATGCCCGCCGCGTCACCGCCGATGACCACGAGCCGCTCGGGGGCCGCCATGAGGGGTCCTTTCGTCGGGGGTGTGTGCGCTTGCGTGGGGGTGCGGGCGCTTCGGTTCGTTTGGGTTCGTTTGCGTACGCAGGTGATCGTTACCGCTCGGTGGTGGTGGTATACGTGCGGGTTTCGCCCAGTTTCATGATCGCGGACCGGGGCCGGGCGCGCACCGCCGACCGGACCGGCGGCGGGGTCAGAACGGGTAGCCGGCCGGGGTGGCGCGGACCGTCGTCCAGCGGGTCTCGGTGAACGCGTCGAGGTTGGCCGCCCCGCCGAAGCGGGAGCCGGTCCCGGAATCGGCCAGTCCGCCGAACGCCGCCACCGGCTCGTCGTTCACCGTCTGGTCGTTGATGTGCAGCAGCCCGGTCGGGATCCGGTCGGCCAGCTCCAGGGCGCGGGCCGCGTCCCGGGTGACGATGCCCAGCGCCAGCCCGTAGGCGGACTCGTTGGCCAGCGCCACCGCCTCGTCGAGGTCCCGGAAGGCCCGGACCGGCGCCACCGGGCCGAACACCTCCTGCCCGTAGGCGGGGCTGGCGCCCACCGTGCCCGGACCATCGGCGGCCGGGCGGGCGTCGGCGAGCACCGTGGGCCGGTAGAACAGCTCCTCGTGGGTGCCGCCGGCGGCGATCCGGACGCCCGCCGCGGCGCTCTCCCGTACCAGCGCGTCGATCTTCCCCAGCTGTCCGCGGTCGATGACCGGGCCGAGGTGGACCTCCGCGCGGAACGGGTCCCCGACCGTCAGCGCGTCCGCCTTCGCCGCCAGCCGCTCCACGTACTCCTCGTAGCGAGCGGCGTGCACCAGGTGGCGGCCGGCCGTCATGCACACCTGCCCCTGGTGGAAGAAGGACGCCCAGGCGGCGGTGGACATCGCGGCGTCCAGATCGGCGTCCTCCAGGACGAGGAAGGCGCTGTTGCCGCCGAGCTCCAGGTGGGCCCGCTTCAGGTGCCGGGCCGCCAGCTCGCCGACGCTGCGGCCGGCCGCGGTCGAGCCGGTGAACGAGATGATCCGCACCCGCGGGTCCTCGACCAGCGCCCGCCCGGCGTCCGCGCCGCCCGGCAGTACGTGCAGCAGCCCTTCCGGCAGCCCGGCCTCGGCGAACACCGCCGCCAGGACGTGCCCGCCGCACACCGCCGTCCGCGGGTCCGGCTTGAGGGCGACGGCGTTGCCCAGCGCCAGGGCCGGGGCCACCGAGCGCATGGCCAGGACGAGCGGGACGTTGAACGGCGCGATCACGCCGACCACCCCGGCCGGGATCCGGGTGGTGAACGACAGCCGGGGCGCGCCCGAGGGCAGCACCTCGCCGAGCGGGCGGTGGGCCAGCGCGGCGGCCTCGTAGCACTCCTCGGCCGCGGTGCGGATCTCGAACTCGGCCTTGCCGCGGACGCTGCCGGCCTCCCGTACGAGCCATTCGCCGATCTCCGCGGCGTGCCGGTGGATCAGATCGCCGGCCCGGCGCAGCACCGCGGCCCGCTCGGTGTACGGTCTGCGCGCCCAGTCCCGCTGCGCCGCCGCGGCCGCGACCGCGGCGTCCGCGACATCGGCGGGCGCGGCCAGCGTCAGCTCGCCCAGCACCGCGCCCGTCGCGGGCTCCACCGCCTCGGCCGGACCGCCGCGCAGGGAGTTCCAGTCCTTGGGTTCGAGCAGGGCCATCGCGCCAACCTCCGGGAGAACGGGGACAGTTGGTCAACCACCTTTGATCAACGGGGACGGTTGACCGAAGGGGTGGTTGATCAACGGGAGTGGTTGATCAAGGGGAGTAGTTGATTGCTGGACGAGTGTGCCCGATGGCGGCGCCGGGCGCGCGCCGAAACGGGGAACCGGCGCGCGGTTCACAGCGCGCGCCCCGGCTCCCCGGCGTTCCGTCCCGCCCCTCAGCGCTCCAGTACCAGCGCCAGGCCCTGGCCGACGCCGATGCACAGGGCCGCCAGGCCGGTGCCCGCGCCGCGGGCGGCGAGCTGGTGGGCGACCGCGCCGGCGAGCCGGGCCCCGGAGGCGCCCAGCGGATGGCCGATGGCGATGGCGCCGCCGCGCGGATTGACCAGCGTGGGGTCGAGTTCCGGCCACTGGGCGAGGCAGCCCAGCGCCTGGGCCGCGAACGCCTCGTTCAGCTCGCAGACCGCGAGGTCGCCGAAGCCCCGCCCGGCCCGGACCAGCGCCCGGCGGACCGCCTCGACCGGCCCCAGCCCGAACAGCTGCGGCTCGATCCCGGTCACCGCGCTGGCCCGGATCCGGGCCAGCGGCTCGCGCCCGGTGGCCCGCAGCCCTTCCTCGCTCACCAGGAGCAGCGCCGCGGCGCCGTCGTTGAGCGGGGAGGAGTTCCCGGCGGTGACCGTGCCGCCCTCCGGCCGGAAGACCGGCTTCAGCTTCGACAGCGCGCCGAGCGAGGAGTTCTCCCGGACCGTCTCGTCGCGGAGGAGGTCCACGTCGGGCAGCGGCACCACCTCGGCGTCGTAGGCCCCCGCCGCCCAGGCCCGGACCGCCTTCTGATGGCTGGCCAGCGCGAACACGTCCTGCTGCTCCCGGGTGATGCCGTGCGTGTCGGCGACCAGCTCGGCGCCCTCGCCCAGCGACACCGTCCACTCCGGGGCCATCCGCGGATTGACCATCCGCCAGCCGAGCGTGGAGGAGAACATCTCCTGATGGCCCGCGGGGAACGCCCGGTCCGGTTTGCGCAGCACGTACGGCGCCCGGCTCATCGACTCCACCCCGCCGGCCAGCGCGATCTCCGCGTCGCCGTGCGCGATGGCGCGGGCCGCCTGGATGACCGCCTCCAGGCCGGACCCGCACAGGCGGTTGACCGTGACGCCCGGGACGGTCGCCGGCAGCCCGGCCAGCAGCACCGCCATCCGCGCCACGTTGCGGTTGTCCTCGCCCGCGCCGTTGGCGTCGCCGAAGTACACGTCGTCGATCCGGGCCGGGTCGAGCCCGGGGGTGCGGTCGACCAGGGCGCGCACCACGTGGGCGGCGAGGTCGTCGGGGCGGATGCCGGCCAGCGCGCCGCCGTATTTGCCGACCGGTGTCCGTACCGCGTCGACGATGTAGACGTCCCGCACGGTCTCACCCGCGTGTGGCTCGGTCATCAGGCTGCGTCCTCGCTGTCGTCGCGGTCCGGCGCCGCGCGCGCTGCGCGGGCCGTCCTCGCGGTACCGGGCTCGGGCGGCGGACGGACGAAGATCGCCGCCCGCCGCCCCGAGTCTTTGCCCGCCGCCGCCCGCTGTCAACGGGGTGATCGGTCACCCTGGGGCTCGCCGGGGGCGGGGGCCTCGTGCGGCGTCATGGGCTGGTCGGCCGTCCGGTGCTCGGCGGGCGTGCCGGTCGCGCCGGGCGTCCCGGGGCCGTTCGCCGCCCCGCCCCGCTTCCCCCGCGCCCGCCGCCGCGCGCCTCCCGGGAGGCGCCCCCGCACCGCCCGCCACAGCGCGTACAGCCCCCCGCCCGCCAGCGCGAACGGCAGGACCGCCGCGAGCGCCACCAGGACCCAGCGGGCCGCGCCGGTGAAGGCGTGCCAGGCGTCCGCGAGCGCGTCGCCGAACGAGGTGCCGCGGTCCGGCGACGGATCCTCGGTCGCGCCGGGCTGCCGCAGCAGCAGCGTGACGGTGGCCGCGCCGGTGCTGTCCTTCAGGGACGCGAGCTGGGCCTCCAGGGACTCCAGGTTCGCCTCCCGGCTGCTCAGTTCGGCCTCCAGGGCGGTGATGTCGCTGATCGAGGACGCGCGGTCCATCAGCGCCCGGATCCGCTCGACGCTGGCCCGCTGGGACTTCACCCGGCTGTCGGTGTCCACCACCTGGTCGGTGACGTCCTTGGCCGCCACCTCGCGGGCGAGCACCGTGCCGAGCCCGGACAGCCGCTTGAGCAGCGCGTCGTAGTGGTCCGGCGGCACCCGCAGCACCAGCTTCGAGCGGTCCCGGCCGTCCGGGTCGCGGTCGGTGGTCTCGTCCGCCGCGTATCCGCCCGCGTCGGTGGCGGCGGCGCGGGCCCGGGCCAGCGCCCCGGCCACATCGCCGGTCCGCACGGTGAGCGTCGCGGTCCGTACGATCCGCGCCGCCTTGGCCCGTACGGCCGAGGGCGTGGCGCCGGCGCCCGGGCCGGCCGTGCCCGCCCGGGCGCCCGGCTGCTGCGGGGCGGCGGCGCCCGCGCCCGGTCCGGCCGCCGCGTCGGCCGTCGACGTCCGCCCGCTCGCCCCCGAGGAGCAGCCCGCCGCCGCCAGCGACACCGCCAGCACCAGCACCGTCGCCCCGCCGACCCGCCGCGCCCCCGGTGGCCGCCCGCCGCGCTGTCCCCGTATGCCCCGCATGTCCGTGGTTCCCCTTCCGTAGGCGACCGCCGGGGCGGGCGGCATACGGGCCGCCGGTCCCAACGGGCCGTATTCCATTGCCGCTTCGACGGCGGAGCCCGCCCGGCGGTTGCGCGTCGTGGATCTCGAAGAGGTCACGGCCGGACGGCCCCCGCGCGCGGCCGGACGCCCCCGGCGGCCCGCGCCCCGGGACCGCCCCGGAGGCGCCCTGACCTCCTCTGAGACAGTGGACGCATGAGTACAGCGCACACCGGTACGGGCCCGGAGCCCGGTCATGTCGTGGTCATCGGCGGCGGGATCGCGGGGCTGGCCGCCGCGCACCGGCTGCTGGCGGGCGGTGCCCGGGTGACCCTCGTGGAGTCCTCGGACCGGCTCGGCGGCAAGCTGCTGGCCGGTGACATCGCGGGCGTACCGGTCGATCTCGGCGCCGAGTCGATGCTGGCCCGGCGGCCGGAGGCGGTCGAGCTGGCGCGGGCCGTGGGGCTCGGCGAGCGGCTCCAGCCGCCCGGCACCGCCACCGCCGCCCTGTGGACCCGCGGCGCGCTGCGCCCGATGCCCAAGGGCCATGTGATGGGCGTCCCCGGCGACCTCGCGCCGCTCGCCGCCTCCGGCGTGCTCTCCCCGGAGGGCCTGGCGCGCATCGAACGGGACCGGACGCTGCCGGACACCGAGACCGGCGACGACATCGGCGTCGGCGAGTACGTCGCGGCCCGGCTGGGCCGGGAGGTCGTCGACCGGCTCGTCGAGCCGCTGCTCGGCGGGGTCTACGCCGGCGACGCGTACCGCATCTCGATGCGCGCCGCCGTCCCGCAGCTGTTCGAGGCGGCGCGGCGCGGCGGCTCGCTGATCGAGGGCGTCCGCGAACTCCAGGCGCGTGCCGCGGCCGACGTCGCCGAGGGCATGGCCGCCACCGGCCCGGTCTTCATGGGCCTGGCCGGCGGCATCGGCACCCTGCCCGGCGCGGTCGCCGACGCCGTGCGCCGGGCCGGCGGCGCGATCCTGCCGCGCACCCCGGTGCGCGAGCTGCGCCCGGACGGCGGCGGCTGGCAGATCCTCGCCGGCGACCGGACGCTCACCGCCGACGCGGTCGTCCTGGCCGTGCCGGCGCCCGCCGCGGCCGGCCTGCTCCGCCCCGCCGCCCCGGCCGCCGCCGGGGTCCTGGACGCCGTCGAGTACGCCTCGATGGCGCTGGTCACCATGGCCTTCCGCCGCGCCGACCTGCCCGCCGTGCCCGGCGGCAGCGGCTTCCTGGTGCCGCCGGTCGACGGCCGCCGGATCAAGGCGTCCACCTTCGCCAGCAGCAAGTGGAACTGGATCGCCGAGGCCGGCCCGGACCTCTTCGTCCTGCGCACCTCCGTGGGCCGCTACGGCGACGAGGCCGATCTCGCGCGGGACGACGCGGACCTCGTCGGGCTCTCCCGCGCCGACCTCGCCGAGGCGGTCGGCCTGACCGCCCGCCCGGTGGCCGCCACGGTCACCCGCTGGGACGCCGGGCTGCCCCAGTACACCGTCGGCCACGTGGACCGCGTCGCCCGGATCCGCGCGGCGGTCGCCGGCCTGCCCGCCCCGCTGCGGGTCTGCGGCGCGCTCTACGACGGCGTGGGCATCCCGGCCTGCGTCGGCTCGGCCCGGCGGGCCGCCGACGAGATCCTGGGGACCCTCCCGGCGGGTTCCGCGGGCGGCGAGTGAGAATGGAAGGCATGACAGACGCTTCCACCCCCGCTCCCGAAAAGATCCCCCACGCCGGCAAGAAGGCCAAGGACCTCAACGAGGTCATCCGCTACACCCTCTGGTCGGTCTTCAAGCTGCGCGATGTGCTGCCCGAGGACCGGGCCGGCTACGCCGACGAGGTCGAGGAGCTGTTCGAGCAGCTCGCGGCCAAGGACGTCGTGGTCCGCGGCACGTACGACGTCTCCGGTCTGCGCGCCGACGCCGACGTGATGATCTGGTGGCACTCGGAGAGCTCGGACGCGCTGCAGGACGCGTACAACCGCTTCCGCCGCACCCGCCTGGGCCGCGCGCTGGAGCCGGTCTGGTCGAACATGGCGCTGCACCGCCCCGCCGAGTTCAACAAGTCGCACATCCCGGCCTTCCTCGCCGACGAGCGGCCCCGCGACTACGTGAGCGTCTACCCCTTCGTGCGCTCCTACGAGTGGTACCTCCTCCCCGACGAGGACCGCCGCCGGATGCTCGCCGACCACGGCAAGATGGCCCGCGGCTTCCCCGACGTCCGCGCCAACACCGTCCCCTCGTTCTCGCTCGGCGACTACGAGTGGATCCTCGCCTTCGAGGCCGACGACCTCTACCGCATCGTCGACCTCATGCGCCACCTGCGCGGCTCCGAGGCCCGCCGGCACGTCCGCGAGGAGATCCCGTTCTACACCGGCCGCCGCAAGGCCGTCTCCGAGCTGGTCGCCGGCCTGGCCTGACGGCCCCGGTAACGGCGGACGGGCGGGTCGCCCCCTGGGGGACGGCCCGCCCGTCCGGCATTACCGGAAGGGGCGGCTACTTCCCCTTCATCCCCTTCACCGGCTGCACCAGCGCCTGCCGGGCCCGCTGCGGCGACTGCCCCGGTACGGGCTCGGCGCGCGGTGCGCAGTACACCCGGTGCCCGGGCACCTTCCCGTGCAGCAGATACGCCTCGACGTACTTGTTCACACAGGCGTTGTCGCCGAGCGCGATGCCGTGCGTGCCCGCGCCGCGCTCGGTGACCAGGGACGAGCCGGCCAGCCGCCGCTGGAGCTCCAGCGCCCCCGGGTACGGGGTGGCCGCGTCCCGCTCGGCGGCCAGCAGCAGCACCGGCGGCAGCGCGCCGGGCTCGGTGCGGACGTCCAGCGGACCGCGCTGCCCGTGCAGCGCGTCGTCCAGGTCGGTGGCGGCGGCGCGCCGGGAGGCGTCCGCCAGCTCACCGGCGGCCGGTGAGCCGCCGGGGGCGCGGTGGGCGGTGTGCCGGACCGCGTCGGCGAGGTCGTGCGCCGCCAGCTCCCGGCGGTCCGGCCAGAACGCGCACGGCAGGTTCATCCACACGTTGTCCCAGGTCTCGAACGGCGCGGTGCGGGCCAGCGCGGTGTTGTCCCGGTCCCAGGTCCGCCAACTGCGCGGCCAGGCCGCGTCGTTGCACTCCACGGCGGTGTAGACGGCGTTGGCGTTCTCCTCGGCCCGGCCGTCGCCGCCGGGCATCGCCTGGGCGATCAGCGGCCGGGCGTCGCCGCGGCTGAACTTCGCCAGCGCCTCGGCGCGCATCGGCCAGAACGCGTCGTTGTAGCCGGTCTTCAGGAACGCCGACTGGAGCTGGCCGGGCCCGATCCGCCCGTTGACCGGCTTGCGGCGCACCCGCTCCAGCGCGCCGTCGTACGCCCGCTGCACGGCCTGCTCGGTGGTGCCCAGGTGGTAGGTGGCGTGGTGCTTGGCGACCCAGCGCAGCCAGTCGTGCCAGCGGCGTTCGAAGGCGGTGCTCTGGTCGAGGTTGTTGCGGTACCAGATCTGCCTCGGCTCGGGGTTGACCACGCTGTCGAAGATCATCCGGCGGACGTGGCCGGGGAACAGCGTCGCGTACACCGCGCCGAAGTACGTCCCGTAGGACGCGCCCATGAACGTCAGCTTCTTCTCGCCGAGCGCGGCCCGCAGCATGTCCAGATCGCGGGCGTTGTTGACCGAGTTGTAGAATGGCAGGTCGGCGCCGGCCCGCTGGGCGCAGCCGCGCGCGTACGCCCGGGCCTCGGCCACCTTCTGCCGCTTGAAGGCTTCGCTGGGGTGGCGCGGGCTGTCGGTGGGCGCCTGGGCGAACTCCTTGGGGTCCTGGCAGGACAGCGGCGCGCTGCGGCCCACGCCCCGGGGCGCGTAGCCGACGAAGTCGTAGGCGCGGGCGGCGCGGTGCCAGGTCGGCAGCGTCCCGTAGAGCGGGAACTGCATGCTGGAGGCGCCGGGGCCGCCGGGGTTGAAGACCAGCGCGCCCTGCCGCTCGCGGGGCGCGGTGGCCCGGGCCCGGCTCACCGTCAGCTTGATCTTCTTGCCGTTGGGGCGCGCGTAGTCGAGCGGCACGGTCAGGGTGCCGCACTCGACGCTGGGCGGGAGGTGCTCCACGGCCGCGCACCGGCCGAAGGTGAGGGGGTGGACGGGGGCGGGCGGCGCCGCCGGGTCGCGGACGGCACCGCCGGCCGGTGCGGAGGCCAGGCCGGACAGGACCAGCGACCCGAGGGCGCCGTACAACGCAAGTGCTCTCACGAGCCGTCCCTTCGTATGGTGCGTGGTGCGCGGTGCGCCGGCTCCCGTTCGGGGCGCGCTGCACTGGGCCGCACGGTGGGCATACAAAAGGGATAGTTGGGCCGATTGGTGGCGAAGTAAAGCACCGGACGGCGGTGTCGGGCGCTATGCCCCGGAAGAGTGGAGCGCCGCCCGCAAACCCGGATCGGCCAGCGCCTCGGGCCCGTGCAGCGCCAGCCCCGCCAGCCCGGCCGGCGCCGGCTCCGGTCTCTCCGGCCCGCCGGACCGCCCGTCCCGCAGCAGCGCCCGGCCGGCCTCGGTGGCCCAGCCGGTGTACGGGTGGGCCTCGGCGCGAGCGACGGCCCAGGTGCCGAGGGTCAGCACCAGGGGGAGCGCGAACCACGCCAGCACCACCCGGTTGTCCGCCCCCGGCGGCGCCATCCAGTACGTCGCGCCGGCGGCCAGCAGCACCACCAGGGCGGCGACCCGCACCTGGCGGACCGCCGCGCCGATGCCCGTACGGGTCGCGGCGGGCAGCGCGAGCCCGGCGCGCACCAGCCGGTCGGCCAGCCCGCGGACCGCGTCGGCGGTGGCCAGGGCGTGCCGTACGGCCGGTATGCGGCGCTGCCCGCCGGGGCCTATCGCGGTGAGCGTGGCGCGCTCGACCGGGTCGTGGCCGACCGGGTCGACGACGGTGGCCCAGCCGGTGTGGGCGAGGTGCAGCCGGCGCTGATGGGCCATCAGGACCAGGACGACATCGGCGAGCCGGTGCGGGCCGCCGGAGAGGTACGCCGTCTCGTACAGCGTCAGCCCGCCGGGCACCGGCCCGGACTCCGGCGGGGCGTCCGGCGCGCGGTGCGCGGCCAGGCCCGCGGCGAGCGCCCGGCGGCAGACCCGGACGCAGGAGACCACCGCCGCGACCCAGGCGAGAAGAAGGAAGAGGAGCCACATGGCGCAGGTTCTACGGGACGCGGGGGCCGGCCGCTATTAGGTATCTCACGATGCGGATGGTGGGGGCGTGTGCTGCGGTAACGGGGGTGGTGGGGTGGGGGTTGGGGCGAGTGCTTGCGCCGCGGGCTACTACGGGCTCACGCGGTGCTGCCGGAGGAGTCGGAGGGGCCGGAGGGGGCGCGCCCGGTGGAGTGCGGCGCGGGCCAGGCGGGCGGCGGCGCGTCCGGAGGGCGGGCGCGGGCCGGAGCGGTCGCGCCACCAGCGGGCCAGCTCCCGCCGGGCCGCCCGGTCCACCGGGCGCTTCCGGGCCAGCAGGAACGCCGCGAAGTCCAGGGCGTCCTGGCGGTAGCCGCCGCGCATCGGGCGGTGCCGGGCGTACTCGAGGAAGGCCGTCCGGTAGTCCGCGCCGAGCAGGTCCGGCAGCTCCGGCGCCACCTTGGCGACCACCCCGGCCCGTTTGGCGGCCAGCGCCCGGCTCTGCACCCGCAGCCGGGCCCGGTCGAACCCCTCCGGCACCGGCGTCCCGGCGACCAGCGCGGACAGCAGCGCGGTCTGGGCGAGGGCCAGCCGGTGCCGGGCCGGGTCGGTAGCGGTTCCGGTCCCGGCCCCGGTTCCTGGTTCCCCGGCCGCCGTCCCCGGGCCTGTGGCCCCCGCCGCCTCCCCGGCCGCCGTCTCAGACTGCCTCGACATGCCGGGCCCCCTCCACCACACCGCGGATCGCGTCGAGTTCGGCGGCCAGCGCGCCGCCGGCCGGGAAGTCGTCGTCGCGTTCCAGCAGTACGCCGGGCGGTTCCGTCCGGGCGCACAGCTCCGCCAGGACGTCCAGCACCGGCCGGGTCACCGGGTGGGCGTGGCTGTCGTGCCAGACCCCGTCCCGTTCGACGCCGCCCGCGACATGGACGTACGCCAGCGCCTCCAGCGGCAGCGCGTCCAGCGCCTCGGCCGGGTTCTCGCCGCGGTTGACGTGGTTGGTGTGGAGGTTGGCGACGTCGATCAGCAGCCCGACGCCGGTCCGCGCCACCAGCTCCGCCAGGAACTGACCCTCCGTCAACTCCTCGTCCGGCCAGGAGAACAGCGCGGCGATGTTCTCCAGCGCCAGCGGCACCGGCAGCGCGTCCTGGGCGATCCGCACGTTCTCGCACAGGACGTCCAGCGCGTCGCGGGTGCGGGGCACCGGGAGCAGGTGCCCGGCCTCCAGCACCGGGGACGCGGTGAGCGGGCCCCCGGCCCGTACGAACGCGATGTGCTCGGTGACCAGCGGCGCGTCCAGTGCGGTGGCCCGCTCGGCGAGCGCGGCCAGCCGCCCGGGGTCGGGGCGGTCCGCGCCGCCGAGGCCGAGCGAGACCCCGTGCGGGACCACCGTCGTCCCGCGCGTCCGCAACTCCCGCAGCGCATCGGGCAGATGGCCCGGGCAGACGTTCTCGGCCACCACCTCCACCCAGTCGATGCCGGGCAGGGCGGCGATCTCCGCGGCGATCTCCGGCCGCCAGCCGATTCCGGTCCCCAGGCGCCGCACGGCTCCCCCTCTCGCTCCCGTGGTCGGGATACTGCTTGCCGCGCGGACGCCGGGTAATCGCCCAACGGCGCGGTTCAGAGCTCGATTTGAGCTTCGGTTGCCGGATCGTCCGGTCGTGGTGCGGGCGGGGGCCGGCGGGTGATGCGGGGCGGTTCGCCGCGGTCCCGTCGCGCCGGGCCGGGCGTCAGCGGGCGGCCTCCAGCCCCACCGCCGCGCCCAGCGCGACCAGCACCCCGCCGGTCGCCTGGTCCAGCCGCCGCCGGACCCCCGGGCGCTGGAGCACCGCCCGGGCCCGGTGCACCGCGAGCGTGATACCGCCCAGCCACAGCACGCCCAGCGCCGCGTGCACCGCCACCAGCAGCAGTGTGGTGCCGACCACCGGGGCGCCGTGCGGGATGAACTGCGGCAGGAGGGAGAGGTAGACCACACCGACCTTGGGGTTGAGGACGTTGGTCAGCAGCCCGGTGCGGAACGCCCGCCCCGGACCGACCGGGACGGCGGCGGACCCGGCCGGTGCCTCCCCGCCGGCCGGACCGGCCGGCGCGGCCCCGGCGGCCCCCCGCTCCACCGTGCCCTCCCCGGCCCGCTGCCGCCGGGCGGCCCGCAGCGCCTGCACGCCGAGCCAGACCAGATACAGCGCCCCGGCCACCCGCAGCGCGTCGTACGCGGCCCGCGAGGCGGCCAGCATCGCCGTCAGCCCGGCCGCCCCGGCCAGCCCCCAGACGAAGCACCCGGTGGCGATGCCCAGCGCACTGCACAGCGCGGCCCGCCGCCCGGAGCCGAGCGCGGTCCGCAGCACCACGGCGAAGTCGGGGCCGGGCGAGATCGTCAGCAGCGCGGCCACCACGGTGAAGCCGATGAGCGAGGTCAGCATGGCCACACGCTACGACCCGCCGCGCACACGGCCCCCGGCGGGTGCGGTGCCCTGCTCGTGGGCGTCGATCAGCTCGTCCCAGTGGTCCCGCGTCCACGCGCACGCCGCGTCCAGCGGCCCCAGCAGACCCCGGCCGAGCGGCGTCAGCGCGTACGCGACCCGGCGCTCCGCCCCGCCGTACTCCTCCCGCGCGACGAACCCGGCCCGCTCCAGCCCGCGCAGGGACTGCGTCAGCGACTTGGCCGTGACACCGCGCAGCGGCACCTTCAGTTCCGAGAACCGGCGCGGGCCGCCCTCCAGGCACCGCAGGACCATCCCGGCCCACTTGTCGCCCACTCGGAACGGCGCCAGCGGGGACGGGCAGACGGGGTCGAACAGCTCGGGGTCCAGCGGCGCCCGTTCGGCCAACGGCTTCGTCATGTCCACACCGTAAGGCCGGTATCCGATCGGTAACCAGCCATCGGCCTACGCTCCCGGGCATGGCAGCACATCACAGCGGAATCGCCGTGTTCGGAGCGGGCGGCCGGGTGGGCCGGGCGGCCGTGGCGGAGGCCCGGCGGCGGGGCCGCGCGGTCACCGCGGCCGGACGGGCCGACGGGGACGTGACGGACCCCGGGGCCGTGGCGCGGCTCGCCGCCGGCCACGACGCGGCGATCGTCTCCGTCCACGCGCCGGGCGCACCCCCCGGCGACTTCTTCCCCGCCGTCGCCCGCGCCCTCGCGGAGGGCGGCCTCCCGGCCGCGGGCGTGAAACGGCTGGTGGCGGTCGGCCTGGCGTCCGTCCTCCCCACCGCGTCGGGCGACTTGCTCATGGACACCCCCGGATACCCCCAGGAATGGCGGGAGTTCTACCTCGGCCACGGCGCCGGCAACGAGGCACTGCGGGCGGCCGCCCCGCACACGCTGGACTGGCTGGTCCTCAGCCCGGCCGGCGACTTCGACCACGAGGGCCAGCCGTCGGGCCGCTACGCGTTCGCCCCGGCCGCCGCCGGCAGCCGGATCACCCCGGGCGACTTCGCCCGCGCCCTGCTGGACGAGGCCGAGGCCCCGACCCTGCACCGTACGCCCGCGGGGGTGGCGGCCGGATGACGCGCGCGGTCCACGACAGCCCGACTCCCTGGGTCGCCGCCCACATCCGCCGCTTCGAGGAGACCGGCGGCCGCCCCCGCCCCGGGATGAACGACCTCCTGCTGACCACCCGGGGCCGCCGGTCCGGCCTGCCGCGCCGCACGGCTCTGGCATACGTCCGGGCCGGGGACGCGTACGTCCTGACCGCCTCCAACGCGGGCGCGGACCGCCATCCGGCCTGGTACCTGAACCTGCTCGCCACCCCCGACGTCACCCTCCAGGTCGGTCCGGCCGCCTTCCCGGCCACGGCCCGGCCGGCCACCGCGGCCGAGGCGGCCCGCCTCCGGCCGCTCGTCATCGCCGCGATGCCCTCGTACGCGGCCTACCGCACCACGACGACCCGGGACATCCCCCTCGTCCTGGCCACCCCGGCGGCGCAGACGGACTCCCTCCCGACCTGACCTACCTGAATCCTGCATCCTGCATCCTGCATTGTGAACCCTGAATCCTGAATCCTGAATCAGGAGGAAGACGCCCGGCCGCCCACCAACTGCTCGATCGCGGCCAGCATCTTCTCCACCGCGCCGGGCTCGGCGGCCAGGGCCGCCACCGGCACGGACGGCCATCCGCCGTACCCCGACGCCCGCTGCTTGGCCAACTTCTCCCCGAGCCCGCCCACGGCCGGCAGGGCATCCGCGAAAGCGGCGGCCGCGCCGATTCCGAACCGCCTGGTAATCGCCCCGAAACTGAACGAGAACTGCTCCTCCGCCGGGCCGTCGTACAAGGAGAGCGTCCCGACCGGCAATTCCCCTTCCGCCGTCCGGTAATAGACATTCATGCTCGGGTATGTGGCGGTGCCGCCCACCAGGCGGCCATGCGCCTCCGCGTGGTCGAGCAGCAGCCGCGCCGCCCGGCGCACCTCCGGAGCGCACCGGCCCTCGAGCGCCGCGTCGATCTCCGCCCGGGTCCTCTTCCGCTGCGGACCGCGCTGCCGGGGCGGAGCCTTCGCCGCGCCGGCGACGTCTCCGTGTATGCGGGGGACGAGTACGCGCAGATCGCCGCTGCCCTTGTACTGGGTCAACTCGACCGCGTACACATCCGTCTGCCGCAGCTGCCCGTTCAGGAATTCCACGATCGCCCGCAGTTCCACCGGAATGCGGTCGGCCACGAATACCAGCCGCATCTGCCCGGCCGACAGACGTTCCTCCACCAGCGCCCAGAATTCCTCCGGAGCCCGCTCCCCGAGCAGTTCGCCATACGCCTCCTCCAGCGGCCGGCCATCGGCCTGGCACGTCTCCTCGAAAGCGCGCTGGAGCAGGGCGGCCGGCCAATAGCGGGCGCCGTTGGCGGCGTAATCGAGCATCTGGCCCACGACTTCGCGGCGTATGCGGGTGTCGCCGGCCCGCTTGACCTCCACCAGGGTCGGTACGCCGTCCGCGTCGACGAAGAGATGGTCCAGCCAGTACGCCGGGCCGCTCTCCGTACTCGTGGCCACACCCATCTCGCGGGCCACCAGCGTCAGCCGCAGCGGCTGCCCGTCCGCCAGCCGTCCGAAATCCAGCACCCGGGGATGCCGGGCCAGGAGCTGCTGGAACTCCTCCTCCGTCTCGAACCCGGCGGGCTCCAGTGCCTGGAGGCCGTCCCCCAGGACGAATACCGGCTGCTCGCTCATGCGCTGCGTCCCCCTCTGGTCCGAATGACCGCGGTCGGCCATCGCTTACCTGCGGATCTCTTC
The DNA here is from genome assembly GCF_001509485.1 of Streptomyces sp. NRRL F-4489. GTDB lineage: Bacteria > Actinomycetota > Actinomycetes > Streptomycetales > Streptomycetaceae > Streptomyces. Next base: position 68,626 of record NZ_LLZI01000101.1, read on the forward strand.
TCGGAGGTCCTCTCGGATCTCTACGGACTTCATAGCGGATGGCACTGACAACGCGGCGGGAACGGGGGCCAGTTCGTCCGGGCACGGGTGCGTGTGACGCGTTTGTGACCGGAATTATCCTCCATCACGCGCGGGCGGCTCGTGCCCTGGTGAGGCGATCGGATGCGAAGAGCCATGTCCCTCTCGTCGGTCGTCGCCGCGACCGCAACTGCGGCACCCGCCCGTACACCCTTGAGGGCTACCCGCTGCTGGAACTCCTGGACGGCGACCTCCGACCCGTCCACGGCATCACCCTCCTTCACGGCAGCGGCGAGATCACCACCGGCGACGGAACCGACGAGCGGCCCCGGCCCGTCACGCTGGCACCCGGCGGGTCGGCGACCGCCGGCCTGGTGTGGCGCAACACCACGGAGTCCGGTACGCCGGTGAACGTCCCGCAGGTACGGGTCCGGGCGAAGGCCGGCGCCGATCCGGTCATCGTGACCCCGCACCTAGACCTGGGAACGACGGGCAAGCTCGGGGTCAAACCGTGGGTCCGGGCGAAGCCCGCGCCGACCGGCCGGGCAGGCGGGCGCGGGCCCGGCACGGTCGGGTGAGCGATGCTCCCGGCGGCTGCGGCTGCGGCTGCGGCGGTGGGGGGCGGTGGCCGCGGTCAGCGGGCGGTCGGTATCGCCGAGCCGCGCAGGGACGGATGGTCGGCGATCACGGTGCAGGAGCCGGGGGCGATCTCGGTGAAGCCGGCGTCGCGTACGACCGGCAGGCCGCTGGTTGTCAGGGGCTGCCAGGCCGCGGGCGGGGCGGTCCGGACGGCCAGGGGGAAGGCGGCCGCGTGCCACGCCTCCCGGTCGGCCGCGGACAGGGCCCACCAGGCCAGCTGCGCGCCGTGCCCGGCCTGCGCCATGGCCTTGCCGGCGGACATCTCCAGCTCGGGGTTGAGCCAGAGCACCGGCGCCGCGGCGGGCGGCTGCCCGGGCGGCCGGGGGTCGTCCAGCTCCGTCCCGGAGACCTGGAGTTTGGCCAGTTCCTTGGGCCAGCCGTCCAGCGGCACCGGTGGGAAGATCCGCACCTCGGCCGTGCGGCCGGTGACCGTCAGGCCCGGCAGCGCCGCGGCCCGCCGCCACTCGGCGCCGCGCGCCCGCCGCACCACCTTCCGTATCCGGGAGTCCTGCCAGTCCCGCACCGCTCGCGCCCACTCGCCGCTTCCCGTGGCGCGCTCGTCGGCGAGCAGGGTGAGCACCGCGCGGGCGGCGGTCTCCAGGGCGTCCGTCCGCTCCGGCGGCGCGGTCCGCTCCAGTCGGACCACGAGCGGCAGCACGTACTCCGGCGCCGCCGCCGCGGGCTCGCGCGCCGCGCCGCCGTCGCGCGGGCCGCTGTGAGGGCTGTCGTCGCCGGCCGGGCCGGCGGTCTCGGTACTGGTCACGCGATCAAGTCTGCCAGCCGCCACTGACAGCGCCCCGTGCCCGCCCGCGCCGCCCGCCGCCGGACCCGCCCCCGGCGCCGCGCCGCGCGCCCGCCCCGGCTACCGTTCGACCGGCAGCGGGACGCGGGGACCGGGACGTGGGGACCGGGGCGCGGGCTCCGCGGCGTTGGGGACAGGCACCGGGGGAGGGGCGGCGGATGCCGGGGCGGCAGCAGGTGGCGCAGCGGATGCGGCTGGAGGGGGTGGGCCGGCGCTACGGCCTGCGCGGGCCCTGGATCCTGCGGGAGGTGCGGCTCGACGTGCCGGCCGGCGCGCTGGTGCGCGTCGAGGGCGCCAACGGCAGCGGCAAGTCCACCCTGCTGCGGCTGCTCGCCGGGCTCGACCGGCCCACCACCGGCCGGATCACCGGCCGCCCGCGGACCGCCTACGTGCCCGAACGCTTCCCGGCCGCCCTGCCGTTCACCGCCGCCGGCTACCTCGCCCACCTGGGCCGCGTCCACGGTCTGCGGACCCCGGAGGCGGCCCGCCGCGCCGCCGCGTGGCTGGAGCGTCTCGGCGCCGCCGGGCACGCCAGGACGCCGCTGGCGGAGCTGTCCAAGGGGACCAGCCAGAAGGTCGCGGTCGCCCAGGCCCTGCTGGCCGAGCCGGAGTTGCTGGTCCTGGACGAGGCGTGGACCGGTCTGGACCCGGCCGCCCGGGACCTCCTCGACCGCGCGGTCGCCGAACGCGTCGCGGCCGGCGGCACCGTGGTCTTCGTGGACCACGACCCGCACCGGCTGGCCGGGGCCGAGAGCGCCCGCTACCGGGTCGAGGACGGGCGGCTGCGCCCGGTACCGCCCGGTGCGGCCGCCGAGCCGGAGGGCGCTGCGGATGCGGCGGACGCGGCGGATGCGGTGGCCCCATGGGGCCCGGAGGACGTGGCGTACCCGGTGGAGGCCGTGGATGCGGTGGGCCCGGTGGACGTTGCGGAAGCTGTGGACGCGGGCAACCCGGCCGGTCACCGCGGCCCGGTGGCCGTCATCGAGGCCGAGGGGCCGCCGGGCAGCCCGCCGCCCGCGGCCCTGCCGGGCGCCCCGGAGACCGCGCCCGGCCCCGGTGGCACGACCCTGCTGACCGTCCCGGCCGCGCACTCCGACGCCCTGCTCCGGGCTCTGCTCACGGCGCACCCGCCCTGGCACATCCGCACGGTCACCGCACCGGGCCCGCCGCCCGGCCCGCAGGCCCCCGGTTACCGGCCGCCGGGCACCCGTACGCCCGACCACCACCACGGCGCGCCCGGACCGCGCACCCCCGGACCGCGCACCCCCGGCCACCGGCCGCCGGGTCCGCCCGCGCCCGTTCACCTTCCGCCCGGCTCCCGTAAGGCCGGTCCCGGAACGACCGCCCCCGGAGAGCACCCCCGCCCATGACCGCCTCCCTGACCGCGCTGGTCCGCTACCAGGCGGCGCTGCTGGCCCGTTCGCACCGCTGGCTGCCGCCGTTCCTGGTGTACGCGGCGTTCCTCGCCATCGGTGTCCAGGCCGGCGGCCCCCTCCTGGACGCGTACGGCTACGCCGCCGCAGGGCTGCTGCCGGCCACCGTCTGGCTGACCCGGATCTGCGCCACCAACGAGCCGCCCGCCGCCCGGAGTTGCGCCGCCGCGGCCGCCGGACCGGGCCGGGCGCAACTGGCCGCGCTGCTCACCGCGGCCGGTGCCGCGCTGCTCCTCGCGCTCGCCGGGGCGGCCTTCGTGGCGCTGCTGTCCGACCCGTATTCCGCCGGCCACCGGACCGCCGTCCCGGTGGGGCCCGCGGCCGGCGCCGGGCTGCTGACCGCGCTGGTCTGCCTGCTGCTGGGGAGCGCGGCCGGCGCGCTGTGCTCCTGGCCGGTGCTGGGCCGCTCCGGGTGGGGCGTGCCTACCGGGCTGGTCGCCGCGCTGCTGCTCCTGGTGGTGGGCGCCTCGCCCGCGAACGCCGCGCTGACCGGCATGATCACCGGTTCGCAGCGCGGCACCGTCCTCGTGCCCTGGCTGCCGTTCGCCGCCGCCCTGCCGCTGGCGGCCGCCGCCGCGGCCCTGTCCTGCGCCCTCGCGGCCCGGCGGGGCTGACCCCGATGCCGGGCCGCGGCTGATCCGACCCGGCTGGCCGACGCGATCCCGTACGGCCCGGTGGCCGCCGGACCACCCGCCCCGGCTACCGGGAGCGCACCCGAGCCGCCGTACGGACCGGCGAACCGCCCCCCGGGCCGGCGAACCGCCCTACGGGCCTACCCCACCAGCGTCTTGGCGTCCCGAGCCAGCGCCGTCAGGCGGGAAATCGCGCGGAAGTACTTCTTCCGGTAGCCGCCGTTGAGCATCTCGTCGCTGAACAGCTCGGCGAAGGGCTTGCCCGAGGCCAGCACCGGCACCTCGCGGTCGTAGAGCCGGTCGGCGAGCACCACCAGGCGCAGCGCGGTGGACTGGTCCGGCACCGCCTGGACGTCCGTGAGGCAGACCGCCGTGATCCCGTCGCACATCGCGCCGTAGCGGCTCGGGTGGACCGTCGAGAGGTGGTCCAGGAGGGCCGGGAAGTCGTCCAGGGAGGCGCCGGGGGTGCGGTGCGCCGCGCGGACCACCGCGTCCTGGTCGAACGGCGCGGGCGCCTCGGGCAGACCGCGGTGGCGGTAGTCCTCGCCGTCGATCCGCAGGGGGCGGAAGTGGGCGCTCAGGCCCTGGATCTCGCGCAGGAAGTCGGCGGCCGCGAACCGGCCCTCACCGAGCTTCCCGGGCAGCGTGTTGGAGGTGGCGGCCAGCGCGACACCGGCCTCGACCAGCTTGCCGAGCAGCGTGGAGACCAGCACCGTGTCGCCGGGGTCGTCCAGCTCGAACTCGTCGATGCACAGCAGCCGGTGGCCGCTGAGCGTCCGCACCGTCTGCTGGAAGCCGAGCGCGCCGACCAGGTTGGTCAGCTCGACGAAGGTGCCGAACGCCTTGTGCGCGGGGTCGGCGGGGGTGGCGTGCCACAAGGAGGCGAGCAGGTGGGTCTTGCCGACGCCGTAGCCGCCGTCCAGATAGACACCGCGCGGCCCCTTCGGGGCGGCGGGCTTCTTCGGCGCCCGGGAGAACCAGCGCCGCTTCCCGCCGGCGTCCGCGCCGGTCCCGCCACCGATACCGGCCGCGAAGCCGCGCAGGACCTCGACCGCCTCGGCCTGGCTGGGCTGCCCCGGGTCCGGGAGGTAGGTGTCGAAGCGGGCGCCCTGGAAGCGCGGCGGCGGCACCATCTCGGCGACCAGGCGCTCGGCCGGGACGTGCGGCGCGCGGGAGGTGAGCGCGGTGGGGGCCGCGGCGCCGTCCCCGCCGGCCGGGGGCGCGGCTATCGGGGCGGACGCGGACGAGGACGAGGGCTGGGAAGATGACACAGCCCTCCAGCCTAGTCGCTGCGCGGGGCCGCCCGGTCCGGTGAGCGAGGCATGTCACACTGCCGCCATGCGACGCCTGTTCCCCCTTCCCGCCCCGGCCACCACACCAGCCTCGTCCGCCGCATCCCCCTCGTCCGCCCCACCGGCCCCTTCGACCCCACCGGCCCCTTCCGCCCCACCGGCCTCGTCCGCCGCGGCCCCCGGTGGCACCGAGGGCGCGCCCCCCGGTGCCAACGGGAGCGCGGGCCCCGACCCGGCCACCGACCGCGAGTGGACGCTGGACGAGCTGGCCGACGCCTACGCGTACCCGGCGGCGGACGACCCGGTGCGGTCCGGCCGCCCCGGCTGGCTGCGCGCCAACATGGTGTCCTCCCTGGACGGCGCCGCCCACCACGAGGGCCGTTCGCACCCGCTCTCCGGGGACGCCGATATGCGGATCTTCGGGGTGCTGCGGGCGCTGTCGGACGCGGTCGTGGTGGGCGCGGAAACGGTCCGGCTGGAGGGCTACCGGCCGGCCCGGGCGCGGGCCGCGTTCGCCGCCCGGCGGGCCGCCGCCGGACAGGGCCCGGCGCCCGCCATCGCGGTGGTCACCGCCGGCCTGGGGCTGGACTTCACCCTGCCCCTGTTCACCGAGCCCCTGGTGCCCACCCTGGTGCTGACCGGCGCCGGCGCCCCCGAGGAGCGGGTGCGGGCGGCCCGCGCGGCGGGCGTCGAGGTGCTCTTCGCGGGCGAGGGCACGGGCGTCGATCCGGCGCGGGTGGCCGAGGTGCTGGCCGCGAAGGGCCACACCCGGCTGCTGACCGAGGGCGGGCCGCGGCTGCTGGGCCAGTTCGCGGCGGCCGGGGCGCTGGACGAGCTGTGCCTCTCGCTGGCCCCGGTGGTGACGGCCGGCGGCGCGCAACGGATCATGGACGGGCCGGCGGTGGCGGTTCCGGAGCGGTTCGCGCTGGTGTCCGTATTGGAGGAGTCCGGGTTCCTGTTCACCCGTTACCGCCGGAGCTGACGGGGGAGCTGAACGGCTTCGTCCCGCTCCGAAAAGAACGGAATTATCTGTTCCGCTTAGCTTCCTTTGGGCACACTAAAAGCCGACAGGCCCCGTGTGGCGACGGGGCAGGATGGTTTCTGTGGGCGCCGTGGCAGACGGTGCCGGAAGAGAAGAAGGGCGTCCGTCGTGTTCACGAGCGTATTGATGATCGAGAAGCCTCTGACGCCCGCCGACGTGGAGTTCGTCACCACCCTCCACGGCGACGACCAGGTCTCCTTCGTGGTCCTCATGCAGCCGCGCGGCAAACAGGACGTCCTGCTGCGGGCCATCGACGACGTCGCGCTGGGGGAGTTCGAGGACGCCGTGCGGGAGGGCGACGAGCCGGGCGGGGCGAGTGCGGTGGTGCCCGCCGAGGAGGGGCTGCGGCACACTCTGACGGCGCTGCGGGCCGCCGGCGCGGAGGCGGTCGGCCAGGTGGTCGAGGACCACCCGCTGGACCTGCTGAAGACCGTTGTGGACGAGACCGGCGCGGACGAGGTGATCGTGCTGACCACCCCGCACTTCGTCGAGGAGTTCTTCCATCGGGACTGGGCCTCCCGGGCCCGCCACAAGGTCGGCGTCCCGGTCCTGAAGCTGTTCTCGCACGCCGCCGACGACCAGCCGCAGGAGGCCGGCGGCTGAACCGCGCGCGGTCCGGCGCCCCTCCCGCCCCCGCCGTCAACCTGGCGCCCGCCTCCCACCCGAACGGGCGCGCTGCGGCTCACCGCCGCCCCGGATCGGTGCGTTCCTGGTCGAAAGCGACCCGTACGGCAGTACGGGCCGGACCACCGGCGTACCGAGGAAAGGGGTTGTCATGGCGGAGCAGCGGGAACCGGGCGCGGAGCGCGGCCGGGCGGAGGGCCGGGCCCGGCGCGGGCGGCGGAACCGGGACGAGGAGCGGACCCGCGACGAGGAGCACGGCACCGGCCCGGCGGCCCCGGACGCATCGGACCCCGGCGCGCCCGGAGGCCGCGCGCCCGCGAACCTGTTCCCGACCTTCTCGCACCGCGACGACTAGGGGAGCGCCCGGGGGCGCGTGCCCCGGGGCGTGCGGCGGGGTGCGCCCTCGGGCGCCGGCCCCAGGCCCCTCACCCCCGCACCTCCACCCCCGGCCGCAAGCGCCCGTCCCGCACCTCCGCCACCGCGTCCACCCCTTCCAGGTGGGCGCGGTCGTGCGTGACCAGGACCGTGGCGGTGCCCCGTTCGCGGGTGAGGCCGGCCAGCAGGTCCAGGACCGCGGCGCCCCGCTCGTGGTCCAGGGCGCTGGTCGGCTCGTCGACCAGCAGCACCGCCGGCTCGTTCATCAGGGCGCGGGCGATGTTGACCCGCTGGCGCTGGCCGCCCGACAGCTGGTGCGGCCGCCGCTCCGCCTGCGCCTCCAGGCCGACCGCCGCCAGCAGCTCCCGGGCCCGGGCCCGCGCCTTCCGGGGCGGGCGGCCGTCCAGGTGGGCCATCACCTGGAGCTGCTCGGCGGCGGTCAGCGACGGCAGCAGGTTCGGCTGCTGGAAGACCGTCCCGATGGTGGTCCGGCGCAGCGCCGTCAGCTCGGCGCGGCTCAGCCCCCCGGTGTCCGTGCCGTCGATCACCACCCGGCCGCGGTCCGGCCGGATCAGCGTGGCGGCGACCGCCAGCAGACTGGACTTGCCGGACCCGGACGGCCCGATCACCACCGTCAGGCGCCCCGCCGGCACGGTCAGCGAGACCGCGTCCAGCGCGGTCAGCCGGGTGTCGCCGTCGGGGTAGGTGAGGGTGACATCGGTCAGTTCGAGGCTCATCGGGCACTTCCCAGCGCGGTCAGCGGGTCGACGGAGGTGATGCGGCGGATGGACAGCGCGGCGCCCACGGCACCCAGCGCGATCATGATCAGGGCGGGCAGCAGCACGGTGGACGGGTCCAGCACGAACGGCACGGTGCCGCCCACCGCGGCGCCCACCCCGGCCGCCACCGCCGTCCCCAGGCCCGTCCCGGCCGCCAGCAGCACCACGGCCTGGCCGAGCGCGTCCCGCAGCAGATAGCGGGTGGAGGCGCCGAGCGCCTTGAGGACCGCCACGTCACCGCTGCGCTGGATCGTCCAGACCGTGAAGAACGCCCCGATGACCAGCGCCGAGATCGCGAACAGGAAGCCCCGCATCAGCTGCAGCGAGCCGTTCTCGGCGCTGTACGAGCCGATCGCCTGGAGCGCGTCGGCGGCGGCCACCGTACGGGTGCCGAGCCGGCGGTCGGCGGCGGCCAGCCCGTCCGTCCCGGTGGTGGACAGGGCGAGGACGGTCGCGCCCCCGGAGTCCGCGCCGCCGGAGAGCCGCTGCCAGTCGGCCAGCGAGGCCCACGCCACCGGGGTGTGGCTGTACATCGCCGCCCCCGTTACCGCCGACACCGCGACCGTACGGCCGCCCAGCGCCAGGCGGTCGCCGGCCCGTACACCGAGCGCCGCGGCGGCCTTCTGGGAGAGCGCCACCGCGCCGTCCCGCACCCCGGAGGCGGCGGGCGCCAGCCGGGAGCCGGGCCGCACCCCGAACACCGATACCGCCGCGGTCCGCCCGCCGGCCCCCTCGGCCTTCGTCGTGGCGATGCCCAACGGGTCGGCGTCCCGTACGCCCGGCACCCGGGCCCACTCCCGTACCGCGCGCTCCGGCAGCCGGGAGTCGGTGAACGACGGCTTGCCGTCCCCGGCCGGGGCGGCGAAGACCAGGTGGTCGGCGGGGAGCGCGGTGATCGCCGAGGTGTTCTCCCGGCCCAGGCCGGCGGTCAGGCCGGACAGCAGCCCCACCAGCACCGTGATCAGCGTGACGACGGTCCCCATCAGGGCGAACCGCCCCTTGGCGAATCTCAGGTCTCTCCAGGCGACGAACACGAAAACGCGGCCATCCTCGGGTCGGTGCCGGGCCCGCTGCCCGGCGGCTGGCCTCCACCGTCGCCCGGGGCGGGGGCCCGGGGCATCGCGCCCGGGAGTGGTTCCGCGCGGCCGAAGGGTGCGGTCCGGAGGCCGCCTTTCGGCCGCCCGGCCTCCACCTTTCGGTTGATGCCGGGCCCGCGGCCGGCCCGTAGCCTGAAGGGGCCGTGACCGAAGAAGCCAGGACCGACCACTCCCTCACGCCCGTATTGCGCGTGCTGCGCCTGTGCCTCCACCTGATGGTGGCCGCGCTGCTCGCGCTCGCCGCCGTCCGCGCGGTGGCCGGCGGCGCGCCCGCGGCCCCCGCCGTGCTCGCCACCGCCGCGGTCCTCCTGGCGCTCTACGTCCTCGGGCCCGCGCTGCCCCGGGTCCGCGGCTCGGCCCGCGCCGCCGCGCTCTGGCTCGCCGCCGTCGCGGCCGTGTGGCTGGTGCTGCTGGCGCTCACCCCCGACGGCGTCTGGCTGGCCTTCCCGCTCTTCTTCGTCGAACTCCACCTGCTGCCGCTGCGCTGGGCGCTGCCCGCCGTCACCGCCAGTACGGCCGCCGCCATCGCCGGTTTCGCCTGGCACACCGGCACCCTCGGCGTCGGCACCCTCATCGGCCCGGTCCTGGGCGCCGCGGTCGCGGTAGCCGTGGTGCTCGGCTACCAAGCCCTCTACCGGGAGAGCGAGCAGCGCCGCCGCCTCATCGAGGAGCTGACCGAGGCCCGCAGCGACCTGGCCGCCGCCGAGCGGGCCGCCGGCGTCCTGGCCGAACGCGAGCGGCTGGCCCGCGAGATCCACGACACCCTCGCCCAGGGCCTGTCCAGCATCCAACTGCTGCTCCGGGCCGCCGAACGCGCCGTACCGGAGCGGCCGGAGACCGCCCTGGGCCATATCCGCCAGGCCCGGACGGCCGCCGTCGACAACCTCGCCGAGGCCCGCCGCTTCGTCCGCGCCCTCAGCCCGCCCGGCCTGGAGGCCGGTTCGCTGCCGGCCGCCCTGGAGCGGCTGTGCGCCGCCACCGCCCGCACCTCCGGGCTCGCCGTGCACTGCCAGGTCTCCGGCGCCCCCGCCCCGCTGCCCACCCCGCACGAGGTCGCCCTGCTGCGCATCGCCCAGTCCGCGCTGGCCAACACCGTCCAGCACGCCGCCGCCCGCCGCGTCGAGCTGACCCTGAGCTACATGGACACCGAGGTCGCCCTCGACGTCGTCGACGACGGCACCGGCTTCGTGCCCGCCGACGTGCCGCCCCCCGGCTCCGCGGCGGCCGGCGGCTCCGGCTTCGGCCTGGCCGCCATGCGCGCCCGGGCCCGCGCCCTCCAAGGGACCCTGGCCGTCGAGTCCGCCCCCGGGGAGGGCACCGCCCTCGCCGTCACCCTGCCCTGCCCCGACCCGTCCGCCGTCCCCGGTACCGCCCAGGAAGCCGCCCCGTGACCGCATCCGCCGCCCCCGTCCGGCTGCTGCTCGCCGACGACCACCCCGTCGTACGGGCCGGGCTGCGCGCCGTCCTGGAGACCGAACCGGACTTCGAGATCGCCGCCGATGTGCCGACCGCCGAGGAGGCCGTGGCACTGGCCGCCCGCCTGGACGTCGACGTGGTCCTCATGGACCTCCAGTTCGGCGGCCGGATGCTGGGCTCGCGGGCCACCGCCGAGATCACCGCCCGCCCCGGCGCGCCCCGCGTCCTGATCCTGACGACCTACGACAGCGACGCCGACATCCTCGCCGCCATCGAGGCCGGCGCCACCGGCTACCTCCTCAAGGACGCCCCGCCGGACGAGCTGGCCGCCGCGGTGCGGTCCGCCGCGGCCGGGAAGTCCGCGCTCGCCCCCACCGTCGCGCTGCGCCTGATGGACCGGATGCGGACGCCCGCCGCCGCCCTGTCCCGCCGCGAGACCGAGGTCCTCCAGCTCGTCGCCGACGGGCTGTCCAACGCGGCGATCAGCAAACGCCTCTTCCTCAGCCAGGCGACCGTGAAGTCCCACCTCGTCCATATTTATTCGAAGCTCGGGGTGGAGTCCCGCACCGCCGCGGTCGCCGCCGCCACCGCCCGCGGCCTGATCCGCCGCTGAGCCGCCGCGCCGCACCCCGCGCGGGGCCGCGGACCGCCGCTGTCAGTGCCGGGTGCGAGAATCGTCCGCAGCACGAGGGACGGCGGTCCGGCGTACGGCACCCCGCGTACCGGCCCCGCGCCCCCGCGCCGCCCGCACGCCACGCTCGACGATCAGGGAGAGACCGCCCATGGCACCCGCCATCCCAGCCACGATGGAACGGCCGCACTTCATCGGCATCGGCGGCGCCGGCATGTCGGGCATCGCCAAGATCCTCACCCAGCGCGGCGCCCGGGTGGCGGGCAGCGACGCCAAGGACTCCGCGACCGCCCAGGCCCTGCGCGCCCTCGGCGCCACCGTCCACCTCGGCCACGCCGCCGAGCACCTCGCCCCGGACGCCACCGCCGTCGTCGTCTCCTCCGCGATCCGGCCGGACAACCCCGAGCTGGCCGCCGCCCGCGAGCGCGGCATCCCCGTCGTCCACCGCTCCGACGCGCTGGCCGCCCTCATGGAGGGCCTGCGCCCGATCGCCGTCGCCGGCACCCACGGCAAGACCACCACCACGTCCATGCTCGCCGTCTCCCTCGGCGCCCTGGGCCTGAAGCCGTCCTACGCCATCGGCGGCGACCTCGACGCCCCCGGGTCGAACGCCGAGCACGGCAGCGGCCAGATCTTCGTCGCCGAGGCCGACGAGAGCGACCGCAGCTTCCACAAGTACGCCCCCGAGGTCGCCATCGTCCTCAACGTCGAGCTGGACCACCACGCCAACTACGCCTCGATGGACGAGATCTACGCCTCGTTCGAGACCTTCGCCGGCCGCATCCGCCCCGGCGGCACCCTGGTCATCTCCGCCGACCACCCCGGCGCCCGCGAGCTGACCGCCCGGCTGAAGCGCGACGACATCGAGATCGTCACCTACGGCGAGTCCAAGGACGCCGGCGTCCGCATCCTCCAGATCACCCCGCACGGCCTGACCAGCGACGTCACCGTCACCCTCACCAGCGGCAAGATCCTCACCTTCACCGTCTCCGTCCCCGGCCGGCACTACGCCCACAACGCCGTCGCCGCCCTGGCCGCCGGCGTCGCCCTGGACCTCCCGCCGCACCAGCTCGCCGACGCGCTCGGCAAGTACACCGGCGTCAAGCGCCGCCTCCAGCTCAAGGGCGAGGCCGCCGGCGTCCAGGTCATCGACTCCTACGCCCACCACCCCACCGAGATGACCGCCGACCTGGAGGCCATCCGCTGCGCCATCGCGGAGACCGGCGGCCGGATCCTCGTCGTCTTCCAGCCCCACCTGTACTCCCGCACCCAGGAGCTGGGCACCGAGATGGGCCAGGCCCTCGCCCTCGCCGACGCCTCCGTCGTCCTGGACATCTACCCGGCCCGCGAGGACCCGATCCCGGGCGTCACCAGCGCCCTGATCACCGACGCCGCCCGCGCCGCCGGCGCCGACGTCACCCCCGAGGCCGACAAGGCCGCGATCCCGGACCTCATCGCCGGAATGACCCGCCCCGGCGACCTTGTTCTCACCATGGGCGCGGGCGATGTGACCGACCTCGGCCCCGCCATCCTGTCCCGCCTGGGCGCATGAGCTGAGGAGGCCCCCATGCCGTACGAGATCGACAAGCCCGACGACCAGTGGCGCGCCGAGCTGTCCCCGGCCGAGTACCACGTCCTCCGCCAGGGCGGCACCGAGCCCGCCTTCCGCGGCGAGTACACCGACACCAAGACCGCCGGCGTCTACTCCTGCCGCGCCTGCGGCGCCGAACTCTTCCGCTCCGACACCAAGTTCGAGAGCCACTGCGGCTGGCCGTCCTTCTACGACCCCAAGGACACCGACGCCGTCGAGCTCCTGGAGGACCGCAGCCACGGCATGCTCCGCACCGAGGTCCGCTGCGCCCGCTGCGGCTCCCACCTCGGCCACGTCTTCGCGGGCGAGGGCTACCCCACCCCCACCGACCAGCGCTACTGCATCAACTCCATCTCGTTGAAGCTGATCCCGGACGAGGGGTGAGCGCGGCCGCCCGCCCCCTCACCTCGCCACCACCACCGCCGTCATCACCAGCCCCGAGCCGATCAGCCAGCGGCCGGTGAAGGTGGTGAGGGGGCGGCCGGAGAGGGTGGGGCCGGGGACGAGGAGGCGGGCGGTGAAGGTGGCGTCGGTGGGGTCGAGGGTGAGGTGGGCGTCCTCGAAGCCGAGCCAGCGGCCGGTGAGGGGGTACCACGCCTTGTAGACGCTCTCCTTGGCGCTGAAGACCAGGCGGTCCCAGCAGATCTCCGGCTGGTGCGCGGCGAGGCGGGTGAGCTGGGCGCGCTCCTCGGGGAGGGTGACGAGGCCGAGGACGCCGGGGTCGTCGATGGGGGCGTGCGGTTCGGCGTCCACGCCGAGGGAGCGGATGTCCGTGGTACGGGCCACCGCGGCGCCGCGGTAGCCGGTGCAGTGGGTCATCGCGCCGGCGATCCCGTCCGGCCAGCGCGGCGCCCGCCCGGGGCCGGGCAGGATCGGCGCCGGGGCGATACCGAACGACGCCAGGGCGCGGCGGGCGCAGTTGCGGACCGTGCCGAATTCCCGCTGCCGGTGCGGTACCGCCCGCTCGACCAGCGCGAACTCCTCCGGGTACATCTCCTCGACGGGGTCGTCGGTGAAGGATTCGGCGGTGGCTATCGGCGCGGGCAGCAGCTTCTCGATCACGCGGGCACTCCGGTGGTCGCGGCGGGCAGGATCTGGACCGGGCGGCCGGGGGAGCCGGAGCGGCGCCGCCATTCGCGAGGGTAGCCGAGCGACACCTCCTGGTGGGGCACTCCGTCCCACAGGATCAGCCGCGGGATGTGCAGATGCCCGTAGACGACCGTGGCGGCGCGGAAGCGGCGCGGCCAGTCGGCGGTGGCCTCCGTGCCGCACCACAGGGCGAACTCCGGGTACCGCAGCGGGCGGGTGGGTTCGCGGACCAGCGGCCAGTGGTTGACCAGGACGGTGGGCAGGTCGGCGGGGAGCGCGGCGAGCCGCTCCTCGGCCGAGGCGACGCGGGCCCGGGACCACGCCTCCCGGCTCGGGTACGGGTCGGGGTGGAGGAAGTACTCGTCGGTGCAGACGATGCCCGCCTTCTCGGCGATGGCGAGGGCCTCTTGGGCGGAGGCGGCGCCCGGCATACGGAAGGTGTAGTCGTAGAGGAGGAAGAGGGGGGCGATGACGGCCGGGCCGCCGGCGCCCTCCCAGACGGGGTACGGGTCCTCGGGCGTGACCACGCCCAGTTCCCGGCACATCTCCACCAGGTACTCGTAGCGGGCCACGCCGCGCAGCTGGACCGGGTCCTTGGCGGGGGTCCACAGCTCGTGGTTGCCGGGCACCCACACCACCTTGGCGAAGCGGCCGCTCAGCAGGGTCAGCGCCCAGCGGATGTCCTCGGCGTACTCGCCGACGTCCCCGGCGACCAGCAGCCAGTCGTCGTCGGACTCCGGGGTGAGCCGCTCGACGATGTCGCGGTTCTCCCCGTACCGGACGTGCAGATCGCTGACGGCCACCAGCCGGCCCCCGCGCGAGGCGGGGGCCGGGGCGGCGGTGGCGTGCTCGGCGCCGGGGGCGAAGGTGCGGATCTCGTAGGTCACCTCAGCAGTAAAGACGGTGACGGGGGGAGAGTGAAGCGCCTTTGGGGGGAGCGGGGTTGTGTGCCGCGCGGCCCGCTGGTTACCGCGCCCCGCCCGGTGCGCGGCCGCCGCGTCGGATGCGGGTGGCGAGCCAGAGGTCGAAGCGGTCGTCGGGGTCGTCGAGGCGGCGGCCGGTGAGGTCCATGGCCTTGTCGAGGCGGTTGCGGACGGTGTGGCGGTGGACGCCGAGCCGGCGGCTGGTGGCGTCCCAGGCGCCGCCGGTCTCCAGCCAGGCGGCGAGGGTGGCGATCAGCTCCTCGCCGTTGTCGGCGAGATCCAGCGGGCCGAGCACGGTGTCGGCGTAGCCGAGCAGCGTCCGGCGGTCGCCGAGCTCCAGCAGCAGCCGCGCGGCCTCGCTCTGCCGGGCCTCGGCGGGGGCGCCGCTGGTCCGGCTGACGGCCAGCAGACCGGCCGCCTGCCGCAGCGAGACCCGTACCGCCTCCGGCGTGGTGGCCGGCCCGATGCCCGCCGGGCAGTGCGGTGCGAAGCGGCCCAGCACCGCGTGGATGTCCAGCTCCTCCCCGGCCACCGCCTCGATCAGCGGCCCCCGCGCGGCGGACGGTCCCGCCGTCACCCGCACCAGCCCGCCGGGCATCGCCAGCGCCAGATCGGCCGCCATCTCCTGCGCCGCGGCCTCGGACAGCACGGCCGGCGAGGGCGCCCCGCCCGGGCCGCGCGGACCGGTGGCGGGCGCCGCCTCCACGACCACGGCCCGGACCCGTTCCGCCGACAGGCCCGCCGACGCCAGCATGTCCCGGGCCCGGTCGGCGGTCAGGTCCTCGTCCGCCAGCAGCTCCGACAGCAGCGCCGACCGCCGCCGGCGCTCCGGCTCGTCCCGCAGATGGCGCCGCTCCAGCTCCAGGGAGAGGAGGGAGATGAGCCCGGGGACGACCGCGCGGGCGGCGTCGTCGGGGCGGCCGGCGAGCAGCAGCAGCCCGCGCAGCCGGCGCGCGCCCAGCGGCTGCACCTCCAGCTGCCGGCCGCCGGCCGTACTGGTCGCGCTGCCGCGCAGACCGCGCGCGGCGACCCGTTCGATCAGATCGCGGGCCTGGTCGAGGGGGACCCGCGGCTCCTGTTCGGCGGCCGCCAGCTGGCGGCCCAGCGGGTCCAGGACCGTGGCGCCGACGCCGGTCGCCGCCGTCCACTCCGCCAGCATCGGCTGGAGTCCGTCGCTGGTCGCCGCGGCCGCGGTCAGCCGCCGCTGGGTGGCGAACGCGCGGTGCAGCACCTCCCGCTGCTCGGCGGCCCGGGCGTCGAAGACCGCCTTGGTGACGGCGATGAACGGCACCTCGTCCGGCACCGTGAGCAGCGGCAGCCCGGCCTCCTTCGCCGCCGCGACCAGCACCTCCGGCGCCTCCTGGTACGGCAGGCCGTGGCCCAGCCCGAGCGCCAGGCAGACCGCGCCGCCCTCGGCGACGTCCCGGACGTACGCCCGGCAGGCGTCCGGCTCCATCGGCAGCAGCAGCCCGATGGTCATCAGCAGTTCGCCGCCCTGGAGCCACTTGCCCGGGGTGAGCAGGTCGGAGACGGTCGCCGCCTCGATGGTGCGGGCCAGCAGCTCCGGCGGGACCTCGTAGGTCAGGGAAAGGTGCAGGCCGGGCCGGTCCAGCAGGTCCGAGAGACGCAGAGGCATAGACATAGTGTCCACCACATATCTATTGAATGGACGATCGGGCGATCGAGTCCCGGCGGGCGGGCGCCTAGGTTCACACCACCGCGGAACCGGCAGGCCCCTGCGCCCGGCCCGCGGCCCCACCCCGCACACCTGTCGCCCCGCCCGAGGAGTAGCCCATGGATCCCACGGCACCCATGGAAGGCACGAGCGAGGGGCGAGGCTCCCGCATGATCGAGGTCCGCTCCATCGACTACGTGCCGGTCCGCGAACGGCACGGGAAGGTGTGGCACCAGGGCCCGTTCTGGTTCACCGGCAACTTCGTGCTCACCACGATGGTCACCGGCTTCCTCGGCCCGGCCCTGGGCCTGAGCCTGCCCGCCTCCGTCGCGGCCGTCGTCCTCGGCGCCTGCTTCGGCACCTTCTTCATGGCCTTCCACGCCAACCAGGGTCCGCGGATGGGCCTGCCGCAGATGATCCAGTCGCGGGCGCAGTTCGGCATCCGCGGCGCGATCGTCCCGTTCACCGCGGTGGTCTTCGTCTACGTCGGCTTCAACGTCTTCAACGTCGTCCTGGCCGCGCAGGGCCTGCGCACGGTCTTCCCCGGCGGCACCACCCTCTGGTACGTGCTGATCATCGGCGTCGCCATCGTGCTCGCCGTCGTCGGCCACGATCTGCTGCACCTCGTCCAGCGCTGGCTGACGTATGTGCTGATCGCGGTCTTCGGCGTGCTCACCGTCGGCGCCCTGGCCACCCTGCACCCGCACGCCGCGGCCGCCGCCGGCCACGCCGGGCACGCTTCCTGGACGTCGTTCCTGGTCGTCTTCTCCGCCGCGGCCGGCTACCAGATCAGCTACGCGGTCTACGTCTCGGACTACTCCCGCTACCTGCCCCGCGACGTCCCGGCGCGCAAGGTCATCTGGTGGACGTACGCGGGCGCGGCCGGCTCCGCGGCGTGGCTGATGTCGCTGGGCGCGCTGCTCTCCTCGGCGCTGCCGCACCCGGACGCGATCAACGGCATCCGCCAGGTCGGCAACGCGATCCTGCCCGGCTTCGGCACCTTCGCGGTGGTCGTCTCCTCCGTCGCGCTGATCGGCATCATGGCCGTCAACGCGTACGGCGCGATGCTCACCACCACCAGCGCGGTCGACGCCTTCCGCGCGGTGAAGCCGACCGTCCGGATCCGGATCGCCGGCATCGTGGCCATCGGCGTGATCATCTTCGCGGTGGCGATGCTGCTGCCGGAGAACTACCTGGCGAGCTTCAACACCTTCGTGCTGATGATGCTCTACTTCCTGATCCCGTGGACGGCGGTCAACCTCGTCGACTTCTACTGGGTCCGGCGCGGCCACTACGCGGTCACCGCGATCTTCGACCCGTCCGGGATCTACGGCCGCTGGTCCTGGCGCGGAATCGCCGCCTACGCGGCCGGGTTCGTGGCGATGATCCCGTTCTTCTCCACGTCCTTCTACACCGGGCCGGTCACCGAGGCGCTGGGCGGCGCGGACCTGGCCTTCGTACCGGGCCTGCTGGTCGGCGGCGGCCTGTACTACCTGCTCAGCCGCAACCTCGACCTGGCGGCGGAGGAGGCGGCGGTCGCCGCCAGCGAGCGGGAGCTGGAGGGCGCGGAGGCGGCCGGTCCGGAGGCGGCCGGGGCGCCGTCCCCGGTGTGAGGCCGCCCGCCGGGGCCCGGGGCTCGGGGCCTGGGTCCCGGGACGCCGCTGACCTCAGCGGATGACCCGCGCCCTTCCTCCCGATATGGTCGGTCGGGAGAGAAATCCACCGACCGACCGTCGTTTTCCGGCCGTCCCGCCCGGTGGCCCGCACCACCGGGCCGGGGCATCCGGACGAAGGGAAGTGAGCGCTCCATGCAGGTCGCGTTTCTGGTCGCCCCCGAGGGCACCGAGCAGGTCGAGCTGACCGAGCCCTGGAAGGCCGTCAAGGCCGCGGGCGGCACGCCGAAGCTGATCTCCACCGAGTCGGGCCGGATCCAGGCGTTTCACCACCTCGACAAGGCCGACACCTTCCCCGTCGACCTGACCGTGGACGCCGCGTCCGTCGCGGACTTCGACGGCCTGGTCCTCCCCGGCGGCGTCGCCAACCCCGACGCGCTCCGCCTCGACAAGGGCGCCGTCGCGCTGATCGCCTCGTTCTTCGAGACCGGCAAGCCGGTCGCGGCGATCTGCCACGCCCCGTGGACCCTGGTCGAGGCCGATGTGGTCCGCGGCCGGACCCTGACGTCCTGGCCCAGTCTGCAGACCGATATCCGCAACGCCGGCGGCACCTGGACCGACCAGGAGGTCGTCCGCTGCACCGGGGGTCCCAACACCCTCATCACCAGCCGCAAACCGGCCGATCTGGAAGCCTTCTGCAAGGCCGTGGTGGAGGAGTTCAAGGCGTAGTCGCTACTGCGTTTCTTACGGGCCCCGCCGGGCGTATGCGCCGGGCGGGGCCCGTGGTGCGTACGGGACCCGGCCCGGCAGTTCGCTCCCCGGCCGGTCAGTCCTCCGTCAGTACGGCCACCGACTCGCCGGGGAGGCGGAGGGTGCCGTCCGGTGACGGGTCGTGGGGGTGCGGCCAGCCGGTGACGGGGCGGAGGGGGGCGGGCTTTCGCGCCGGGCGACC
>NZ_LLZI01000102.1 GCF_001509485.1 Streptomyces sp. NRRL F-4489
GCGGTACCGCACACCCGTCCCCCGCCCCTCTCACCCCCGAAACCACCCCATGGCGGGAGTGTGGACCAGCGCCCACATGGGTAACACGCCTTTCCCGTAAGGGCGTTGCACCCACCGGACCACCGCGCGCCCCTGGTAGAGCACGGAGACCCAGCATGTCCGACCTCGCCACCGTATCCGCCGAAATCGCCCCCTATCTCGCTTTAGCCGCCGGCAGCCTGGGCACCTCCGTCCTCACCGCCGCCCAGGACCGCCTCGCCGAACGCACCGTGACCGCCGGCGAGGGCTTCTTCCGCCGACTGCTGCACCGCCGCGACGGCACGCCCGCCGCCCTCGACGACGCCGGCGCCCCGCCGCTCGACACCGACCGCGCCGACGCCCTCGACGCCCTGCTGGCCACCCTCGACGACCACGACCGCCGCCTGCTCGCCACCGCCCTCGGCGCCTGGCTGCGCGCTCCCGCCGCCGACCGCGACGCCGCCCTCTTCCGCGACCACGTCACCCGGCTCGCCGCCTCCGCCGGCCCCCGCACCGTCTACAACAACCCCACCACCCACGGGGACCACTCCCTCGCCGCCGGCGAGATCCACGGCACCGTCAACTTCGGAAGCGCCCCCCGCCCGCGGGACGACGCATGAGCACCCCCAGACCCGGGGGCGGGGGCGACATCCACAACAGCCCCACCACCCACGGCGACCACTCCATCGCCGCCGGCAATATCCGCAACGTCGTCATCCGCTGGGCCCTGCAGCACCCCAGCGCCAGTTGGCTGCCCCTGCTCCTGGGCTGCGCCACCGTGGTCCTCGCCGGTACGGTCTGGCCGGACGGCCCCGCCTCCCAGTACGCCCTGTGGGGCGCGCTGACCGCCGTCTCCCTCGGCACCGGCGCCGCCCGCGTCCTCGTCCGCCGCCCCGGCGACGCCCGCCTCGTCGCCGTGCTCTCCCTCGCCTCCGTCCTGGCCACCGTCGGCGGCTGGCTGGCTTTCCGGGACGTGGCCACGCACGGCGAGATCGACGTCACCGGCAAGGTCTCCCCCCAGGGGCGCCGCACCCTGGCCAACGGGGAGCACACCACCCTGACGCTGCGCATCCCCGCCCCCAGGGACGCCCGCGACGCCCTCCGCCTCACCCTGGCCATCGACGACAGCGACCCGGCCGCCCCGACCTGCCGCCCGGAGACGTACGCGCTGGTCTCGCTGCCCTCCTCCGGCGCCGCCGACGTGCACAAGGTCCTCCCGGACGGCACCGCCGACCTCGCCCTCGGCGGGCAGGCCGGCACCGTCCGGATAGACGTCGGACTCGTCACCGCCCGCGCCTGCCTCATGGACCTCCGCGCCGTCCGGGCCACCCTCCACGACGAATAACGCCCGCCCGGAGGCCGCGTACGCGAACGAAACCGCGTAGCCGACGCGGCCACGCAAGCAGACGGGCCGCGTACCAAAAAGAAGCCGCCCACGAAAACACCGGCTACCGCATCGGCCACCCCTCACCGGAACGGAACCGAACAGAACGGACCTCAACCGCACCACGAAACCGCACCACGAAACGGGGACCCCATGACCACCCGCCGCCGCACCGGAACGACAGCCCTGCTCACCCTTACCGCCCTCGCCGCGACCGCCACCGCCTGCGGCTCCTCCGGCTCCGAGGAGAATTCCCTCTTCGCCTCCGGCCGGGTGTCGGTCGGCGTGAAAAGCGACCAGCCCGGCACCAGCAAACTCGACCACTACTCCCCCGTCGGTTTCGACATCACGCTCGCCAACCGCCTGCTGAAAAAACTCGGCGCGGAACCGGATTTCGGCGCCGTCCCGTCCGAGGACCGCAGCACCGTCCTCAAGAACAAGAAGAAAGACCTGGTCATCGCGACCTTCTCGATCACCGACGAGCGCGCGGCCGAGCTCGACTTCGTCGGCCCGTACGCCACCACCAGCCAGGGCGTCATGGTCCGCAAGGACGACCACCGCATCCGAAAAGACGAGGACCTCAACGGCAAAACCGTCTGCACATGGCCCGGGACCACCTCCGCCGAAACCCTCCGGACAATGGCCTCCCGCGTCACGGTCTACGAGGCGCGCGACGCCTCAAGCTGCATCGCCGACCTGGAGAAAAAGAAATCCGCTGACGCGGTCTCCACCGACCAGATGATCCTCTACGGATTCACCCAGGAACACCCGGGCCTGCGGGTCGTCCCCGAAGTCACCATCGGCCGGAAGAACAACTACGGAATCGCCATGGACAAAGGCCACCGGGACGACTGCCGCAAACTCCTCGACGCGCTGCGCGATTACCTCACCGGCAGCGACTGGGCACAGGATTTCGCCTTCACCCTCCACGCCATCCCGGGAGCCGACCCGCTCTGGGAAAGCAACTACAAACCCCGCGTGGACACCCTCGACGCCTACTCCTGCCGCGACAAGCTCGCCCCCTGAGCGGGCACAATGACGCCCATGACCGAGCCCCGACCCGCCCTGGCCGGCCGCTGGGCCGCCACCGTCGCCAAGGCCCGCGGCCACCGGGACGGCCCCGACCCGGCCCCGTACGCGGACAATCTGCTCCGCCGCTGGGCCGAGCCGCAGCGCCGCTACCACACCACCGACCACCTCATCGCGGTCCTCGACCGGATCGACGAACTCGCCGACCAGGCCGACGATCTGCCCGCCGTCCAGTTGGCGGCGTGGTTCCACGACGCCGTCTACCGGCCCGAGCGCTCCGAGAACGAGGAACGCAGCGCCGCCCTCGCCGAACGCGCCCTGCCCGAACTCGGCCTCGACCCGGCCCGTACCGCCGAGGTCGCCCGCCTGGTGCGCCTCACCGTGACCCACGACCCGGCGCCCGGCGACCGCAACGGCGCGGTGCTGTGCGACGCCGACCTCGCCGTCCTGGCGGGCTCCCCCGAGGCGTACGCCGCGTACGCCGCCGCCGTCCGCGCCGAGTACGCCTTCGTACCCGACCCCGACTTCCGCACCGGGCGCGCCGCCGCACTCCGCCAACTCCTCTCCCTGCCGCGCCTGTTCACGACCGCGCCGGCCCACGACCGCTGGGAGGAACCGGCCCGCCACAACCTGGCCACGGAACTGGCCCTGTTGGAGAGCGGGCGCGACTAACGGGGCCGTTGAACGGTGGGTGGCTGAACGGGGCGGCTGGACGATGGGGGGAGTGAACGGGGGCGGGGGCGGGGGTCGGGGCACCGGGCGGCCAAGACCGGGAACCGGGGCGGCAGCCGCAAGGGCGTACCGGGCGCCGACACGTCACGGACACCGACCCACCGGCCACCAACGTGGCGCAGCCCACCACCCCACCAGGAATGCCCACCGCCCCCACCCCGTTGACACCTGTTATGCCAGCCCCATCCGCCGCTCCCGTCCGCGCCCGCCTCCCGATAGCCGTCTACGTCCTCGGCCTGTCCGTATTCGCCCTGGGTACCAGCGAGTTCATGCTCTCCGGCATCCTCCAGCCGCTCGCCCGGGACCTGTCGGTCTCCATCCCGCAGGCCGGACTGCTGGTCTCCGCCTTCGCCATCGGGATGGTCGTCGGCGCGCCCGTACTGGCCGGCGCGACGCTCCGCCTGCCGCGCCGCACCACCCTCATCGCCCTCCTCGCCGTCTTCGGCCTCGGCCAGGCGGCGGGAGCCCTGGCGCCCAGTTACGGCGTCCTCTTCGCCTCCCGGGTGGTCAGCGCGCTGGCCTGCGCCGGCTTCTGGGCGGTCGGCGCGGCCGTGGCGGTCTCGCTCGTACCGGTCAACGCCCGGGCCCGCGCCATGGCGGTGATGGTCGGCGGCCTGAGCATCGCCAATATCGCCGGGGTCCCGGCCGGCGCGCTGCTCGGCCAGCACGCCGGCTGGCGCTCCGCCTTCTGGGCCGTGGCCGGGCTCTCCGTGGTCGGCCTCGTCGGCGTCATCGCGCTCGTACCGCGGACGGCGGTGCCGACCGGCGAGGACCGCCCGCAGCTCCGCCGCGAGCTGACCATCTACAAGGACAAGCAGGTCTGGCTGGCGCTGATCGCCACCGCGATGAACGGCGCGGCGGTCTTCGCGCTCTTCTCGTACCTCTCGCCGCTGCTCACCGACACCGCGGGGCTGGCCGAGAGCTGGGTGCCGACGGTGCTCGCGCTGTTCGGCGTGGGCGCGCTGATCGGGACGTTCATCGGCGGCCGGATCGCCGACGCCCACCTCTTCGGCACCCTCTTCGGCGGAATCTCCGCCTCCACGGCCGTCCTCGCGGTCCTGGCGCTGACCGCGCACAACCCGTTCGCCGCCGTGGCGCTCTCCCTGATGCTCGGCGTCACCGCCTTCACCACGGCCCCGGCGCTCAACGCCCGGATGTTCAACGTGGCGAACGCGGCCCCCACCCTGGCCGGTGCCACCACCACCGCCGCCTTCAACGTCGGCAACACCCTCGGCCCCTGGCTGGGCGGCCTGGCGATCAGCGCCGGCTGGGGCTACCCCGCCGTCGCCTGGACCGGCGCGGCCCTCGCCGCCATCGCCGTCCTCACCACGGCCGTCGCCTTCCGCCTCCACCGCACCACCGCCCGCTCCCGCGTGATCGCCTCCTCCACCCCGGCCGACCACCCGACCCGCACCCCGGAAACCGAATCGGCCTGACGAACCCACGGCTGCCCGGCAGGGCCGCCAGTCACGGGCCCCGGCTCTCCCGGAGGGGATGGGCCGGGGCCTGCCGGGCGCCTGGGGCCATCGGGCGACCGGGCCGGGGCCCTGTCGGACGACCGACCGGGGCCTGCTGGGCACCCGTCATGCGGTTGCGGCCGGCCCGGCATGCCTGCGCGGACGACCGGGGCCTACTGGGCGATCCGGGCCCTGTCGGGCGAGCGGCGGGCCCTGCTCGGCACCCGTCATGCGGTTACGGCCGGCACGGCATCCCCGACGACGACCGGTGCCTACCAGGCGACCTGGGCCCTGTCGGGCGAGCGGCCGGGGCCTGCTGGGCACCCGACACGCGGTTACGGTCGGCGGGGGCATCCCTGCGCGGACGACCCGGGCCTGCCCGGAGGCCGGACCGGCGGGCGAACCGCGCGACAAGCGGCGGCCAGGAGCCGACGGGCGCGTACCCACGCCACCCGTCACATGCGCTTACCTCACTGGGCCCCCTGCGCTCCCCTCCTCGCTTCCTCGCTTCCTCCTCCCCCGCCCTCCCCCCCGGGGGCCCCACCCC
>NZ_LLZI01000103.1 GCF_001509485.1 Streptomyces sp. NRRL F-4489
CCCTCCACCCCCGCCTCCTCCAACCCCGACCGCAACCCTCACCCCCGCCTCAGCCCCCACTAACGGCGCCGATCGGACACACGGGACCTCCCGAGCGGCCCACCAGTCCCGGGCGCCCGAGGCCGCACCGAACGGCCCGGCCCGCCGCCCGGTGGCCTGCCACCGCCGGCCGCCTGCCTGCCCGACCGGCCCCGCCCGGCTGCCCGCCGCTGCCTGCCGAACACCGCCCACCGCCCGGCCGTCCGCCGCCGGCCGCCCGGCCTCGCCCGCCGATGCGCGGCTGGTCTCCGCTATCGATGCGTGTACGGCTCGCCCGCCACCGCCTGGCCGCTCCATCAACCGCCCGCCCGGGCTCGGCCGTTGGTGCATGGCCGACTCGGCCGGCGCCGCACGGGTGTCCTCGGCCGGCGCCGCTCGGACACCCTCGTCTGCCCGACGCACTGGACGACGTCAGCTCCGGATGCGCTGGGGTGGCGCCAGCCCCTGACGCGGCCGTCGACGTTACGTTCCGATGCACCGGACGAGGTCACTCCCGATGTGCCGGTCGACGTCAGGTCCGATACGCGTGCCGGGCACGCCCAGGTCCGACGTGACGGCCAACTTCCGTTCCCGTGCCAGCCGACGTCAGTTCCCGCGCCTGACGGCGTCGGTACCCATGCCGGTCGGCGTCACGTCCCGCGCCGGTCGACATCACCTCCCGTGACGTGCTGGGCAGTGTCACCTCCGATGCGTGCGCTGGATGGGGCAGGTCTTGGTGTTGCGCTAGGTCCGTGTCAGGCCCCCACACGCAGGCCGACGTCACGTCCCGATGCACTGGGCGCCGTCAGGTCCCGATACGTGTGCCGGGAGCGGCCAGGTCGCCATGTGGCGCACAACGTCAGGCTCATGTGGCGGTCGCCGCCAGGTCCCGATGCCGCCGTTCCCGTCCCCGCCTATCGGACGAGGTCAGGCCCCGTGTCGGTCGGCGTCACCGCCGGCGACGTGTCGGACGACGCCGTGTTTCCGGCCGTGCCAGGGACGTCACGTCCCGATGCGCTGGACGAAGTCGGCTACCGCGGTGCGTATTTCGTCTGTTGTCCAGTCCAGGGCGGGGGAGGCGATCGTCAGCTCGGTCATGGCCATGCCGGGTGGGCCGGCGGGGGTTGGGGTGCGCCAGGCGTGGAAGAGGGTTGTGCGGGTCTCCTCGGATTGGTTGGTGGCGGCGTCGGTCAGGGCCTCGGGTGGGTACGGCAGCCAGAGCTGGAATTGGTGGGTGTGCGGTTCTTCGGGGTGGACCCGGAACCACGGGACGCCGGCCTCCGCCAGGCCCTCGCGCAGCGCGCGGGCCACGAGCTTGGCGTGGGCGACGTACTGGGGAAGGCGGGGGAGTTCGCGGTCCAGGCCGGCGAGCGCGGCGAGGGCGGCCGGCCACTGCTGGAACTGCTGGCCGCCGTAACGGTGCCGCCAGGCGCGGGCCTCCTCGATGAAGCCTTCGCTGCCGGCCAGTGCGGCGCCCGCTATGCCGCCCAGTGTTTTGTAGAACGAGACGTAGACGCTGTCCGCGAGGCCGGCGATCTCCGGGAGCGGGCGGCCGAAGTGCGGGCCGCACTCCCACAGCCGGGCGCCGTCGAAGTGGACCACCGCGTCCCGGTCCCGCGCCGCGGTGACGGCCGATGTCAGCTCCTCCCAGGTGGGAAGGACATACCCGGCGTCGCGCAGGGGGAGTTCGAGGGTGAGGGTGCCGAACGGTTCCTGGAGGGCGTAGATCTCCTCGGCGGTGGGCAGGCGGGGCGCGGTGGTCGGGTGGATCATGCGCAGGCCGCTGACCACGGCGTAGGCGTCCCGCTCGTGCATCTCCAGGTGGGAGAGGGGGTGGCCGGCGACCGTGGCGTTGCCGGTGCGGCCGGCCCAGCAGCGCAGGGCCACCTGCTGGGCCATCGTGCCGGTCGGGAAGAACGCGGCGGCCTCGGCCCCGAGGGCATCGGCGGTCCGGCGCTCCAGCTCGCCCACGATGCCGTCGTCGTTGCCGTAGAAGTCCGTCCAGTCGTCGAGGTCGTACGCGCCGGGGGCCTCGGCCGCCAGGCGGCGCAGCCGCTCGCCGATCGTCTCCGGCGGCCGGAAACCGGTGAGCGTCCGCCGTGCGCCGCGCCAGGCCGTCAGGCGTCGCGTCCGGTTATCGGACGGTCTCTGTGGTGCCTCCTCCGGCGCCGATGTCTCGACAGTCCGCTCTCCGTCATCGTCATCATCGTCCGTCGCCAGGAGAGCGGCCGTGGGCTTCCCGTCGTCTTCCGGCATGAGGTCGCTGCTGCTTTTCTCGCCGGGTGGGATTTCTCCGGTGTTTTTCACGGACATGGGCATGGGCGCGGATTCGCTTGGATCAGGGTGTGCGGGGTGGTCGCGGTCTTTTGCGGTGCGTGTTGTCCCTGCTGCTGTCCGTGCTGGCTGATTTCCGGTCTTGAGCTCGCTTTTGCTTTTGGTTTCGGGCTTGGTCGCGGTTTTGGATTCGGCGTCGGTGGTGGTGTCGGTGCTGGCGTTGGTGTCGGTGTCGGTACTGGTGTTGGTCATGGCCCCCGCCTTCGCTCGTGCCGCTTGTGCGTCTGTCCCCGCGGCTTCGGACCGATCATCGCGCAGTCGCGCAAGGCGCGGTGGGGGCTGTGGATAACTTCTCGGGGGAGGGAGCGGTGCGGGTTCGCGGAGGGGGGCGGAGCGAGGTGTTCCGGTTGTTCCGGTTGTGGGTCGAGATGCTTGTCTCACCCTCTGCGCAGCCCTCAGGGCCCGGGGAGTCGCTCGCGTAGCATGGCGACGAATCGTCCGGTACCCCTCGCGGACTGGAACGGAAGGCCGTCGCCCCGTGAAACCGAACCCATCCATCGAGGCCCAGGACCGGCCCGCCCGGCTCACCGTCGGAGTCGTCGGGGCCGGCCGCGTCGGGCCCGCGCTCGCCGCGTCGCTGCGGCTCGCCGGCCACCGCCCGGTAGCCGTATCGGGCGTCTCGGACGCCTCTGTACGGCGCGCCGCCGAGCTGCTGCCCGGTGTCCCGCTGGTCACCCCGGCCGAGGTGCTCGCCCGGGCGGACCTGGTGCTGCTGACCGTCCCCGATGACGCGCTGGCCGACCTGGTGAAGGGCCTCGCCGAGACCGGCGCGGTACGGCCCGGGCAGCTGCTGGTGCACACCTCGGGGCGCTTCGGGGCGAAGGTGCTGGATCCGGCCACGCGGGCCGGTGCGCTGCCGTTGGCGCTGCACCCGGCGATGACGTTCACCGGGACGTCGGTGGACGTCCAGCGGCTGGCCGGCTGCCCGTTCGGAGTGACCGCCCCGGAGGAGCTGCGGATGGCCGCGGAGGCGCTGGTCATCGAGATGGGCGGGGAGCCCGAGTGGATCGCGGAGGCGGATCGTCCGCTCTACCACGCGGCCCTCGCCATCGGCGCGAACTACCTGGTCACGCTGGTCGCGCAGGCCATGGAGCTGCTGCGGAAGGCCGGCGTCCGGGCTCCGGACCGGATGCTCGGTCCGCTGCTCGGCGCGGCGCTGGACAACGCGCTGCGATCCGGGGACGCCGCGCTGACCGGCCCGGTGGCCCGTGGGGACGCGGGTACCGTCGCGGCCCATGTGGCGGAGCTGCGCGCGCACGCCCCGCAGGCCGTCGCGGGCTATCTGGCGATGGCCCGGATGACCGCCGACCGGGCGCTGACGCACGGCCTGCTCAAGCCGGAGCTGGCGGCTGAACTTCTGGATGCGCTGGCGGGGCCGGCCCCGGACAGTGCCTCCACGGCGGCCCCCAACGGCCCGGCCACGGACGCCGAGAGCCCCACCGGCCCGGATGACAACCCCCAGCCCCCAGGCGACAACCCCCCGTCCACAGACGACAACCCCCAGCCCTCCGACCCCGGTTCCGACTCCGGCCCGGGTTCCGACACCGGCCCCGACACCGACCCCGACTCCGACCACGGCCCCCATGGAGGTGGCGCATGACCTCCTCGTTCGTGCATTCGTCCCCGGAGGGGGGCGGGCGGCCGGGGGCGGGGCCGCAGCTGGTGCGGACCGCCGGGGAGCTGCGGGCGCTGCCGCGGCGCAGTGGCGCGCGGGCCGTTGTCATGACCATGGGCGCGCTGCACGAGGGGCACGCGACCCTGGTGCGGGCCGCCCGGGAGCGGGTCGGACGGGATGGCCAGGTCGTGGTCACCGTGTTCGTCAATCCGCTCCAGTTCGGGGCGGGTGAGGACCTTGACCGGTATCCGAGGACGCTGGACGAGGATGTGGTCCTGGCCGGCCGGGCGGGGGCCGACGCCGTTTTCGCGCCGTCCGTTGACGAGGTGTACCCGGGGGGCGAGCCCCAGGTACGGATCACCGCCGGGCCGATGGGCACCGTCCTGGAGGGCGCCAGCCGGCCCGGGCACTTCGACGGGGTGCTCACCGTCGTCGCCAAGCTGCTCCATCTGACCGGGCCTGACCTGGCGTTCTTCGGGGAGAAGGACGCCCAGCAGCTCGCCGTCATCCGGCGGATGGCCGCCGACCTGAATTTCCCGGTCGAGATCGTCGGCGTGCCCACGGTGCGCGAGGCCGACGGGCTGGCCCGGTCCAGCCGGAACCGCTACCTCTCGGGGCCGGAGCGGCGCACCGCGCTGGCGCTGTCCGCGGCGCTCTTCGCGGCCCGCGACCGGCTCACCGCCGAGGAGGCGCTGCGGGCCCGCGCGGCGTCCGCCGGGCACCCCGTACAGGACCGCTCCGCGGCGCTGGCGGCGCTCGGGGAGGACCGGGCGGCCGCCGACGCGCACGCGGTCGCCTGCGCGTCCGCAGGGCCCCTCCACGGGCCGTCCGTGGCCCGCGCCGCGGCCCGCGCGGTGCTGGAGGACGCCGCGCGTCTGGAGCCGCCGCTGCGCCTGGACTACCTGGCCCTGATCGATCCCCGGGACTTCACCGAGGTCGGGGACGACTACGAGGGTGAGGCGATCATGGCGGTGGCCGCCAAGGTGGGCACCACCCGGCTCATCGACAACATCCGGCTGGTCTTCGGCGCGAGCACCACCCCGGCGCACCCGGCGGCAGCCACGCAGGACCAGCGCCCCGCCCCCGAGGCAGAGCGCCCCGCCCCCGAGGCACACCAGCCCGGGCACCCCCACCCCAAGACAGC
>NZ_LLZI01000104.1 GCF_001509485.1 Streptomyces sp. NRRL F-4489
CAGCCAAGCGCAGCGGACCGGCGCCGCAGGCGCACAGGAAAGCCCCCCGCGGCGGGAGAGCCAACAACGTGGGAGGCCAGCCAAGCGCAGCGGACCGGCACCGCAGGCGCACACGAAACGCCCCCCGCGGCGGGAAAGCCGACAACGTGGGCAGGCAAACCGGGGACGGATAGGGTTCGCCTACGTGCGAAACGAAGACCCCCGAGGGCCGACCTCGGAATCCCGCAAGCGCCCCGCGCTTGCTTGGCTATTGCTGCCGTACGCGCTCTTCCTGGCCGCGCTGCCATTCGTCAACCGGGTCACCCCGACCGTCCTCGGCCTGCCGTTCCTCTTCTTCTGGATGCTGCTGGCGACCCTGCTGACCCCGGCAGCCGTCTGGCTGGCCCGCCGCGGCGACCTGCGCCGGGGGTACGGGCGGAACGCCGGCCCGGCCGGCGGCGAACCGGCCGGCGGAGGGCCCGGCGGGGCCGGACTGGACGGGGGCCGCGGATGAACGCCACCGTCGCCACCACCATCTTCGCCGCGTTCATGGTGCTGACCGTCGCCCTCGGCCTGCTGGCCATCCGGGGCCGGGGCTCCGGCGGCGGGCTCGCCGAGTGGTCCGTGGGCGGCCGCAGCCTGGGGACCCTGTTCATCTGGGTGCTGATGGCCGGCGAGAGCTACACCAGCTTCAGCTACCTCGGCGCGGCCGGCTGGAGCTACAACTTCGGCGCGCCGGTGCTCTACGTCCTGGCGTACATGTCCTGCGGCTACGCGATCGGTTACGTCGTCGGCCCGATGCTGTGGGCCTACGCCCGCCGGCACGGCCTGGTGTCCGTCACCGACATCGTGGCCCACCGCTACCGCCGCCCCTGGCTCGGCGCCGCCGTCGCCGTCCTCGCCACCGTCTGCCTGCTGCCGTACATCCAGCTTCAGATCACCGGCATGGGCGTGGTCGTCTCGACCATCTCGTACGGCGCGATCAGCCTCAACTGGGCGTACTTCATCGGCTTCGCGGTCACCACCGGCTTCGTGGTGGTCAGCGGGCTGCGCGGCAGCGCCTGGGTGTCGGTGCTGAAGGACATCCTGGTCATCGCCACCCTCGGCTTCCTCGCGGTCTACGTCCCGCTGCACTACTTCGGCGGCTACGGCCCGTTCCTGCACCGGATCACCGCCGAGAAGCCGCAGTGGCTGACCTTCCCCGGCCACGCCTCCGGCGGGCTCGGCCAGACGTGGTTCATCACCACCACCCTGATCAACTCCCTGACCGTGGTGATCTTCCCGACGACCGTGGCCGGCTACCTCGGCGCCCGCAACGCCGACGCGCTCCGCCGCAACGCGCTCTACCTGCCCTTCTACAACGTCCTGCTGTATGTGCCGATGCTGCTGGGCCTGGCGGCGCTGTTCGTCGTCCCCGGCCTGACCGGCGCCGGCTCCAACCTCGCGCTGTTCAAACTGGTCGTGGACTCCCTGCCGGCCTGGGCGGTCGGTGTGATCGGGGTCGCCGCGGCGCTCTCCTCGATCGTGCCGATGGCGGTGTTCATGCTGGTCATCGGCACGATGTGGGGGCGCAGCGTGCTGGGCGCGGTGCCCCGCCTGGCGTCCCGCCAGAAACTCTGGTCGCAGCTGGTCGTGGTCGCCGCCGGCGCCCTCGCGCTGCTCCTGACCTACACCGCGCCCAACACCCTGGTCCGGCTCTCCCTCATCTCCTACGAGGGCATGGCCCAACTGGTGCCGATGCTGCTGCTGGGGCTGGTGTGGCGGCGGCTGACGCTGTACGCGGCGGTGAGCGGCCTGGCCGCGGGCTTCACGCTGGTCTGCGTGCTGGTCTTCGGCGGCCACGACCCCGTCTGGGGCGTGAACGCCGGGATCGTCGGCCTGGCGGTGAACGTGCTGGTGGCCCTGGCGGTGACCTGGCTGGGCCCGCGCGACCGCGCCGACGACCGCCCGGACGCGGAGGTCCTGGCCCTGGACGACGAGTTCCCCCGGGCCGCCCCCACCGCCCCGGACGCCGACCGGGCGGGCAGCGCCCGCACGTAGCGCGCCCGGCCGCAAAGTTCCCGCCGCCCGCGAATTCACTACACAGAGTGATTTCGCGGGCGGCCCACCCGCCCCGCGACGCGGAGCCGCTACTCTTGAGTCACTACCGAACGCAAGATCGATAGGACGACTGACCGGACGACTGACCGGGTGACCGATCGGACGACTTATCGGGCGCGCGGCCTCACTTGGCACGCACCGGGAGCACGGAGAGGGAGGGGGACACCGGAGAGATGTACCGCATCGCCGACGCCTGGCGGCTCTACACCACCGCCCTGTTCCTGCTCCTCGCCGGGCTGCTGCTCGCCCAGACCGGGCTGACCACGACGCTGGCCGCCGCCGCGACCACCGCCGCGGTGCTGCTGCTGTGCAGCGCCCTCGCGCTGGCCGCCGCCGCCCGCCCCGTCCCACCGGGCCGCATACGCACGGCCATCCGCGACCGCGAGCGCCGTACGGCCTTCCTGCCGCAGCGCGACCCCGACGCCGCCGGGCGCCCGCGTCCGCGAGCACCGGGCCGCGCCCTCCCGGCGGCCGCGTAGCCGCTCCGGCGCCCGTTCCTCCGCACCGCCCGGCCAACTGGCCCGGCGGCCTCGGAGGCACCCCTGGCACACCGGGCCTGGCCGGCCCGATCCGCCACCCCCGTTCCGCCGGCGCGCGTTCGCGCGGCTCGTCACGCCGTCTCCACCTTCCGGCACGACGAGACCCGTGGAGGGCTCACCCATGTCCGTTTTCGGCATCCTCGGCGACGCGCTGGCGCGCGGCGCCCACGCCATCGAACCGCTCTTCGGCAGCGCGGCCACCGCCGCCGCCATCGTCCTGTTCACCCTCGGCGTCCGCGCCGCCCTGCACCCGCTCGCCCGGGCGGCGGCCCGCGGGGAGAAGGCCCGCGCCGCCCTCGCCCCGCAGGTCGCCGCCCTCCAGCGCACGTACCGCGGCGACCGCGAACGCCTCCAGCAGGCGATGGCCGACCTCTACGCCAAGAACGGCTCCTCGCCGCTGGCCGGCTGCCTGCCGACCCTCCTCCAACTGCCCGTCTTCTTCGTGATGTACCACCTCTTCTCCCGCGGCGACGGCCCGCTCGCCGGTCACACGCTGCTGGCCGCGCCGCTCGGCGGCACCTGGCGCCAGGCGCTCGCCGACGGCGGGGTGTTCGGGGCCCAGGGCCTGGTCTACCTCGCGCTGTTCGTCCTGATCGCCGCGGTCGCCACCTGGAACTACCGCCGCGCCCGCGCCGCGGCGGCCGCCGCCCCGGCCCCCACCGAGGGGGCGATGCCCGGTATGGGCGCGATGAGCAAGCTGATGCCGCTGCTGTCCTTCGGCATGCTGATCACCGTGGCGGTGGTCCCGCTCGCGGCCGGCCTCTACACGGTCACGACCACGATCTGGACCGCCTGCGAACGGGCGCTGCTGCACCGCGACAAGCCCCAGCCGGCGCCCCAGCCGGCACCGCAGTCGGCGCCGAAGCCGCGGCCTGACGCGCAGCAGTCGTCCGCGCCGCGGGCTCAGCAGCCGCCCGCCGGGCGCCGGGGCGGGCCCAAGACGCGGGCGGCGCGGCAGAAGGCGGCGCGGGCGCGGGCCAACAGCGCCGCCCGGACGGCCCCGTCCGGCGCACCGTCCGCCCCGCAGGACCGTGGCAACGGCCCCGCCCCGATCGTTACTACCCCTCAGTAACGGTCCAGTCCGTGAACGGGGTCTTGCGGACTGGACCCCGTTCTTGGACGATCGGCCAAATCGCTCGATGGCCGTCCCCCATCGGCCGGCCTGGAAGACCGCTTCCAGGACCGACCCTTCGACCACGGGAGTTGTAACGATGAAGCTGCTGCGTGTCGGAACGGTGGGGGCGGAACGCCCGGCGCTGCTCGACGGATCCGGCGTGCTCCGGGACCTGTCGGGCCTGGTCCCGGACATCGACGGCGCACTGCTCGCGGACGACACCGCGCTGGCCCGCATCCGGGCCGCCGAGGCCGCCGGCGAACTCCCCGCACTGGACGCCGACGGGCTGCGCATCGGCCCGCCCGTCGGCCGCATAGGCAAGGTCGTGTGCATCGGGCTGAACTACCACGACCACGCCCGGGAGACCGGCGCGGCCACCCCCGAGGAACCGATCATCTTCCTCAAAGCCCCGGACACCGTCGTCGGCCCCGATGACACGGTCCTCATCCCGCGCGGCAGCGAGAAGACCGACTGGGAGGTCGAACTCGCCGTCGTCATCGGCCGCACCGCCCGCTACCTGGAGACCGACGAGCAGGCCCTGGCGGCGGTGGCCGGCTACGCGGTGGCCCACGACGTGTCCGAGCGCGCCTTCCAGATCGAACGCGGCGGCCAGTGGGACAAGGGCAAGAACTGCGAGACGTTCAACCCGCTGGGCCCCTGGCTCGTCACCGCCGACGAGGTCCCGGACCCCCAGGCCCTGGGCATCCGGCTCTGGGTCAACGGCGAACTGAAGCAGAAGGGTTCGACCGCCGACCAGATCTTCCCCGTCGCGGAAGTCGTCCGCTACGTAAGCCAGTTCATGACGCTGTACCCCGGCGACGTCATCAACACCGGCACACCGGCGGGGGTGGCCATGGGCCAGCCCGACCCCAAGCCGTATCTTCGGGCCGGCGACGTGGTGGAGCTTGAGGTTGACGGCCTGGGCCGTCAATCCCAGACCTTGCGGTCTGCCTGACCCGTTGCCGTTTGCCCCGCCGCGGGGCTTGCTGTTTTTCGCGCCTGCGGCGCGTGGGCTTGCGCCTGCGGCGCAATGGGTTTCCGCTGCGCGGGGCTTTCGGGGTGCGGTGACGGGTCTCCGGGGGTGGTGTGTCGGACTGCTTCGCTTTACGTCCGACACACCACCCCCGGAGACCCGTCCCCTCCCGTGGGGGGTCATGAATACGGCCGGTGGGGCCTGACGTAGGTGGGTCAGCGCGAGTCGTGTGTTGAGGGTGAGCGCCCAGCAACCGATGACGAGCCGCACCGGCCCACCGGGACCGGCCCCAACGGACAGGGAAATCCACCCCCCTCGGGAGGGGACGGGTCTGCGGGGTGGGGGTGTGCCGGACGTAAAGCGAAGCAGTCGAAGCTCAACGCGCCGCAGGCGCGAAGAAAAACAGCAACCCGCGCGGCGGGAAAGCCAGCTACGTGGGGCTCACGCGCAGCCGCGCGCTTGGCGTCG
The DNA here is from genome assembly GCF_001509485.1 of Streptomyces sp. NRRL F-4489. Lineage (GTDB taxonomy): Bacteria > Actinomycetota > Actinomycetes > Streptomycetales > Streptomycetaceae > Streptomyces. The sequence goes on from NZ_LLZI01000104.1 coordinate 5,174, forward strand.
CGCCGCCTCAAGCACGCGCAGCGTCGCCGCCGCCTCCGCCGCCGAGACCGGCGGAGCCACCCCGTCGCGGAGGGACCGCACAATCCCCGCGTAGTACGCCGGATAGTCGCCGCGCAGCGTCCGCACGGGGACGCCACCCCCCGTCTGGGGGGACTCCCCGGAACCGAGCCGGCCCCAGCAGGACTCCGGCTCCACGCCCCAGGCGTCGTCGGCACCGCCGCCGGAGGCGGGTCGCTGGCCGGCGCGGAGGGCGGCCTCCTGGGGGTCGAGGCCGTACTTGACGTAGCCGGCGCGGCTGCCCAGGACGCGGAAGCGCGGGCCGAGTTGGGCGGTGGTGGCGCTGACCCAGAGGTGGGAGCGGACGCCGCCGGCGTGCGTGAGGGCGATGAACGTGTCGTCGTCGGCCTCCGCACCGGCGCGGCGGATGTCGGACTCGGCGTAGACCGAGAGGGCCGGGCCGAAGAGGGTCAGGGCCTGGTCGACGAGGTGGCTGCCGAGGTCGTAGAGGAGTCCGCCGAGCTCCGCGGGGTCGCCGGATTCGCGCCAGCCGCCCTTGGGGCGCGGCCGCCACCGTTCGAAGCGGGATTCGAAGCGCTGGACGTCGCCGAGCGCGCCCTCGGCGAGGAGCGCGCGGACGGTGCGGAAGTCGTTGTCCCAGCGGCGGTTCTGGAAGACGGAGAGGAGCAGTCCGCGGCGGTCGGCGAGCGCGGCGAGCTGTTCGGCCTCGGCGGCGGTGGCGGCCAGCGGTTTGTCGACGACCACGGCGGTGCCGGCTTCCAGGGCGGCGGTGGCGAGCGGTACGTGGGTCTTGTTGGGGGAGGCCAGCACGATCAGGTCGAGGTCGCCGGCGGCGGCCCGGTCCAGGACCTCGTCGGCGGTGGCGACCGTGCGGACCTGCGGGTGCTCGGCGCGGGCCTGGGCCTGCCGTTCGGGGCTGCGGGTGGAGACGGTGTCGAGCAGCAGCCCGTCGGTGGCGGCGATCAGCGGGGCGTGGAAGACCGAGCCCGCCAGGCCGTAGCCGATCAGGCCGACGCGGAAGGGGGAGGCGGGCGCTGCGGGTGCTTCCGGTGCCTTGGGCGCCATGGGTTCTTCGGGGGCGGTCATGCCTTCCACTTTCGCAACGCTGTTGCGTAAGCGCAAGCAGTGCGGAGAATGGGGGCGTGAGCAGGAGTGCTGAGGGCGAGGGCAGGGACGGGGAGGGCGCGCGCCGGGACCGCGGCGGCGCCGGCCGGGCGATCGGCAGCGGCCGGGCGACCAGGGGCGGCCAGGCGATCGGCACCGGCCAGGCGAGCGGCGGCGGGCTCCCGGGGGCGCCCGGCGGCGCCAACCTGCTCGCGTTGCGCGGGCACAACACCGCGCTGGTGCTGGGGCTGCTGCGGTCGGCGGGGGAGGCGGGCGCGAGCCGGCTGGAGCTGGCCGAGCGGACCGGCCTCACCCCGCAGGCGGTCAGCAAGATCACCGCCCGGCTGCGGGCCGCCGGCCTGGTCGCCGAGGCGGGCCGCCGGGCGTCCACGGGCGGCAAGCCCCGTACGGTCCTGCGGCTGGTGCCCGGCGCCCGGCACGCGATCGGCGTCCACCTGGACCGCGACGAGATCACCTGCGTCCTGGCCGATCTCACCGGCCGCCCGGTCGCCGTCCGCCGGGCGCCGCTGGACTTCGCGGCCGGCGCCGGGCCCGTCCTGGCCGCCGTGGACGCCGAGGTCGCGGCGCTGCGGGCGGACGCGGGCGGGCCGCCGGTGCTCGGCGCGGGCGTGGCCTGCCCGGGGCCGCTGGACCACACCGCGGGCGTACTGCGCCAGGTCACCGGCGCCCCGCGCTGGGACGGCTTCCCGCTGCGGGACGCGCTCGCCGACCGCCTCGGCCTGCCGGTCGTCCTCGACAAGGACACCAACGCGGCGGCCCTCGGCCTGACCCGCGCGCCGGAGGGGGCCGGCGGCTCGTTCGCGTACGTCCACCTGGGGACGGGGCTGGGCGCCGGGCTGGTCCTCGGCGGCGGGCTCTACCGGGGGCCGCGCACCGGGGCGGGGGAGTTCGGGCACCAAGTGGTGCGGCTCGACGGGGAGCCGTGCGGCTGCGGGCGGCGCGGGTGCGTGGAGGCGCTGTGCCTGGCGGCGGTGGCGCGCGGCGATCTGCCGGCCGCGGCGCGGGTGCTGGGCGTGGCCGCGGCCAACCTCGTCGAACTCCTCGACGTCGAGCGGGTGCTGCTGGGCGGCCGTACGGTCCTGGCGCATCCGGAGGAGTTCCGGGGCGGGGTGGCGCGGGTCCTGGACGAGCACGCGGCACTCCGTGGCGGCGACTCGGCCCGGGGACCCGGGGGATTCGGGGGGCCCGGGGAATCCGGGGCCACCCCGGCCGTACCGGTGGCGCTCGCCCCCGGCGGCACCCGCGCGGTCGCGGACGGCGCGGCGGAGCTGGTGCTGGCGGACCTGTTCCGGTGACGGTGAGCGGGAGGGCGCGCGACCGTGGGCAGGGGCGGCCGCGGGCAGGGGCGGGCGCGGCCATGCCCCGGGCGGCCGGCCCCGGCGAACCGCGCGGGCCGGTGGCCACCCCGCCCACCGCGACCAAAAACGCCCCGCCCCGCCCGCCGGGCCCCGACCCGCC
>NZ_LLZI01000105.1 GCF_001509485.1 Streptomyces sp. NRRL F-4489
CGGCTACCCGCCCCCCGCCCGCCGCAGCTCCTGCTCCAGGTCCTCCAGGGCCAGGCCCTTGGTCTCCGGGGCGTACCGGCGGCAGAAGAGCAGCGAGAGGACGCACATCGCGGCGAAGAGCCAGAACGTGGCGCCGGCGCCGGCCGCGTCGAGCAGGACCGGGAAGCCCAGCGCGACACCGAAGTTGACCAGCCACATCACGAACACCGCGGCGCCCATGGCCAGTCCGCGGACGGTCAGCGGGAACATCTCGGCGAGCAGCAGCCACACCCCGGTGTTCAGGGTCGCCTGCATGAAGCCCATGTAGAGCACCATCAGGGCGAGCACCAGATAGCTGACGCCGGGGGAGTGCGGCAGGTGGAAGGCCGCGCCCAGCACCACCAGGGACACCGCCATCCCCGTCAGCCCCCACTGGAGCAGCGGGCGCCGGCCCACCCGGTCGATCAGCGACATCCCGACCCCGGTGGCGAGCACCGAGACCGCGCCGACCGCGATGGTGGCGGTGATCGCGGCGTCGGTGCCCAGTCCGGTGGTGGCCAGGATCTTGGGGGCGAAGTAGATGACCGCGTTGACCCCGGTGATCTGCTGGACGACCGCCAGCCCGATACCGACCAGCAGCAGCCGCCGCACCCAGGGGCGCCGCAGGTCCCGCCAGGCGCCGCGCCGGGCGGTGTCCTCCAGGGCGCGGGCGCGGGCTATCCGGGACAGCTCGCCGGGCACGTCGCCGGCCGGCAGGGTGCGGCGCAGCACCGCGGCGGCCTCGTCGGGCCGGCCCCGGCCGACGTACCAGCGGGGCGTGTCGGGCAGGAACAGGACGCCCAGGAAGAGCGCCACCGCGGGCAGCGCGGCCAGCCCCAGCATCCAGCGCCAGGCCGCCCAGTGGGCCAGGACGGCGTTGACGAGGTACGCCAGCAGCTGGCCGCTGACGATCATCAGGGAGTTGAACGAGACCAGCCGGCCCCGGAGGTGCGGCGGCGCGATCTCGGAGAGGTACAGCGGGGTGATGACCGAGGCGCTGCCGACCGCGAGGCCGAGGACGAAGCGGGCGGCGGTCATCACGGGCACGGTCGGCGCCAGCGCGACCCCCACCGCCCCGGCGGTGAACACCGCGCCCGCCCACAGCAGCGACGCGCGCCGCCCCAGCGCGTCCGCCATCCGGCCGCCGGCCAGCGACCCGAAGGCCGCGCCGATCAGCAGGGCGCTGGTGATGACGCCCTCCCCCAGGGAGGAGAGCCCGAAGTGCCGCTCCATGAAGGGCAGCGCGCCGGACACCACCCCGGTGTCGTAGCCGAACAGGGCGCCCCCGAGGGCGGCGATCGCCGCGATGGCCACGATGAAGCGGCGGGCGCCGCGGTCGGTGGCGGCCGGCGGGGCGGGCGCGGGGCACAGGCCCCCGGGGGCGGCGGTGGACGGCCCGTTCACCGGTACAGCTCCGGCCGGTCGATCAGCTCGACGGCGACCCGCTCCCCGGTGGCCTGGGCCCGCACCCCGGCCTCGCAGACCGCGGCCGCCGCGTAGCCGTCCCAGCAGCTGGGGCCCTCGACCTCGCCGCGCCGGGTGGCGTCCACCCAGCGCTGCACCTGCCGGTCGTAGGCGTCCGCGAAGCGCTCCACGAAGCCGGGCGGGATGGTGCCGCCCCAGTGGCCGGCGGTGTTGGTGAAGACCCCGTGGTCGTCGCCGGTCCGGGCGGTCCCGTTCTCGCAGACCGCCTCGCAGCTGACCTGGTAGCCGAAGCCGCAGTTGACGAAGAGTTCGGTGTCGGTGACCCGGCCGCCGGCGGTCTCGAAGAGGATCAGCTGCGGGTCGCCGAGCCCGGCGGGCGCGTTGCCGGTGGGGGCCGGGCGCAGCACCCGGACGGCGGTGATCTCGTCGTCCAGCAGCCAGCGGGTGACATCGATCTCGTGTACCGCCGAGTCGTTGATCATCATCGCGTCGGTGAAGCCGGGCGGGGTGTCGGCGTTGCGGTGCTTGTGGTGCAGCATCAGCGGGCGGCCGTACGCGCCGTTGTCCAGCAGGGACTTCAGGGCGCGGTAGCCGGCGTCGTAGCGGCGCATGAAGCCCACCTGGACGCGCCGGTGGCCCAGCTGCTGCTCGGCCTCCAGGACGCGCAGCGCGGACGCGGCGTCCGGGGTCAGCGGCTTCTCGCACAGCACCGGCAGATCGCGGGCGAACGCGGCGAGCAGCGCCGCCTCGTGGGCCGGGCCCGGTGAGGCGATCAGCACGGCGTCCACCGCCGGGTCGTCCATGGCGGCGACCGGGTCGGTGTACGCGGTGGCGCCCTCGATGCGGTCGGCGAGCCGGCCGGCCCGTACGGGGTCGAGGTCGGCCACCGCCGCCACCCGGGCCCCGCTGATCACCTCGTCCAGCCGCCGTACGTGGTCGGCGCCCATCCGCCCGGTGCCGATCACCGCCACGCCCAGCGTCCCGCCCGCGTCCTTGGAAGAACCCATCTCGCGCCTCTCGTCCATCGCGCCGCTCGCTTTCCGTCGGCCCGTCGTGTCCCGCGCGCCCGCAGGCGCCGCCGTCCCCCTCATGCCCCGCAGGACCGCAGGAAGCGGCGGGTCCGGCGGGCGATGGGGAGCGGCTGGTCCGGCGGGCACGGGTACATGTCCTGCTCCACGATGGCGAACAGGTCGGTGCCCAGCTCCTGGGCGGCCTCCAGGACCGGCGGCAATTCCGGGACGCCCAGCGGCGGTTCGCACATCACGCCCTGCCGGACGGCCGGGCCGAACGGGGTCCCGTTGGCGAGCACGTCGCGCAGGATGTCCGGGTCGACCTGCTTGAGGTGGAGGTAGCCGATCCGCTCGCCGTAGGTGCGGATCAGTTTGACGCTGTCGCCGCCGCAGTAGGCGTAGTGGCCGGTGTCCAGGCAGAGGTTGACCAGGCCGGAGTCGGTGACGTGGAGGAAGCGCTCGACGTGCTCCTCGGTGTCCAGGTGGGTGTCGGCGTGCGGGTGGACGGCGATCTCCAGGCCGAACTCGTCGCGGACCCGCTTGCCCAGCCGCTCCATGCCGGTGGTCAGGTGCTTCCACTGCTCGGGGGTCAGCTCGGGCGGTTCGATGATCTCGGCGGTCTTGTCGTCCCGCCAGAAGGACGGGATGACGACGAGGTGCGAGGCGTCCATCGCGCGGGCGAGCGTGGCGACTTCGGTGACGTGCGCCCAGGTCTTGTCCCAGACGGACGGGCCGTGGTGCAGCGAGGTGAAGACCGTGCCGGCGGACACCTTCAGGCCGCGGCGGGCGGTCTCGTCCCGGAGGACGGCGGGGTCGGTGGGCAGGTAGCCGTGCGGGCCGAGTTCGATCCACTCGTAGCCGGCCTCGGCGACCTCGTCCAGGAAGCGGTGCCAGGGGACCTGCTGGTCGTCGTCGGGGAACCACACGCCCCAGGAGTCGGGGGCGGAGCCGACGCGGAGGCGGTCCAGGACGGGCGAGGCGGCAGGGGTTGCGGACATGCTGCGGCTCTCCTCTCGCCGGTCGGCGGTGACCGGGAGGCGCTGGGTCGGTTGTGGGGCACAGCCTCTCGGCCGCCCCGGGGAGTGTCAAGACTTCGTCCTGACATAAGGACTTAAGGACGTGAGGGGTGTTCAGGTCCGTGTCCAGGTCTGACCGGGTCCGCCGGATCATGTCGTGAGGTTGACGTCATAATGTAAGGACAAAGTGTTGACAGGGTTTGCGACGGGGCGTTAGACCTGTGGCCTGTGACCTGAGCGGGAGCCGGCCGGGAGCCGGCTTCCGGCGATCCGCCGCGCCGGCCCGGAAGGGGCGTCTATGACCGAGCCGTACGACCTGATCACCATGGGGCGCATCGGGGTGGACCTCTACCCGTTGCAGACGGGGGTGCCGCTCGCCCAGGTGGAGACGTTCGGGAAGTTCCTCGGCGGCTCCGCCACCAACGTCGCGGTGGCCGGGGCCCGATTGGGCCGCCGCACCGCCGTCATCAGCCGGACCGGCCGGGACCCGTTCGGGGAGTACGTCCACCAGGCGCTGCGCGGCTTCGGGGTGGACGACCGGTGGGTGACCCCGGTGCCGGACCTGCCGACCCCGGTGACGTTCTGCGAGATCTTCCCGCCGGACGACTTCCCGCTCTACTTCTACCGCCGCCCCAAGGCCCCCGACCTGGTCATCCACCCGGAAGAACTGGACCTGGCGGCGATCCGCGCGGCCCGGATCTTCTGGGTCACCGGTACGGGGCTGTGCGAGGAGCCCAGCCGCGCCGCCACGCTGGCCGCGCTGGAGGCCCGGGGCCGCCGGGGCACCACCGTCTTCGACCTGGACTGGCGGCCGATGTTCTGGGGCGGGGCGGGCGGCGCCTCCGGGGCCGGCGCGGCCGCCGGCGAGGAGGCGCGGGCCGCCGCCCGCCCGTACTACGAAGCCGCGCTGGCGCACGCCACCGTGGCGGTCGGCAACGTGGACGAGGCCGAGGTCGCCACCGGCCACCGGGACCCGATGGCCTGCGCCCGGGCCCTGCTGGACCGGGGCGTGGAGCTGGCCGTCGTCAAACAGGGGCCGAAGGGGGTGCTCGCCGTCCACCGGGACGGGCGCACCGCCGAGGTCCCGCCCACCCCCGTCGAGGTCGTCAACGGGCTCGGCGCCGGGGACGCGTTCGGCGGCGCGCTGTGCCACGGGCTGCTGGCGGGCTGGGAGTTGGCGGCGGTGATGCGGTACGCGAACGCCGCCGGCGCGATCGTCGCGTCCCGGCTGGCGTGCTCGTCCGCGATGCCGACGGCGGAGGAGGTCGGGGAATTCCTGGCGGCGCGGGGCGGGGCGCGGGGCGAGGCGGCGGAGCCGGGCCGGGAACCGGCCCCGGAGCCGGGCGGGTGAGGGTCCCGCCCCGCCCCGGGAGCGCCCCGCCC
>NZ_LLZI01000106.1 GCF_001509485.1 Streptomyces sp. NRRL F-4489
GCGGTGGTGGGGGGAGCACCTAGGGTGGGGGCGAACGCATCCCCTAGGGGTCACGAGCGCCCCCTGCGGGGCCACAACCGGGCAGGAGCGGGACGGTATTCCCGCCCCGCCGCGAAGTCACCCGCAAGCGTGAAAGGCCCCTGGGCGCCGCGCAGTTACCGCTGCCGTAATTGGCACTGGCCACCACATGGTTCCCGCCGCCGACCCGTAGTGCGCGGCGAATGAGTTGCGTGCCGGTCAGAGCGGCGGTGGCTCGGACGGTGAGGTTTGCGCGGGCAGCGTGGCTGCGGTTCGGACGGTGAGGTTGCGCGCGGGCAGAACGGGTGCGGTTCGTCGCCAGTCACGCACGACGGCAAGGCCGACCTGGAACGCGTCCGACACTCGCCCCGCCGACTTGGAACGCGTCACTCAGCCAGCCGAGTAGCAACGCGTCACTCGCCTCGCCGAGTCGCAACGCACGACTTGCCCCGCCGAGTTGGGCAGCGCGCGTAGCGGCTCGCCGCCCCCGTACACATCGGTGCGGTCGGCCGGCCGGCCGCAGGCATCAGGCATCACGACTGGCCCCGCCGTTCGACCGCCGGCCGTCGGCCGCCGGTGACGGACGCCTCTCCCCCGACCCGCGGGGCCCCCGCGGCCGCCATCCACGACCATGTCCCTCATGAACCCCACCGCTGACCATGACGCTTCCGGCGGCTCCGGCGGCCCCGGCGATCTGCCCGGCCCCCTCGCGTTCCAGCTCGTACTGCTGCGCCGGATGGCCGACCACCAGCCCGGCCGCGTCGAGGACGCACTACGTCAACTGGGCGCGACGCGCGCGCAGATGCGCGAGGCCAACCGCCGCTGGCAGGCCCGGATGCACAGCCCGCGGGCCCGCGCCGGCCTCCAGCCCTACCGGGCGCTGCTGGGCACTCCCGAGGCCGTCACCACCCGCCGCATCGGCGATCTGACCTGCGAGGCGTTGAGCTGGCCGGTACCGCTCTGGCCGGACCTGCGGTTCGAGGTCCTCGCCGCCCCCGGGGGCGGCGTCTGGAACGCCTGGCTGGTACGCGCCCCCGGCGCCCCCGGCCCGGTATTGCGCACGACCGCCGACCTGGTCCCGTGGTCCTGCACGGTCGACGAGGTGGCGCGCGCCTTCGCCCCGGCCCGCCCGATGGAGGGCAGCGCGCCCACCCGTTGGCGCCTGTCCTGCACCGCCCCCGGACCGACCGGGGAGCGGGAGGACGTCATCGCCGAGTTCACCTGGGGGCTCTACCAGCGGCGGGCGGAGGTAGCGGAGTAACGGCAGCGGCGCGGGCGCAGAAGAGCGCAGCGTCGGCTCGTGGCCAACGCTCGGAGGCTGGCGGCCGCCCTCCATCGGTCGGCGGTTGGCATGGTCCGTGAGCGACGGGACGCCGGCCGCGGTGGCCCTACTGACCACCCATCAGTAACACGGCAGCGCGAGAGCTTTTAGGCGTACCTGATTGGTAGCCAGCTACGCACAGGCTCCGCTTCAGTCACCCCCACCCACCCACCTGACGACCCGTTACAAACAGTCGGCAGCCAACCCACCCCGTCCCGGCTACCCACGCCCCCTCCCCACCCCAGCCCCACCCCCTCCCCCAACCGGACGCGCTCAGCAGGCGGGAACCCGTGACGCCTCGGAGGATGGCGCACGAGCGCTCACGTGCGGGCGCTCGTGCCCAGTACCGGCCCACCGGGGACGTTCACCGGCCCATCGGGGAGGAATCCGCCATGACCATCAGCCTCGCCCAATTGCGGCGCTGCTCGGCCGCCGTCGACCTCGGCGCGGCCCGGACCAGGGTGTATGTCAAGAACCAGGGCCTGGTCGTCGACGAACCGACGGTCGCCGCGGTCAACACCCGCACCGGCTCGATGCTGGCCGTCGGCGCGCAGGCCGAGGTGATGGACGGCCGCACCCCCGACTACATCCGCGTGGTCCGGCCGGTCTCCAACGGAACGGTCGTGGACATCGACATGGCCCAGCGCCTGCTGCGCCATCTGGTCGGCGACAAGTTGCGCAAGACCTGGCGGCGCAGACCGACCATGCGGGCCGCGGTCTGCCTCCCGTACGGCAGTGAGCCGCTGGCGCAGCGGGCGGCCGTGGAGACCCTGACCGGGCTCGGTGCCCGCCGGGTCGAGCTGGTGGACACGCTGGTCGCCGCGGCCGTCGGCTGCGGGCTCCCGGTGGAGCAGCCGGAGGCGACCATGATCGTGGTGTGCGGTGCGGGCACCACGCAGGTGGCGGTGCTCTCACTGGGCTCGATCGTGGCCGCCGAGACCGTACCGGTGGGCGGCAACGCCATCGATCACGCGGTGATCCAGCACCTCCGCCTCCACCACGACCTGATGCTGCCCAACCAGTCGGTACGTCCGCTGCATCTGATGCTGTCCGGGAACGGCGATCTGACGCCCGGTTCGGCGGAGGTGCACGGGCGGGACGTGATCAGCGGACTCGCGCGTTCCGTGCATGTGGACACCGAGCGGGTACGGCGGGCGATCATCACCCCGCTGACGGCGATTCTCGACGGGATCGGGGCGGTACTGCGGCGCTGCCCGCCGGACCTCGTAGCCGACCTCGGGGAACGCGGGATCATGCTCGCGGGCGGCAGCGCGCTGATCCCGGGGCTGGAGCCGATGATCCACGAGGCGACCTCCATGCCCGTGCACATCGCGGACCAGCCGGGCACCTGCGCGGTGCAGGGGCTGGGCGCCATGATCGAGGGCAAGGTGCAGCCGCTGCACCTGGACCCGATGGCCCCGTAGAACCCATGGCCCCGTAGGGGGACCTGTAGAGGGACCCCGTAGGGGGACCCTCTAGGGACGGAATGCCCGCCCCCTCACGGCCCACACTCCGCCCCCTCACGCGCCTCCCCCCCACAAGACCCCTGACCACCTACGACCGCCTACCACCACCTACGACCGTCCACGACTGCCCACGACCACCTACAGACTCCGCGCGTTCCAGGCGACCAGCGCCGGGCGGTCGTGTTCCGTACCCAGGACGCCAACGGCCCCCGTGCCGAACGTGAACAGTCCGCCCGCGGCGGCCGGCAGCCCCAGGCGCCGGGCGGTCAGTACGCGCAGGAAGTGCGCGTGCGCCACCAGCGCGACGTCGCCCTCGTCCGCCGCCAGGTGCGGCGCGATCAGGTCCAGCACCCGGTCGGCGCGCGCCCCGACCTCGTCGGGCGACTCCCCGGGGTGCTCGGCCGGCCCGGGCGCCACGCCGTCGTCGAAGAGATACCAGCCGGGTCTGGTGCGGTGGATCTCGGCAGTGGTGATGCCCTCGTCACCGCCGTAATCCCATTCCCGCAGGTCATCGACGATCTGCGGGGAGGGCAGACCGGCGAGTTCGGCGGTGCGCAGGGCGCGGGCCATCGGGCTGGCGTAGACCTGGGTGATCTTGCGCGCCGAGAGAAGCGGCCGCAGCGCACGGGCCTGCTCCTCCCCGTTGGCCGTGAGGGGAAGGTCGGTCCAGCTGGTGTGCCGCCCGTCGCGGCTCCACTCCGTCTCACCGTGCCGGATCAGCAACAGCTCACTCATGACGCGCACTCACCCCACGGCTCCCGCAGATCCCACGGCCTCCCCAGGCCCCACGGCTCCCGCAGACCCCACGTATCCCGGAGACCGCACGGCCCCCACGGACCCCGTACGCCCCGAACCACCCCCGCATCCGCGCCACCGCGCCCACGCACTCGCCCCCCGCTCATTCGCCCTACGCTCACTCGCCCTGCGCCCGCTCTCCCGTACCGCCGCCCTGCGCCGCCTGCTCCCCGGCGCCGGCCGGGCCCTGCTGCGCCTGCCGCTGGGCCTCGGCGACCGACGCCCGGACCTCGTCCATGTCCAGATTGCGCGCCTGGCCGATCACGTCCTCCAGGGCGGCCTCCGGCAGCGCGCCGGGCTCGGCGAACACCGCGATGTTGTCCCGGACGATCATCAGCGTCGGGATGGAGCGGATATCGAAGGCGGCCGCCAACTCGGGCTGCCGCTCCGTATCGATCTTGGCGAACAGCAGGTCGCCGTGCTTCTCCGACGACCGCTCGAAGATCGGCCCGAACCGCTTGCACGGCCCGCACCACTCCGCCCAGAAATCGATCAGCACGAAATCATGGGCGGAGACGATCTCGTCGAAGTTGTCCTTGGTCAGCTCTACGGTGCTCATACGCGCTTCCTGCTTCCTGCTTCCGGGGGTCGGGGGCTTCGGGCGGTTGACGCTCCGGCCTGCGGACCGTTGCGGCAGGCGGCCCGCTTCCGCTGATCCGCCCGCTGCAGAGATCCCACCCGCCCGGCTCCGATCAAGCTCCCGGCGGGTCGACGGCCGGCTCAGCCGACTCGGTTCGTTCTTCTGCTGTTTTCCGCGCCCGAGGGCGTGTGCCACATCGGACGGTCCCATATCGGACGGTGCGCCATATCGGACGGTGTGCCATACGGACGGCGTGCGCGGTGTCCACGGTGCCCGACGACGCGACGGTACGACGCGCCGGGCCCCCCGGCTCTCGCCGTACGCCCCGCGAGTGCCCGCACGGTGTAACCCCATCACTCCGCACGGTATTCCGCCTGCGCATCCGCACAACACACACCGCACGCCGCACACCGCACCGCCCGGCTCCCCTGCCCACCCCGCGCCGTCCCAGACATCCCACACCCCCCACAATCCGTGACGGTCCTCACACCCACCCCCGGAACGAAACCCCACCGGGCCAGCCCGACCCCCATCCGCGCCCGGCCCGAACCCTC
>NZ_LLZI01000107.1 GCF_001509485.1 Streptomyces sp. NRRL F-4489
GGGGTGGCGAGTACGGGCCGGGGGCGCCAGGGGGAGCAGTGGGGGCGGCTCACCGCACGGAAGCGCGCCCCGCCCCCTCCGCCGGTCGCGCTTCTCCTCCCGCCCGCCGAGGCCCTAGGCTCGCGCCGTGACGACCATGGACTACGCCACCTACATCGCCGGGCTGCCCCGTGTGCTCGCGGGCGCGGGGGTCATCTTCCGGGACGCGGAGGGCCGCCTGCTGCTCGTGGAGCCCAATTACCGGGACACCTGGGTCCTGCCCGGCGGCACCATCGAGTCGGACGCCGGGGAGTCCCCGCGCCAGGCCGCCCGCCGGGAGACCCTGGAGGAGATCGGCCTGGACATCGAGCCGGGGCCGCTGCTCGCCGTCGACTGGGCGCGCGGGGAGGGCCGGCCGCCGCTGGTCTCCTACCTCTTCGACGGCGGCGTGCTCGACGCGGAGCAGTGCGCCGCGATCCGGCTCCAGGAGGAGGAACTCCTCTCCTGGCGCCTGCTCCACTGGGAGGACGCCGAGCCCCTGCTCGCCGAGGACCTGCGCCTCCGAATCCGCGCCGCCCTGAACGCCCTGCGGAACGGCGGCGGCCCCGCGGAACTGGAAGACGGCCTGCCCCCGGCCGGCCCCACACCGCCCGGGGCGACGGGCCGCCCGACTACGGAGCGGGCAAGCTAGCACCGGCTCAGCCCTACCCGTCTTCGTCTCTGCCCTGCGCCTGCGCCTACGTGTGACAACGGGGCCGCTCGAAGCGGTCCGGTCGGCGGTACGAGGGGCGCGTCTGGTACTCCGGTATGAGAACCACGGGTTGATTCCTCCCGCCCGCCTCCGCCCTAACCTCATTGCCATGAAAGAGATCGCGGCACGCATCGCGCGGGTGCCGGGAGTCGTCGGGGTGATGCTCGGGGGCAGCCGCGCGCGAGGAACGAACCGACCCGATTCCGACTGGGATCTGGGGCTCTACTACCGAGGCACACCGGACCTGCCCGCCCTGGCGGCACTGGCGGCGGAGGTGACCGGCGGCCCCGTGGAGATACACCCGCCGGGCTCCTGGGGCCCGTGGGTCAACGGCGGGGCGTGGCTGGTCATGCCCGATGGCAGCCGTGTGGACTGGATCTTCCGGGACCTCGACCGGGTGCGGCAGGTCTGGGCGGACTGCCGCGCGGGCCGCTTCGAGACCGGTATGCAGGCCGGGCACCCGCTCGGCTTCTGGTCGCCCGCCTACGCGGGCGAGGTGGCCCTCGGCCGCATCCTGGCCGACGAGACCGGTGAGCTGAGCCGCCTCCAGGAGGAGACCCGTACGTATCCGGAGCCGCTGCGCAAGGCCCTGACGAGCGCCGCCCTCTGGGACGCGGGATTCTCGGTCGCCATGGCGGCCAAGTCCGCCGCGACGTCGGACGTCCTGCACGCCGCCCTGTGCCTCTCCCGGGCCATAGGCGCCCTCGTCCAGGCCCTCCACGCCCACCACCGCGTCTGGTGCCTCAACGAAAAGGGCGCCCTGGCCGCGGTCGCCGCCCTCCCCCACACCCCACCCGGCTTCCCCACCCGCGCCACCGCACTCCTCGGCGAACTGGGCCGGAGCCCCGAGGAGTTGCGCCACTCCCTGACCTTGGCCGAGCAACTGATCACGGAGGTCCGAGAGGCAGTAGCAAAGGAGGCTTAGACGTCGTTTCGGTGGTCCCACCGACGAAGGTGATACGTCCGCAGCGCGGTGGCCGGCGTAGCGGTGGCCGGCGTCAGGAGGTGCTGATCGCGGCATGCCGGGACCGAGGATTCGCCTGATAACCGATCGGAATATCCAGGAGGCAGTTGAGGATCGTCAGAGCGGCTGACCGTCAGAAAGGTCGTCGGAGCCGGGCTTGAATGTCGTACCGAGGTCGTACCGCGCGATCCCGAAAGGTGGGAAATCGGCATCGGCAAGGACGCGGTAGAGGAACTCCGAGGTGGACATGTCGTACCGGTGCCATGCGCCGATGTCGTGGGACCGCGCGAGGATCGGGTACTCGCCCGGCCGCTCGGCGTCGATCAGCCAGAAGTACTCGTCGGCCCATTCGGTGGAGCCCCACTCGATCAGCCCCTTGCCGCCCGGCGCGTAGATCGCATAGGGCTCGACGGCGGAGACGTCTCCGAACCGGCTGTCCTGGTCCACCGACAGGGCGACCCGCCACCGTGTCAGGAAGTCGAACGCGGGGCCTTCGTCGCGGCCCAGAAAGTAGAGGGAATCACTGAAGACGCCACCGCCGAACGCCTCGTAGAGCTCCTTGTAGTCCGCCGGCAGCGGAACCCTCAGCTCTCTCTCGATCGCCGCCCAGTCGACGGAGCCCCCGAGCGGTTCCCACCCGGTCAGTTCGATCACTCGCTGAACCCACATGCAACAACCTTTTAGCACCGGCCTCCGCTCCGATGTCCCCCGCCCCCTTGGCGCCCTGAGCGAGCTGGGCGGCGCTTGCTGCCGGGGCGGCATGCCGCCCCCATGCGGCCGGAATCGGTATGTCCGCCTTCGGCCCAGCCCGTTGGAGGTCAGGTGCTGACGCCGACGGCGTGGGCGTGGGTGGTGGGGTCGGGGATGAGGTCGAGCATGGCGCGGGCTACGTCGGCGCGGGGGATGGAGTTGCCGGCGGGGCCGGCTTCGATGGCGTGGCGGTAGTGGCCGGTGCCCGGTTTGTCGAGCAGGCGGGGCGGGCGTACGGAGGTCCAGTCGAGGTCGGTGGCGCGGAGGATGGCCTCCATGCGTTCCAGGTCGGTGTAGACCTCCTTGAGGACGGCCCACAGCAGCGGGGCGAAGACCCGGTGGCCGAGGAAGGGCTGGCCGGCGCCGGTGCGGTTGAGCGGGCCGGCGCTGACGACGAGGAGGCGGCGGACGCCGGTCGCCGCCATCGCCTCGGTCACCGCGCGGGCCGAGGTGGAGGCGGGCCGCAGCGGGTCGTGGCGGCCGGCCTGGCCGATGCCGGAGAGGACCGCGTCGGCGCCCCGGACGGCGGGTTCGACGGAGGCCGGGTCGAGCGGGTCCGTGCGCAGGACCGTCAGGCGCGGGTGGCGCTGGACCAGTTTGCCGGGGTTGCGCAGGGCGGCGGTCACGTCGTGGCCGTCAGCCAGTGCCTGGCTGACGATCTCCCGGCCGATACCGCCCGAGGCTCCGAGGACGGTGAGTTTCATGGGTCCTCCAGACGGTTTGCCGCCAGTTCACGTGGCACCGCACCTCCCCGGTGCGGTGGAGGTGAGTGAGTGCTTACTCGCCAGTGTGGGTGAGTGTTCACTTACCTGTCAATGTAGGCTCGTGGCATGAGTGATGAAGCCGCCGCGCCGCTGTCCGGGGGTGCTCTGACGCGGTCCCGGATCCTGGACGCCGCCGCCGCGCTGATGACGAACGTGGGGCTGGCGCATACGACGACCAAGCAGATCGCCAAGGAGGCGGGATGCTCGGAGGCGGCCCTCTACAAGCACTTCCGCAGCAAGGAAGAGATCTTCGTACGGGTGCTGCACGAGCGGGTGCCGCAGTTCTCGGAGGCGCTGGCGGAGCTGCCGGAGCGGGCGGGTGACGACCGGGGGCCGGCCGGGCACCTCCGGGAGGTGGCGTTGGCGGCGCTGCGGTTCTACCGGCGGTCCTTCCCGATCGCGGCGTCGCTGTTCGCCAGTCCTGAGCTGCTGGCCACGCACCGTCGCAAACTCGACGAACTGGGCGGCGTGGGGCCGCAGAACGCGGCGCAGCACCTGGCCGCGTATCTGGCGGCGGAGCAGGAGCTGGGGCGGGTGGCCGCGACGGCCGACCCGTACGCGGCGGCGAATCTGCTGATCGGGGCCTGTTTCCACCGGGCGTTCCTCGATCTGTTCTTCGGCGGGGAGATGCCGGCCGGGGCGGTGCGGCCCGCGAGCGAGGAGGAGTTCGCGGCGGAGACGGTGCGGGCGCTGCTGGGTGGGGTGGGGGTCTGACGGGCGGGGTGGGCGGCCATACCGGGTGGATCTGTCCGCTGCCTGCGGCGGGGTTGCCGGCGGTCGGCTGTCGGCGGTCGGCTGTCGGCTGTCGGCTGTCGCAAGCCCACCGCTCGTACCCCGCCGCCCCATGACCGCCCAAGGTCCGTTACCCGCAAGCGTCCGCCGGAAAGAGGCCGTCCCCGGAGCGTTCGAAGGTGAGGAGGCGGCGTTTGCGGTCGAGGCCGCCGCCGTAGCCGGTGAGGCTGCCGTTGGCGCCGACGACGCGGTGGCAGGGGACGATGATGCCGACCGGGTTGCGGCCGTTGGCGAGGCCGACCGCGCGGGCGGCGGTGGGGACGCCGAGGCGCGCGGCGAGTTGTCCGTAGGAGACCGTCTCGCCGTACGGGATGGTGCGCAGGGCCGCCCAGACGCGGCGCTGGAACGGGGTGCCGCGCAGGGCGAGCGGCAGGTCGAAGGCGGTCAGTTCGCCCCGGAAGTAGGCGCGGAGCTGGGCGACGGCCCGGGCGAAGGGCGGGTCGGAGGGGTCGGCGGGGGTGCCGAAGGTCTCCTGGGGCGGGCGGTGGCGCTGGCCGTCCATGTAGAGGCCGGTGAGGGCGTCGCCGTCCGCGACGAGGGTGAGGGGGCCGACGGGGGTGTCGGTGAGGACGGTGTGGGTGAGGGAGGTGGGAAGGGAGGGGGA
>NZ_LLZI01000108.1 GCF_001509485.1 Streptomyces sp. NRRL F-4489
CTCCGGGGGGGGGGGGTTTTCGGTGTCCGTTGGGGTTGGTCTCGGGGGGCGGGTGCGGCTCGTCACTGGTTGCGGGGCGCTCCCCCTCGACGAGACGAGCCGCACCGACCCACTCAGGTCAGCCCCCACCGGCCTGGAAACTCACCCACCGGCGGGAGGGGGCGGGTCTCCGGGGGTGGTGTGTCGGACGTAAAGCGAAGCAGTCCGACACACCACCCCCGGAGACCCGTCACCGCACCCCGAAAGCCCCGCGCAGCGGAATCCCATTGCGCCGACAGGCGCAAGCCCACGCGCCGCAGGCGCGAAAACAGCAAGCCCCGCGGCGGCGCACCCGACAACGTGGGAACCCCGCCGGGGCTACCGGCAGCAGTCGGGCACCAGCCCCGCAGGCAGCCGCTCCGCGCCGAACACGGACGTCGTCGCCTCGTCGCCGCCCACCGCGGCCACCGCGAGCAGCACCGACCCCGCCGTCCACGTCGTCAGCTCGCGCGGCCAGATCGCGTCGTCGTCGAAGACGTAGCCGGTCCAGTACATGCCGTCCTCGGCGCGGAGGTGCTGGGTCCACTTGAGGATGGAGACGGCGCGGTCGGACTCGCCCATGGCCCAGAGGGCCAGCGCCAGTTCGGCGCTTTCGCCGCCGGTGACCCACGGGTTGGGCGAGACGCAGCGGACGCCGAGGCCGGGGACGACGAAGCGGTCCCAGTCCGCGTCGATCCGCGCGCGGGCGGCCGCGCCGCGGACCGCGCCGCCGAGGACCGGGTAGTACCAGTCCATGGAGTAGCGGGACTTGTCGAGGAACCGCTCGGGGTGGTGGCGTATCGCGTGGCCGAGCCGGCCGACCGCCAGTTCCCAGTCGGGCTGCGGCTCCTCGCGCTGCTCGGCGAGCGCCAGGGCGCAGCGCAGCGCCTGGTAGACGGAGGACGAGCCGGTCAGCAGGGCCTCGCGGACGGGGGTGCCGTCGTCCTCGCGCTTCCAGCCGATCTCGCCGCCGGGCTGCTGGAGTTCGAGGACGTAGCAGATCGCGGCGTGCACGGCCGGCCACATCCGGTCCAGGAAAGCCTCGTCGCCGGTGGAGAGGTAGTGGTGCCAGACGCCGACCGCGAGGTACGCGCAGAAGTTGGACTCGCGGCCGCGGTCGGTGGGGGCGGCGGCGTCCCCGTCGGCGTAGGCGGCGTACCAGGAGCCGTCCGCGTTCTGGTGGCGGACCAGCCAGTCGTACGCGGCCTCGGCGCGCTCGTGCTCGCCGGCCGCGTCCAGTGCCATGGCGGCCTCGGTGTGGTCCCACGGGTCGAGGTGGTGGCCGCGGAACCACGGGATGGCGCCGTCGGTGCGCTGGGTCGCCAGGATGCCGGCGACCGTGCGGGCGGCCTGTTCGGCGGTCAGCACGCCCGGCAGGACGAGCCGTTCGGTGCGCCCGGGACTCGTCACTTGGCGGCCCCGCGGGCGGCGGCGGTACGGGCGGGGGCGTCGGCGGCGGGCTCGGCGGAGTCCGTGGGCAGGTGCGGCTTCGTGGCGTAGGCGACGAAGCTCTTGCCGATGAGGGGGTTGAGGGCCTGCTCGGCGAGGCGGGTGGCCAGCGGCTTCTTCATGATGTCCCAGACCAGCAGCTTGTGGTACGCCTTGACCGGCAGCGCCTGGTCGTTGTCCACGCCGAAGGCGCACTTGAGCCACCAGTAGGGGCTGTGCAGCCCGTGCGCGTGGTGGGTGCCGTACGGGGTGAGGCCCGCCTCGCGCATCTTGCCGAGGAGTTCGTCGGCGCGGTAGATGCGGATGTGGCCGCCCTCGACCTCGTGGTAGGCGTCGGAGAGCGCCCAGCAGACCTTCTCCGGGCCGTAGCGCGGCACGGTGACCGCGATCCGGCCGCCGGGGCGCAGCACCCGCACCATTTCGGCGAGTACGCCCTTGTCGTCGGGGATGTGCTCCATGACCTCGGAGATGATGACGACGTCGAAGCTCTCGTCGGGGAACGGCAGGGCCAGCGCGTCGCCCTCCATGGCGGTGGCGGTGGCGCCCTCCGGGGCCTCACCGGCCTCCTTCATCGCGGCGAACCACTTGGCGACCTCGCGGATCTCCTCGCCGTTCCGGTCCAGGGCCACGACCTGCGCGCCGCGCCGGTAGCACTCGAAGGCGTGCCGGCCCGCGCCGCAGCCCAGGTCGAGGACGCGGTCGCCGGGGGCGAGCGGGAAACGGGAAAAGTCGACGGTCAGCACGGCGTTTACGCTTTCGTCCGGCGGTCAGGGGCGGGGGAGGTACGGCGGGGGCGGCACAGGGGACGGCGGGCTCGGCATGGCGGGCGTCACCGGCGGCCGGCGGCCCTCGGGGCGGCGGCGCCGGCGCGTTGGCGGGCGATGGCCTCGCGGTAGCGCTCGGCGGTGCCGAGGGCGGCCTGGCGCCAGGTGAAGCGGGCCAGGACCCGTTCCCGGCCGGCCGCGCCGAGCCGGGCGCGCAGGTCGGCGTCGCCCAGCAGCCGCAGCAGTCCGGCGGCCAGCGCCCCGGCGTCGCCCGGCGGCACCGCGAGACAGGTCTCGCCGTCCGGGCCGGCGACCTCGGGGATGGCGCCACCGGTGGTGGCCAGCAGCGGGGTGCCGGTGGCCATCGCCTCGGCGGCGGGCAGGGAGAAGCCCTCGTAGAGGGAGGGGACGCAGGCGATCTGCGCGCCGCGCACCAGGTCCACCAGCTCGGCGTCGCTGATGCCCTTGACGAACTCGATGGCGCCGGACAGGCCGAGCCGTTCGATGGCGGCGGCCACCGGCCCGTCGTCGGCCCGCTTGCCGACGACGACCAGATGCGCGCCGGGGTGCTCGGTACGCACCTTCGCCAGCGCCTCCACGAGGTGGACCAGGCCCTTGAGCGGCACGTCGGCGCTGGAGGTGGTGACGATCCGGCCGGGCACCTCCGGAACGGACGGGTCCGGGGAGAACAGGTCGGTGTCGGCGCCGATGGGCACGACGTGGATCCGGCCCGGGTGGACGCCGAGGTCCTCGACGATCTCCTGGCGGGAGGAGCCGGAGACGGTCAGCACCGACGGCAGCCGGCGCGCCACCCGCTTCTGCATCCGCGTGAAGCCGTACCAGCGGCGGACCGAGGCGCGCCGCTTCCAGTCGGCGGCGGCGGCCAGGTCGAGCCGGCGGTCGACGGTGATGGGGTGGTGGATGGTGGTGACCAGCGGGGCGCCGAGCGCGCCGGGGCCGCCGAGCAGGCCGTAGCCGAGGGTCTGGTTGTCGTGGACGACGTCGAACCGGCCGCGCCGCGCGGCGAGATGGCGGCGGGCGCGCAGCGAGAAGGTCAGCGGCTCGGGGAAGCCGCCGGTCCACATCGTGGCGACCTCCAGGGCGTCGATCCAGTCGCGGTACTCGTCGCGCTTGGGGGTGCGGAACGGGTCGGGCTGGCGGTAGAGGTCGAGGCTGGGCAGCTCGGTGAGCGTCACGCCCTCGTCCAGGACGGGGTAGGGCTGGGCGCCGATGACCTCGACGGTGTGGCCGAGCCGGGCCAGTTCGCGGGAGAGGTGGCGGACGTAGACGCCCTGCCCGCCGCAGAACGGATTCCCCTTGTACGTGAGCATGGCGATCCGCAGCGGACGCTCATGGTCCGTCGGGGCGGAGGCCGAGGGGGTCTCCGCCGGGCGAGGCGCGGCTGCCTGGACGGCCTCTGCGGTCACGCACGGCCCCCTTCTCACTGGACTTTCGCCGGAGCGTAACCGCTGGCGGTAATCTAGAACAAGTTACAGAACTGAAAAGCTACTGATCAGTTCGCCGAGTTTCGAATCTACCGGCCGGCGACCGGGCGAAAAGAGCCGCACCAGGTGATTCGCGCCACGACATGGCCCCTGCCATGCTGTGCCGATCACGCACCACCGGCACTGGCCGCATCGCGGACGGAAAGCCACGGAATGGGACATGGGACACATGACTACGGAATCCAAGGCGGCCAGGCCGGCGCTTCCGGCGAGTCCTCCCCTGACCGAGCGTCAGGAGGCCCGGCGCCGCCGCATCCTGCAGACCACCGCCGGGCTGGCCGGGCGGGGCGGTTTCGACGCCGTCCAGATGCGCGAGGTCGCCGAGTCCTCCGGCGTCGCGCTCGGCACCCTCTACCGCTACTTCCCGTCCAAGATCCACCTCCTCGTCGCCACCATGCAGGACCAGCTCCAGCGCATGCACGAAACGCTGCGCAAGCGCCCCCCGTCCGAGGAGGACCCCGGCGCGCGGGTCGCGCAGACGCTGATGCGGGCCTTCCGGGCTCTCCAGCGGGAACCCCATCTGGCCGACGCGATGGTGCGCGCGCTGACCTTCGCCGACCGGTCCGTCAGCCCCGAGGTGGACACCGTCTCCCGGCTCACCACCGCGATCATCCTCGACGCGATGCGCCTGGACGGCCCGCCCACCCCGGAACAGCTCTCCGCCGTCCGCGTCATCGAGCACACCTGGCACTCGGCCCTGATCACCTGGCTGTCCGGCCGCGCCTCCATCGCCCAGGTCAAAATCGACATCGAGACCGTGTGCCGGCTGATCGATGTAACGGGGGCGGGGGCGGCGGGCCGGCGGCGGTGACGC
>NZ_LLZI01000109.1 GCF_001509485.1 Streptomyces sp. NRRL F-4489
GCTTCCGTTCCGGCGGTTTCCGGCTTACCCGCTTACCGGCTTTGCGTGTTACCGGCGGGCGGCCGTCTCTTCGTTCCGCCGGCTGTTCGCGGCCCGCCCATACGGCACGATGAACAGCGACCGCGACCGCGCCCAC
The DNA here is from genome assembly GCF_001509485.1 of Streptomyces sp. NRRL F-4489. GTDB lineage: Bacteria > Actinomycetota > Actinomycetes > Streptomycetales > Streptomycetaceae > Streptomyces. The sequence goes on from NZ_LLZI01000109.1 coordinate 137, forward strand.
GACACACGACACACGACACACGACCGCGATTGCCACCGGCCACGGCCGAAGCCCGCCACCAGGGCCGACCCCCAGGAGGAACCCATGACCGCCCCCACGGCCCCGACCGCGCCCCGGCCGGAGATCCTCGCCGCGTTCGAGGCGGCGAAGGGCTTCATGCCGGTGGACGAGGGCCTCGCCCTGTACGCGGCGGCCGCCGAGGCGGCCGGGCTGGGGCTGCCGCTGGTGGAGATCGGCACCTACTGCGGCCGTTCCACGCTCCTGCTGGCCGAGGCGGCGCGGGCGGCCGGGGTGACCGCCGTCACCGTGGACCACCACCGGGGCAGCGAGGAGCAGCAGCCGGGCTGGGAGTACCACGATCCGGAGGTGGTCGATCCGGTCGTCGGGCGGATGGACACCCTGCCCGCGTTCCGCCGGACCCTGCACGCGGCGGGCCTGGAGGACCAGGTGATCGCCCTGGTGGGCCGTTCGCCGCGGATCGCGGCCCTGTGGCAGGCGCCGGCCGGGCTGGTGTTCATCGACGGCGGGCACACCGACGAGCACGCCACCGCCGATTACGAGGGCTGGGCCCCGCGCGTGGCGGACGGCGGGCTGCTGGTGATCCACGACGTCTTCCCGGACCCGGCGGACGGCGGCCAGGCGCCGTACCGGATCTACCGCCGGGCGCTCGATTCCGGGGCGTTCACCGAGGTCTCCGCGCACCGCTCGCTGCGGGTCCTGCGGCGGACCGGGGCCGGGATCTGAGCCGGTCGCGGCCGGCAGCTCGTAGCATCGCGCACGTGTCGAACAACGGCAGCACGTTCCCTCCGTACCGCCGCCGCCCGCGCGGCGCCCTGCTGATCACGCTGGCCCTGCTGGCCGTGGTCGCGGCGGCCGGCGCCGGCGCCCGGCTGCTCTGGCACCCGCCGGGCGGTAACCCGTCCCCGACCGGTGCCGCCGCGCCGGGATCACCGTCACCGGGGACGCCCGCGGCGGAGCCACCAGGGGGCGGCACGGCCCCGGCCCCCTCCCCCACCTCGCAGACCGGCCGCGGCACCGGCACCACCCCCGCCGGCCTCCGCGGAAAAACCATCCTCCTCGACCCGGGGCACAATCCCCACAACGCCGACCACACCCAGCAAATCGCCCGGCTCGTGGACATCGGCAACGACCGCAAGGAGTGCGACACCACCGGTACGGCCACCAACGGCGGTTACGCCGAGGCCGCGTTCACCCTGGACGTGGTGCGGCGGGCCCGGACGCTGCTGGAGGCGGCGGGCGCCAAGGTGGTGCTCACCCAGGACGGCGACCGGCCGTACGGGCCGTGCGTGGACGAGCGCGCGGCGGCGGGCAACGCGGCGCACGCGGACGCCGCGGTCTCGGTGCACGCGGACGGTTCGGCGCCCGGCAACCGCGGCTTCCACGTGATCCTCCCGGACCGGGTCACCGCGGGCGCGGCCGACACCGCGCCGATCACCGGGCCGTCGCGGGAGCTGGGCGAGCGGCTGGCCGCGGACTTCGCGGCGGCGACCGGAAGCGCCCGTTCCAACTACCTCGGCCACGGCACCGGTCTGGACGTCCGCGCGGATCTCGGCGGCCTCAACCTCTCCACCGTCCCCAAGGTGTTCATCGAATGCGGCAATATGCGCGATCCGCGGGATGCCGCGCAATTGACCGACCCCGCCTGGCGGGAAAAGGCGGCCCGCGGGATCACCAAGGGCATTACGGACTTCTTGACGCGCTGAACGAACTCCTCGTCCCGCTGAACGGACTTCCCCTCACAGGGAACGCACTTCCGGGACGGACTTGCGGGACGGACTTCTCCGACAGGCGACCGGAAGTGCGTCCGCGGGCGCGCCGATACTCCGGGACGGCCCACAGGTTCCGGCGATAGGTTCCCCTTTACGATGGGGGGCCATCGCCGTGCTACGCACCGCGCGCGCCAGTGACAGCGTCGACGCCCTCACCAGTCGACCAGGAACACGAAACCGACAAAGGACCTTTACGTGAACATCCGCTCCCTCAGTCGAGGCGATGGGGTGGTGATCGGAGCAGCGGTGCTGCTGCTGATCGCCTCGTTCCTCAGCCTCTACGCGTACGGCGACACGAACGCCTGGCAATCGCTGCACCTGCTGATGAGCGTCTACCTGGCCGGCGTCATCGCGGCCGCCCTGATCGTCACGGCGCGGGCGCTGCCGCAGCCGCGCAAGGTCGCCGGGCTGGAGCTCGGGCAGTTCGGGGTGGCGCTGTCCGTGTTCGCCGCCTGGACCGCGTTCTGGGCGATCATCGACAGCCACGGCGCGGGCGCGGGCCTGATCATCGGGCTGATCGCGGCACTGGCCCAGGCGGGCGCGGCGGTCGCCACCCCGCTCGTCCCGGCCCTGAAGGCCGCCCTGGTCGGCGCGCCGCGCCCGCAGGTCGCCGGCCCGTACGGCGCGGCCGGCGGCACCCAGGGCTACGGCTACCCGGGCGCGCAGCAGCCGGGCGGCTACGGCTACCCGGGCGCCCAGCAGCAGCCGGGCCAGACCCACGGCGGCCAGCCGGCCCCGGCCGGCGACTCCGGCGCCACGTCCGGCGGGGCGGCGGGGGCCACCGCCGCGGCCGGCGGCCCGGCGGACTTCGCCCCGTTCTGGTTCGCGGTGCCGGTGGCCCGCCCGCTGTACGGCGAGGACGGCGCGCCGGCGCCGATCGCCGAACTGGCGCCCGGCACGTGGTACCTCGCGGTGGAGCAGCGCGGCTCCGCGCTGATCGCGCAGACCCAGGACGGCCGGCGCGGCATCCTCCAGGACACCACCGGCATCCAGCGCGGCTGAGTCCTTTCCGCGCCCCGGTCAGCACCGAACGGCCCTCCGCTTCTCCGGCGGGGGGCCGTTGCCATGTCCACGACGCACCCGTACAGTGCGGTTCACCACGTGAGCTGACGGTACGTCAGGTAGTTGCCCCGGCACTGCCGCTGCCCTGCCTGCAACCGGCCGTCGGAGAAGGGCGGGCCCCATGCGACTCGGTCTGGCGCTCGGCTACTGGGGCCGCGGCCCCGACCCCCGCCACCTCGACCTCGCCCGCGAGGCCGAACGGCTCGGCTACCACTCGGTGTGGACCGCCGAGGCGTGGGGCTCGGACGCGTTCACCGCGCTCACCTGGATCGCCGCGCACACCACCCGCATCAAACTCGGCACCGGCATCGCGCAGATGGCCGCCCGCACCCCCACCGCCACCGCGATGCACGCCCTCACCCTCGACCACCTCTCCGGCGGGCGGCTGATGCTCGGCCTCGGACTGTCCGGGCCGCAGGTCGTAGAGGGCTGGTACGGCCGCCCGTTCCCCCGCAGCCCGCTGACCGCCACCCGGGAGTACGTGGCCGTCGTCCGCCAAGTCCTGCGCCGCGAACGCCCGGTGACCTGCGACGGCGACTACCACCCGCTCCCCTACGACGGCCCGGACGGCACCGGCCTCGGCAAACCGCTGAAGTCCATCACCCACCCCCGGCGCCCGGACCTGCCCGTCCTGCTCGGCGCCGAGGGGCCCCGCAACATCGCCCAGACCACCCGCATCGCGGACGGCTGGCTGCCGCTGTACTGGTCCCCGTACCGCACCGACGTCTACCGGGAGCCGCTGGCCGACGCCCCGGAGGGCTTCCTGATCGCGCCGATGGTCCGGGCGGCGGTCTGCGACGACGTGGCCGAGGGCCTGCTGCCGGTCAAGGCCATGCTCGGCTTCTACATCGGCGGCATGGGCCACGCGGCCCGGAACTTCCACGCCGACCTGATGGCACGCATGGGCTACGAGGACGAAGCCCGCCGCGTGCAGCGGCTCTTCCTCGACGGCCGCCGCGACGAGGCGGTGCGGGCCGTTCCCGACGCCTTCGCCGACGAGATCTCCCTCGTCGGCCCGGCCGCCCGCATCGCCGAACGGCTGGCCCTGTGGCGGGCCGGGCCGATCACGGACCTCCTGGTCACGGCGCCGGATCCGCGTACGTTGCGCACGCTGGCCTCCCTCTGCGCGTAGGTTGCCGCCCCACGTTGTTGGCTTTCCCGCCGTGCGGGGTCCTGTTTTGCGCCTTCGGCGCAATGGGGTCCGCTGCGCGGGGCTGGTCGGCCGCGGTGCCGGTCCGCTGCGCTTGGCTGGCTTCCCACGTTGTTGGCTGTCCCGCCGTGCGGGTGCCTGTTGCTTGCGCCTTCGGCGCATGGGGTCCGCTGCGCGGGGCTGGTCGGCAGCGGTGCCGGGCCGCTGCGCTTGGCTGGCTTCCCACGTTGTTGGCTGTCCCGCCGTGCGGGTGCCTGTCGCTTGCGCCTTCGGCGCATGGGGTCCGCTGCGCGGGGCTGGTCGGCAGCGGTGCCGGGCCTGCGGGGTGGGGGTGTGCCGGACTGCTTCGCTTTACGTC
>NZ_LLZI01000110.1 GCF_001509485.1 Streptomyces sp. NRRL F-4489
CATACGGCGTTACGTACCGGAAAGGGGAGGTGATAAATCCGCGGGTGGATACGGCCGGATAAGGCCGGATAGGGCGGGCGCGGCGGAATGCGGACGGACGTGAGCGGGAAAGGCGGGCGGGAGGCGGGGAATTCACCGGATCGTTTCCGGGTCGCGGCCGGATCGTTTCCCGGCGGGCGGGCGGGAACGGCCGACGGGCGGGCGGGAACGGCCGGGGTGAGGGGGTGGCGGCCGGGCCGCGGCTCACATCCACCCCTCCTCTGACCTTCCGTCAGATTGGAACGTGTTCTACTCTGCACCGCCATGGGCATCGGAATCACGCAGGACCACCGTGACCTCGCGGAAGCGGCGCGTGGCTGGGCCGCGCGGGCCGTACCGCCCGAAGACGTGCGCAAACTGCTCGACGCCCCGCCCGCGCGGACCGGCCGCCCGGCCTTCTGGGACGGGCTCGCCGCCCAGGGACTGCTCGGCCTGCACCTGCCGGAGGACGCCGGCGGGGGCGGCGGCGATCTGCTCGATCTCGCCGTCGTCCTGGAGGAGTTCGGGCGCGCCGCGCTCCCCGGGCCGTATCTGCCCACCGTTCTCGCCGCCGAACTGCTGCACCGCGGCGGCGCGCCCCGCGACCTCGTACGGGCCCTGGCCACCGGGGAGCGGACCGCCGCCGTCGCCCTCGGCAGCGGCACCCTCACCGCTGTGGACGGCGCCGGCGGCCACGTCCTCGACGGCACCGCGCCGCCCGTCCTGGCCGGCGGGGACGCCGATCTGCTCGTGCTCGCGGCGGAGTCGGCCACCGGGACGGTCTGGCTGGCGGTGGACGCGGACGCGCTGACCGTACGGGTCCAGGACAGCGCCGACCCCACCCGGCCGGTCGCCGAGGTCACCGCCGGCGGCGTCCTCGTCCCCGGGGAACGGCGCCTGGCGCTGGACGGCGCGCTGGTCCGCGACCTCGCCGGGGTGCTGCTCGCCGCCGAGGCGTGCGGAACGGCCGCCTGGGCGGTGCGCACCGCCGCCGCGCACGCCGCCGTACGCGAGCAATTCGGGCGCCCGATCGGGCAGTTCCAGGGCGTCAAACACCTCTGCGCCGAGATGCTCGTCCGCTGCGAACAGGCCCGCGCCCTGGTCTGGGACGCCGCCCGGGCCGCCGGCGAACCGCCCGCGGTCCGCGGCCTGGCCGCCGCGCTGGCCACCGCGACCGCGCTGGACGCCGCCACCGGCTGCGCCAAGGACTGCATCCAGATCCTCGGCGGTATCGGCTTCACCTGGGAGCACGACGCCCACCTCCACCTGCGCCGGGCGGTCACCGCCCGCCAGCTGCTCGGCGGCCCGGACACCCACCGGCTGCGCGCCGCCCGGCACGCCGCGGCCGGCGCCCGCCGCGAGCTGCGGCTCGAACTCCCGGCGGAGGCAGAGGAGTTCAGGGCCCGGGCGCGTGCCGCCGCCGAGCGGGTCCGCGGCCTGGACCCGGCCGCCGCCCGCCGCGCCCTGGCCCCCACCGGCTACGCCGCCCCGCACCTGCCCCCGCCCTACGGCCTGGGCGCCGGCCCCGTCGAACAGCTCGCCATCGCACAGGAGATGGCCGCCGCCGGCGTCCGGATCAGCGATCTGGGCATCGCCACCTGGGTGGTGCCCTCACTCCTCGCGCACGGCACCGCCGCCCAGCAGGAGCGCTACCTCCCGCCCACGCTCCGCGGCGAGCTGCTGTGGTGCCAGCTGTTCTCCGAACCGGAGGCCGGTTCGGACCTGGCGGCGCTGCGCACCCGCGCCGAACCCACCGAGGACGGCGGCTGGCGGATCAACGGCCAGAAGGTGTGGACGTCCGCCGCCCAGTGGGCGCACCACGCCATCCTGCTCGCCCGCACCGCCCCGGACGCGCCCAAGCACCGCGGTCTGACGTTCTTCCTCGTCGACATGGCGGCCCCGGGCATCGACGTCCGCCCGCTGAAGGAGATCACCGGCGACGCGCTCTTCAACGAGGTCTACCTGGACGATGTGCGGCTGCCGGCGGACGCGGTGGTCGGCGCGGTCGGCGACGGCTGGCGGGTGGCCCGCACCACCCTCGGCAACGAACGGGTCCACATGGCCGACCAGCTGACCTTCGACACCGGCCTGGAGGCGCTGCTGGAACGGACCGCCGGGCTGGACGGCGCGGTCCGGGCCCGGGTCGGCGCGCTGGCCGCGGAGGCGCACGCGCTCGGCTGCCTCGGGCTGCGCACCACGCTCCAGCAGGTCGCGGGCCAGGAGCCGGGCGCCGGCGCCAGCGTCCGCAAACTGGTGCAGACCACCCACCAGCAGAAGCTCGCCGACCTGGCGCTGGAGCTGCTCGGCCCGGCCGGCGCGGTCCGCGAGGGCCCCGGCGCCGGCGCCCTGCACGGCTTCCTGATGTCCCGCTGCCTGACCATCGCCGGCGGCACCACCCAGGTCCAGCTGAACGTCATCGCCGAACGCCTCCTCGGCCTGCCCCGCGACCCGGAGCCGCGGCCCGTGCCCTGACCCGCCGGGCGCCGCGTCCGGGGCTCCGTCCCCTACCCCTCCCCTGCTTTTGCCCCCTCTCCCTGGAGGACCGCATGGCCGGTACCGCATACGTCATCGGCGTCGGCATGACCCGCTTCGAGAAGCCGGAAACCCGCGACTGGCAGTACTGGGACATGGCCAAGGAGGCCGGCGAGGCGGCGCTCGCCGACGCCGGCATCGGCTACGACGCGGTCGAGCAGGTGCCGGGCGGCTACTGCCACCAGCCGTCCACCGCCGGCCAGCGCGCCGCCTACGAACTGGGCCTGACCGGCGTCCCCGTCTACAACGTCAACAACAACTGCGCCACCGGTGCCACCGCGCTGATGCTCGCCCGGCAGTTCGTCGCGTCCGGACTCAACGACTGCGTACTGGCGCTGGGCTTCGAGAAGATGAAGCGCGGCGCGCTGGGGGCCGGGGCGGACGGCGGGGACTTCGCCGCGTCGCCGGTCGCCCGGCACTACGGGGTGATGGCCGCGGCCCACGGCTTCGAGCCGACCCCGCCCACCGCCCAGATCTTCGGCAACGCCGCGCGCGAGCACATGGCGCGGTACGGCACGACCGCCGAGCAACTGGCCATGGTCGGCGCCAAGAACCACCGGCATTCGGCGCACAACCCCTACGCGCAGTTCCGGGACGTCTACACCGTCGAGGAGGTGCTCGCCTCCCGGACCGTCCACCGGCCGCTGACCAAGCTCCAGTGCTCGCCGACCTCCGACGGCGCCGCGGCGGCGGTGGTCGCCTCCGAGCGGTTCATCCGCGCGCACGGCCTGGCGGACCGGGCGGTGGAGATCGCCGCGCAGGCCATGACCACCGACACCGAGGAGAGCTTCGCCTCCGGGTCCTGCATCGACGTGGTCGGCGCGCCGATGACGCGTGCCGCGGCCCGGCAGGTCTACGCGGCGAGCGGTCTGGGCATCGAGGACGTCGACGTGATCGAGCTGCACGACTGCTTCTCGGTGAACGAGCTGCTGACGTACGAGGCGCTGGGGATGTGCGCGGCGGGCGAGTCGGGCAAGCTGATCGCCGACGGGGCCACCACGTACGGCGGCCGGTGGGTGGTCAACCCGTCCGGCGGCCTGATCTCCAAGGGCCACCCGCTGGGCGCCACCGGCCTCGCCCAGACCGCCGAACTGGTCTGGCAACTCCGCGGCACCGCCGGCCCCCGCCAGGTCCCCGGCGCCCGCACCGCCCTCGCCCACAACATCGGCCTGGGCGGCGCAGCGGTGGTGACCCTCTTCCGGAGGGGGTGACGGGGCTGGGCCCGGGCCTGCGGGCTCGGATCATCTGGCTGGGGGCTCGGTCCTGTGGGTGGCGCTCGGGCTCCTTCTTCGGGGGCCGCCTTTGGGGGCGGGTCTCCTGTGGCTGGCGCTCGGGCTCCGTCTGCGGGGCCGGGTCCTGTGGTTGGCGCACGGGCTCCGTTTTCGGGGCCGGCTCCTGTGGCTGGGGCTCGGGCTCGCAGCCGGGGGCTCGGGTTCCGTCTTGGGGGCCGGTCCCTGGGGTTGGGGCCTGGGCCCATGGCTGGGGGATCGGGCCTGCCGTGTGGTTGGGGCCTGGCCTGGGGCGGGGGGATCGGGGCCTGCTGCTGGGGGCCTGGCCTCCGTACCTGGGTGGCTCGGCTCCCGTGCTGGGCGCGGCCCGGTCCTCATGGCTGGGTGGCTCGGACCTGCCGGCCGGGGTCGTCCGGTCCCCACCCCTGGGCAGCTTCGCCCCCTGGCCGAGCCGCTCGGCCACTGCCCCTTGATGGCCCAGCCCTCGCCCCTCGGGGACCCGGGCCCGTCCCGTATGGCTCGGCCCCTACGCCCAAGTGCCCCTGGTCCTGCCCCTGCGCGCTCTGGCCCGGGT
>NZ_LLZI01000111.1 GCF_001509485.1 Streptomyces sp. NRRL F-4489
GCGGGGGCCCGCTCCGCCCGCACGGGCCCCCACGGGCCGCGGAAGTCTTGCCGTCGCGGGGCTTTTGGGGGGCGCGACCCCCCAGAACATTTAACGCACGTCTCAAACAGCCCCCCCCCCTCCCCGCCCCCGGCCAGTTCGCCCGTCAGGTCCGCCTGGGCGCCCGGCCGGGCGGGGGCTGCCAGCAGCCGGCCCGCCGCGTGCCCGGTCACCCCGCCGCGCGCGGTGACCGACGCGACCTGTCCGCTGCCCGCCGCCAGCAGCCACCACCGGCCGTCCGCGCCCTTCCACAGCACCCCCGCCAGCACCCGCGGCGCCCGGGGGCCGCACGCCGTACCGCCCTCCACCCGGGCCGTCACCGCGCCCGGCGGATACGGCCGCCCGGCCGGGTCCGGCCGCCCGCCCGGCGGCGGTGCCTGGAACTCCGTCATCGTGCGGCTCCCCGCCCCGCGCCAGGTCTCCGCCCGTACGCACAGCCAGGCCGCGCGGCCCGCGCCCCCGGGGAGCGGCTGCTTGGCGAACCGCCAGGCGTTCACCGCCCGTACGCCCTGCCCCAGGACGTCCGACAGCCCGCACGCCGTACGCGCCCACGCCGTCCGCCCCGCCGCCCCGGACACCGCGCCCGGCGCGCCCGGCGGCCCGTACGTGAGCCGGGCCGGGACCAGTTCACCGAGGTCCGTCAGCAGCTCACCGCCCTTGCGCCCGGTAGGTCCGGCACCGCCCTCCGCGCCCGGCTGCCCGTCCAGCCGCCCGCCGACCCGTAGGGCGGGCCAGCCGGTGCACTTCTCCTCCGGGCGCGGCACCGGCACCGGCGCGGTCAGCCCGTCCTCGCCCACCGCGACCCGCTGCCCCGCCCCCGCGTCCGGCCGCACCAGGTCCACCAGCCGCACCGACGTCACCCAAGGCGCCACCAGATAGCGGACGTTGCCCGCCGTGCGGCCCGCCACCAGCGCGCTCGCCGCGCCCGCCGCCGCCCCGTCCGTCCGCGCGAAGTCCAGCCCCACCGCCGGATCGCCGTCCTGCCCCTCGCCGCCGGCCTGCTCCGCGTACCGCACCACCCGCAGCCCGTCGTGGAAGAGCACCACCACCGCGTGGTCCACCGCGCCCGCGAAGAGCAGCTGGGGCGGTCCGGCGGCCGGCCCGGTGGGCGTCCCCGGCGTCGCGGTCACCTGGACGCCCGCGCCGGGCCGGGCCCATACGGCCAGCGCCCGGCGCAGCAGCGCCTTGTCGCCGGTCCGGTCGCCCCGGGCCGGCCAGGCCGCGAAGTCCGGCCGGGCCGCGGTCTTCCAGGCGGCGGCCGACGACACCAGGAGCCGGCCCGGATCCAGCGCCGCCTCGGCCGCGGCGTTGCGGGCGTAGGGCGGGGCCGCGGCGCCGTCCGGCCCCCAGCCCTCGCCCGGCATCCCGAGCAGCGCCCCGCAGACCAGCACCGCCGCCCCGGCCGCCAGCGCCGCCCGGCCGTGCTGGCGGCGCCGGACCAGATCCGTCGGCCGGGCCTGGAGGGCGCACGGGTCGAACTCCACCGACTCCAGCAGCGCCCGGTCCCGGCTCCCGGCCGGCACCGCGGCCCGCTCCGCCGCGGCCAGCGCCTCCCGGGGATCGGCGACCCCCGCGGCCTCCAGCACCCGCCGGGTCTCCTGGACCGTCAGCCGCTCCAGATCCCGTAGGACGAACGCCGCCCGGGCCGGCCCGGAGAGCTCCGACAGCGCCTGGTCCAGAGCGAGTTCGTCGGCGCCACCGGAACGCGGGAACAGCCGCAGGCCCCACACCTGGGGGAGCGGCGCCGGGAGCGGCCACCGCCGGCGCCCGGCGGCCAGCGCGGCCCGGAGTACCCGCAGCCGCATCAGCGCGTAACCGGGATCGAGGGCCGGGTCCCCGCCCCTTTGGGCGGGCAGCACCGTACCGGGGCCGGACCGGCGGGGCAGCGCCCGTTGGACGACGGCGTGCGCGGCCAGCACCCGCCGCCCGCGGCTGGCGGCCGGCGGCAGCACCAGATACGCCAGCCGGGTCAGCCGGGGGTAGTGCTCGACGAGGGCCGCCTCGGCCTGCTCGACATCGATGGGCTCGACCCCGCCGGCGGCTCCGGCGGGGGAGGTGCGGTCCGGGCGCGGGGTTGCCGCCTGCTGCTGCTCCACATTCCGTGGAACGAGTGAATCCGGTGCGGGTCACCGCACCACCGGGCGCCCCGGACGGGTGACCCGTCTGGGCCGCACCCGCCGGGGCCCGGAGGCGGGGGGCTTTGGCCCTGCCGGCGGCCGGGCGGTCCCCGGCGGCCGGCCCGAGTGACGGCTGACGGCCTGACGGCTCGGCGGCCTGGCGGCCCGCCGGTCAGCCCTGCTGCTCGCCGGTCGGCGACTCCTGCTGCTGACCGGCGGAAGCGTCCACCTGATGCCGGTCCAGGTCGAACTCCCCGTCCCGCGCGCCCAGTACGAACGCCCGCCACTCCGCCTCGGTGTAGCGCAGCACCACATCCGGCTCGGTGGAGTTCCGCATCGCCACCGCGCCGCCTTCCAGGAAGGCGATCTCCACCGCCTCCGCGTCGGGGTCGCCGGGCGGGCGCTGCCAGACGGCGTCCGAGATGTCGAGGCCGTAGAGCCATTCCTTGTCGGCTGCGGTGCCCATGTCCTGCTCCCCTTACTCGCCTGAGCTGTGCCGGTCAGCGTACGCGGCGGCCGCACGCGCTTCCACCGGGGAAGTCGGCCGCCCGCGGCGGCGATTGGCCGGAAACCGCTGGTGGGGGCGGGTGCGAGGGCCGTGCGTCCCCTTCGTGCCGGGCCGGTGCGCTTCTCCGTACCGCACCGCCCGGCGACCGGACTCGATCACCCGCTGATCACACTCGACCGGATTCGACCGCGGTCGACCAGAGTTCCGCGGCCCCTCACCCGTACGCTCCCTGGGCTTCACGCGCCCGGACCGCGCACCCGGGAACAGTCTGCCGCGTAGGAGCACGCCAGGTCATCGGGTCGCGCACCCCGGCAGGGCCGCACCCGCACCCCTACGGAGGCTCTGATGAGCACGGCACCGACCACGTCCGCCGGCCGCCCCGGTCCCCCCGCCGCCGCCGTCCCCGAGTACACCGTCGCCCTGGCCGCCACCCCCGACGAGGTGCGGGCCGCCCAGCGGCTGCGCCACCAGGTCTTCGGCGGCGAACTGGGCGCCGCCCTCGACACCCCGCTCGCCGGCCACGACATCGACCCGCTCGACGACCTCGCCGACCACCTCATCGTCACCCACACCCCCACCCGCGCCGTCGTCGGCACCTACCGCCTGCTGCCCCCGGGGCGGACCCAACGCCTCTACTCCGACGGCGAGTTCGACCTCACCGCCCTCGACCCGCTGCGCCCGTCGCTGATCGAGGCCGGCCGCTCCTGCGTCCACCCCGCCCACCGGGGCGCCGCCGTCATCAACCGGATGTGGGGGGCCCTGGCCCGCTACACGCTGCTTTCCGGCCACCGCTACCTCGCCGGCTGCGCCTCCGTCCCGCTCGCCGACGGCGGCACCGCCGCCACCCACGCCTGGGCGCTGGCCCGCACCCGCCACGCCCCGCCGCCCGGCCTCCTGGTCACGCCGCACCGCCCCTGGCACCCCACCGCCCCGCTCCCGGACCGCCCGGCCCCGAACGCACTGCCCCCGCTGCTGCGCGGCTACCTCCGCATCGGCGCCTGGATCTGCGGCGCCCCCGCCCACGACCCGGCCTTCGGCGTCGCCGACTTCTTCACCCTCCTGGACATGGACCGGCTCTCCGCCCGCTACCGCCACTTCTTCCTGGGGAGTGAACGATGAACCTCTGGGGGGCGATGGAGGGGCGAGTGACGAACGGGGGAGTGGGGCGCGCTCTGGTCGGGCCCGTGGCGGATGAGGCCGTGGCCAACGGGCGCGCGGTGGTTCCGGTCGTGGCCAACGGGTCTGTCGTAGCCAACGGGCCTGCGGACTACGGGCCCGTGGCGAACCCGGGGCCGGCGCATCAGGCGACGCACCGGGCCGTGGCGAACCCGGTTACGGCGAACGGCCCGTGGGACATCCGCCCCGTCTGCACTTCACGGTGCGCCGTGCCCACCGCCCCGCGCGTCCCCCTCCCCGTCACCGCCCGGCGCGCCGCCGCGTTCGCCGGAACGGTGGCCCGCGCCCTGGCGGACAGCCCCCGGCTGGCGGACCCGCCCCGCCTCCAGGCGCACGCCCGCACCCTGCTCACGGCCCTCGGGGTCGCCGTGGAACTTCGCACCTGGACGGCCGCCGGTCCGGGGCCGCTCACCGTGCCGCGTCCCGGTCCCGCCGCCGCCCCCGCCCCCACCGCCGACCGCAACGCGGACCCC
>NZ_LLZI01000112.1 GCF_001509485.1 Streptomyces sp. NRRL F-4489
AAAACGGGGCAAAAAGTCAACCACCCCCTTGCCCTTCCCCAACCCCCCCGCCGCACCCGCACCCGCCCCCCTCCGCACCCACCCGGCTCAGAGGTAGCCGCCCAGCGGTGCCCCCGCACCACCGGCAGGGCCCTCGCCCCCTCAGTCACGCTTAGCCAGCGGGCTCCGCCTCCGGAAGCGCCTGGCCGGTCTCCAGCAGCGTCTTGAGGCTGGAGACGATGGCAGGCCAGCCGTGCCGGATCATCTCGCGCACCGTGCTGCCTGGTTCGAAGCCGTCATGGACGACGGTCAACCTGACCACCTCCCCCAGGGCTTCGATCTCGAACGCGACCTTCGACCGCCGCTCAGCGGCGATCTCGGCACGGGTCCCCTCATCCACCCCCACCGCCTTGGCCCATTCGCGCGTGAAGGTGTGCCATGGGTAGGACAGCCGCCGGCACGGCTCGGATTCCAGCACGATCTGCGCCGGGTCGGCGACCTTCGCACCCCTCTCCTCCCAGGTCATCGCCGATCCGACCGCCCAATCCGTAGTGAATTCGGCGCCCCAGTAGCGCCGGGTGAAGGCCGGGTCGGTCAGGCCCTGCCAGAGCTTCTCCGGCGTGGTCTCGATGTAGACGGTGTAGACGAACGCGTTCCCGTCCATGGCAATGCCCTCCAGTCCGTACGCTCTCCGGATCAGCGAGTGCCTGCGCGCCCGCGAACGGTGCAGAGGCCGGGCCGCGCGGCTTCTTGTCCAGCCCGGAACGCGACGCCCGCAGGCGCTGCCCACACCAGGCATGGAAATTCTCCGGCAGCCGAAGGCGGCCGGCATCAGGAAGCCAGTCCCCCAGGTCAGCACGCGAGCTTCCGTCCAGAGCCGTGCGCCTCCGCTTCCCCGCGGCAGCATCGGCGTTGACAAAACGTACCCTCAAGCAGATCGTAAGCGCATGCGTACGAAATTGTTGAGGTCGCCCTGGACGCCCGGCCCGGACCACGGCCGGGACGGCCCCGTCCTCGTCAGCGTCACCGACTTCAAGCCCGACAACGTCTGGGCTCTGCCCGGCATTTACCGCGCGGCGCGGCGGCTCGCGCACGGCTGGCAGGAGCTGGAAGGGGCGTATGGAATGTGGCTGTGGGCGCAACCCCTCGCCCGCCGCTGCGGCTCCGTGGCCGTCTGGCGCGATGAGGCCGCCCTGCACCGGTTCATCGCCTGGGCGCCGCACGTCGACATCATGCGCGCGTATCGGGGAAGGGGGGCGCTGGCCTCCACCACCTGGCGCTCCGACGCCTTCGACCCGGCGGAGACGTGGGCCTATGCCCGCACCGGCCTCCTCGCCTGAGCCCGGCCGGTCGCGTACTGCCGGTATTCGGCGGCGTTGTGCGCGGACAGTATGCGGACCTGGTCGCCCTGGTGGCGGGCCAGTTCGCGCAGGCGTTGCTGGTTGTGCAGCCTGGCGTGCTTCTCGGTCTGCACCAGCGACTCGAACAGGGCGAGGGCGGGCGGGCAGTGCGGCCGGTCCGGATCGAGTTCGCCGGGGTGGAAGTAGGCGTCGCCGGCGTGCAGGAGCCAGCCGTCTCCCGTGTCGACGGCGACGCCGGCATGGCCCCGGGTGTGGCCCGCGAGCGGAATGAGGAGGATCTCCGGCGGCAGGCCCTTGAGTTCCCGTACGGCGTCGAAGCCCCGCCACGGCTCGCCGAGGCCCTCGTAGGAGGCCCACTTGGGCCCGTGGGCGAAGTGCGCCGCGCGGTACCGCTTGTGTTCCCGCAGGGAACGGGGGCGTTGGGCCGCGCGGAGTTCTTCGGCGTAGACGTGGACGGTCGCCTGGGGGAAGTCCGCCAGTCCGCCGGCGTGGTCGAGATCGAGATGGGTGAGTACGACGTGCCGGACGTCGTTCGGGTCGAACCCCAGGCGGGCGATCTGCCGCACCGCCGACCGGTCGGCGTCGAGGTCCGGGTTGGTGAGGCGCAGGAACCGCCGGCCGAGCCACTCGTCCGGCCGGTGCGCCGCCTGCGCGCCGATTCCGGTCTCGACGAGGACCAGGCCCGCGTCCGTTTCCAGCAGCAGGCAGTGGCAGACCATCGTGGCGCGCCGGAGCAGTCCCGGCTCGCCGTCGATGAGCCGGCCGCCGAGCGGCCGCAAGGTCCCGGCGTTGAGGTGGTGGACGCGCATCAGGCAAGCTCCTTCGTGATCGCGGCCTTGAGGTGTTCGGCGACCGCGCGCAGCGGGGCGGTGTCGTGGCGTGCCTTGGCCAGCAGCAGACCGCCCTCGAGGGAGGCGAGGACGACGGTCGCCAGGGTCTCCGCCCGGTCCGCGGCCAGTCCCTGCTCGGTGAGGAAACCGGCGATCAACTCGCGCCAGGAGTCGTAGCCTTCGGCACAGGCGTGCCGGATCGGTTCGCTGTCGGCCGCGGCGTCCAGGGTGACGGCCGCCAGCGGGCAGCCGCGCTGGAAGCCGGAGTCGGCCAGCAGGCCGCTCAGCAGATCCACGACCGCGCCGATGGCGCCGGCCGCGTCCGGGGCCTCGGCGAGGACGTGTTCCAGCGCCTCGCGTAGCTGACCGCCCGACAACTTCAGTGCCTCAGCGGCCAGTTGCTCCTTTCCGCCCGGGAAGTGGAAGTACAGCGAACCCTTTGGGGCCCCGCTGGCGGTGACCACCTGATTGAGGCCGGTGGCGTGGTAACCCTGCGCATGGAAGAGCTCGGCGGCGGACTCCAGCATCCGCCGCCGGCTGTCGGTTCGACGAGCCATGACGGGAACGCTACCGCTAACTATGACGACCGGTCTAGTTATTTTTCCAGGAGCGCGGGGCGGGAGTGGGCATGGGTGAGCCCCCGCCCCTTCGATCCGCAACGACTTGGGCGAGGACCCACACGTCAGCGCCGCGCTACGGCGCCCACGTCCACATCTCCTCCATCGCCGCGGTGTAGTGCTCGGTGTGGCGGACGCGGAAGACAGACATCTCAAGTCCGCTCCGGAATCCGCGGCCGCAGTGCTCCAGGACCAGTCCGCCGAGCATCCCCCAGTTCGTGAGGTGGGGTTCTTCGCCCAGGCGGAGGTCTTCGCGGTCCTGCTCGGTCAGGTCGGCCTGGTCGATGCCCAGCGCCTCGAGGATGGCCTCCGGGTCGCCTTCGACGTGCCACGGGTCCTCGTACGCGGGGAAGCCGGAGGCGAAGAGTGTCCGGCCATCGGGAAGGCGGATCACGTCCTCGGTGTGCGTCTCGCCGAAGTCGGGCGCGGCGGAGCCCACGATCAGGGCGCGGGGGTAGCGCTCGTGGAGGGCGGTGACCTCGTCCAGGACCGGCGTCATACCGGCGTCGTACGCGGCCAGGGCCGGATCGGATATCCAGGTCACGTGGCCCCAGCAGCCGATCGCGATCAGGTCGAGGTCGGAGCGGATGTCCACCGCGAGCGTGTCGGACGCGGACCGGGGAGGGAGTTCCTCCAGTACGGCGTCGACAGTCGGGAACGCCTCGGCGAACGCCCGCGCCCGCCCGGGGTCGTGCGACGGCAACGGGGTCGTGCTCCCGGGCAGCGGCGGGTCGAGGAGGGTGATGTGGTACTCGTCGGAAACCGAACCGCGGACGGGCTTGTCGGGCGGGCAACTCCAGAAAGAGATCTCGTTCATGACGGCACCGTAGCGAGGGGCGCTGACAGTGCGTGGCCGGTCGGCCCCGACGCCGGGCCAACGGGCACGTAGTTGATGGGGCGTCAGGTCATGACCTCGGACGCGTCGGTCGGGTGAGAGGGAGGAGCATGAGGGTCACGGCGGTGATCAGGAGGAGGTCGATCAGGGTGGTGGTCGCCATCGCGCCGGGGAGGTCGGCGGACGGGCCGGCCAGGGCGAAGAAGACCGTGCCGAGGACGGCGACTCCGGCGGCGCCGGCGAACTGCTGGGCCGTGGTGAGCACCGCTCCGCCGATACCCGCCTGGTCGGGGCGCACGTCGACCAGCGAGATGCCGAGCAGGCGCGGCAGGACCAGGCCGTTGCCCAGTCCCACCAGGGTCAGGGCGAGCACGATCCAGGCAGGTCCGGTGCGCGGGCCGGCGGCGTGCAGGCACAGGGCGAGGAGGGCCAGGCCGAGGCCGGTCGTCGCACCGCCGAACACCGTGGTCCGCGGACCGTAGCGGGCTATGAGCCGGGGGCCGAGCAAGGCCGTCGCGGAGAACGAGACGCCCATCGGCGCGAACACCGTCCCGGCGCGCAGCGCGCCCATTCCCAGGCCGTCCTGGAGCAGCAGCGCCAGGGTGAACATGAACGAGGCGAAGTAGGCCATGAACGCGGTGACCGCGACGATTCCGGCAACGTAGGAGCGGGAGCGGAAGAGGGCCGTTTCCAGCACCGGCGACCCGCCGCGCGCGCTTAGGTGGCGCTGCCACCAGCCGACCAGGACGGCGAGCGGGACGCTGCCCAGCAGACCGGCCCAGGCCCAGGCGGGCCAGCCCTGGCCGCGTCCCAGCGTCAGCGGGACCAGTACCAGGGCGAGGGTGGCGGCGAGGCCGAGCGCTCCCAGCGGGTCCTGCCCGGGCGGGCGGCCGGCCCCGAGGGGCGGCAGGGCCCGCACCGCCAGCCAGGCGGCGAGCAGCCCGATGGGGACGTTCACCAGGAAGATCACGCGCCAGCCGAGGCCGAGGACATCGGCCTGGAGCAGCAGTCCGCCGAGCACCTGGCCGGCGATCGAGCCGAGCCCGCCGGCGGCCCCGTACCAGCCCAGGGCGCGGGGCCGGGTGGCCGGCGGGTAGGCGGCGGTGATCAGCGCCAGGACCTGCGGCACCATGACGGCACCGGCCAGTCCCTGGAGCAGCCGTGCGCAGGTGAGCGTGACCGGGCCGGTCGCGGCTCCGCACAGCAGCGAGGCGAGGGTGAACGCCAGCACACCGCCGGTGAACGTCCGCCGGTAGCCGAACCGATCGCCCAGGCGGCCGCCGGTGATCATGCCGGCCGCGTAGGCGAACGCGTAGCCGCCCACGGCCATTTCGAGTGCGGCCGGGCCGGTGCGCAGGTCGTGCCGGATGGACGGCGCGGCCACGTTCACCACGAAGAAGTCGAACTGGGCCAGGAACCACGCGGACAGCAGCACGGGCAGCATGAGCCTGCCGGGTCGCGGCCCCGGATCGGCGGCGGATATGCCGGTCGGGGTGCGGGGGCGGGTCGTCATCGACTGCCTCCCAGATATTAGAACCTTTCGATGTCCGTAATAGCTATAGTAGGCGCCATGAAGCTTTCGCAAGGGGTGGAGTGGGGGGTGCACTGCGCCACGCTGCTGGCGCTGGCGCCCGCCGGGCGGTCGGTCCGCAAGGAGGGGCTCGCCGGGCATTACGGGCTGCCCGAGACGTACCTCGGCAAGCACCTCCAGGCGATGGCCCGGGCGGGCATCCTCCAGGCCGTCACCGGGCCCAAAGGGGGCTACCGGCTTGCCCGTTCGGCGGAGGAGATCACGGTCCTGGATGTGGTGGAGGCCGTGGAGGGTGCGCAGTCG
Organism: Streptomyces sp. NRRL F-4489; assembly: GCF_001509485.1. GTDB lineage: Bacteria > Actinomycetota > Actinomycetes > Streptomycetales > Streptomycetaceae > Streptomyces. Next base: position 5,457 of record NZ_LLZI01000112.1, read on the forward strand.
CCGTTCGTCTGCCAGGAGATCAGGCAGCGGGGTTCGGGCGCGCTGGCCCCGGAGCAGTGCCGCCGGCCCTGTGCGGTGCACGCGGTGATGGCGCGGGCCGACGAAGCCTGGCGGGCGAGTCTGCGCGCGGTGACCCTCGCTGATCTGGTCGACCGCCTGCCGCCGGGCATCCGCGAACGCAATACCGAACTCGCGGCCCAGGCAGCCGGCCCAGGCAGCCCGGCCGGCCCCGGCGGCCCGGCCAGTCGCGCGAGTCGCTGACCGGGGCCGGGGCCGCGCCGAGTGCCGGAGCCGGCCCGTCCCTCACCGAGGGTGCCGGGCCCCCGAGGGAAACGCGGCCATCCGCCAGATGCGGACCTCGCGCACCAGGCCGGGCATCTCCCGGATCAGCAGGGCGAGCGCCGCGCCCGCGAGGAGCACCACCTCCGCGGTCACCACGCGTCGGGCCGTCAGCCGTGCCATGTGTCGCTCCTCATCGCTCCTCGCCGCACGCCGTCATGTCTGTTCATCGCTCCTCGCCCCGTCGTCGCTTCGCACCGCTGCTCGCCGGTGCTCATCCCGGCGGGATGTTCGGCATGATCTTCATGATCGCGTTGTGCTTCTTCCAGTGGATGCCCGTCGAACGGCGCGCGTCGGCGGTGCCGTCCTTGTGGTGTCCGGCCTGGTGCCCGTAGGGGCCCTTGTTGCCCTGGTGGAGGCCGCGGACATGGGTGGGCGTGTCCGGTTTCACCTGCGGTTTTCCGACTCTGATGGTGCTCATGGTGTGCTCCTTGCGGTCGTGAGGCCGGCGAAGAACTCCTCGACTGCGGGCCATACCCGCGCCCCGCCCGACAGGCCCCGCCACTCCCGTCGCACCACGGCGACCAGGCGGAAGCAGTCGTCGATCGGCACGATCCAGTGGTGCCGCATCGCGCGTGCGGTGTTGACCAGGAGTGCCTCGGTGTCGGGTGCCACCGTCGCCAGCTCGGGGCACGCGGTGGCGACCCGCTGCCAGGCGGCGGCGTCCACCTCCCACTGCGCCGGGCCCGCGGGGCTCGGGTAGTGGGCGACGACCGTGCCGTCGCTCCGGGGGACGAAGAAGGCCAGGCCGACGGGGACGCCCAGCGGTTCGGTGTCGAGTGGGGGGAGCCGGATCCGGCGCTGCGGGATCAGGCGGTAGTGCCGGTCGCTGGCCTCGCCGCGGACGAACAGCAGCGCGCAGGCCCGGCAGGCGCACAGCACCTCGTCCCGTTCGCCGTCGTAGAGGTGGCGGTGGTCGTCGGGGACGGCGGCGGCGCACAGGTCGCAGCGTTCCTCGGCCGCCGCGCGGCTGCCGGCCGCCGCCGAGCGGATCAGCCGGGCCAGGGGGGTGCCGGTGGTCATGGCGCCCCCTGGGGCTGGGCGGGCCGGCGGGTCACCGTTTCCAGCGGGACGAACGCGGCGGGTGCCTGGCCGGCGGCGGGTTCCAGCTCCACACCGTCGAGTTCGGGGGCCACCGCGAGGATCGTCTCGCGGACGGCGTCCAGGACACCGTCGGTGCCCGCGCCGCACCCCTTGGCCGTCAGCCGGACCCGGGCCAACTGGCCGTCGATACCGGCCAGTTCGAGGTCGGCGCCGCGTTCGCGCAGCTGGTCCCGCAAGCGTCGGACGGCCCGGGCCACGCGGGTCGCCACCGGCTCCGGGTGGACGCCGTGCAGCACCATCAGGTGGCCGACGAGCTCGTCGTCCGCCAGCTCGCGCGCCAGCGCGGGATCCGCGCGGTCCAGGACGCGGGCCAGCGCCTCGCCGTAGACCTCGGTCAGCGACCGCACCGCCGCCAGCGCGTCCTGGACGGTCGGTCCGGGCGCGGCCTCCAGGCGTTCCAGCAGCTCGTTGATCCGGGTGAGCCGGCCGCCCACCGCGGTGTCGTCGAGCCGGGCCGGGTCAGCCATGGCCGCCGGCCCCGTAGATCGGCGAGTGGACGGTGGTGCGGGTGGTGCCCTTGCCGAGGTACATGTGGACGCCGCAGGGCAGGCACGGGTCGAAGCTGCGGACGGTGCGCATGATGTCGACGCCCTTGAAGTCGTCGGGGCCGTTCTCCTCGAAGATCGGCTGGCCCTGTACGGCGTCCTCGTAGGGGCCGGGGTTGCCGTAGCTGTCGCGGGGGCTGGCGTTCCAGGGGGTGGGCGGGTAGGGGTGGTAGTTGGCGATCTTCTTGTCCTTGATCACCAGGTGGTGGGAGAGGACGCCGCGGACGGCTTCGTGGAAGCCGCAGCCGATCGCCTCGTCGGGGACCTCGAAGTTCTCGAAGACCTTCAGCTCGCCGGCCCGGACCAGGGCCATCGCCTTCTCCACGAACTCCAGCGCCATCGCGGCCGCGTAGGCGACGAAGTAGGGGCGGGCGCGGTCGCGTTCGATGGTGTTGCTCCACTGCGGGATCTTCCACTCCAGCGTGGTCTCCGGCAGCTGCTCGCTCTTGGGCAGGGTGATGCGGACGCTGTGCCCGGTGGCCTTGACGTACGGCGTGTCGACCAGGCCGTTGAGGGCCGTGGACCACAGGCGGGCCAGCGGCCCTCCCCCGGTGTCCAGGGCCAGGTGCCGGTCGGTCTCCTTGTGGTACCACCGCGGGCTCATCACCCAGCTGTACTTGCCGTCGAACTCGCGCTTCTGCGGGACCGGAACGGTGGTCTGGTTCCACGGGTGGCGCATGTCGACGGGGTTGCCGAGCGGGTCGTGGGTGACGAACGGGTCCTCGTTCACCCAGTCCTCGTAGAAGGAGCTGCCGAGCAGGATCCGCATGCCGAGGTTGATGTCGACCAGCTTGTTGGTGACCAGTTCGCCGTCGACGATGATGCCCGGGGTGACGAACATCGCCTTGCCCCACTCGTTCATCGACGCGTACCGGTAGTCGCAGACCTCGGCGTTCTGGAACGCGCCCCAGCAGCCGAGCAGGATGCGGCGGCGGCCGACCTCCTCGTAGCCGGGCAGCGCCTCGTAGAAGAAGTCGAAGACGTCGTCGTTCATGGCGACGGACTTCTTGATGAAGTCCAGGACGTTCATCAGCCGCGAGAGGTAGTCGGTGAAGGTGGAGGGTGTCGCGATGGTGCCCACGCCGCCGGGGTACATGGTCGACGGGTGGACGTGGCGGCCCTCCATCTTGCAGAACATCTCGCGGGTCAGGCGGCTGGCCTTGAGGGCTTCCTTGTACATGGCGCCCTCGAACGGGTTGAACGCCCGCATGATGTCGGCGATCGTCCGGTAGCCGTGGATGTCACCGCGAGGCGCTGGGGTGCGTTCGGCCCGGGCCAGGACGCCCGGGTTGGTGGCCTTGACCATGGCCTCGCAGAAGTCCACGAAGACCATGTTGTCCTGGAAAATGGTGTGGTCGAACATGTACTCGGCCGCTTCGCCGAGGTTGACGATGTGCTCGGCGAGCATGGGGGGCTTGATGCCGTAGGCCATCTGCTGGGCGTAGTTGGAGCAGGTGGTGTGGTTGTCGCCGCAGATGCCGCAGATGCGCGAGGTGATGAAGCCGGCGTCGCGCGGGTCCTTGCCCTTCATGAACACCGAGTAGCCGCGGAACAGCGACGAGGTGCTGTGGCACTCGACCACTTCGCGGTTGGCGAAGTCGATCTTCGTGTAGATGCCCAGGTTGCCGATGATCCGGGTGATCGGGTCCCAGGACATCTCCACGAGCTGCGCGGGGTCGCGCTCGCCGGATCCGGCCCGGTCCGCGGTCTGTGTCATGTCCGTTCCTGCTCCTTGTTTCAGGGGCGCCAGTACGGGTCGTATCCGCTGGTCAGCGCCGGTTCGTTGTGGTGCCACTTGGCTTCGCGGTTGACGGCGATGCTGGTGATGCCGCGCAGCCGGCGGATGAACGCGCCGTACGGCTTGATGAGCAGCGAGGAGAGCGCGCCGCCGGTGGGCTCGTCCATGAACGGCATGAAGGCGTCGGGGAAGCCGGGCATGGTGCAGCCGATGCAGATACCGCCGACGTTCGGGCAGCCGCCGATCCCGGCCATCCAGCCCCGCTTGGGGACGTTGCAGTTGACGACCGGGCCCCAACACCCCACCTTCACCTGGCACTTGGGGGCGTTGTAGTCCTTGGCGAAGTCCGCCTGCTCGTAGTACGCGGCCCGGTCGCAGCCCTCGTGCACGGTCTTCCCGAACAGCCACTGCGGGCGCAGCATATGGTCCAGCGGAGGCGGCGGCGCGGCGCCGGCCGCGTGGTAGAGCACCCACACCAGCGTCTCCATGAAGTTCTCCGGCTGGATCGGGCAGCCGGGGACGTTGACGACGGGGAGCGCGCCCTGGGTCTTGAAGTCCCAGCCGAGGTAGTCCGACAGGCCCATGGAGCCGGTGGGGTTGCCCGCCATGGCGTGGATGCCGCCGTACGCCGCGCAGGTGCCCGCGGCGACGATCGCCCATGCCCTGGGGGCGAGTTGGTCGATCCACCAGTTGAGGGTGAGGGGCTGGCCGGTCTCCGGGTCGTTGCCGAAGGACGTCCAGAAGCCCTCCCCCGCGATGATGTTCTGGTTGGGGATCGACCCCTCGATCACCAGGATGAACGGCGCGAGGTCGCCGCGCGCCGCCGCCCGGAAGGGGGCCAGGAAGTCCTCCCCGCCCATGGTGGGCGAGAGCACCTTGTTGTAGAGGTGCACCTTGGGCAGGCCGGGCACCAGGCCGAGGACGACGTCCTCGATCGACGGCTGGCCGGCGGCGGTGAGCGAGACGGTGTCGCCGTCGCAGCTCATCCCCTCGGAGATCCAGAGGATGTGGATCTCGTCGAAGCCGTCGCGCTGCTCCGCCTTGGCGGGTTCCCGGCTGTCGTCGGTGGTGGTGCCGCTCTGTATGGTCATGTCCTCGGCCTCCTGTCCAGTCGGTCTCGCAAGCGGTCGTACGCGGCGGCCAGCGGGCCGGCGAGGGTGAGCGCCGGTGGGTGGTCCGGGGCGTGCGGATGGGGCCGGGTCGGGGCGCTCTGCTTGGCCTGTGTAATGATCTGCCCGAGTTCGTCCAGATCCTCCTGGGACACGGCCGCGCGCACCCGCGGCATGAACTCCTCCTCTTCCTCCCGCACATGCTCGGTGACATCGCGGCGCAGTTCCGCGACGAGTCCGTCGGTGCGGGCGTCGCCCTCGGACAGCTTGTCCAGGGCGAGCAGCGTGGTCTTGACCGCCATGTGCTCGCCGAGGTGCTCGTCCACCTCCTCGTCGCCGTCCGGGAGGACCTTCCGCGCCAGCGGGTAGACCAGCAGCTCTTCCAGGGCGGCGTGCTTGGACAGTTCGCGGACGAGCAGTTCCACGACGGCCCGCCGCTGGGTGTCGGAGGCGGCGGAGTGGTAATCGCGGAACAGCTGCTCGACCATGCGATGGTCGTGGGTCAGGACCTCAAGGGCGTCCATGGCGTCTGTCCTCGTCGGTGGCGGCGGTCAGGGGCTGGAGTTCGTGCGGGCGGAAGTAGCGGTAGCGGCCGTACCAGGCGTCGAGTTCGGCGGCGGGGTCGTCGTCCAGGGTGACGGCGAGGTGCACGCTGCCGTCCACGTCGTGGAAGACGGCCGCCACCCGGGCGGTGCGGCCGGCCAGGAACATGTCCTGCGCGTCGGCCCCCCGCCCGGCCGGCCGCAGCCGCACCCGGCTGCCGGCCGCCACCGGTACGCCGTCGACCGGCACGCTGTCCGTCGTGGGGGACAGTCCGTCGTCGCCGCCTTCCTGCCACCAGGGGGTGCGGGAGCCGAAGGCGTCGTACGACTCCGGGGTGTGCGGCGCGGGGGTGCCTGGGGCGGGACAGCTGTCTGGGGTCGGACTGCCCGGGATCGGGGTGCCTGGGGCGGGGGCCGGGGCCGTGCGGACGGGGGCCAGCGAGCGGATCGCGCCGTGCAGGCGGGCGAACATCTCCGGCGGCATGGCCTCGACCCGGTCCAGGATGTCCGCGGCCCGCTGATCGGTGGCCCGCGCCTCGCGCTTCTCCTCATCGGTGAGGAGCAGTGTGCGCAGGCTGAGGATCTCGTCGATCTCCGCCGCGTCGTGCAGATCGCCGGGGCTCTCGGGGGCCACCTGGGGGTGGTCCGGGAGGATGATCGGGGACGACAGCAGCGCGTCGCCGCGCCCCGGCTCGCCACCCAGCACGGGGAACGTGTGGACGTTCCGGCAGTCACGGGCGAACCGCTCGCAGCCCGGCGGCGGGTCGATCAGGGACAGGAACGCGACGCCGTCCCCGGTGACGAGGGTGTGCGTGGCGATGAGCGCGTGCCGGAGCGCGTCGGCGCGGGGGGTGTCCGGGCCGGGCGACGGCCCGGTGTTCTCGGTGCGGATCCGGAGGCGGTAGAGGGCGGTGTCGGCCCGGCCCTGGCCCGCGTCCTCAACCACGCGCTCGGCGTCTCCGGGGACCCGCCCGGTATCGTCGCCGATCCGCTCCGCCTGGATGGTCGTTACCGCGTGGATACGGTCGCGTCGGCGCACGACCCGACAGGCGCCCCCGGCCAGCGGCTCGATGTCCTGGCCGGCGGGAGAGCCCACGTCCACCCGGTGGGGCCCATCGAGCAGGTGGGCCAGCGGCAGCGCGATGTCCGTTTCGCGGGGCACCGCCTCGTCAAAGGTGAGGTGGACGGCGTCGCCGACCTCCAGCGACTCGACCGGCTGATGGCGGCCGTCGGGCAGCCGCCGCTCCACCTGCTTGTGCTGCTGGTGCAGATAACGCACCGTCAGCCGCAGCCGGGCCGTCGCCGAGGCACGCACCAGGCACTCCGTCTGCTGGTACCAGGCGTCCACGGAGCCCGAGATGCCCTCGGCCACCGGACCGTCGCGTTCGGCCCACTCGCGCGGCGCGAGGACGCCGAACTGCCAGCGCACGCGGTTCTTGGGCGAGGACCGGCGGTAGGGGTAGAGGAGGTAGCCCTCGTACAGCACGGCGTCGGCGACGGCGCGCAGCCGCTGGAACGCGTCCGCGCCCGCCTGGTACGCGTCCTGGCCCGCCTGGTACGCGTCGGGGTCCAACGCCACCGGCACCGTCCCGCTCCGACCGCCGTCCATCGCCTCGCCTCGCCTCCTGCGACGACCGACGACCACCCACGGGTCGTCCACGCATCGCCACCAGGCTCACATCCCTTCCACCACGGCGCCTTCCGCAGCGCACGGAATACCGCCGGTCGGGTGGTGGCGGCCCGCGGTCAGGGGGAAACGGGACTGTGTGCGGGTGAACGCGGGGAACGGGAAAGGGCTGCCGGTCGCGGTCAGGCGTGGCCGCGTACGAACGACCCGGCCGCGATTTCGATCCGGTGCGCCAATTCGACGTCGTCGTCGGTGAGGCCGTCGCGGGCGTGGAGCGTGAAGTGCACCACCGCACCGCGCACATCGATATCGGGGCGGCGATTCAGCTTCTGGGTCTCGGCCACGATCTTCTCAAGGATCCGGATCGCCGTGGGGAAATCGTGCGCCTCAACCGTTCGGCGCAGCACATTTCCCTCGCGCCGCCATCCCGTCATCTCCGCGCCCGACATCCGCTCGTCGACCTCGGCGTCGTCCAGAACTCTGGTCACGGTGGCCTCCAACCGGTCGGCTGCTGCGTTTATCCGTGCTCGCTGGGTTCATCCGTGTTTATGGGCGGTTATCGCTCTGCCCCTTCATTGGTTATCGCTCTGCCCCTTCATACTGTGATGCGGATCCCTCGCCCAGGCAACACAGCGCTCGGCGCAGCGGCCGGCGGCGACAAAGCGGGCCGTGCGCGGGACACTGTTCCGGAACGCGATGGACTCCCCCGCCGCCGACCGGAAGGGAGGTTCCCGTGACGGTGCACACCACGGTCGGACAGGACCCTGACAGCAACGATGTCGTGATCCTGCTGGAGATGCAGCACCGCGAGATCCGGCGGCGTATGGACGCGGTGCTGGAGGAAACGGGAAAGGCCCGCGAGAAGGCATTCCGGCGCTTCGTCCACCTGCTCGCGGTGCACGAAACCGCCGAGGAGGAGATCGTCCACCCGTATGTGCGCAAGGCCGGCGAGAAAAAAGGCGATCAAACCGTCGCCGACCGGCTGCGGGAGGAAGAAGCGGCCAAACGCGCACTGCGCGAGCTGGAGGACGAACGCTGCGACAGCGAGGAGTTCGAGCCGAAATTCCGCGAACTCCGCGCGGCCGTTCTCGCGCACGCGGAGGCGGAGGAGGCCGAGGAGTTCCCCCTGGTCCGGTCGATGGCCGACGCGGCGCGGCTCCAGTACATGTCCAAGGCACTGCGCGCCGCGGAGATGGTGGCCCCTACGCGGCCCCATCCGGGCACCGAATCCGCCGCCGGGAATCTGCTCCTCGGCCCGTTCGCCGCGATCGCCGACCGCACCCGCGAGGTCGTCCGCATGGCGCTCGGGCACTGAGGGCCCCCGGCCGCCGAGGCCCTCCGGCGTCGCCGGTCAGGGGGTGTCGGTGGGGCGGTGGGGTGCCCACAGCTGGTCGGCGTCGCCGGCGGCGAGGCGGTCGCGGTAGATGTCGACCTTGCGCTGGATGAGCCGGAGGCTCTCCTGGAGTTCGGCGATCCCGGCCAGGACGTGGTCACGGTGCGATTCCAGCAGGGCCAGCCGCTCTTTCTCGTTGCCCCGGCCCGCGGCGACGAGTTGGGCGTAGCGGCGGATGTCCTTGATGGGCATGCCGGTGGCGCGCAGCCGGGTGCAGATGCGGATCCACTCCAGGTCCAGCGCGTGGTAGCGGCGCCGGCCGCTGTGCGTGCGGTCGACGGGGCTGACGGTGAGCCCGGCGCGTTCGTAGTAGCGCAGGGTGTGGACGCTGACCCGGGAGCGGCGGGCGGCCTCCGCGATGGTCAGCCCGCAGTCGGGGATCGGCTCCCCGCGGGGCTTCGACCGGGGCTGGGCGGCGGGCTCGGGGTCACGCTCGGCGGCGGCCTCGGGCGGCTGTTGGTTGACTTCGAGCACGGTCGAAATCCTAGCGTCACCGGCATGTCCGAACCCATGCCTGTCCCCCTGCCCGACCTCTCACCCCGCCGCCGGCTCCTGGTGCTCGCCGTCTGCTGCGCCAGCATGATCGTGGTGGTGATGGACATCTCCATCGTCAACGTGGCACTGCCCGCGATCCGCCGCGATCTGCACGCCTCCCTCTCCGGCCTGCAGTGGACGGTCGACGCGTACACCCTGGTCCTGGCCGCTTTCCTGGTCCTCGCCGGATCGGCCGCCGATCGGTTCGGCCGCCGCCGGATCTTCCAACTCGGCCTGGCCGCCTTCGGGTTCGGGTCGCTGCTGTGCGCCCTGGCGCCCGGTATCGACTGGCTGATCGCGGCGCGCGCGGTCCAGGCCCTCGGCGGCACGATGCTCAACCCGGTGGCGATGGCGATCGTCGCGACGACGTTCCCCGCACCGGCCGAACGGGCCCGGGCCATCGGCGTCTTCAGCTCCGTCTCCGGACTGGCCCTGGCCCTGGGGCCGATCCTCGGCGGCGCCCTGGTCGACGGCGTCGGCTGGCACGCCATCTTCTGGATCAACGTACCGATCGTGGCCGTCGCGCTCGTCGGCACCGCGCTGTTCGTGCCCGAGTCCCGCGCGCCCCGGGCGCGCCGGTTCGACCCGGTGGGCCAGCTGCTGATGATGGTGTTCCTCGGCGGTGCCGTCTTCGCGATCATCGAGTCCCAGCGGCTGGGCTGGGCCTCGCCGGTCATCTGGTGCCTGCTCGCCGCCGCCGTGCTGAGCGTCGCCGGGCTCCTCGCCTACGAACCGCGCCGGGCCGACCCGCTGCTCGAACTGCGCCTGTTCCGCAGTGTGCCCTTCAGCTCGGCGGCCGCGATGGCGGTGTTCGCGCTGTGCGGGTTCGGCGCGTTCCTGTTCGTCACCACGCAGTACCTCCAGGAGGTGCGCGGCCTGTCCGCGCTGGCGACCGGGCTGTGCCTGCTGCCGCTCGGCGCGCTGGTGGTGGTCCTCGCCCCGGTGGCCGGCCGGCTGGTCGGCGCGCGCGGCCCCCGGCTGCCGCTGACCGTCGCCGGGGCCGCGCTGGCCCTGGGCGGCGCCGCGTCGCTGGGGATCGGAGCGGCCACCCCGCTGCCGGCCGTGCTGGCGGTCTACCTGCTGTTCGGCGTCTTCATGAGCACCGTCAACCCGCCCCTGACCAACACCGCGGTCTCCGGCATGCCCCGTTCGATGGCCGGTGTGGCGACCTCGCTGACGTCCGCCGGCCGGCAGACCGGCACCACGCTGGGCGTCGCCGTTTCGGGAACGATCGCGGGGCCCGCCCTGGCCGGCGGCGGAACGGCGTTCGTGGCGGCCGCGCGCGGTGTGTGGTGGTTGGTGCTCGTCCTGGGCCTCGCCATCGTCGTTCTCGGTCTGGTCAGCACCGGACGCCGGGCGATGCGCACGGCAGCCCGCGCCGCCGCGCTGTTCGACGAGGTGGACCGCGGTCCGGCGCAACGGGCCGGAGCGCTCGAACGCCGGTGAGCCGGGACACCGCGGCGGTACGGTTCGGCGCCCACCCGGCGGGCAACGGGCCTCGGGCGGGCCCGCCGGGGGCGACCGGATCGGCGCCTACCCGCCTCTCCCCCGCTCGACCAGCGCGGCGAAGGCGTCGAGGACGCGTTGCAGGCCGAAGGCGTAGGCGTGGTCGGGGTCGTAGGCGCTGCCGTGGGCGGCGCCGGCGGCCGCGCCGACCCGGACGGCGGTGGGGTAGACCGCCTCGTCGAGGACGCGGGAGAGGAGCGGGGCGTTCGCCTCCCACCACTCCTGGTCGTTCATGGCGCTGTCCTGCTGGGCGGCGCGGGCGTCGGCGGCGGCGCGGGCGGTTGCCTGGACGAAGGTGAGGAGATGGGCCAGGCAGTCGTCCATCTCCACATCGGTGAGGCCCAGGCCGTCGAGTGCGGAGAGTTCGTGTTCGTACTTGGCCATCTGGCCGGGGCCGAGCGGGGGCCGGGTGGTGGAGACGCCGGCGGCCCATGGGTGGCGGGCGAAGAGGGACTTGTTCTCCTCGGCGATCGCGGTGACGCGTTGGCGCCAGGGCTGCCCTGAGGTGTCGGTGCGGGGCATGCGGGCGTAGGCGGCGTCGAGCATCAGGTCGAGGAGTTCGGCCTTGCCTGGCACGTAGGTGTAGAGGGTCATCGGTACGACGCCGAGTTCCTTGGCCACCCGGCGCATGGTCAGCGCGTCCAGGCCCTCGGCGTCGGCGATGGCGGTGGCGGCGTCGACCACCGCGTCGATGCTCAGCCCGCGGCGCGGTCCTCGGCGGGGGTCGGCCGGGGAGAGGGAACCGCGCCACAGCAGCTGGAGGGTGCGGGCCGGGTCGCCCGAGCTGGTTCGTTCAGTGGACACCGGGCCATCCTCTCGCATTCGATCTCTGTACGTGGTACAACGTACGTCGTACAGAGTAATGCTGCGCCGGCCGCGCGCCGACCGCCCGCCGCCGGCACCCCTTCTGGAGGAGCCTTCGTGAAGATCACTTCGAGTGCCGTGTCGCTCAACGTGGAGGACGTCCCGGCGTCCAGCGGCTTTCTCGTCCAGCACTTCGGATTCCGCGAGGAGATGGCCGCCGAGGGCTTCGCGTCCCTGACCCGCGACGACGCGGGCATGAACGTCATCTTCCTGCGGCGCGGACTGGAGACACTACCGGCCGACCAGCGCGAGGTGCACGCCGCCGGCCTGATCCTCGCCTTCGTCGTGGACGACCTCGAGGGCGAACTCGCGCGCCTGCGCTCCGAAGGCGTCGAGATCACGATGCCGCTGACCGAGGAGGAGTGGGGCGAGCGCGCCTTCCAGGTCCGCGATCCCAACGGCGTCATCGTGCAGCTGGTCGACTGGAACGCCCCGGCCGGCGCCTGAGGGCATCGCCAACTGGCGCCTCATACAAGGGTATTGGCGCCTTCCGTTTACAAACCTGGTGTGTACGGCGCGTGAAGGGTGCGGCGTTTGATTCACCGGGCCGCACCCGAGCGGGCAGTCTGGCGCGTGGCGGGAATCGTTCAAGGGATTCCTGCTCCAGCACGGCATGCGCTGCGATCCACGACGAGAAAAAGGACGCTCATCAGCATGAGCAACACCTCCGGCATTGAGACCCGCGAGATAGCCGACGACGACCTCGACAACGTCGCGGGCGGTCTCTCCGTCAGCGGCTCCTTGGAGGGCCTGACCGCCAAGTTCACCCCGGGCCCGAACGGGGTGCCTGTCCTGACGGGCGGCTCCATCAAGTCCCTCAGCATCACCGTCTCGGACATCCCGCTCGGCCCGCTCGGCGGCTGAGCCCGCGGGTTCGGCACGGCGCTCGGCCGCCCGGTCCCCGCTGCGGGGCCGGTCCCCGCTGCGGGGTATGGGGTAGCGCGTCGGGTGCCTGTGTGACGTCGGCCTTCAGGACGTGGGTTCGCCCCCGGTCCTGGGGGCCGATGTCGTTGTGCGGGGAGGGGGGTGGTTGCGTCCGTCACGCTGCCGCTTCGCGTTCCGGACAGGTCGGGCATGGCGGGCAGGCTCAGCAGACGAACGCCGCCGTGGGGACGTAAGGTGCGGCCATGACCGACGTTCAGACTGCAACGCCCCAGGAAGCCTTTGAGCTGCTGATGGCTGGCAACCAGCGCTTTGTCACCGGTGAGCCCGCGCACCCCAACCAGGACGCCGCGCGGCGCGCCGCGACCGCGCCGGCGCAGCGCCCGTTCGCCGTGCTGTTCGGCTGCTCCGACTCGCGCCTGGCCGCCGAGATCATCTTCGACCGGGGCCTGGGCGATCTCTTCGTGGTCCGTACCGCCGGCCACGTGACGGGCAACGAGGTGCTGGGCAGCATCGAGTACGGGGCCGCCGTGCTGGACTGCCCGCTGGTCGTGGTGCTGGGGCACGACTCGTGCGGCGCGGTCGGTGCGGCCCGCGCCGCGCTGGAGGACGGGACGACGCCGGCCGGCTACATCCGCGATGTCGTCGAACGGGTCACGCCCAGCGTCCTCGCCGCCCGGGCCGCCGGCTACGAGAAGCCGGAGGAGATCCTCGCCGAGCACGTGCGCAACACCGTCGACCTGCTGCTGGACCGCTCCCGGATCCTGGCCGAGCGGGTCGAGGCGGGCCAGGCCGCCGTGGTGGGGCTGTGCTACCGACTGGCCGATGGCACCGCCCAGGTCGTCGCCGCCCGGGGGCTGGACGTTCCGGTCGCGTTGTCCGCCTGAGCGGCGGGACTTCCTCGCCCGCCTGGACGGGCGGGCGGTGAGCAGTGCCTGTCGGCGCGGGGCGCACGGCGTCGCCGCGCCGACAGGCACTCCTCCTCTGCCTGGGACTCCGCACGGCTTCCTTCCGTGCCTAGTCGGCAGGCCGCGTACGGGTCGCGTCCGCTGCCTGGGACAGGGCCCGCAGGGCTCGGATCAGGCCGGTGCGCTCCTCGGCGGGGAGGCGGGCGACGATCGTGCCGATCTCCTCGTACCGGCGGGCCAGCACCCTTTCGACCAGGTGGCGGCCGGCCGCGGTCAGGCGCAGGACGACCTCGCGGCGGTTGCGGGGGTTGACCCTGCGGTCCACGAGGCCGGTGGCCTGGAGCTTGTCGATCATACGCAGTGCCGTGGACGGGCTGACCTGCAATGATGCGGCCAGTGCGGCCAGCTTCACCGGCCCCTGGCTGTGCAGCATGACCAGGGTGCGGAGCTGGGGCAGGGTCGGTGCGGGGTCGACCGCGGCCAGGGAGCGGGCGGAGATCCCCACGAAGATCCGTATCGCGGATTCCAGCGCGGCGGTGACTTGCTCGATGGTTTCCTGGGCGTCGCCGGCCGCGTCGGCGTCCCCGGCGCGCGTACGGAGGTCCCCCGCTCGGGCGCCCCATGCCTCGCCGCCGCGGCCTGCGTACTGTCCCACGGGAAGCACCGCCTCTTCCCCAGCCAGTTCCCCGGTGTCCTCCCGGGCTTTTACCCGCTCGCGCGAGCTTCACGGTTCACTATTGCAGAGTACAATGGTGGCGTAGGTGAGGTCATTCGAAGGATCTGCATCTGAGAGGAAGCGATTCGAATGTCGGACCTCTCTCACCGCCCGTCGCATCAGACGACGGACATCACCAGTCACCCCGATGTACCCGAGATGCGGGAGCGCTACGCGCGGCTGACTTCCGGGCGCGAAGCGGCGGCGCTGGACGGGTTCGTCCTCCTCACCGGGATGTACACGGCGATCTCGCCGTGGGTGGTGCACTTCCGTCTGTCGAGTCCGGAACTCATGGTGAACAACCTCGTCATCGGCCTGGTGCTGGCCGTGATCGGCCTCGGGCTGACCCGCGCGCCGGAGCGGATGTTCCAGCTGAGCTGGACCTGCGCGGTGGCCGGTGTGTGGTTGATCATCTCGCCGTGGGTCGTGACGGCCGGGCACAGCGCGACGGCCGGAATGATCTGGAACAACGTGTGGATCGGAGCCGTGACTCTGGTCCTCGGTCTCGCCGCCACCTATCTGGCGCTGCCGACGCTGCGCCGGCCGTCGGCCAGCCCGTAGAAGCGGCGGAGAGCGACCGGAGCCGCGCGCCGCGGCACGTCCGGCGGGCGCGCGGCTCCGGGAGGAGGCGACCATGACTCTCCCCATGCGTGACCGGCGGATCCTCGCTGAAATCGAGCAGTGCTTCCTGGCCGACGATCCCGAACTCGCCATCCTGCTGGGCACGTTCGGCGAGGTCCGGCCGAGGCGCCGGTGGCGTCTTCTCGGGCCGCGCCGCCGGGTGGTGGCGCTTGCCTACGCGGCGGTGGCGGCGAGCGCGGTCCTGCTGGTGGCGGCCTGTGCGGCCCGGAGTGTGATCCTGCTGTGCGCGGCCGGAGCCATGGTGCTGCTGTCCGCAGCGCCCTTCCTGCTCAGGGCGCGCCTGCGCAACGGGAGTCGGCGCGAGTCCGCAGGAAGCGGAGGCGGGTGAGGGTCGTGAAGTGCTTCGACTGCGCGCGGGCCGAAGAGGCCGTCGACGCGGTGGGGATCTGCCATCACTGCGGTGTCGGGGTGTGCCTCGCGCACTGCCATGTGAGCCTGGAGCCCGGCCATCGGCTGTCGGGCGTGGGCCAGTCCACGCTGTCCCGGCGGGCCCGGGTGCTGGTCTGCCTCACCTGCCACTCCGCTCTGGTTCCCTCCTACGCGGCCGACGCCCAGGGCCACCACGCACGCTGACGAAACCACCGCCGCTGTTCGCCAACCACCGTTCACCGCTCGTCAGTCGCCAGTCGCCGTTCTCCCCCCACCAACCGCCGAATGTGCACCGCACGGTCGGCTTAACTCCTTGCGGATGACGCCCCGAACCCTGTTTCTGGATTGCCGCACTGGCCCCCATACGCGAACGTAAGGGACATTCGGCCACGGGGGAATCGAGGGTGGCGTGGCGGCGGGGGCGAAGCGTTCCCGCCGCTCCGGGCAGTTTTCACACCGCCGCGCAGGCGCGCGCGTCGCGATGCGGTATCCCCGTCGGCAACCGAGGCGGCGTCTGCGCGACGGCTGCTCCCCCTCCCCGTGGCACCTTCTCGTGTGCCTTTCGGCAGAAGGGTGGCAGTGAGCATGGACATCCGGGAGAGACGAACGCGGAAGGTCCCGGCGGACCGTTCCGCGCACCCTGGACGAACGACGCCGGCCGCGCGCTCCCGGCTTCCGCTTCTACCGGACCGCGACGACCTCGCGGCGCTGCGCCGCGCACCACGCCAGGACGTCTTCGCCGGACTGACCGTGGCGATCGCCGCCCTTCCGCTCTCCCTCGGCTTCGGAGTGGCGTCCGGGCTGGGCGCCCGCGCCGGGCTGATCACCGCCGTACTGGCCGGCGGGCTGGCGGCCGTACTGGGCGGGGCGCGGCTGCAGATCACCGGGCCGAGCGGGGTCATCGCCGTCGTGCTGGCCCCGGTCGCGGCAGCCCGCGGGACGTCGGCGGTGCTCGTGACCGGGCTGCTGGCCGGGGCCGTTCTCCTCGCGTTCTCGCTGGCGGGCGCCGACCGGTATCTGCGGTGGGTGCCCGCGCCGGTCGTCAAGGGCTGTGTGCTCGGCGCCGCCGCGGTGATCATCGCCCAGCAGATTCCGGCCGGGCTGGGCAGGACGGTTCCCCACGGGGAAGCCGTGGCCGCGGCGGCGGCCGGGGCGGTCGGCGGCTTTCTCCGCGACCCTGACTGGCCCGCGCTCGCCGTGGCCCTGGCGACCCTGGCCATCAGCCTGCTCGGCCCCCGGCTGCGTCCGGCCGTCCCGTTCCCGCTGCTGGCCGTCGCCGCGGCCACCGCCGTCGCCGAGTGCGCCCGGCTGCCGCTCCCCCGGATCGGCCACCTGCGGACGGGCCTGCCGGCACCCTCCCCCGACTTCCTGGTGCCGTCCGAGGTGTTCGGGCTGGTACCCGGCGCGCTGACCCTCGCGGCGCTGATCGCCCTGGAATCCTTGATGGGCGCGGCGGCGGCCGACGCGATGAGCGGTACCGAACGGCACGACGGCCGGCGGGTGCTGTTCGGCCAGGGCGTCGCCAACCTGGCGGTGCCGTTCTTCGGGGGCGTGGCCGCCACCGGCACCATGTGCCGTACCGCCCTCAACGTACGGTCCGGAGCCGTGTCCCAGCTGGCCGCGCTGGCCAACGCCGCGGCCCTGGCCGTCGTCCTCCTCGCCGCCGCCCCGCTGGCGTCCGCCGTCCCGCTGGCGGCGCTGGCCGGGGTGCTCATCGCCACCGCCACCCGCATGATCGACATCGGGTCGCTGCGCGCGCTGAGCCGCGTGGGGCGCGGCCAGGCGGCGATCGCCGCGCTCACCGCGACGCTCACCCTGGCCGTCGATCTGGTGACCGCGGTGTGCACCGGCATGGTCCTGGCGATGGCGCTGGCCCTGCGCACCCTGACCGCGACCTCGCGGGTGGAGCACGTACGGGTCCCCGCCCAGCGGACCCCGCTCCCCGAGGGGACTCCCCCGGCGCCCGCCTCTTCCGAGGCGCAGATCGCCGTGCACCACCTCGCCGGGCCGCTGCTGTTCACCACCGCCGACCGGGTACTGGGCCCGGTCATGCTGCCCTCGCCGGCCCGGGCGGTGGTGCTCGACCTCAGCCGGGTCACCGGACTCGACAGCACGGCGATCCTGCTGCTGGCCGAGGTCATCGACCACCATCGGCGGCGCGATGCGGTGGTGCATCTCTCCGGTGTCTGCGAGGCCCACCGGGTCCACCTCGGCGCTCTCGGCGTGCTGGCCAAACTGCCGCCGCCAGGCACCCCGTTCGCCACGGCGAGCGAGGCGGTCGCCCAGGCACGCGCGCACCTGCACGCCCTCGCGCCCTCACCCCAGGACGAGCCCGCGACCCGCCCGCTCCCCTGACCGACGACCGCGCCCGCACCACCCCACCTCACTCCCTACGCGGCGACCAGCCGCCACCCCCCTCTTGCTCAGTCGAGCAAACCCCACTACCGTCTTGCTCATGCAAGCAAAAAACAGCACGGGCAAGCAAACGGGGAGCCGCCGCCCGGCCGGTCCGTCCTTCACGGAGACGGGCCGGCGCGCGCAGATCGTCGCCGCGGCGATCGAGGTCATCGCCGAACTCGGTTACCACCGGGCCTCGTTCGCCAAGATCGCGGAACGTGCCGGGCTGAGCAGCACCGGGATGATCTCGTACCACTTCGACGGGCGGGACGACCTGATGCGCGAGGTCGTCACCGAGGTGCTGCGCCTCGCGGAGGGCTACCTCCGTCCCCGTATCGAGGCCCACGAGAGCTACTCGGCCCGCCTGCGCGCCTCGATCGAGGGCAACCTCGACCTGTTCGCGGAGTACCCCGAGCACCTGGCGGCGATCACCGAAATCCTCGGCAACCTCCGGGGCGGCGAGCCAGGCATGGTCGCCTTCCGCGACACCACGGAGGCCCACCTCGCCGTCCAGGTGGAGCAGCTCCGCAAGGCCCAACGCGCCGGTGAATTCCGGGAGTTCGACCCCTGGGTGATGATGCGCGCGATCCGCGCCGCCATCGACGACGTGGTGCGCCGCGCCACCCACGATCCCGAGCTCGACGTACGGGCCGCCGGCCGGGAACTCGCCGACCTGTTCGAACGCGCCACCAGGAACGCGTGACCGCCCACCGGCACGTACTCCGCTACGAGCCCACCACGACCACACCGAACACGGGGGTACCCATCATGGCAACGCAGCAGGCAGCGTCACAGGCCGATCCGAGCAAGTCCGATACGGGCGAGCCCGGCGCCGGCGAGCCCGGCGCCGGCGAGTCCGGCGCGGCGGCCGCGCGAGCGCGCACCGCGCGGCTGCGCCGGCGCCTGGCCGCGCAGCTGGTCTTCGAACTCGCCCTGCCGCTCGGCTCGTACTACGGGCTGCGCGCGGCCGGGCTCGGTGAGTGGCTGGCGATGGCCGTCGGCGGGGCGCTGCTGCTGCCGTGGATCGTCTACGGCATCGTGCGGCAGCGGCGCCTGGAGGCGATGGCGGTGTTCACGCTGAGCCTGGTGGTTGTCGGCACGGTATTGACCCTGGTCACGGGCAGTCCGCGGGTGCTGATGATCCGGGACAGCTGGCTGACCGCGGCGATCGGGCTGTGGATCGTCGGCACCCTGTTCACCCGGCGCCCGTTCATCATGACGGCCTCGCGCGGCATCGTCATCGCCAAGGTGGGCGAGGCCGGACTGGCCTCCTGGGAGGCGAAGTGGGACGCGGAGCCGGCGTTCCGCCACCACCTCCGGCTGGTGAGCGCGGTCTGGGGCGGGGTCTTCCTGCTCGACGCGCTGCTGCGGGTGGTGCTGGCGTACACGATCCCGGTGGACTCCTTCCCGCTCGTCAGCACGGTGCTCTGGCTGGCGCTGCTGGGCGGCCTGCTCACCTGGCACAACTGGTACCTCACCCGGCACGGCCTGAAGCTGTAGCGGAGCCGTGGCCCGGGACGTGCGGCGGGGCCGTTCGTCCCGGCGCCGAAAGGGTCGGTCGCGGTCTGTCGCGGGGCTGTTCGGCCCTGGGGTGTGTGGTGGGCGCCGGCGGACGATGGCGGGGCCGGGAAGGGCCGGGTCTCCCCCGTGTCGATGGTTCTTCCCGGCCCTGGCCCCTTCCCGGTCCAGTTCACGTTTTCTCAAGGTGGAGGACGACAGCACCGTGGATGGTTGGGAAGTTCAGCAGACGGCGGTCAGGGAACCGGCGCCCGGCCGGGCCGGTCCGGGCCGGCCGCGGCGCCGGAGCAAGGTGGTGGAGTGGCTGACGACCACCGACCACAAGCAGATCGGCACCCTCTACCTCGTCTCGTCGTTCGCCTTCTTCCTGATCGGCGGTGTGATGGCGCTGCTGATGCGCGCCGAACTGGCCCGTCCCGGGAACCAGATCCTCAGCAACGAGCAGTTCAACCAGGCATTCACCATGCACGGCTCGGTGATGCTGCTCCTCTTCGCGATGCCGCTGTTCACCGGCTTCGCCAACTGGATGATGCCCCTGCAGATCGGCGCCCCGGACGTGGCGTTCCCGCGCCTGAACATGCTGGCCTTCTGGCTGTTCCTGTTCGGTTCGCTGATCGCCGCGGCCGGCTTCCTCACCCCGCAGGGCGCCGCGGACTTCGGCTGGTTCGCGTACGCGCCGCTGTCGGACGCCGTCCACTCCCCCGGCGTGGGCGCCGACATGTGGATCATGGGTGTGGCGATGTCCGGCTTCGGCTCGATCCTGGGCGCGGTCAACTTCATCACCACCATCATCTGCATGCGCGCGCCCGGCCTGACGATGTTCCGGATGCCCATCTTCACCTGGAACGTCCTGCTGACCGCGGTGCTGATCCTGATGGTCTTCCCGGTCTTCGCGGCCGCGCTGTTCGCGCTGGAGATGGACCGCAAGTTCGGCTCCCACATCTTCGACGCGGCCAACGGCGGCGCGCTGCTGTGGCAGCACCTCTTCTGGTTCTTCGGCCACCCCGAGGTCTACATCCTGGCCCTGCCGTTCTTCGGCATCGTCTCCGAGGTCATTCCGGTCTTCTCGCGCAAGCCGATGTTCGGCTATATGGGGCTGATCGCCGCGACCATCTCCATCGCCGGCCTGTCCGTGACGGTCTGGGCCCACCACATGTACGCCACCGGCGGCGTCCTGCTGCCGTTCTTCTCCTTCATGACGTTCCTGATCGCGGTGCCCACCGGGGTGAAGTTCTTCAACTGGATCGGCACGATGTGGAAGGGCTCGCTGTCCTTCGAGACGCCGATGCTGTGGGCGATCGGCTTCCTGGTCACCTTCGTCTTCGGCGGTCTGACCGGCATCATCCTGGCGTCCCCGCCGCTGGACTTCCACGTCACCGACTCGTACTTCGTCGTCGCGCACTTCCACTACACGCTCTTCGGGACCGTGGTCTACGCGATGTTCGCCGGCTTCCACTTCTGGTGGCCGAAGTTCACCGGCAAGATGCTCGACGAACGCCTCGGCAAGATCACCTTCTGGACGCTGACAGTCGGCTTCAACCTCACCTTCCTCGTCCAGCATTGGCTCGGCGCCGCGGGCATGCCCCGCCGCTACGCCGACTACCTCGCCGCCGACGGCTTCACCGCCCTCAACACCCTGTCCACCATCGGCTCGTTCCTCCTGGGCATGTCCTTCCTGCCGTTCTTCTACAACATCTGGAAGACCGCCAAGTACGGCACCGAGGTCGGCTGCGACGATCCCTGGGGCTACGGCCGCTCCCTGGAGTGGACCACCTCCTGCCCGCCGCCGCGCCACAACTTCGTCGCGCTGCCCCGGATCCGCAGCGAATCGCCGGCCTTCGACCTCCACCACCCCACCGCGGACGCCCTCGAAACGGCCCGTCCCGCGGCCGGCCGCTGAGGGAGGAACGCCCGTGCTGTCTCCCGCCGTTCTGGCCCTGGGGGCCACCGCGCTGTGCGCCTCGGGCTGTGTCTGGTACCTCCCGGCCGTCGTGGATCTCCGGGCGGGCGCGGACCGCCCCGCGTCCCGGCGCCTGGCGGCCGCCGCCTGCCTGACCGCCTGGGCGACCGTCGCGCTGTGCGCGCCGCTGCTGCTGGCGGCCGTCCCCTGGACCGCGCTCGGCGCCGTCGTGCTCACCGGCGCGGCCGCCGCGCTGCTGCTCGCCGCGCTGGCCCGCGTCCGGCGCGGCCACGAGCGGCGCGCGACCGACCGTGCCTGGGCCGCACTGCGTCTGCGTCCCCCGGCCGCCCAGGCATCCCGGCCCAGCCGGGTCTTCCTCCGGTGGTTCATCCCCGGGTACGCGGTGGCCGCGGGCGCGGTGTTCCTGCTGGTCGGGGGCGCGGTCGTCCGGTAGGGGGGAGGGGGGAAGGGGGTGCGAGGGACAGGGTTTGCCGGCCCGCCGGTCACCGGGGCGGCCATCTGCCCTCCCCTCCTTTTCCCTCCGCTCCCCCGCCAACCGGCGTTATGATGCGCCCATGCGTGTGCGTACGTCATCGTGTCCGAGCTGGTGGCGCTCCTCGTAGGAGCGGCCGCCTCTCGCGCATGACCGGGCCGTTCGGACGGACGGCCCTTTCGCATTCCCTGGACCGGGGCTCGTGTCGCCCGTACGGCGCGTCCGACACCCACCAGGAGACCTCGTGAACACCACCATCCCCACCCCTCCCTCCGCCGATGCTCTCGGGGTATCCGCGGCGCAGGCCCGCAACGCGGTGCTGGAAGAGCTGATCCATCAGAACCCCGGGCGGTTCCGGGTGCTGACCGGGGACCGGCCCACCGGCCGCCTGCACCTCGGCCACTACTTCGGCACGCTGCACAACCGCGTACGGCTCCAGGACCTCGGCGTGGAGATGTTCGTACTCATCGCGGACTACCAGGTCCTGACCGACCGCGAGGTCGCGGACAACCTGGCCGGGCACGTCGAGGAACTGGTCCTGGACCACCTGGCGAGCGGCGTGGACCCGGCCCGCAGCACGATCTTCACGCACAGCGCCGTACCCGCCCTCAACCAGCTGATGCTGCCGTTCCTCAGCCTCATCTCCGTCGCCGAGCTCAGCCGCAACCCCACGGTCAAGGACGAGATCGCGCACTCCCGCCAGTCGGCGGTGAGCGGGCTGATGTTCACGTACCCGGTCCACCAGGCAGCCGACATCCTCTTCTGCAAGGCCAACCTGGTGCCGGTCGGCCAGGACCAGCTGCCCCATCTGGAAGTCACCCGCACCCTCGCCCGCCGCTTCAACGACCGCTACGGCGACGGCGACGCCGTCTTCCCCCAGCCCGACGCCCTGCTGTCGAGCGCGCCCCTCCTGCTCGGCACGGACGGTACGAAGATGAGCAAGAGCCGGGGCAACGCCATCGCCCTGGCGGCCACTGCCGACGAGACCGCCCGGCTGATCAAGGGGGCCAGGACCGACTCCGAGCGCCGCATCACCTACGACCCGGCCAACCGTCCCGAGGTCGCCTCCCTCCTCCTGCTGGCCGCGCTCTGCCTGGACCGCACTCCGCAGCAGATCGCCGACGACATCGGCTCCGCCGGAGCCGCCGCGCTGAAACGGACCGTGACCGAGGCGGTCAACGAGTTCCTGGCCCCCCTCAGAGCCCGCCGCAGCGCGTACGCCCGGGACCGCGGCTACCTCCGGCAGGTACTGCGCGAGGGCAACGCACGGGCGGCGGCCGTGGCCGATGCCACGCTCACCGAGGTGCGCACCGCCATGAACAGCCGCACTTAGCCGCTTTCGACGGCAATTCGCGAGTGCCTGGCTCGGCGATGCGCGTGCCGTGGGCGGTGCGCTGTGCCTGGCACCTACGATCCGTGTTCGTCAGCGTTTGGCCGGAGTGGCCGGGAACAGCGGAATCCGGAAAGGCGGGAGCGGGGTACTGATGGGCTCTTCCGCGACGAGATGGCCCCGGTACGTGTCGTTCCTGCCGGCCGCCATGATCCTGGCCGGGGCGCTCTGGAACGCCCTGTCCCCGCGTGCGTACTGGGGCGACTACCTGCTGGTCTCCGCCGTGACGGTGGCCGGGGCGCTGCTGCCGCTGTGGCACACGATCGCGGCCGGGGCGGCCATCGTCCTGGTCGAGACGGCGCTGCTGTACGCGGGCGGCTACCTCCGCAATGCCGCCGCGACGAGCATCGAACTGGCCAACCTGGCGTTCACCGCGCTGATCGCCATCGGGGTGAACCGGGTGGTGGCCCGGCACGGCCGCCGTCTGGAGCGGGTGCGTTCGGTCGCCGAGGCGGCCCAGCGGGCGGTGGTGCCGCAGCCGCCGGCGCGGGTGGGTCCGCTGGCCGTCGCCGCGGTCTACAAGGCCGCCCAGATCGAGGCGTTGATCGGCGGTGACGCGTACGCGGTGCAGGAGACCCCGTTCGGGACGAGGCTGCTGATCGCGGACGTGCGGGGGAAGGGGATGGGCGCGGTCGGCGCGGTGGCGGTGCTGCTCGGCACGTTCCGGGTGGAGGCGGACCAGGCACCCGACCTGGCGGTGCTGGCGGGGACGTTGGAGCGCGCGCTGCTCAAGGAAGCCGCGTCGCGGGAAGAGGAGGTGCGGATGGAGGGGTTCGTCACGGCGCTGCTCGGTGAGATCCCGCCGGACGGGGCGGAGGTGCGGTTGCTGAACTGCGGGCACCCGTCCCCGTATCTCCTCCACGGCACGGCCGTCGCGGCGCTGGATCCGGACGAGCCCGGTCTGCCGCTCGGGATGAGCGGGCTCGGCGCGCCGCAGGCGGGGCCCGAGAGCCGGCCGCTGCCGCCCGGCAGCACGCTGCTGCTGGTGACCGATGGGGTGACCGAGGCCCGGGACCGCACCGGGGCCTTCTACGACCCGGCCGTCCGGCTCGGCGGCCGGGGTCCCTTCGGGGAGCCGGCGGAGGTCGTCGCCGCCCTCGTACGCGATGTCGAACGCTGGACGGGTGGTCCGCGCGATGACGATATGGCCGTGCTGGCCGTTACGCGGAGCGGCCCCGGCCGGTGAACGCCGCCGGTGAACGGCCCGGAGGCACCCCGTTGACGCCGTGCGCGGACCCGCCGCGCGCCCCCTGACGCCGCCCCTCGCGCAACCCTTCGGTGGGAACTTAGCCGATTTCCAGGTCACCGTACCGGAGAGCACTGCACCATATGGCTGGCGAAAACGGTCGTCAGAAAGGTTCGGGAGCGATGGCGGAACACGGCAGCACGCCGGAGGACAGCGCGGTCGGCGGTACGGCCGGGAGCGAGAAGGAGAAGGCGGCGCCGTTCCACGCGGCCCGGGCCGCCCGGCTCACCAGCGCCGTGGCGGCCCTGCACCTCTCCCCCGCCAAACGCCCGTCCGCGGCGGCGGCCCCGCGGACGAATCCCTGGCTGCGGTAGGCGGGCCCTAGGGCGTCAGCCGCCGTCGGCGCCTCGGGTGGCCCACACCTCGGTGAAGACCCCGCGGCCGACCTCGTCCACCCGGAAGCCGGCGGCGGTGACGGCGGCGGCGAACGCGTCGGCGTCCCAGACCGTGTACCAGCGGCGGCCGTCGGGTTCGTCGAGCCAGCCGGTGCGGCCGGCGGACTTGACGCAGGCGTACAGCTTGCCGCCGGGGCGCAGCAGGCCGGCGAACTGGGCCAGTACGTCCACGGTGTCCGGCTCGCCGAGGTGTACCAGTGACGCGCAGGCCCAGATGCCGTCGAACGTCCCGGCCGGGAAATGGGCGCCGGCCTCGCGCAGGTCGCACCGGGTCGTGGGCGCGTGGGCGCCCGCCATGGCGACGAACACCGGGTTGAGGTCGATGCCCCGGGCGCGGTGGCCGCGGGCGGTGAAGCGCGCGAGGTCGCGCCCGGGGCCGCAGCCGGCGTCGAGGATCAGCGAGCCGGCGGGCAGGGCGGCGGCGAACCGTTCGGCCTGGTCGGCCATCTTGGGCGCGTGGTGGGCGGCGTAGTCGTCGGCGTGGTCGGTGTAGACGGCGACGGACCGGGTGGCCGCGTCGGGTTCGGCGGCCGTGCGGGATTCGGCGGGCCCGTGGGAACCGGCGGCCGCATGGGACTCGGCGGGTGCGTCGGACCGGGATTCCCGGTCGCCGGTGGGGTAGGGGCCAGGCGCGTGCAAGGGGGTGCTCTCACTCTCGTTGTCGCTCAGGAACCGCCCGATTCTCGGCCGTTCGGGCAGGTGGCGGCAACTTCTCCGGTCCGCCGCGGGCCAGGCACAGGCACCTTGTCAGGCGGGATCGAGGGCCTCTCGGGCTCCCGCCGTCTCGGGTCCGGCCGGGAGCCCCTTCCGGCTGCGCGGCAGCAGCAGCGGCGTGGCCAGCAGGAGGACACCGGCGAGCGCGAGAGCGGTCCGGGGGTCGGTCAAGGCGGCCAGCAGGCCCCACAGGGCGGTCAGGGCCGCGATGGCGGCGCTGCTGCTGACCGACCAGGCGGACAGGGTGCGGGCGACCCGGTCGGGGGCGGTGTGGTCGAGCCGGTAGGTGGCCAGCAGGGGGTTGAACAGGCCGCAGCTGGTCACCAGGCCGAACTGGACGAGCATGACGAGGACGAGCCCGGGGACGCCGGGCCCGACGAAGGCCAGTCCGAGGGACCAGCAGGCACGCAGCACCCCGCTGAGGAGCAGCATCCGCCGGTGCCCGTAGCGGGCCGCGAGCGGCCGGGCGAGGCGGGAGCCGATGAGGCCGCCGACGCAGGGGGCCGCGAACGCGAGGGTGTACTGCCAGGGGGCGAAGCCGAGGCGGCCCGTCATGAGGACGACGAGCAGCGGTTCGGAGGCCATGATCAGGCCGTTGACGACGATTCCGTTGAGGAACAGGGGGCGCAGGCCGGGGTGGTGGAGGATGTGACGCCAGCCTTCCAGCAGGTCGGCCGGCCGCAGCCGCGCCGTGCCGGCCCGCGCGGGGCGGGGCTCGTGGCCGCCGATGGCGCGGATGCCGAGCGCGGAGAGGAGGTAGCTGATCGCGTCGGCGAGTACGGTCGCCACCGGGCCGAAGAGACCGATCGCGGCGCCGCCGAGGGGTGGGCCGACCACCGTCGCGGTCCAGGTCGTGGCCTCGAAGCGGCTGTTGGCGACGAGCAGGCCGGCCGGCGGCACCAGCGCCTTCAGATACGCGCCGCTGGCCGCCTTGAAGGCGATATCGGCCGCGGCGACGAGGACGGATACGACCAGAAGTTGTACGAAGCCGAGCCGGCCGAGGGCGTAGGCGGCGGGGACGCTGAGCATCGCGGCGCACCGGAGCAGGTCCATCGCCACCATGACCGGCCGTTTGCGGTGGAACTCCACCCATGGCCCGAGCGGCACCGCGAGGACCGCTCCCACCGCCCGGCCGGCGGCGGCCAGCACCGCGACCTGGGCCGGCCCGCAGTGCAGCACCAGCACCGCGATCAGCGGAAACGCGCCGAATCCGAAGCCGGTGCCGTACGCGCTGACCGCGTACGCGGCCCACAGCCAGCGGAAACGCCGCCCCGGCACCCATGTGTCCTTCATACCCTCACGCCCCCGCAACCGATCCGGACGACCGCACCCTGACCACGGCATCCAACCGAGTCGCGGGCCGCCGGGGCAAACAACCGGCAGGGCGGGACATCACAACGGGTCGTTGTGAGAGCCGTTCAGGGCCGGATGTCCGCGGCCGCCGCGCGCAGGTGGCGCAGCAGCAACCGGGCGGTCAGGGTGAGCGGGCGGTCCGCGGGCAGGGTCACGCCGACGGTCTGGCCCATCATCTCCAGGGCGGTCGGCAGCATCGCGAGCCGGTCGTCCCCGCGGGCCACCAGCTCGGGCAGGGCCGCGACCATGTCGGTCTCCAGCAGCAGGGTGCGCAGGGTGAGGATCGAGGTGCACTCGACGCGGTCCTCGGGCAGGGACAGGCCGCGGCGCCACAGGGCCTCCTCCAGCTCGTGCCGCAGCGCGGTCTGCGGGACGGGGACGACCCACGGGTAGGCCAGGAGGTCTTCGAGGGCGGGGTCGCCGAGGGTGTGGGCGGGGTGGCCGGCGCGGGTGACGAGCCGGATGGACTCGCGGCACAGGGTGTGCTGGGTGACGCGGGTGTCCGGTGAGGGAAGCAGCCGGCCGAGGGTGAAGTCGACATCCCCGGCGAGGAGTTCGGCCTCCAGGAGGTCCGGGGTCGCCTCGCGGACGACGACCGTGACCCGGGGCCGTTCCGCCTTCAGCGCGGCGATCGCCCGGGGCAGCAGCACATTGGTACCGGCCAGGTGCGCGCCGACGGTGACCGTGCCCACCTGCCCGTCGGCGAGTTCGGCCAGGTGCCGGCCCGCCTGGCGGAGTTCGGCCAGGACCCGGCGGGCGTGGGCGGCGAAGGCGCGGCCGTAGACCGTGGGTGTCATCCCGCGCGGGCCGCGTTCGAAGAGTTCGACGCCGAGCAGGGTCTCCAGTTCGCGCAGGGTGCGGGTCAGGGCGGGCTGGGTGACGTGCAGATGCTCCGCCGCGCGCAGCAGGCTGCCGTGGTCGGCGAGGGCGGTGAGCAGGACGAGGTGGCGCAGTTTGAGGCGGCCGTTGAGCAGATCGTCGGGGTTCATCGGGTCCTTCCTCGGGCCGGACCAGCGGCTATGCCGTGATGGCATACCGGCGAGCAGGATAGGCATTATTCAGGCATGGCTCGGACCGCCAGGATCGCCGTACGCACGGCGGAAGTTCTGGGAGGTCATCGGTATGAGCCAGGCACGGCCCGCGCATCCGGGCCCGCGCCACTGGGCGCACTACATCGGCGGACGGTTCGAGGAGGCGGGAGAGCGCTTCCCGCTCGTCCATCCCGTGGACGGCACGGTGCTCGGCACGGTCCCCGAGGCGGACGCCGGGACGGTCGACCGCGCGGTCCGGGCGGCGCGGGCCGCGCTCGACGGGCCGTGGGGCGCCGCCACGGTGGAGGAGCGCTGCCGGGTGCTGCGGCGGGTCGCGGACGGGATGGCGGCGCGGTTCGAGGAGTTCGTCGCCGCCGAGGTGGCGGATACCGGGAAGCCGGCGGCGCTGGCGCGCGAGGTGGACATCCCGCGCGGGATCGCCAACTTCCGCGCCTACGCGGACCTGGTGTGGGGCCGCCCGGAGCGATCGTTCGCCACTCCGACGCCGGACGGCGCGGGCGCGCTGAACTACACGGTGCGCCGCCCCCTGGGCGTGGTGGCCGTGGTCTCGCCCTGGAACCTGCCGCTGCTCCTGCTGACGTGGAAGGTCGCCCCGGCGCTGGCGGCCGGCAACACGGTGGTGGCCAAGCCGTCCGAGCTGACACCCTCGACGGCGACGCTGCTGGCCGAGGTGATGGACGCGGCGGGGGTGCCGGCGGGCGTGTTCAACCTCGTCCACGGCTTCGGCGAGAACAGCGCGGGCGCGCACCTGACCGCCCACCCGGGCGTGGACGCGATCGCCTTCACCGGCGAATCGCGCACCGGCACCGCCATCATGCACGCGGCGGCCGCCCGGCTCGCCCCGGTCTCATTCGAACTGGGCGGGAAGAACCCGGCGCTGGTCTTCGCCGATGCCGACTTCGAGCAGGCCGTGGAGGGCACGGTCCGCTCGGTGTTCACCAACGCCGGGCAGGTGTGCCTGTGCACGGAGCGGGTCTACGTCGAGCGCAGCGTGTTCGGCGACTTCGTCGACGCGCTGGCCGAACGGGCCCGTGGGCTGCGCCTGGGCGGTCCGTACGACGGCGCCACCGAGATGGGGCCGCTGATCTCGGCCGAGCACCGCGACAAGGTGCTGGGGTACTACAGGATGGCCGAGCAGCAGGGCGCCACGGTCCACGCCGGCGGCGGCCTCCCGCCCTTCGGCGACGCGCGCGACCGGGGCTTCTTCGTGGAGCCGACGGTGCTGACCGGCCTGCCGGAGGACGCCCGTCCGGTCCGCGAGGAGATCTTCGGCCCGGTCTGCCATATCGCGCCGTTCGACGACGAGGCGGAGGCGCTGCGGCTGGCCAACGACAGCCCCTACGGCCTGGCGGCCACGGTCTGGACCACCTCGCTGTCCCGCGCCCACCGCGTGGCGCCCCGGCTGCGGACCGGTATCGCGTGGGTCAACTGCTGGAACCTGCGCGATCTGCGGACGCCGTTCGGCGGCGTCAAGGCGTCGGGCATCGGCCGCGAGGGCGGCGAGCACTCCCTGGACTTCTTCTCCGAACCCCTGAATGTGTGCGTGAAGCTGTGACCACCGATGCGATCACGCGGGCGGCCGACCGGCTCGCCCGCGCCCACGAGGACGGCGTCCCGGTGGCGCCGGTCCGCGATCTCGTCACGGACGTGGCGGACGCGTACGCCGTGCAGGAGCGGCTCACCGAGCGGGCGCTGGCCGCCGGCCGCCGCCTGGTGGGCCGCAAGATCGGCCTGACCTCGGCCGCCGTCCAGCGCCAACTGGGCGTCGACTCCCCGGACTTCGGGATGCTCTTCGCCGATATGGCGGTGCCCGACGGCGCCGAGATCCCGGTTGGCGCCGTCCTCCAGCCCAGGGCGGAGGCCGAGATCGCCCTCGTCCTGGAGCACGACCTCACCCACGAGCGGCACACCGCCGCGGATCTCTTCCGCGCGGTGGCGTACGTCGTCCCGGCCATCGAGATCGTCGGCAGCCGGATCCGCGACTGGGACATCCAGCTGGTCGACACCATCGCCGACAACGCCTCCTGCGGCCGCTACGTTCTGGGCGGCACGCCCGTACCGCTGGTGCGCGCCGGGGACCTGCGGGCGGCCGGCATGGTCATGGAGCGCCGCGGCGAACAGGTCTCCACCGGCACCGGGGCCGCCTGCCTGGGCCATCCGCTGCACGCCGCGCTGTGGCTCGCCGACACCCTCGTCCGCGTCGGCCGCCCGCTGCGCGCCGGCGACACCGTCCTGACCGGGGCGCTCGGCCCGATGGTGCCGGTGGCGCCCGGGGACGTCCTGGAGGCGCGGATCGAGGGGCTGGGCGGCGTGCGCGCCGCCTTCGCCCGGGAGGAGGAGCGGTGACCGGCCCGACCACCGACATCCTGGCCGCCGCCCGCGCCCTGGACCAGGCGGCGCTGGACGGTCGGCCCGTTCCCCAACTCACCGATACCGCCCCGCTGGACGTGGCGACGGCCTACGCCGTGCAGCGCGCGCTGCTGGAACGGCGCCTGGCCCGCGGCGAGCGCCCGGCCGGGGTGAAGATGGGCTTCACCAGCGCGGCGAAAATGCGCCAGATGGGCGTCGGCGACGTCATCTGGGGCCGGCTCACGGACGCGATGCGGATCGCCGACGGCGCCACGCTCGACCTGTCCGGTTTCGTCCACCCGCGGGTCGAGCCGGAGGTCGCGTTCCTGCTGGGCCGCCCGCTGGCCGGGGCGGTGAGCGGCGCGGAGGCTGCCCGGGCCGTCGCCGCGGTCGCCCCGGCGTACGAGGTCATCGACTCCCGCTACGAGGGGTTCCGCTTCTCGCTGCCGGATGTCATCGCCGACAACACCTCCGCCGCCGCGTTCGGCGTGGGTCTGTGGCGGGACACCGACCGGTTCGATCCGGTGGCCGGGCTCGCCAACCTCGGGATGGCGCTGGAGGTGGACGGCCGCCCCGCCGAGACCGGCAGCTCCGCCGCGATCCTCGGGCACCCGCTGCGGTCGCTGGTCGCCGCGGCCCGGCTGGCCGCCGACGCGGGCCTGGTCCTGGAGGCCGGCTGGATCGTGCTGGCCGGCGCCGCCACCGCCGCCGTCCCGCTGGAGCCCGGCCGCCATCTGCGCGTCACGGCCGGCGCCCTCGGCCGCGTCGAGGTCACCACCGGACGGGCCGCGCCCGCCGCGAAGGGAGAGCGCTGATGACCGCACCGGACCGCACCGCGCTGACCGTGGCCGGCCAGGCCCGCCCCCGGGGCCGCTTCCCGCACCTGCGGCGGGCGGGCGACTTCGTCTACGTCTCCGGTACCAGCTCGCGCCGCCCCGACAACACCTTCGAGGGCGTCGAGGTGGACGAACTGGGCACCACCCGCCTGGACATCCGCGCCCAGACCCGCGCGGTCCTCGCCAATATCGGCACGGTGCTCGCCGCCGCCGGCGGCAGCCTCGCCGACGTCGTCAACGTCACGGCGTACCTGGTGAACATGAACGACTTCGGCGGCTACAACGAGGTCTACGCCGAGCACTTCGACGAGCACGGCCCCGCCCGGACGACCGTCGCCGTCCACCAACTCCCCCATCCGCACCTGCTGATCGAGATCGCCTGTGTGGCGTATCTGCCCCGGCCCGCGCACGAGGAGTGAGAGCCATGGTGTCCAAGAAGACCCTCAAACCGTTCAACTTCCAGCGGTGGATCAGCGACCACCAGGACCTGCTGAGGCCCCCGGTCGGCAACGTCCAGGTCTGGGAGGACGGCGAGCTGATGGTGACCGTCGTCGGCGGCCCCAACCAGCGCACCGACTTCCACGACGACCCGGTGGAGGAGTTCTTCCACCAGCTCAAGGGCGACATGGTGCTGCGGGTGATGGAGGAGGAGGGCGCGCCGCCCACCGACATCCCGATCCGCGAGGGCGAGGTGCTGCTGCTGCCCGCGCACGTCCGGCACTCGCCGCAGCGCCCGGAGCCCGGCAGTATCGGCCTGGTCGTGGAGCCCGCCCGGCCGGTAGGTGAGCGGGACGCGTTCGAGTGGTACTGCGTGCGCTGCCACCGCCTGGTGCACCGCGCCGAGGTGCGCCTGTCCTCGATCGTCACGGACCTGCCGCCGGTCTTCGCCGCCTTCCACGGCGACGCCGCGGCCCGCGCCTGCGGGCACTGCGGTGCCGTGCACCCCGGCAAGGAATGGCCGGACGACCTGCGCCCGGTGACCCGGCAGACCGGCGGCGCCCGGTGACCGCCGCACCCCGCCCCGCGGAACGAACGGAGTACCCGTGACCGTCGTCGACGTCCACGCCCATGTCTTCCCCCGCGTCTCGCGCGCCGAGTCCCGCATCCTGCACCCCGAGGACGGCCCGTGGCTGCGGGAGGACGGCGGCGGCGCCGGGATGATGATGAGCGGGACCACCGCGTACCGGCCGGTGGGCCAGGAGTTGTGGGACCCCGAACCGCGCCTGCGGCAGATGGACCGCCAGGGTGTCGACATCCAGGTGGTGTCCTCGACCCCGCTGATGTTCGGTTACGCCGCCGACCCCGGGCGCGCCACGCAGTGGTGCGAGCTGGTCAACGACCGGGTGCTTCAGCTGTGCGCGCACGCCCCGGACCGGCTCGTCCCGCTGTGCCAAGTCCCGTTGCAGGATACGGAGTTGGCGTGCGCGGAGGTGAGCCGGGCGATGGCCGCGGGCCACGCCGGGGTGCATCTGGGCAACCACGTGGGCGACCGAGGCCTGGACGACGGCCCGATCCGCGAGTTCCTGGCGCACTGCGCCCACGAGAACGCGCCGGTGTTCGTCCACCCCTGGGACATGCTCGCCCCCGAGCGGATGCCCCGCTACATGCTGCCCTGGCTCGTCGGCATGGCGGCCGAGACCCAGCTGACCCTCCTCGGCCTGTGCCTGTCGGGCGCCTTCGAGCAGCTCCCGGAGAGCCTGCGGCTGTGCTTCGCGCACGGCGGCGGCAGCTTCCCGTACCTGCTCGGCCGGGCCGACAACGCCTGGCACCGCCGCGATCTGGTGCGCGCCGACTCCCCACGGCCGCCGTCCGCCTACCTCGACCGCTTCCACCTGGACTCTGCCGTGTTCGACCCGCGGGCCTTCCGGCTCCTGGTCGAGGTGATGGGCCCGGAGCGGATCATGCTGGGCACGGACTACCCGTTCCCGCTGGGCGAGGAGCGGCACGGCGCCCTCGTCCGCGACAGCCACCTCACCCCGGCCGAACGCGCCCTGGTCCTCGGCGGCAACGCGCTGCGGTTCTTCGGCCTGGACGCCCCGCGCCACGACTCCACGGAGGCACCGCGATGAGTACGACGAAGGTCGCCGTCATCGGATCCGGCAACATCGGAACCGATCTGCTGATCAAGATCCGGCGGTTGTCGGACCGGCTGGAGACGGCCGTGCTGGCCGGGATCGACCCGGACTCCGACGGCCTGGCCCGCGCCCGCCGGCTGGGCATCGCCACCACGGCCGGGGGCATCGACGGGCTGCTG
Source organism: Streptomyces sp. NRRL F-4489 (assembly GCF_001509485.1). Taxonomy (GTDB): domain Bacteria; phylum Actinomycetota; class Actinomycetes; order Streptomycetales; family Streptomycetaceae; genus Streptomyces. Next base: position 38,171 of record NZ_LLZI01000112.1, read on the forward strand.
GCCATGGACGAATTCGCCGAGGTGGAGCTCGTCTTCGACGCCACCTCGGCGCGCGCCCACCACCACCACGACGCCGTGCTGCGCCGGCACGGCCGCCGGGTCGTGGACCTCACCCCGGCGGCGCTCGGCCCATACGTCGTCCCGCCGGTGAACCTCGGCGCGCACCTGGACGCGCCCAACGTCAACATGGTCACCTGCGGCGGCCAGGCGACCATCCCCGTCGTCGCCGCCGTGTCCTCGGTGACGCCGGTGCACTACGCGGAGATCGTGGCGTCCATCGCCTCCCGCTCCGCCGGGCCGGGCACCCGCGCCAACATCGACGAGTTCACCGAGACCACCGCCCGCGCCCTCGAGCGGGTCGGCGGCGCGGCCCGCGGCAAGGCGGTGATCGTCCTCAACCCCGCCGAACCCCCGCTCATCATGCGGGACACCGTGCACTGCCTGGTCGGTGACTGCGACGAGGCCGCCGTCACCGCGGCCGTCCACACCATGGCGGAACGGGTCCGGGAGTACGTGCCCGGCTACCGCCTCAATCAGCGCGTCCAGTTCCAGCCGGTCCGCGCGGACGATCCGCTGCGGCGCCTGGCGCCGGCCGGCGCGGGCCCTCTCACGCAGGTGTCCACCTTCCTCGAAGTGGCGGGCGCCGCGCACTACTTGCCCGCGTACGCCGGCAACCTCGACATCATGACCTCGGCCGCCCTGCGCACCGCCGAACGCCTGGCCCGACCGCTCCCCCAGGAGGCCGCTGCCCGATGACCGCCACCCCGGCCCTGTACCTCCAGGACGTCACCCTGCGGGACGGTATGCACGCCGTCCGCCACCGCTACACCACCGACCAGGCCCGCACCATCGCCGCGGCCCTGGACGCGGCCGGTGTCGCGGCCGTCGAAGTCGCCCACGGCGACGGCCTGTCCGGCTCCAGCATCACCTACGGCATCGGCGCCCACACCGACTGGGAGTGGATCGAGGCGGTCGCCGGCAGCCTTGGCCGCGCCGTCCCCACCACCCTGCTCCTCCCCGGCATCGGCACCGTCCGCGACCTCCGGCGCGCCCACGCGCTCGGCGTCCGCTCGGTGCGGGTCGCCACCCACTGCACCGAGGCCGATGTCGCCGCCCAGCACATCGCCGCCGCCCGCGAGCTGGGCATGGACGTCGCCGGTTTCCTGATGATGTCCCATATGGCCGGGCCCGCCGAACTGGCCCGGCAGGCCCGGCTCATGGAGTCCTACGGCGCGCACTGCGTCTACGTCACCGACTCCGGCGGCCGGCTCACCATGGACGGCGTACGGGACCGGGTCCGCGCCTACCGGGACGTGCTCGATCCGGCCACGGAAATCGGTGTGCACGCCCATCACAATCTCGGTCTGGGCGTGGCGAATTCGGTGGTCGCGGTGGAAAGCGGCGCGCTGCGCGTGGACGCCTCGCTGGCCGGGCAGGGGGCCGGGGCCGGAAACTGCCCGCTGGAGGCGTTCATCGCCGTCGCCGATCTGATGGGCTGGCGGCACGGCTGCGCTCTCTTTCCGCTGATGGACGCCGCCGACGACCTCGTCCGCCCGCTCCAGGACCGTCCCGTCCGCGTGGACCGGGAAACCCTCACCCTCGGGTACGCCGGCGTGTATTCCAGCTTTCTGCGGCACGCCGAGGCCGCCGCCGCACGCCATGGCCTGGACACCCGCGCGGTCTTGGTCGAGGTCGGCCGGCGCGCGCTGGTCGGCGGCCAGGAGGACATGATCACCGACATCGCCCTCGACCTGGCGCATTCCGATGAGAACCGTGCGAACCCGTGAGAACCGTGCGGGCCGTTTTCCTCCTCCGTTCCGGAATCGGGGAATTGCGGTCACCTTTCCCCGGGCGGGGAAGAATGAATAAGCACACCTGGCGCGAATCCCCCTTCATATCTTCCCATTATTTAACTCACACGAGTTAATTGCCGTGTGTCGCATTGTCGCGCGGGCATCCCGATTTCGCACAGAGTCATGAAGAGTCACCGAAAGAGGGGAGGAACTGTGCGCGAGGAGAGGGACATCGAGCAGGTCGAGGTCTACGAGCCGCCGGTGCTGGAGGAGGCCGGCGGGTTCACCGAGAAGACCGAGGGATTCCGCGGCCACCACTGGGACGGCTGGGCCGGCTTCGGCCACAAGTGGTGGTGACACCCCTGTGCGGTGAGCGCTGGTTCGCGGTCCTTCCGGACTGCGACGCGGCGCTCGCCGCATTCCGACGGTTGCGCCATGCGGCCTGCCATGTCGTACGGCACGAGTCCGGCCGCCCCTGGCTGCTCGGCTGCTGGGAGGAGAGCCAGGCCCGGATCGTCCGGACCGGACCGGTCCGCCTGGCCCTGCTCGGCACCTGCCGGACGAGCGCCGCCGAACTCCTGCTGCGGGCCGACAAGTTGAGCACGGCGGCCCAGGCGGAGGACGCCGTGCGGGGCACGGCGGGATGCTTCACCCTGCTGGCGTCCGTACGGGGAGTGGTCCACGCCCGGGGCGCCGCCGCGGGAGCGCGGCGGCTGTACCGCGCCTCGGTGGACGGAGTGGCCGTCGTCGCCGACCGCGCCCGGACCCTGGCGTGGCTGACGGGCGCCGGGGTGGACATGGCGCAGCTGGCCGCCCGCATCACCTGCCTGGAGTCGACCCCCTTCCCGCTGGACCGGGCGGCGGTCTTCGAAGGCGTGCGCGCGGTGCCGCCGGAGCACGCCGTCCACCTCGACCGCTCCGGCCGCGCGGACGAACGCCGGTGGTGGCAGGCGCCGCCGCAGGACCTGCCGCTGGCCGAGGGAGCGGCCGGGCTGCGCCAGGCACTCCGGGAGGCGGTGGCCGCGCGGGTGCGTCCGGGGCAGGTGTGGGGCGCGGACCTGTCCGGGGGGATGGATTCCACCTCATTGTGCTTCCTGGCCGCCGAGACCGGCGCCCAACTCGTCACCACCACCCTGGAGTTGAGCGACGCGGCCAATGAGGACGCCGGGTACGCCCGGTCCGCGGCGGCGGCCCTGCCGCGGGGCACCACGTGCCTGTCGTTCCCCATCGCGGAGCTGGAACCGTATCTGACGGGCCTGGCGGACGGCGGCGAGCCGGACGACGAGCCGGCGCTCAAGCGGCGGGACCTGGCCCAGCAGCGGCGCATCCGCGCGGTGCTGCGCGAGCACGGCGCGGAGCGGCGGCTGTGCGGACAGGGCGGGGACCATGTCGTCCTGCCGCCGGAATGCCATCTGCACGACCTCGTACGCCACCGGCCGGCGGCGGCCGTCCGCCGGCTCGCCGCGTTCGCCGCCCTGCAGCGCTGGCCCCGCGGCGCCACGGCGCGCTGCCTGGCCGACCGCCGGGGGCACGGTGCCTGGCTCGCGGGCCAGGCAGCGCTCCTGGCCCGCGGGCGGACGCCGGCCGCCGCACCCGACCTGGGCTGGGGCCCGTCGATGACGCCGAGCCCTTGGGCCACCGAGTACGCCCGGCAGGCCACCGCGGACCTCCTGCGCCAGGCCGCCGCGGACGTCCCCCCGCTGGCGGCCGCCCGCGGACCGCACCGCTGGATCTACCAGGCACAGCAGGCCGGACGGGTCGCCGTCACCTACGAGCAGTACGGGATGGACCTGGAGATGCCGTTCTGCGACGACGCGGTCCTGGAGGCGTGCCTGCGCGTGCGTCCGCACGAGGCGCTGAGCCCGTGGAGCTACAAGCCGCTGCTGGCCGCGGCGATGCGCGGCATCGTGCCGGACCCGCTGCTGGACCGTACGACGAAGGGCGACGCGTCCGCCGAGTGGCACGCCGGGATGAAGGCGCAGCAGCCGGTGCTCGCCGCCTGGGCGGACTCCTCGCGCCTGGCCGCCGCCGGCCTGGCCGACCGGGGCGCGCTGCGCCGTGCCTGGCTGAGCCCCGGCACGCTGCCGGCCGCCTGCGGCCCGGCGGTGGAAGCGGCGCTGGCCGCCGAAGCCTGGCTGCGGGACGTCGAGACCCATCCCGTTCCGGACTACCTCGAGGAGCATCCCCGTGACCGTGACCCTGTGCCGTGATGTGACCGCCTGCGACACCGAGGACGGTATGGTCCTGCTCGACATCCGCCGCGGCCGCTACTGGCAGCTCAACACCACCGGCGCCCTCATCCTGCGGGCGCTGCTGCGTGGCGTCGACCACCCCCGCCTCGCCGGACAACTCGCCGGCACCCGCCCCGTCACCGCCGAACAGGCCGCCCGGGACATCCGCGACCTGCTCGACCGGCTGACCCGGGCCCGCCTGGTGGAGGAGCGGACCGCGGCATGAGCCAGATCCTCGACGCCCAGCGCGGCCCGATGCCGTTCCGGCGCCGCTGCCAGGCACACCTGGCCGTCGGCGCCGCCCGCCTCCTCGCCCGCCTCACCCCCAAACGCCTCGGCGCCCTCCTCAACCTGCTGCGGCACGGCGCCCGCGCGGCCACGTACCACGAGGCGCTGCGCGCCCGCCGCGACGTCACCGCCGTCAGCACCCTGTGCGCGGGCACGTACTGCCTCCAACGGTCCCTGGCCACGGCCTTGTTGTGCCGTATGCGGGGCGTCTGGCCGACCTGGTGCACCGGCGTGCGGACGCCGCCGTTCAGCGCGCACGCCTGGGTCGAGGCCGAGGGCCGCCAGGTCGGCGAGCCCGCCGACGCCGCCGCCTACCGCCCGATCCTGGCCGTGCCGCCGCACCATCCGACGCCACGGACCTGACGGGGCCGACTCCCTGACGTCAAGCCCCCGCACCCCCTCGGACACCGTGCACATCGTCCTCGCGGACGGGGACGAGTCCGCGCCGCTGGCGCGGTAGGGGCGCGGGGCGGCCGGCTTACCTGGAAGAGCCGGACGGCGCGGCGTCCGCCCCGAACCCGTAGTCCAGCAGCTTCGTCGCGTCCCCGTACCGGTCGGTGCTGTTCAGCACGGTGCCGACGAGCGTCTTGCCGCCGCGGGTGGCCGCGAAGACCAGGCAGTCGCCGGCCGGGGTGGTGGTCCCGGTCTTGATGCCGATGGCACCCTCGTAGGAGCCGAGCAGCTGGTTGGTGTTGTTCCAGGTGTAGTAGCGGGTGCGGCCGTTGGCGGCCGGCGCCTCACCCTTGTACTGCTTGGTCTTGACGACGGTGCGGAAGGTGTCGTTCTGCATGGCGTACCGGGCCAGCTTCGCCAGTTCGGTGGGCGTGCTGGAGTCCGACCCCGCGCCGTCGAAGGAGTCGAACTCCGTGTGGGACAAGTGGAGTTCACCGGCCTTCGCGTTCATCTTCGAGACGAACGACGCGGTGCGTTCGGTGCGGTTGGCGCCGCTGCCGAAGGTGTCGGCCAGGGCGTACGCGGCGTCCGCGCCGGAGGGCAGGAGCGTCGCGTACAGCAGCTGGCGGACGGTGACCTTGTCGCCGGTCTGGAGGTCCGCGGTGCTGGAGCCGTGCTCGGTGACGTAGTCCCGGTACGCCTGCTGCACGGGGACCTGGCGCTCCAGGTCGACGTTCGGGGTGTCGAGCACGACGGACGCGGCCATGATCTTCGCCGTGCTGGCGATCGGACGGGCGGTGTCCGCGTCCTTGCCGAAGAGCGTCCGGCCGCTGGAGTCGTCCACGAGCGTGGCCCCCTTGGCGGCGACCGCCGGCGCCGGCCGGTCGGGAGTCGCTGCCTGGGCGGTCAGCGGGGAGAGCGCGAGCAGGGCGCCGCCGGCGACGGCGGCCACGCGCCTGGTGAGTGTGGTGACAGTCAAAGAGAAACGCTCCGTATCGGGTTGGGGTGCCTGCCTCATCAGTGACAGTGCCCTATACATCTAACCCCATCAGCGGTGGTACGACTCGCGCCGGCGCCGCGATCAACTCCCGATACCGCCTTGGGAGTCAGGCCGCGGCCCCTCCGCCCGAGCGCATCGCCCGCCCCTCAATGGCCGGGACCGGGCGGGGGCGGCAGCTGCTCGATGATGACGAGCGTGCCCCGGCTGCCGGGACGCACCGCGTGGCGCACGCCCGCCGCGACCACATACAGCTCCCCCGCGCGCACCTCGACCTCGGTGTCCTCGACGGCCAGTCGCAGCGTGCCGTCCAGTACGAGCAGCGCCTCCGCCGTGTCGTGCGACTCCGGCTCACCGGCCCGCCCGTCCATCCGCAGCACCTTCACCCCGGCGCCCCCGACCCGACCGAGCAGGTGCGAACTCCAGGCATCCGGCAGCCCAGCGGCCGTCCCCCGCACATCGACAACACCGGCTGTCTCAACAACCTTCAAGGCATGCCTCCTCCCGGGCTCAGCCGCCGGGGAAGGAAACAACCCCGCCCAGGCACCCGCCCGCACTCGCAATCGGTGAATGCTGCGACGTTACGACAGGACGGCGCGCCGCCGGCTGACCGTTCGGTAAAGCCTGTCCGGGTGCGCAAGCCGTTCGGACGTGCCCGGATGGCGGCGGCGGCCGGTCCGTGCATGACTGGCATGGGCCGCGCAGGGCACGGGCACCTGCGCTGGCGTGACAGACCGGGCCGACCGCGAAGGGAGCCCTGCGATGGCTGGTACCACCGGCGGCCCGCCACCCGTGACCGGCCCGCCGCCCCTCACCGAACGGCCCGGAAGTCTCCGGCTTCCCGGCCTCCTGCTGGGCGTCGGACTGGGCGGATTCGTCGACGGCATCCTGCTGCACCAGGTCCTCCAGTGGCACCACATGCTGACCAGCACCGACCAGGACCGCATCGGGGTGAAGTTCTACCCGGCCACCACCGTCGACGGCCTGAAGATGAACACCGTCTGGGACGGCGTCTTCCACGCCGTCTGCTGGCTCTCCGTCCTGCTGGGCCTGGCGATCCTGTACGCCAGGGTGACCTGCCACCGGCGCCGGGTGTGGACCTCCGCGGTGCTGTGGGGGTGGGTGGTGGCCGGGTGGGGCGTCTTCAACCTCGTCGAAGGGTTGCTGGACCACCAGATCCTCGGCATCCACCACGTACGCGCCGGCGCCCAGCAGGTGTGGTGGGACGCCGGTTTCCTGCTGCTGGGCGTGCTGTTCGTCCTCGTCGGCTGGCTGCTCCAACGCCGCGGCCGCCCGTTCGACCCGGATTCCGCGGCCGGTACGGCGCCGGCCGGCCCCGCCTCGGCATGATCCCGCCGCACGCCCTGGCCCACCACACCACAGGCACCGGACCGCCGCCCGGCGTGATGCCCCTCGCCGGTGCCTTGCTGGCCGCGGGCGCGCTCTACGTCCTGGGCGCCGCCCTCGCCCGTCACCGCAACCCGGCCGCGGACTGGAGCCGCTGGCGGACCGCCTCGTTCCTGTGCGGTCTGGCGCTGCTGGGCGCGGCCCTGCTACCGCCGGTCGCCTCCCTCTCCCACGCCGACTTCCGCGGCCATATGCTCCAGCACCTGCTGATCGGCATGTACGCCCCGCTCGCCCTGGTGCTGGGCGCGCCCGTCACCCTGCTCCTGCGCACCCTGCCCGTACGGCACGCCCGGCGCCTGGCCCGCCTGCTGCGCGGCCGCTGCGTGCGCGCGTTCGCCCGCCCAGCCGTCGCCCTCCTGCTCAGCGTCGGAACCCTCCCGCTGCTCTACCTCACCCCCCTCTACCCCACCGTGACCGGCCACCCGCTCGGCCACCCGCTCCTCCACCTCCACTTCCTCCTCTCCGGCTGCCTGTTCGCGTGGGTGATCGCCGGGCCGGACCCGGCGCCCGCCCGGCCCGGCGTGCCCGCGCGGCTGGTCGTCCTGGGCGTCGCGGTCGCCGCGCACGCCACGGTGTCGCAGATGATCTACGCCGGGCTCTTCCTCGGCGTACCGGCGCCCCCGGAGCAGATCCAGGGCGGCGCCGCGCTCATGTACTACGGCGGCGACCTCGCCGAACTGCTGCTCGCCGCCGCACTCGTGTCCACCTGGCGCCCCACGCGCCGCCCGCGGACCCCTCCGGGCCGGTGGGCGGACGCGCGAGGAGCGACGCGGGCGACTGCCAGGACGCCCGCTTCCGGCGGCACAGGGACAGACCGATAACAGATCGCGTGCGGCCGGCGCTGCCTGGCAGGCTAGCGCCATGGATCAGACACCACCCGATCTACACCAACACCATGAGCGTGCTGCCGGAGACGGCCGGCATGTTCGAGCGGGCCATGGGGCCGGGGGTGGGAATCGTACGGGTCCTGCTCACCGCGTCCGACGCCACCGCGCGCGGGAGGTGGTGGCCGCCACGGGGTGGGCCGGCGGGCCGCCGCCCGCCGACCGGTCGTGGCCGCGGAGGGGGATCAATAGCCCTTCAGTACAAAGGAGTTGATGAACTCGTAGAACTCCCGCATGTCGCCGCCGGCGTCGAAGGTCTCAGCCGCCTCCGTCTCGTCCTGGTTGGCGACGGCGGCCATCGCCTCCTCCCGGCGTGCCTTGTTGTCCAGGGCGAACTGCTGGGTGCCGCGGACGTGGTCCCGCAGTTCTTCCTCGTAGGCGGCGAACGCCGCGCGGTGATCGCCGCCCGCGGCCTTGAGTTCGCCCGCCAGGACGTACGCGCCGATCAGCGCCAGGCTCGTGCCCTGGCCGGTCATCGGGGAACCGCAGTAACCGGCGTCGCCGAGCAGTACCACGCGCCCGCGCGACCAGGAGTCCATCCGGATCTGGCTCATGGAGTCGAAGTGGAAGTCGGGCGCGTCCCACATGTACTTCAGGGCGCGCGGGAATTCCCATCCCGCGTCGGCGAACCGCGCGGCGATCAGGCGCTTCTGCGCGTCCACGTCGCGGTAGTCGTACTCCAGCGGCTCCTCCTGCTCGAAGCCCAGGAACACCCGGCATTCCTTGTTGTTCCGGGCGCTCATGATGATGCCGCCCAGCTCACCGCTCTGATGGAACGTCTGCCAGTAGTCCAGGTCGAGGAAGTTGGGGGCGGTGAACAGGCCGATGTAGCTGCCGAGGTGGTGGATGTAGTCGGACTCCGGGCCGAAGGCGAGCTTGCGGACGGTGGAATGCAGGCCGTCGGCGCCCACGACGAGATCGAACGTGCGCGGTGCGCTGCGCTCGAAGGTGACGTGGACCTCCCGGTCGTCCTGGGTGAGGGAGGTGATGGAGTCGTTGAACAGGTATTCCACCGTGCCGTCGATGGCCTGGTGGATGATGCGGCACAGGTCGTCGCGCATGATCTCGACGTCGGGGTTGTCGATCTGCCCGCCGGTGAAGGTGTGCTCGGTGCTGCGGTACAGCTCCTTGCCGGACGCGTCGACGACCGACGCCCCGCGCAGGCCGGTGGCCAGCTCGCGGACCTGGGACAGGATGCCCATGCGCTCGGCGACTTCGAGGGCCGGCCCCCGAACATCGATCGCCTGGCCGCCGGCGCGCAGTTCGGGGGCCCGCTCCACCACGGTGACGTGGAACCCGTAGCGGCTCAGCCAGTAGGCCAGGGCCGGGCCGGCGATACTGGCGCCGGAGATCAGGACGTTCGTGTTCTTCATGAGGGGTTCCTCCGTATCGGTCACACCTGCCGAGGTGGACGCGAAACGCCGTACGAAGGTTCCCTGGGCGGTGGGGGGTTGGGGCGGTTGCGGGAGGGGGCGGCGGCACGTTGGGGTGCGCCGGGCCCTGCTCCCGCCCCTGCCGCCCCGCGGGGTCACCGCACGGCCGGCAGCGCGTCCACCGCGGCGAGCGCGACGGACTCCCGGACGGTCTCCAGCGCCGCCGCCCGTTCCTGGTCGGTCATATGCGCCGGCCCGTAGGTGATGACGGGCGCGAGGACCTGGTAGCCGACGAATTCCAACATGCCGCGGTGGATGTGGAACAGGAAATCGTCCATCGAGCCGAGGGCGCCGCCGGGCCGGAACGCCTCACTGGGCCCGCCGGTCGTGAACAGCAGCATCGCCCGCTTCCCGGCGAGCGCCGCCTCGCCGAACAGGCCGTACTCCCCGCCGAAGACCCCGCCCATCACGAAGACGCGGTCCACCCAGCCCTTGAGAATGGCGGGCACCGAGAACCACCACAGCGGGAACGACAGCACGAGCAGATCCGCGGCGAGCAGCCGGTCGAGGTGGTCCCTGACGGTCGCGTCGAGCGTCCCGTCCTTGACCGCGCGCCGCTGTTCGGCCTGCGGCTTGAAGTGGCCTTCCACCGGCGCGAATTCCTCCCGGCCGAGGACCGGCGCCCAGGCGTCGGAGTAGAGGTCGATCACATCGACCCGGTAGCCGGCGTCGCGCAACGCCTGGGCAGCGGTGGTCATTTGGGCGGTGCTGAAGGACTGGGACTCGGGGTGAGCGTGGACGATCAGGGCGGTGGGAGCAGCATCGAAGGTCGACATGAGGAAATCATATCGACGTATTGCGATGTGTCAATGAAATGCCCGCCGGACGCCGAACGACGGACGCGGGACGCCGCCCGTCAGACGCTCGCGGCCATCGCCCGCGCCACCTCCGCCAGCCGCTCCTCGTCCCGGCGGTAGTGGGTCCACTTGCCGACCCGGGTGGAACGCACCAGACCGGCCCGTTCGAGCGTGCTCATATAGCTGGAGACCGTTGACTGCGCGAGCCCTGACTTGCCCTGGATGTGCGTGACGCAGACACCGACCGACCGGCGGTCCGCGATCGGCTCGTACGCGCTGAAGTACCGGTCGGGCTCCCTCAGCCACTGCATGATCTGCAAACGCGCGGGGTTGCCCAGGGCCTTGAACACCTCGACCAGATCACTCGCCCCCACTTCCGCCGCCGCCACCATCAGCCACCTTCCTCGCGTACGGGACACCTCCTCCCCACGGTATCTCGCTACGGAACACGGCCGGACGACGAGCCGGGGCCAGGGCCGAGGGCCGGGCGGCGTCCACCCCTCCGACACCCCCGACCCCAGCCCCCACCCCCCTCAGATGCCGTCCACCTCCGCCACCGTGAACGGCTGCGGCGTCCCCTGCCCCATCGGGCCGCCCTTGTCGAACTGGGAGCGGACGACGAGCAGCCGCCCACCGCTGTGCACCATCGTGGTCGGGACCTGGAGCGCCGGGTCGGTGATCACCCGCTCCCTGCGGGCGGACCGGCCGCCATCGCCAACCTCCCACCGGCTGATGGCGTTGGTCGCATTGTGGACGACCCAGAGGGTGCGCCCCCGCATCTCCAGACCGTCACCGTGCTCCATGTCCCCACCCGCCAGGGCGACTTGGCGTATCGATCCGGTGGCCACCTCGACCCGGTACAGCGTGCCGGCGGTCATGTCGACGGTGAGCAGATAGCGTCCGGAGGGGTCCGCCACGATGCCGTTGAGCGTGACGATGCCGGCCGGGACCGGCGGGAGCACACCGGTCAGGTCGTAGGCCGCGGTCAGCTCGGCGCGCCCGCCGTGCGCGGCGGCCCGGGCCAGCTGGGCGGGTGTGACGCGGTAGACGACGCCGCGGTAGCTGTCGGTCAGGTAGGCGCTGCCGTCCGGGGTGAACGCCAGGTCATTGACGAACCGCGTGGCACGTCCCCGCACGTCGAAGCGGGCGATGAGCCTGCGATCGCGCAGGTCGTAGACGGCGACGCCGGTGGTCGAGTCGATGACCCACAGCCGGCCGGCGCGGTCGACCTTCAGGCCGTTGGCTGTGGTGCGCCCGTCGGCGCCGGACGGCAGGAAGATCCGGGCCGCGGGATGCCCAGGCACCGCGCGGTAGACGGCGCCGGTCTCGTAGGAGCCGATGTAGAGGTCGCCGGTGCGCGGGTCGGCGGCGATGCCTTCCGGATAGACGCGGTCGCCAGGCAGATCGAAGGCGGTACGGACCTGGGCGCGGACTTCCTGCCGGGCGGCGGTGTGCCTGGCCGGCGGTACGTCCAGCGGCCGGGCGCCGGCGGTCGCGGCCGGCAGTACGACGACGGCCGCCAGGGCCAGGGCGGCCGAAGCCAGCGTCCGACGAGTAAGCGCTTGGGACATGGGTGGGTCCTCCCCCGTTCATCACGCCTGCGGATGCCCCCAGGCGATTGGATACCCACGAACTTACATTAGAGCACTAATCATCAGCAAACCTCTAACTAGCATGCGCACACTCATCCCCAATCGAGGTCTTCCCTCCTATACGGCCGATACGATGCGGGGATGACGTCCATGCCCGTGTCCGAGCGCCTCGGATCCTCCATCAAGCGCGCCGAGCAGGCCCTCAACGGCGCCAAGACCGCGGCGCTGAAGCCGGCCGGCCTCACGGTTCCGCAGTACGCGGCCCTGCTCCACAGCGCCGAGCGCCCCGGCATCTCGGCCGCCGCGCTGGCGCGGGCGTGCGGCGTGACGCCCCCCACCATGAACACGGTGCTCAAAAACCTCCAGGAGCGCGGCCTCATCACGCGCACCCCGCACGAGTGGCACAAGAACGTCCTGGAAATCCGCCTCACCGACGAGGGCCGCGCCGTCGTGGCTCAGGCCGATGCCCGCGCGGTCCCGGTCGAACGCGCGCTGGCCGCCGAGTTCACCGACGAGGAACGGGCAACCCTGGTCGATCTTCTCGACCGGTGCGTGACCCTGCTCGATTCCGTACGGGCGGGCTGAGGGGACGAGCACGGGGCCGGTGCAAGGCGTTATCGGCTCCGGGCAGCCTCCGTTAGGCTCCGCCTCCACGTCCGGCAGAGGGGAGCACCATGAACACCGGCTTTTCGGCAGGCGAGGAGCGATGGCGGTCCCGCCTGGGCACACTCCGCCAGGTCGTGCGGCAGGAGTTGGTCCGCCGCCAACTCCTCAGCCACCTCCCCGACTCCCCACCCCGCAGAGTCCTCGACATCGGCTGCGGCCAAGGCACCCAGGCACTCCTGCTGGCCCGCCGCGGTCACCACGTGACGGGACTGGATTCCTCGCCCCAGTTGCTCGGTGACTTCCGCACCGCCCTGGCCGACGAGCCCGAGACCGTCCGCGATCGCGTCCAGCTCCTTCACGGCAGCGCCGAAGACCTCACCAGACTCTTCGAGCCCGCCGGTTTCGACGTGGTCCTCTGCCACGGCGTCTTGATGTACTTCCCGTCACCCGAACCGCTCCTGGACGCCATCGCCCACGTCATGGCGACCGGTGGGCTGCTGTCCCTGCTCGTACGCAACGGCGACGCCCTGGCGATGCGCCCCGGACTGCTCGGCGACTGGTCCAGCGCCACCCACGCATTCGACAGCGACACCTATCTCAACCGCCTCGGCCTCAGAGCCCGCGCCGACCACCTGGAGCCCCTCACCTCCGCACTGGCCCAGCGCCACATCCACCTTGACCAGTGGTACGGCGTCCGCATATTCACCGACACGGCCGACGCGAACGCACCAGTGCCCGACGAGGAGACCCTCAACGCCCTCCTCGACGCCGAGGACCGTGCGGGGAGCACCGACCCCTATCGCCGGGTCGCCTCCTTGCTCCATCTCGTCGCCCACCGCACGGATACGTCGCCGGCCGGCTGAGAAACGGGTGGCGGTGGTTATGCGGTTCGGTCGCTGTTCGGGTCAGTGTCTGATGCCTGACGAGGCGATGCCGAACGCAATCCCACGACGCTGTGTTCCAACGCGCCCGCGGGAGCGTCGTTCTTCCCGGAGAGCCGAGCCGTCAGGTCCCGCAGGGCGGCCCGGAGCTCGGTGGCGGGCTCGCCGAGGACGATGGCGCTGATGACGAGTTCGAGCATCAGCTGGTCGTGCTCATCGCCCGGGCTCCGATAATGCCGCGTATCGGCCTCCACCACAGCCGACACGATTTTCCTCCCGCCGCCGGCTATCGGAGCGAAGCTCGCTTCGTAGACACCGCGTCCGGTCCAACTCCGGTGCAGGAAAAGGACGTCACCCTCCACGAAGGCGTTCCACTTCTCGTCCATGTCCTGTGCGTGATACCCCTGCTGGATCCGCTCCCATTCCCTCTCGCTCCAGACGCGGTCCGGAACGTGAGGCATCTGCTTGGGGGTGCTGATCGGCTTGAGGCGACGGAACGAGTCGCGGGCAAGCGGGGCATCGGTAGTCATGCGGTGATCCTAGACTCGGGGGTACGGCCCGGTCGGCCGTTGGCATAACGGGAATGCCTCGATGCTCGGGCTGTGGCTATGGCTGTGGCTGTGGCCGCTACCCGGCTTCTGCTTTTCGGGCCCGGCGGTCCAGGAAATCGATCAGATCTGTTCCGAGCGGACGAGCCGTTCGCGTTGCCGGGTGGGGAGAGATGCCAGGGCGTCGTCGAGAATTCGCTTCCGGGGGATGTGGACCATATTTCCCGAGTAGATCCGGCAGCCGGAACACCAGGCGAACCCCACGCATCGTTCGTACATGGACGATTCGGGTGGATAGCGGCGGTACTGGTACGAGCGGACGGGCGTTCCGCAGGCGGCGCAGGCCCTTCGGCCTCCGTCAGCGACCGTGGCCCAGGTGCCGACCCTGCGCCAGTGCGGCCGATCGGCCGGTGCTCTTCAAGTCGTCATGATGCCCTCCGTTGATGCCGAGTCGCCCTGGACGGAACGACGTTACGGCACAGCGGGTCTCTGCTGTGCCGTAACGTCCTACAGGGCTGCGGTCGCCGCTTGTGAGGTGCGGCTCCCAGGCATCCGGCCGCTGCACGCGTGTGCGCTCCGCTCAGCGAAGGGGCGGCGGGCTTCGTCCCGTCAGCGTTGGCCGGCGGCGCGCCATATGGTGCGGCGCAGGTCGGTGCCTCGGATCACCTGGACGCGCCAGGGTTCCAGCCGGAGGACGCCCAGTCCGGGATCGGTGGGCCCGCCGCGCCAGAAGTTCCCCAGGTCGTAGCCGGCGCCCTTGGGGCTCGTCCGCCGATACAGGTCCCAGACATGCCGCTTGGTGTCCGCGTCCTCGGCCCACGAGGCGACGGCGTCGATGCTCACCGCGTTCTGCCTGGGGTCCAATACGAGAAGGTGGTTCCGTCCCAGCGTCTCCCCGTCTCCACGTCTCCACGTCCCGCGTCCCGCGTCCCGCGTCCCGCGTCCGCGCAGTACCGCTCAGGCGGCGGTCGCGGCGGACTCAGCGGGGGCCTCAGCCGGGGCCTCGGCGGCGGCGGACGCGGTCGGCGGCGTGACGTTCCGGCCGGTGGGGGCGCGGAGGCCGAACGCGAGGACGAGGGCGCCGAGCGCCGCGGCCGCGACCGGGACGAGCAGCGCGCTGCGCAGGGCCGTAAGTCCCGTGCCGGCGCCGACGTTGACGGCGGTGACGGCCGACAGGCCGAGCGCCGCGCCGAACTGGAGCGAGGTGTAGAGCAGTCCGCCCGCCAGGCCGTGCTCGTCCTCCGCGACGCCTTCGGTGGCGGCCATGGTCATGGGGCCGTACGCCAGGGAGAAGGCGAGCCCCAGGAGCAGCAGCGCGGGGAGCATCGCCGCGTACGTCCAGTCCTTCCCGACCGGGAGGAACAGGGCGTACGCGGCCGCCGCGAGCACCAGGCCGCCGAACAGTACCCGGACGTTGCCGAACCGGTTGACCAGGCGCGGCGTCAGGACGGGCGCGAGGACGGTGTCGATGCCGATCACCAGCATGGCCAGGCCGGTCTGCAGGGTGCTCCATCCCCGCACTTCCTGGAAGTACAGCGTGGCCAGGAACTGGAAGCCGGCGAAGGCGGCCAGGAACAGCAGCGCGGCCGCGTTGACGCGTACCAGCGGTGCGGAGCGCAGGATTCCCAGTCGGACCAGCGGCGCGGCGGACCGTCGTTCCACCGCGGCGAACACCCCCAGCAGCGCCAGGCCGGCGGCGAACACCGCGCCGGTCAGACCGGGGCCGTCGCCGGGGTGCTCCAGCCGGACCACCCCGTACACCAGCAGCAGCATCGCCGCGGTGAGGGACAGCGCCCCGGCCAGGTCGAAGCCGCCCCGGGGCCGCTCCCCAACCGTGCCAGGAACGGCGGTGTCCGCGTCGGTGCCTGTGGCGGGAGCGGTATTGGGAGCGGTATCGGGAGCGGTATCGGGAGCGGTATCGGTACCGGTGGCGGCCCCTTCGCGCAGCAGAGCCAGCGCCGCCACCAGGATCAGCGCCGACAGGACGACCGGTGCGAAGAACACCCACCGCCAGCCGAGCGAGGTCAGCAGCCCGCCGGCGACCAGGCCGAGTGAGAAGCCGCCCGCCGCGGTCCCCGCGTACACGCCCAGGGCCTTCGTCCGCACCGGCCCCTCCGGGAAGTTGGACGTCACCAGCGCCAGTCCCGCAGGCGCCATGAAAGCCGCCGCGACACCCGTCACGAACCGGGCGACCAGCAGCATCCACCCGCCGGCGGCGAACCCTCCCAGTCCGGAGAAGGCCAGGAACACCACCAGCCAGAGCACGAACATCCGGCGGTGTCCCAGCAGGTCGGCGGCGCGTCCGCCCAGCAGCATGAATCCGCCGTACCCCAGCACGTAGGCGCTGACGACCCCGCTGAGCATCCCGGTCGACAACCCCAGATCGGCGCGGATCGACGGCAGCGCCACATTCAGCATCGCCACATCGATCCCCTCAAGGAAGATCGCCCCGCACAGCACCAGCAGTACACCCCACGAGCGCCCCGTCAGGCGGGCGCTCCCCCCGGCAGACCCGGTCACGGTATTCGGCATCGGTCCAACCTCTCGCACGGGAACCGGCGTTCGGGGCAGTTCCCCAAGTGCCTGTGAGTTCCCTCTTGTAACCGAGAGCATCGTCAGGCACCATCCGTGACCATGGAAGACGGCACTTTCAAGTCCCTTGGTTACTGCGGGGATACCGGCCCCGACGACGATGTTCTGCAGTGGGACCAGCGCGCCGACTGCGAGGTGCGGCAGATCCTGGACCGCATCGCCGACAAGTGGTCGCTCCTGGTGATCGCCCTGCTGGACCGGCAGAGCCTGCGGTTCACCGAGCTGCGGCGGGCGATCGACGGCGTCAGTCAGCGGATGCTGACCCGCACCCTGCGGCACCTCGAACGCGACGGACTGGTCAGCCGCACGGTCCACCCGACCGTCCCGCCGCGCGTCGACTACGAGCTGACGCCGATGGGCGCGACCCTGCACAGCACCATCCGCGCCCTGGTCGTCTGGACCGAGGAGCACCAGAACGCCATCGCCGCCGCCCGCGCCGCGTACGACCGGCGCGAGGCCGCCGAGCGCGCCGCCGCCGCACACCAGGCAGCGGAGCGCGAGCGCGTCGCCCGGGCGGCGGCACCGCCCCGGCGCGTCAGCTGACCTGCGGGAACGTGTCGGGGCACCGCCGCGCGTGGCCAGGATCACAACACCGTTCGCCGAGCGGGAGGAATGCCATGGCGACCGGGGCGGTTGGCGCCTACGCAGAATCGGTGCATACGCCATCCAGTGCGTCCGGCGCCGGGTGGGTTACCCACCACCCGTGCGTACGCACCCCACCGCCTGGTACCTACGAGGAGCCCCCGTGACCGACGCCGCCTCCACCGCCTCCCGCGCGGCCGGGATACTGTCCCGGCCCGTCGCGCTGAACGGCCTGACCGTGCCGAACCGCATCGTGATGGCGCCCATGACCCGCATGTTCTCCCCGGGCGGCGTCCCGGGCGACGACGTGCTGTCGTACTACGCCCGCCGCGCCGGCGCCGGTGTCGGCCTGATCGTCACCGAGGGGACGTACGTCGGCCATGAGTCGGCCGGGCAGAGTGACCGGGTGCCGCGGTTCCACGGCGAGGAGCAGCTGGCGGGCTGGGCGAAGGTCGCCGACGCCGTGCACGCGGCGGGCGGCACGATCGTGCCGCAGCTGTGGCACATCGGCATGGTGCGCGAGCAGGGCGACCCGCCCTTCCCCGACGCCCCCGCCATCGGCCCCTCCGGTCTCCGCGTCGACGGCACCGAGGGCCGCGGCAAGGCAATGACCCGGCGCGATCTGGACGACGTCATCGCCGCCTTCGCCACCGCCGCCGCGGACGCCGAACGCATCGGCTTCGACGGCGTCGAACTCCACGGCGCCCACGGCTACCTCATCGACCAGTTCCTGTGGTCCGGCACGAACCGCCGCACCGACGCCTACGGTGGCGACCCCGTGGCCCGCACGAAGTTCGCGGCCGAGCTCGTGGCCGCCGTCCGCGCGGCCGTCTCCCCCGGCTTCCCGGTGATCTTCCGCTACTCCCAGTGGAAGCAGGAGGTCTACGACGCCAGGCTCGCCGAGACCCCGAACGAACTGGAAGCGATCCTGACGCCGCTCGCCGAGGCCGGCGTGGACGCCTTCCACGCCTCCACCCGCCGCTACTGGCTCCCCGAATTCGACGGCTCGGACCTCAACCTCGCGGGCTGGACCAAGAAGCTCACCGGCAAGACCGCCATCACCGTCGGCTCGGTCGGCCTGGACGGGGATTTCGTCAACGCCTTCCGGGGCGAGGGTTCGCCGGTCCGGAGCATCGACAACCTCCTCGACCGCCTGGAGCGCGACGAGTTCGAGCTGGTCGCCGTCGGCCGGGCCCTGCTCCAGGACCCGGAGTGGGCGGCCAAGGTCCTCGGCAACCGCTTCGACGAGCTCAAGCCGTACGACGCGGCAGCGGTGAAGACGCTGAGCTGACCGCCCGCGCCTGCCGGAGGCGGAGCCGCTGCCGCTCGTTGGGTTCGCGCCCACCGGCGGCGGGCTCCGCCAGGCACAGGCATGGGTACAGGGACAGGCGCCGGCCCGGCTCGCGGTGCTGCCGGAACACGGCGCCGACCCCACCGCTCACCTGCTTGTCCGAGAGCCGCTCCGCCTGCGCTCCTCGCACCCGCGCCGCCAGTCCTCCTGGTACCAGCCCGGATGCTTCCGTCGCGCCATCCGGTCGCACGAGGGCAGGGCGTACGCCCGGACGACCAGCTTCGGTGCCTGGCCGGCGGGCATGCAGATCACCTGCTGCAGCCGCGTGCGGCAGTCGGCGCGCCGGCGCTGCTCCTCCCACGCCGACTGCTGTTCCGCACGCCGCTGCCGCTCCTCGGCGGCGATCTCGGCCCGCACTTTCGGGTAGTACGACGCCGCCCAGGCACCGCCTTCTTCCCTGGCCAGCGCCCGGCGCTCGTCATGCACCCCGGCCACCACCGCGGCCGCCACACCCAGCAGCAGTACGCCCGCACCAGCCGTCTTGGATATCCCCCGCATTCCACGCATGCCCGCCACCCTGCCATACCGCACGGACGCACGGCAGCGGGGGGCCAACGCCCGTACTTCGCACGGTACTTGCGCTCGGGGTACCGGCCCGACTCGCGCTACGAAACGGTCGCGGCCGGCGGGGCCCATCGCCGGGTCCGGGGCGTCCCGGCGACGCCGTAGTCCTTCTTGAGCTCTTCCGGAATCGCGTAGTGCATGACGCGTCCGCGGGTCAGGGAGGAGAGTTCGAAGAGCGTGGTGAGGTGTCCCAGGCGGTCCAGCGCCCAGGCACCGAGCGGTGACCGGTCCTCGATGGTTTCCAGTACGCCGAGCAGGTGGGGCGCGGCCTTGACGGCGGTGTCCCCAGCTGGTTCGGGGCACCTGGAGCCAGTCGGCGCAGGTGTCGCCGATGAGGTAGCGGATGAGCGCGGAGACGATCGGATCGAAGAAGGTGCCGGGCACGACCTGCTCGTAGAGGTCGATGAGCTGCCGGGTCAGGTGCGCGCCTGCCGCGGAGGGGCCCATGTACCGGACCAGGTACCGGTCGAGGAAGCGCCGGGCCTCGTCCAGGCACGTGGGGACCGCCTCCTGGTCCACGCCGAGCAGGGCACCGACCACACGCCAGGCGTAGTAGTACGCCTCCGCGCCCTCCACCGACATATGGATGCCGAGGCGGTGCAGACTGTCCAGCACCAGCAGCGAGAAGAACATCTGCCCGCCGATCATGTCCTCCTGGCAGATCGGCGTGCCCAGGGCCGCGGTGTCCCACCGGCCCTCGCGGACGAGGTGATGCCGGATGGCGGCGTGCAGCAGGCGCACCTTCTGGGCGGCGGGCAGGAAGCGCCCACCGGCCTCGAACGCGTCCGGCTGCATCAGGTAGACGGTGAACTGCCCGGTCTCCGCCATCCGTTTCGACGGGTACTTCAGCCCGTGCGTGGCCGCCAGCAGCTTCGCCACATGGGGCACGAGGTAGCAGGCGGGCATGGCGGCGAACGACAGGGCGGTGGAGATGTGCACATTGTTGTCGATGAAGAACAGCCGGGCTTTCTCCATCTCCGCCCAGTCGACCCAGGCAGGTGGCGCGCTGGTGGCCTCCAGGTAGGCGCGGGCCACGTCCGGGAGCCCGTCCGGAAGCGGAGCGCCCGCGGTGGAGACGTAGCGCATCAGGGCGTTGAACTTGCCCACCTCCCCGCGTTCGAAGAGCGTGGCGACGGTGGTGTCGGCGAGCTCGTCTCCGGCGTGGCGCAAGACGTTGGCCGATTGCGGGGACTCCTTCTGCCGGGGGGCGTTCCGTGCGGGGTCTGGGTGTGGGTGCGGGTGTGCCATGGGGTCTCCGTGGGGCGATTGCTGTGCGGTGGGCGTTTCGTGGGGGGCGGGTGTCTGGGGGCGGGTGTCGTGTGGCCGGGGGCGGCGCGCGTGGTCGGTCAGGGATGCGCGCACCGTCGATGTCCCGTTACGACAGTCGCAGCGTCGCCGAGTGCGCCAACGCCGTCAGGGCCTCGGCGGCGTGCGCGGGCACGTCCAACTCGTGCAGGGCGGCGAGGGCTTCCTCCACCCGGGCGCTGATCATGGCCTCGATACGCTCGGGCGCCCGCAACCGCCGCATCACCTCCCGTACCGCGGTCAGGCCGCCGTCCTCCCCCGGGTGGCGCCGGCCCAGCAGCTCCCGAAGGCGCTCCCGGTCGTCCTCGCCGGCCATCCGCCACGTCTCCGCCAGCAGGGTCGTGGGCCGGCGGCCGCGCACATCGTCGGCGTTGGCCTTGCCGGTGTGTTCCGGGTCGCCGAACAGGCCGAGCAGGTCGTCCCGCAACTGGAACGCCTCGCCCAGCGGCAGCCCGTACGCCGAGTAGCCCTCCCGCAGCCGCTCGCCGGCTCCCGCCAGGGCGCCGCCGATCAACAGGGGTTGTTCGACGGTGTACTTGGCGGTCTTGTACCGGATGACCTGCAGCGACTCCGCGGTGTCCGGATCGCTTCCGGTACGCAGGATCTCCAGGCACTCCCCCGCGATCAGCTCCCGGGCCAGCACCGACCACAGCGGGCGCGCCCGGGCCAGATACGCGGCCGGCAGACCGCTGGTGGCGAACATCTGCCCGGCCATCGCCATCAGCAGATCCCCGACCAGCATCGCCAGCGACCGGGCGGAGGTCACCGCACGCGGACGGCGGCGTACGGCCCCGCGCAAGGCACGATGCGCGGTGGGCCGGCCGTGCCGCAGCGGGCTGTCGTCGATGAGGTCGTCGTGCACCACCGCGGCGGCGTGCACCAATTCCATCGCGGCCGCCGACCGGACCAGCGCGTCGCTGTCCGGCTGCCGCGCCGCCCGCCACCCCCAGTAGCAGAAGGCCGCCCGCAGCCGCTTGCCGTCCGCGACCGCCACCTCCAACTGCTGGGCCACCGGCGCCAGTTCGGGATCGATGGCCACGAACTCGTCGGCTTCCCGCGCAACGAACTCGGACAGCACCGCATCGACACGGGCCTTGAACGCGGCCGGCTCCCAGCGCTCAGGCATCGTCGGCGGCCCGCCGCGCCAGCGCGTGACGGGCAAGGATTTCCAGGTGCGCCGGCGGGACCGCGGCGTACCGGTCCAGCACCAGGCGGCCGCGCGCCATCAGGTCCCGCTCGGCCTCCGCCGCCAGTTCCGCCGCATCCGAACGGCGCAACAGCTGGCGCACCGTCCCCAGAGCCGAGCCCACCGTACTCACCGCCAGATCGGCCAATCCGGCCACCAGCAGCACAGCCTGCCCATCCAGCCCGCCCCGACGTCCCTCTTCCCGGGCCATCCGCAACTCCCCCACCCGCAACCCAGTCACCCGGCGCCGGCAATCCCGCACCGCCGCCCTTCCCGGCCGTCCGGCCCTTACCGCCGTACGCCCGCCCCTTGCGGCCGGGGGTTCCAACCCTGGGACCATTCCAGCCGCCCCCAGGATCCCGCCCACCCGGGAAGGAGGCACCGGAAACTCACCGTCGAGTGACCACCTCGCCCACCTGTGCGGTCAGCGCGGACGGCGGGCTCCCGGCGCGCTCAGCAGGCCCCTACGCCGGGTACCGGCCCGGCTAAAAGGCCCCCATGTCCAGAGACAGCCAGTTTTCCGGCCGCAGGTAGAAGAGCACGTGCTCACCCAGATGGGTCCGGTCGTACTCGACGAAGTCGGCGACCTTTTCCTCCGGGAGGTACCGGGCGGCCATCTCCCAGGCACGTTCCCGGCTGTCCGGCTCCGTCCTGGTCACCGGCCCCTCGACCGATACGTAGCGCACGGTCGGCTCGGTACGCTGCACCATCATGCTGAACCGCCCGGCGGAGCGGATCGCCCGGGCCTTCCGGGAATCAGGCCCCGTACGCACCCACAGTTCGCCGCCGGGAGTGTAGTGGTACCAGATGGGAACCGTCAGCGGTGCCCGGTCCGGCCGTTCGACCACCGACAAGGCACCGACATGCGGCTCGGCCAGAAACAACTCTCGTTCTCGGATCGACAGTGACATGCGCTCGACTGTAACGGGGAGCGGTAGCCCCCGATGGGCATTCGCGGAGCCGCCTGCATCGGAACCCCCTCGGCCTCCGCGCGCACCCCCACCCCGCGCCCCGAATACGCTTGTCCGTCCTTCCGGCCCGGTATTACCGTGCCGCGCGTGGACCTCTTCTCACGCTCCTGGACGGCGTTGCGCGCGGCCGTCGCCGAGACTCCGGACGAAGACTTCGAGCGGCCGTCGGGCTGCGCCGGCTGGCTCGTGCGCGACCTGGTGTGCCACCTGGTCATCGACGCCCAGGACGTCCTGATCACGCTCGCCACGCCCACCGAAGCCGAGCCGACCGCGGACGCGATCACCTACTGGGAACTCCTCGCCGCACCCCCGGCCGGCGAGGACCCGCTCGACGCGCTGATCCCCCGACTGGCAGCCGCCTACGGCGAACCGCGATGGCTCAAGTTCCATCTGGACGACGTCGGTTCCGCGGCCGGCCGCGCCGCCCGACTCGCCAACCCCGCCACCCGCGTCAGCACCAACGACAAGGTACTCACCGTCGCCGACTACCTGTCCGCCTACATCCTCGAATGGACCCTGCACCACCTGGACCTGATCGCCCATCTGCCGTCGCTCGCCAGGCCGCCCGCCGAGACCCTCGCGGCGTCACGCGCGTCCCTGGAAAAGATCGCGGGCGCCGCGTTTCCCCCTTCGTTCTCCGATCAGGACGCACTACTGATCGGCACCGGACGCCGCAGACCAACTGACTGGGAAAAAGCGAAACTTGGCCCTCTCGCCGCTACCCTTCCGCTCATCCTCGGCTGAGCGTACGGGCCGCGGAAAGACGCGGAACAATCCGGCCCCGTGCCGATCCGCCGGCTCTCCCCGGCACCCCGCCCTACCCATACGCGATTGACAGATCATTTTCCCCATTGGTAAGACCTTACTCAGCGTCGCAGTGCGCCCGGCAAAGAGACCGCCGAGGGCATGGAGGCGCCGAACCAACGGGACACATCCTTGGTGACATCCCACGAGCGCCTGGCGGCGTTCGGCAACCAACTGATCCAAGTACACCTCTGGCTTCGCGAGGAGCTCGCCACGCTACGTGAAGGCATCGACGCCTATCTCACCGGCGGCGCGCGACTCCGCGAACTGCGGACCCACTGCCTGACCTTTTGCTCCGCACTGAACCGGCACCACTCAGGCGAGGACAATGCGGCGTTCCCCGCGGTCGCCGAGCAATTCCCCGAACTGCGCCCCGTACTCGTCGAGTTGCGCCGCGACCACGAGCTGGTCGAGGAATCCCTGCAACGGCTCAACGCGCTGATCCGCGAGCTGGACCGGGAAAGCGACCCCACCGCGGTCCGCCGCGAGGTGGACAGCCTGACGGCTTTGATGGAGACACACTTCCTCTACGAGGAAAAGCGCATCGTCGCGGCGCTCAACGCGCTGAACGTACCTGAGTGGAAGCAGGCGCCACCGGCGTTTCTCCTCACGGATGACACAGAAATCTGACCGGTCCGAAAGCCCCACCCTCGCTCACCCCATCACCACCCCCATGAGGAGGACACCCTTGTCTCCGATATCCCTCACCATCGAGGAATTCGCCGTGGCCGACCGTGACAGCGGCCCGTACGCCGTCACGACCGGGCCGGACGGTGCGCTGTGGTTCACGTTGGTGCACAGCGGCCGGATCGGCCGGCTGGTGCCCGGCGGCGTACCGACCGGTTTCCCACTCGATCCGTCCAGCGGGCCGACCATCATTGTCCCGGGTCCGGACGGGGCGCTGTGGTTCACCGAATACCGCGCCCACCGGATCGGACGGATTTCCGTCGACGGCTCGGTCGACGAATTCGCGCTGCCGACCCCCGCCTGCGGTCCGTTCGGTATCGCTCCGGGTCCGGACGGCGCATTGTGGTTCACCGAGACAGCCGCCGACCGCATCGGCCGTATCACCCCTGCCGGAGATATCACCGAGTTCCCGCTGCCGGTCAGTGGCGCGTTCCCCTCCGCGATCACCGCGGGCGGTGACGGCGGGATGTGGTTCACCCTGAACCAGGCCAATGCGATAGGGCGGATCGGCATGGACGGAAAGATTTCCGTCCACCCGCTGCCGACCGAGGCCGCCGCACCGGTGGGAATCACCGCGGGCCGGGACGGCGACCTCTGGTTCGTGGAAATCGCCGCCGGACAGGTCGGCCGCATCACCGCCGAAGGCGAGATCACCGAATTCCCGCTGCCCGATCGCTCGGCCCGGCCGCACGCCATCACGGTTGACGGAAACGGCACCCCGTGGTTCACGGAGTGGGGCGCCAATCGCGTCGGCCGCATCACGCCCCAGGGCGCCATCGATGTGTACGACCTGCCCACGCCTGGCTCCGAACCGCACGGTATCGCCCTCGGCCCGGACGGCGCCCTGTGGACGGCCCTGGAAATCGGCACCCTGGCCCGCGTCAGTCCAAGGCAGGCTCCCGACCGCAACAACAACCAGGAGGTGTGAGGCCCCACCGCCTCAGCGGAATATGTCGGCGTGCTCCTCGGCCCACGTGCGGAATGAGCGCGCCGGCGCCCCGGTGAGCCCTTCCACCGTGGACGTGACGACGTCCGATCGGGACCGGCTTTCGGCACTGGCCAGCAGGGCTTCCACCAAGACGGGCGGTCGTCCGTCGGCAAGCATCCGCTGCCGCGCGACCGCCACCGGTACGCTCTCGAAGCGCACCGGGCGGCCGATCGCCTCGCCGATCGCCCGTACCTGTTCGGCCCGGCTCAGCACCTCGGGGCCCGTCAGCACGTACGTCGCGCCCTCATGCCCGTCCTCCGTCAGCACGCGGCGCGCCACGGCGGCGATATCGCGTTCGTGCACCACGGCCGTGGCCGCGATGTCCGGCCCGCGGACCGCGTCCGTAGCGCGGATCTGTTCCGCCCAGCCCCGCGCGTTGGACGCGATGGTGTTGGCCCGCAGGACCGTCCATCCCAGGCCGGAGGCGGCAATCAGGCGCTCCATATCGGCGTGGAGCTGGTTGATGGGATCGGTCTGCCGGCCGGCGGCATCATCCACCCCCGATGACGAGAGGTAGACGACGCGGCGGGCCTGCCGCGCTATCGCCTCCAATACGGCGGGCGCCCCCTCGGCCGTCAGGAACGGCCACACCAGGAAGACCGTATCGCTGCCCTTCAGGGCCGCCTCCAACGACTCCGGCCGGGACAGGTCCCCGCCGAACACCCGGACCTCACCCGGCAGCCCAGCCGCTTCGGGCCGACGCACCACGGCGCGCACGGGGGCGGCACCGGCCGCTACGAGCTCTTCCACAACCACTCGGCCGACGTTGCCCGTCGCACCCGTCACAAGAATCTCACTCATGGTCAGGTAAGGCGCGGCACTGCCTGCGGTATTCCGTCTCCTATCCCCAACTGCGCGAACACAGCACCAGTCGGTATCCGTCCGGGTCAGCGACGGTCACCCCGTGTTCGTCCCAGTAGGGGTTGTGTGCGGGGACCCGGGTCCCGCCTGCGGAAACCAGGCGGTCCACCATGGCTTCGTCCACCGGGGACCCCAGATAGATGACGAACAGGTCGTCCGCGGTCGGGGTGGGCTCCCGCGGGCCGTCGGGGTCCCGGGTCAGTTCGAGGTGCCAGGCCGCGCCGGGACGGCCGACCATCAGCAGATCGTGTTCGCCCGGGGCCCGCTTGGTGCCCCGCCACAGCACATCGAGCCCAAGGCCCGCGACGTAGAAGTGCTCGGCCGCGGCAAGGTCCCGCGAGGGCCTGGCCACGCGGACCTGCGCCGTGGGATCGATCATGCCTGGACCTCCGGGTTCGTTCGTTCAGCACGCCGGGCAGGACGGTCGGCGCAGCGGTCGCCACAGCAGTCGCCACAGCGCGGAAGCTGCGCAACCCACCACGCTACCTCCCTACTTGGCCGCCGAATCACTCGGTCGCTCTCGACCACCGTCACGGAGACCCGGACCCCTCCCCTCACACGCAGGCGTGCCCGAGGCGCCCATCCCGAACGCAACCCACCTGACGCTACGTCAGTGGGCGTGCGACTCGGGCAGGATCCTCGGGCACGCCTACCGCAAGACCGGCTACGTCACGTCCCCGGCTTCTTCACCCAGCCCTTCTGCACCAGCAGGTTGCAGTGCCACCGGGCGTACTTCGGCGACTCCCCCTTCTGCTTCACGGCGGCGTGGATGCAGTCGGCGTACGGGAACGGGGGCTTGTCCGCGGCATGGGCGGCAGCCGCCCCCGTCATCACGCCACCGATGGCGGCGGCCGCAACCAGCAAGGCACTCATTCGGCGCACAGTCGCGCTCCTTCTCTTCCTGTCCGAAGCCCGTCTGCTTCGGACAACTCCAGACCGTTCAACGACTCACCCCACGTCGAGAAACGATCTGCGGGAGGGAGGAAAGACAGGCAGGAAGGAAGGACCTGGCGTGCGTGGTGGCGCGCCCTCGCCGCCTCCTCCCTCCCCCTCCTCATAAATTTGCCTACTCGGAAAACTTGCCGGATCGGCAAGAATTGCTAAGCTGCCCGCATGCCACACGAAGACGACGCCCCACTCGGGTTGCGCGAGCGCAAGAAGAGGGCGACGCGGGTCGCGCTCAGTCAGGCCACGATCGGCCTGTGCATCCAACGTGGTTGGGACAACGTGACGGTCGAGGACATCGCGGCCGCGGCGAACGTGTCCGTGCGAACGTTCCGCAACTACTTCTCCAGCAAGGCGGAGGCCATCGCCGCCGGTCACCTGGAGCGCATGCTGCGGATCGCGGACGAGTTGCGCGACCGTCCGGACGCCGAGCCGTTGTGGGACTCGATCGTCCACGCCGTGCAGTCCCAGTTCGCAGCGGGAGATGCGGCAGCCGCGGCGGGCGGCGGATCGGCGCACGATCGGCGCTGGCAGGACGGGCTTCGGCTGATGCTGGCCGAACCGGCGCTGCAGGGCGAGGTCGTCAAGGCCAACGCGGCCGCACAGGACGAACTGGCCAAGGCGATCGCCGAACGCACCGGCACGGACGCGACCCGCGACCTGTATCCGAAGCTGGTCGCCGCGGTGGTCAGCGCCGGCAGCGCGGTCGCCGTCGAGCACTGTCTGCGCGCGGACTCCCCGACTCCTCTCGGGCCGGTACTGACCGAGGTGTTCGAACAGCTCGCCAGGGGACTGCCGGTCCCGTAGCAAGCCGGCCGACCGCCCAGTCAGTCAGCCCCCCCGGGCGGCTACGTGCTCCACGGCTCCACCGCGCACTTCACCCCACCCCACCCCGCCAACGGAGGAGAACATGCCCGTGATCAGCGATGTCGTCATCGTAGGAGGCGGTCCGAACGGACTGATGCTCGCCTGCGAACTGAGCCTGGCCGGCGTCCGCTCGACCGTACTGGAGCGTCTTCCGGAGCCGGCCAACGAGCCGAAAGCCAACGGCCTGCTCGGGCAGGTGGTGCGGCTGGCCGACCACCGCGGACTGTACGAGCGCCTGAGCGGCAGTGCCGAGCCTCCCGTGGCGAACTCCGCGTATTTCATGTTCGCCGCGATGAGCCTGAATCTCGGTCTGCTGGAGCACAGCCCGGTGTACGGCCTGCCGGTACCCCAACACCGCATCGTGGAAGTCCTGACCGAGCGGGCGACGGAACTCGGCGTGGACATCAGGCGCGGCCACGAACTCGTCGGCCTGGCGCAGGAGGACGGCACCGTCACCCTCGACGTCACCAGTGGCGCGAACGGCCCGTACCAGCTCCAGGCACGGTACGTGGTCGGCGCGGACGGCGGGCACAGCGCCACCCGCAAGCTGTCCGGGATCGGATTCCCCGGCGTCAGCTACGACCGGACGACCACCCGCTCGGCCCACGTCACGCTCCCGGGCGAGAGCTGGGTGGACCCCGCCACCGGCGCCTTGAACGTTCCCGGATTCGGCACCGTCCTGCCGTTCGCGCCCCACCGCACCGACCAGGGCGGGTTCACCTACGCACCGCTGCCTGGCCATCCGCCCCTGATCAGCACCCTGGAGTGGGACCAGCCACCGGCCGATGCGCCGATGAGCCTGGATGAACTCCAGGCCAGTATCCGCCGCGTGCTCGGCGCCGAACTGCCGATCGGGCCGCCCACCGGGGACGGTCCGCACGTGCTGCGCCGGCTGACCGGTGGCAACACCCGCGTCGCGGAACGGTTCCGGGACGGCCGGATCTTCCTCGTCGGTGATGCCGCGCACGTCTACGCTTCCGGCGGCGGTCCGGGGCTCAACCTCGGGCTCCAGGACGCCGTCAACCTCGGCTGGAAGCTCGCCGCCGAGATACGCGGCGCCGCACCGGCCGGTCTGCTCGACAGTTACGACACCGAACGCCGGCCGGCCGCCCACCGGATGGTCATGAACGCCCAGGCCCAGTCGGCACTCCTGGCACCGGGCAGCGACGTCACCGCCCTCCGCCGGCTGTTCACCGAACTCCTCGGCCAGCGGGACACCGTGCAACACCTGGCCGACCTCCTCGCGGGCGCCGACGTCCGCTACGACATGGGCGCTCCGGACGCCCACCCGTTGACCGGCCACTTCGCCCCGGAGTTGCACGTACGCATTCCCACCGGCACCGTGCGCCTCGCTGAACTCACCAGGTCCGCGCGCCCGCTGCTCCTCGACCTGACCGACGACGCCTCGGCCGCCGATGCCTTGGCAGACCAGCACGAACACGTCGACATCGTCACCGCACGGCCGTCCACTTCCACTCCCGGCTCTCCCCAGACACCCGCCTCCGCACCCACATCCACCCCCTCACCCACACCCACACCCACCGTCCTGCTCCTCCGCCCCGACTGCTACGTGGCCTGGGCATCGGAATCGCGTCGCCCGGGCCGGGAAGAACTGGCCGGCTTGCGCACAGCGTTCCAGCGGTGGATCGCTCCGTCGAAGACCCCGACGGGGAACTAAACCGTCTCGGCGGCCGTGCCAATACCCAGGGCCACCAGAACGCCGGCGGCGGTTCGCTCCAGGGCCGTGTTCACTCGCGGGCGACGCAGCCAGGTCATCATCCGCGCTGCGAACACCGCCACCAGCGTCAGCCAGAGAGCGGCGATCGCCGCGTCGATGACGCCCAGCACCAAGGTCGCGGACAGCGCCGAGTGTCCGTTCGGCAGGAACTGCGGGACCACGGCGACGAAGAAGATGCCCACCTTGGGGTTGAGCAGGCAGCTCAGCACTCCCTGGCGGAAGGCTCGTCCAGTGGTTGGGACGGGGCCGGTCGGCTTCCCGGGAACCTCCGGTCGGCCCCCGGCGCCGCGGCGGTACGCCCAAAGACTCTGCACACCGAGGAAGATCAGATACGCGGCGCCCGCCAGGCGGATCGCGGTGAACGCCACGTCCCACCGTTGCAGTACTGCGGCCAGGCCGACGGCCGCGGCCACCGCCCAGGCGAGCGAGCCGGCCGCCGCACCCAGCGCGGTCGCGATGCCCGAGAAGCGACCGCCGCGCAGGCAGTTCCGCAGCACCAGGAGCGTGTCCGGCCCCGGCGCCATCGTCACCAACAGGGCGAACAGCGAAAAGCTGACGACAGCAGTCGTCACGGCAGCCTCCTGACCTTCGATCACAACCGGTGCGAGCGGGCACGGACCTCGTTCGGCCCCGCCCTCCCGGCAGTTTAGAGCCGCCCAGGATCCGCCGGACGGGCCCCTGGACTGCGACGATGGAACGCGCGGCCCGCGCTGGTGGCCCTCGCCGGAGCCGTGGCCGGCCGCAGGTACCGCCAACGGCTACCGGCTCGGACCTCCCGTAGCCAGTCGCGGACCACGACACGAACGGCCCTCCGCAGGCGGCACCCCGCCCCACCGCTCAGCCCTGCGCGATGCGCTCGATTTCCCCTAGCTGATCGGCCCCGACGCGGTTGGCCTCCAGCCGCAGAAGCCAGGGCAGGAGTTCAGGGGTGGCGTGGACCTCGCCGTAGAAGCCGAAGTGGAGATCGGCGAGTTCGTCCTCGATGAGCCAATCGTTGATGGCGTCGTTGAGGTGCTGGTCCGCTGCCTCGGTGCGGGTTTCGGCCCAGAGCGCCAGCCAGGGGCCGGGGGCGCCTGCGGTGGCCGACAGTATCTCCAGTACGTCGGTGACGTGGCCGACGCCGGGGTACGTGTGCAGGAAGGAACGCCACCAGGCGACCCAGAACCCCTCCAGCGCCGAACGCTCCGGAGCGGGCCAGGCTCGCCAGTCGGCGGCGATCAGCCGGGAGGCCACCAGACTGTGGTCCAGATCGTCCGCGACAAGGCGGCGAAGGATCCGGGGCATCAGCCGGCGGTACAGACCGTGGAAGTCGTCCCAGTGACTGGGGACCTCGTGCGCGACACGGGGGATCAGCTCCTCCGCCACCTCGGCTACGGGGCCGGTCAGCGTTGCGAGATCGGATTCGGCGTAGCAGAAGGTGCAGCCGCCCACGGGGCTGACTGCCGACTCGGCGAGTGGCGCGAAGGCGGCATCCAAGGCGTCCCAGGCATCCTGGAGCTGCTGGCGGGGGTCGGTCATGAGGCGTGACGCCTTACGGGACTCCGTCCGGACGTACCGGCGAAGAGAGCGACGTTAGCACAAGTAGCGGCGGCTGAGGGGAAGTTGATTCGCTGGGCCCGCCCATAGCCCTCCGTCAACCACTGCTCGGCCCCGTCAGCCCTTGTTCGGCTGGTGCATTAGCGGTGGGTTCCCCGCGTGGCGCGTCGTCGCCCAGAGGAGCAGGGCGGCGAGGCTGAAGGTTGCGCCGAGGGCGGTTACGGCCGGCCAGCCGGCGGTTGCGTAGGCGAGGGAGGAGCCGAGGGCGCCTAGGCTGCTGCCGGCCGAGTAGAAGACCATGTAGCCGCCGATGATCCTGCTGCCCGCGTCGGGGCGGACGGCGTGGATCAGGGTCTGGTTGGTGACGTGGACGGCCTGTACGGCGAAGTCCAGGAGGACGGCGCCGGCCGCCAGTGCCCACAGCGACTGCCCGGTCAGGGCGAGGGGGATCCAGGAGAGCGTGAGGAGGGCGAGGCCGGCGCCGGTTGTGCGCTGGGCGTAACCGCGGTCGTTCCAGCGTCCGGCCACTCCGGCGGCGACGGCCCCGGCCGCGCCCGCGAGGCCGAACGCGCCGATCGCGGTGTGCGACAGCGACCACGGCGGACTGCTGAGCGGCTGCGCCACGCCGCTCCACAGCGTGCTGAAGGCCGCGAACACCAGGAGGGCGAGCGCGCCCCGGACGCGCAGCAGCGGTTGGCGGGCGAACAGGGTGACGGTGGAGGCCACCAGTCGTCCGTACGAGGGCCGCGGCACCCCGGCGGACGGCTTGCCCGGGGGGAGGACGCGGCGCAGCAGTACGGCGAGGACGGCGGTGGCGCCCGCGGACACCAGGTAGACCGCCCGCCAGCCGGCGAGGTCGGCGAGGACGCCGGCGGCGGCGCGGGCCAGCAGGATTCCGGTGACGATGCCGCCGGTGACCGTTCCGACCGCGCGGCCGCGCCGGGCGGGTGGGGTCAGGGCGGCCGCCGCGGCGACCATGGTCTGGGCGACGACGGCGAGCAGCCCGACCACGGCGAGCGCGCCGAGCAGGGCCGCCACGCCCGGCGCCAGCCCGGCGGCCAGCAGGGCCAGGGCCAGGAGTCCGAGCTGGCCGGTGACCAGCCGGCGGTGGTTGAGCAGGTCGCCGAGCGGTACGAGTGCCAACAGGCCGACCGCGTAACCGAGTTGGGTCACGGTGACGATCGCGCCGAGCAGTCCGGAGCCGATCGCGAACCGCTCGCCGAGGGTCACCAGCAGGGGCTGGGAGAAGTAGACGGTGGCGACGGAGCTGCCGCAGGCGAGGGCGAGAAGGGGGACGAGGCGGGCGGGGGGTGAGGGGTGGGGTGAGGCGTGGGCGTCCGGCATGGGCGCGGGTCCTGACGTCCCGGTGCGTACCCCCGCTTCGCCGGAATCGGCGGCCTCACCGAACTCAGCGGCCTCACCAGGGCATTGGAGCGCCATGGCGCACTCCCTCCAGTCGGTTGCAACTTGCTACCGTCGGGACAGTAGTCGCGCGAGGTAGCATGTTGCAACCACTCCTGGAGATGCCCGGGGGAATTGGAGGAGAGGAGCCGTGGGTGGTCGCTCGCACCCGTTTCGATGCCGACCCCTGTCCCGTCGCCCGGTCGGTGAACGCCATCGGTGACTGGTGGTCGCTGCTGATCGTGCGGGACGCCTTCGACGGCAGCCGCCGCTTCGGGGAGTTCCATCGCAGCCTCGGCATCGCCAAGAACATCCTGGCGGCGCGGCTGCGCGCGCTGGAGGGGGCCGGGGTGCTGCGCGCCGTCCCCGCGCCGGACGGCGGGTCCCGCCGCGAGTACGTCCTCACGGACAAGGGCCGCGCGTTGTTCCCGGTGATCGTCGCGCTGCGCCAGTGGGGCGAGGAGCAGTGCTTCACCCCCGGCGAGGACCACTCCCGCCTGCTGGACCGCCGGACCAATCGCCCGTTGCCCCCGTTGCGGATCCGGGCGGCGGACGGACGGGTGGTGGAGCCGGAGGACACGGTGGTGGAGAAGGTGCGGGAGGATTGACGACACTGCCCCTCACGCCGGCGGAACGGGGCGTTGAGGTGCGGGAACAGCGGACGCACAGCTGAGTCGACGGGTTGGCCGCGGGCCGTACTCGGCGACGGTCGCCATGACTGGCCCCCGCCCGGTAGCTTGTGGGCCGTAGCCGAGGAGGTTGGCCATGGGCGAGTACGCAGCGGTGGTGTGGAAGACCGTGATCGACGGGGAGCTGGTGGAGGTCCCGGCGACGATGGACGGTATCCGCGCCGCGCTCCCCGAGAAGGACCGCGCCGCTTTCGACGCGGAGGTCCGCCGGACGCCGGCCCAGGATCTCCACCGGGTCCTGGCGCGGTGGGCCCTGCCGGCCGCCGCCGAGAACGAGGACGAGGCGATCGTGGCCCGGCTGCGCGACGGTGACTTCACCGGCTGCGTTCCGCAGGACGGCGACGCGCGGCACCCGGGTGCGGCGTGAGCCGGTACCGGATCCAGTACGCCGACCCGGCCGAGGCCGCGCGGAAGGCGATGGTGCCGCGGACCCGCGCGGCGTTCGAGCAGGCCATGGCCAAGACGCTCGGCGACGATCCGTACGGGCACGGCTCGACCTCGGTCAAGCGCGGGGGCCGTGACTACCGCGAGGTCACGGTCGGCGGCGCGTTCGTCGTCTACTACGTCAGCTCGACCGTTCTCGTCGTCACTGCCGTCCGGATCATTCACTGAGCCGCGGCGAGGAGACGGTGACCGGCAGAGAGAACGGTGACCGGCAGATGGAACGGTCGCCGGCAGATGGATATGAGTGGTACGGCCGCCCGACCCCTCGCCAGCCTCGGCGATCATGAAGCAGAGGCGGCGGAAGAAGCTGGCCGGGCGACTCGTCATGGCGGCCATGGTGGAGGACACCCCTCGCGTGCAGGCGCTGCTGCGGGCGGGGGCCGATCCGGAGTGGGCGAACGGGGAGGGCACCACGCCGCTGTATGCGGCATCCGTGCAGGGCGCGGCCGGGATCGTGCGGCTGCTCCTCGACGCCGGGGCCTCGCCGGATGCCGAGAGCGGGCACGGTACGGAGGGCACGCCCCTGTGTGCGGCCGCGTGCTGGGGGCATGCGGACGCGGTGCGGGAGTTGCTGGATCACGGGGCCGATCCGAACCTTCGGGAGGATCAAGGCACCGGTCGGGCGCCGCTTGACTGGGCGGTTGGCGGGCCCCATCCGGAAACGATCGCCCTGCTCACCGCGGCGGGGGCGATCCGTACCCGTACCCGCCAGGCGTGAGGCGGTCGGCGGCGCGGGCCAGGGTGCGGAGGGTGGGTGAGCGGCCGTGGCGGGGGACGGTCCACAGGGGCTGGCCGCGTACGCCCCAGCGTTCGAGCAGGGCGTTGGCGGCCAGGAAGCCGCTGGTCGCGGCGCGTTCCATGAGGGCCACCGGCAAGTCGGTGCGGACCAGGTCGCCGGCCAGGACCAGGTACGGGTCGGGGGTTCGCACGGTGGGGCGGCCCGAGTAGGTGCCGGCCGCGAAGAGCGGGCAGTCGTCGTGCCATTGGTGGACGGCGTCGAGGATCGTGGCGCCTCTCAACTCCTGGTAAATCTGGAGGAGTTGGTCGGTCAGGTGGGACTGGACGGTGGTGCGGTCGCGGTTCGGGTCCACGGCGTAGGCGTGCAGTTCGACGACCGATCCGCCGGTGCGGGCCGACCAGCGGGCCGACTGGCCTTCCCAGCGTTCCAGGACGCTGACGTTGTCCAGGGCGCCGAAGCCGCTGGTGCCGAGGAATCCGGGGCGGTCGGCGGCCACCGGCCGGTCCAGCCACAGGCGGGTGACGAGGAACGGCGGGGCGGTGCGGAGCCGGGCGATACCGGCGCGCCAGGCATCGTCGCCCAGGCGCGGCGAACGGGCGACGAGGTCGCGCAGGCCGGCGGTGTCGAGGGCGAGGACGGCGGCGTCGTGGTGGTGGTCGCCGAGGGTGCTGGAGACGGTGAAGCCGCCCTGGGGCGGCCGGGTCACGCCGGTGACGGCCGTGGCCGTGTGGAGGGTGGCGCCGTGGCTCCGGAGGTAGTCGGCGAGGGGGTTCCACAGGGCGTCGGTGAAGGGCTCGCGGGGGACGTCGAAGAGGAGTCCTTCGCTGGATCCCAGGAAGTAGATGTGGAACATCATGGCCATTTCGGCGGCCGACAGTTGGCGGGGATCGGCGAAGAAGCTGCGGGAGAAGACCTCGAAGGCGAGGTGGCGGGCGGCCTGGGGGAAGCGGAGGGCGGCGAGGAAGTCGTGGGCGGATACGGAATCCAACTGCTCGTAGACGCACGGGACTTGGACGTCGAAGAGGGGGACGGCCGCCAGGGGGCGCATCCGTAGCAGGTCGCGGGGGCGGAAGGTGGGGCTGGTGGCGGCGAAGCCGAGGGCGCTCCAGGGGGGTGTGCGGGGGACGCGGCGGAAGCTGTCGTGCAGGCCGTCGCGGTGGCGCAGGGGGTAGTCGGGCAGGGGGACGAGGCGGCTGAGGGCGGGGTCGGTCCGGCGCAGCAGGCCGCGGAGGTTGTAGTACTGGCGGAAGAAGGCGTGGAAGCCGCGGGTGACGGTGGCGGTGGTGCCGTCGCGGAGGCCGACCGGGAACGCGCCGGCGCGGCCGCCCAGGTGCGGTGCGCGTTCGTAGAGGGTGACGCGGACGCCGCGTTCGGCGAGGGCGGTGGCCGCGGCCAGGCCGGCGATACCGCCGCCGATCACCGCGGCGGAGGGCGGGGCGCCGGTCACGCGGGCGGTGCCTGGCGGCGGCGGGATGATCTGCGCTCTGCGGTCCCGGCCGCGGCGGGCGTTCGGGGGCTGCGGTCGGCGGGTCACCGGGGGGCCTCCGGGCGGGTCCGGCGGCGCAGGAGCGGCAGTTCGGCGGCGGTGCGCAGTATGGGGAGGACGGGGGTGCGCAGGCCGATGGCGAGGTCTTCGGCGGGGTGGCTGCGGCCGTCCAGGAAGCGCAGCAGGCGCGGGGTCGAGGTGTGGCGGAAGAGGTCGGCGAAGAAGTCCGGGCCGTCGATCCGGCCGGTGGCCAGGGCCCGGAGCAGGATGGCGTCCATGGTCCGGGCGCGCCGGGAGTGGCACGGTGGCGGTACGGGGCGCCGGCCGGCGGCGCAGGCGGCGGCGATGGCGCGGGCCTGCCGCTGGACGGCGGCGAAAGTGTAGCCGGTGGACGGGCGGGTGGCGCCGCCGGCGGTGCCGATGCGGAACACCGAGTGGCCGCGCTGCCGGTGCAGGGGCGCGTCGGTCATGGGGATCACCCCGGTTTCGGTGCCGGTGCGGGTGAACTCCCCCAGGCCCAGGATCCGTTCGGCGTAGTGGTGCAGCGCGTCGTCGTATGCCTGGGAGGGGAGGGCGGTGGGCGAGAACTGGGTGTATTCGATGAGTGCCTGGCGCGGGCCGAGCGGCAGGACGTAGCCGAAGGCCAGGCCGCGGGGTGGTTGGGGGACGCGGAAGTCCATGAGGTCGGCGGTCGCCGGGTCGAAGGCCGGGTCCCGGGTGCGGACGAACCAGCCACGGAAGTGCTGGAGGAAAGTGGTGCGCGCGGGCGGGAGGGCGGGGAGCGGGCGGGAGTCGAAGACCCAGCGGGCGCGCAGGTGGAGCGGGGTGCCGTCGGTGGCGCGGGCGTGGAGGTGGGCTCCGCCGGGGGTGTCGCGGACTTCGGTGACGGTGGCCGTGATCCGGCGGACCGTGGGTGCCTTGGCCAGTTCGGCGGCCACCAGGGCGGTGAAGTCCGGGGAGCGGAGCATCTTGTAGCGCAGCGGGGCCAGGCGGCCGAGGGTTGCCCGGCCGTCCCGGGAACGCACCCGCAGCCGGGACCACGAGGTGGTGAGTACGGCGTCGAACTCGCCCCCGGGCTCCTCCCAGAAGCACCAGGTCCGTTCGGGCGGGCGCAGCGGGCCCGGCGGGGCGTCGAGCAGGATCACCGGGGGCGGGTCGGCGTGCGCGGCCAGGCGCCGGACGAGGGAGAGGCCGGCGGCCCCGGCCCCGATGACCGCGATCCGCGCGTCGCGCACTCGTACCTCCTCGGGCCGCGGCAGGCGCCGTACTGCACAGGCGGGCGTCGCTCCGTGAGCGGTCACCAGCATGGCCCGCGCGCCACCGCGCCGGTGGCAGGCCGCGCCCGGGGACCGCCGTCCGGCGGCCGGTCGCACCGCCGAACGTGTGGCCGTCCGCCGTGCTGCCGCCACCGGCCCGTTCCGGAGTGGTCCCCTGGGCGGGACGTGCGGTGCGCGCCGCCGGCTCCGCGGCCACCGCGGCGGACCGCCCGCGGCGCCAGGCGAAGGAGCACGACGATGCGCACTGTGGACGGGCCGACCGACCATGTCGTGGTGGTGGGCGCGGGGCTGAGCGGGCTCGCCGCGGCGCTGCACCTGCTGGGCGCCGGGCGGCGGGTCACCGTGGTCGAACGGGACCCGGTGCCCGGCGGCCGGGCCGGGCGGACGGCCCGCGGCGGCTACCTCATGGACACCGGGCCGACCGTGCTGACCATGCCCGGTCTGCTGGCGGAGGCGTTCGCCGCGGTTGGCGAGAGCCTGGCCGACCGGCTGCGGCTGATCCCGCTGGCGCCGGCGTACCGGGCGCTGTTCGCCGACGGTTCGCGGCTGGACGTGCACAGCGACGGGGCGGCGATGGCGGCGGAGGTCGAGCGGTTCGCCGGGCCGCGCGAGGCGGAGGGGTACCGCCGGCTGCGTGCCTGGCTGACCCGGCTCCACGCGGTGCAGATGCGGCGCTTCATCGACACCAACTTCGACTCGCCGTGGCAGCTGCTCCACCCGGACCTGGCGCGGCTGGCGGCGCTCGGCGGCTTCGGCCGCCTGGACGCCCGGATCGGCCGCTTCCTGCGCGATGAGCGGCTGCGGCGGATCTTCACCTTCCAGGCACTGTACGTGGGGGTGCCGCCGGCCCGGGCCCTGGCGGCCTACGCGGTGATCGCGTACATGGACACCGTCGCGGGGGTGTACTTCCCCCAGGGCGGTATGCACGCCGTACCGCGGGCGATGGCGGACGCGGCCACCGCCGCCGGTGCGGAGTTCCGCTACGGGGAGGAGGTGGCCGGTCTGGAGCGGACCGGGGACCGGATCACCGCCGTCCGCACCGCCGACGCCCGGATCGCCTGCGACGCCGTCGTGCTGACCTGCGACCTGCCGGCCGCGCACCGGCTGCTGGGCCGCCGGCCGCGCCGCCCGGTGCCGCTGCGGCACGCGCCCTCGGCCGTCGTCCTGCACGCCGGCACCGACCGCACCTGGCCCCAACTCGCCCACCACACCCTCTCGTTCGGGCATGCCTGGCGGCGCACCTTCCGGGAGCTGACCGCCACCGGGCGGCTGATGAGCGATCCCTCGCTGCTGATCTCCCGGCCCACCGCCACCGACCCGGCGCTGGCCCCCGCCGGCCGCCACCTCCATTACGTCCTCGCGCCCTGCCCCAACACCCGTGTCGGGCCCGGGGTGCATGCCTGGGCCGAGCTGGGGCCGCGGTACCGGGACCGGCTGCTGGCGGAGCTGGAGCGCCGCGGACTGGCCGGTATCGGCGCGGCCATCGAGGCGGAGTGCCTGGTCACCCCGGCTGACTGGGCGGCGCGGGGGCACGCCGCGGGCAGCCCGTTCTCACTGGCCCACACCCTCGCGCAGACCGGGCCGTTCCGGCCCCGCAACCTCGTCAGCGGGGTCCGCAACGCCGTCCTCGCCGGGTGCGGTACGACTCCCGGCGTGGGCATCCCCACCGTCCTGCTGTCCGGGAAACTGGCCGCGGCCCGCGTCACCGGCGGCCACTCCCCCGGCCCGGCGCACCGGGCGAGCACCCCGGTGCTGCGTTCTCGTGCCGCGCTCCCCCGCTCATGACCGGCCGGGAGCTCGACGCGGCGGGCATCACCGAGCCCGCGCTGCGTGCCGCGTACGCGCACTGCCGGCGGCTCAACGCCCGGCACGGCACGACGTACTTCCTGGCCACCCGGCTGCTGCCCGCGGAGCGCCGGCCCGCCGTGCACGCGCTGTACGGCTTCGCGCGCTGGGCGGACGACATCGTGGACGACCTCGGGTCGCCGGCGGGCCGGGACGAACGCCGGTACCGGCTGGCCGAGTTGGAACGGCGCCTGCACGACGGCCTGCGCACCGGACACAGCGGCGAACCCGTCGTACGCGCCCTGGCCGACACCGCCGCCCGCTACCGCATCGACCACCGCCACTTCACCGACTTCATGGCGGCGATGCGCGCCGATCTCGACGTGACCGGCTACGCCACCTACGCCGACCTGCGCCGCTATATGCACGGTTCGGCGGCGGTGATCGGTTTGCAGCTGCTTCCGGTGCTGGGCACCGTCGTGCCGCGGGAGCGGGCGGCGCCGCACGCGGCGGCGCTCGGGGTCGCCTTCCAGCTCACCAACTTCCTGCGCGATGTCGGCGAGGACCTCGACCGCGGCCGGGTCTACCTCCCCGCCGATCTGCTGGCCGCGCACGGCGTGGACCGCGCGCTGCTGCTGTGGAGCCGCCGCACCGGCCGCCCCGACCGGCGGATCACCGCCGCGCTGCGCACCGCCGAGCACCTGATCCGCGGCGTGTATCGGGAGGCCGCCCCGGGCGTGGCGCTCCTCGATCCGGTCTCCCGCCCGTGCGTCCGCACCGCGCTCGTCCTCTACGCGGGCATCCTGGACGCCGTCGCCGCCAGCGGTTACGCGGCACTGCACCGGCGCGCCGCGGTGCCGCGGCGGTACCGGGCCGCGCTCGCGGTGGACGGGCTGGCGCGGGTCGCCGCGGCCCGGGTGCGGGCACGGGGCCGGTCCGCCCCGGCCCCTGTGGCGGCGCCCGGTCCCGTACGTCCGCACCGGCCCGCGCCCCGTACCCCCGTCCCCCAGGAGACGCGATGAACCGCCGGCGGCCCCGAGCCCGGACCGGTCCCCTGCTCCACCTGCGCCGGCGTCCGCCTGCCTGGCCCGAACAGCCCGCGACCTGGCGCGCCGCCGCGCCGGGGCTGATCGCCGGCGCGCTCAAACACGCCCTGGCCCGCCCGTCCGGCAACTGGTACGTCCTCGGCCCGTCCCGGGACCTCGTTCCCGGCCGCGCCCTCGGCCGTACGATCGGCGGGCGGGAAGTCGTCGTCTGGCGCACCGCGCACGGCCGGCCGGCCGCCGGCCCGGGCAGCTGCCCCCATTTGGGCGCGCCGCTGAAGGACGGCGCGGTCCACCGCGGCGCCCTGATCTGCCGCTGGCACGGCCTGGCGCTCGACGGCACGCCCTGCGCCGGCTGGTCCCCGTACCCCGTCCACGACGACGGCGTGCTGCTCTGGGTACGCCTGGACGACCTCGGCCGGGAGGAGCCCACCGACCGGCCCGTGCCCACCGCGCGTCCGCCGCTCGCGCGGGCCCTGTCCGCCGTCCACACAGCCGTCGGTGTCTGCGAGCCCGAGGACATCGTCGCCAATCGCCTCGATCCCTGGCACGGGGCGTGGTTCCACCCGCATTCCTTCGTGGACCTCGCCGTCGTCGGCGCCCCCGGGCGGGGCACCGCGACGTACGACGACGGCTTCACCGTGGACGTGTCGTTCAAGGTCGCCGGGCGCCTCGTCGTGCCGGTGCGCGCGGTCTTCACGACGCCTGGGCCCCGCACGGTGGTCATGCGGATCACCCGGGGTGAGGGCCGGGGCTCGGTGGTCGAGACGCACGCCACCCCGCTGGCGCCCGGCGCGGCCGGCCGCCCCCGCACCATGGTCACCGAGGCCGTGCTGGCGGTCTCCGACCGGCCCGGCTTCGCCGTCACCCGCCGCGCGGCCCCGGTCCTGCGGCGCCTGATGCGCGCCGCCGCCGGGCGCCTGTGGCGCGATGACCTCGCGTACGCGGAACGCCGCTGGGAGCTTCGCGGGAGCGGGCGCTTCCCGGGCTGACGCGGGCCGCTTGCCCGGCCGGGACCGGCGGCTCGCCTGGCCGGCATCGGCCGCGTGTCCCGGCCGCTGACCCGCGGCGCGGCGCCGAGGTGACGCCTGTGGCGGTACGCGGGAAAATGGTTCCGGCATCCGTTCCACGACCCGCGAGGGGGAACCAGTGGCCGACCCCCGATCCCACAGCCGTAAGAACCCGCCCGGACCTCCGCCGGCCGGACGCCAGGAGAGCCCGGAGGGCAGGCTCCGCTACATCGTCATCCTCGCCGTCGTGCTCTTCATCATCATTCTGATGGGGACCGTGTTCATCTTCTGAGCGCGACCGCCCGCTCAGGCAGATCAGGCAGGTTCGAAGCGCAGCGGCTTGCTCAGCGTGGTCCGCACCGGGGAGCGCTCGATGCGGCGGTTCAGCACGGCTCGGTGGGCCTCCAGCTCGGGGGCGAGGATCAGTGCGTAGCGGAAGCCGGTCGCCGCTTCCGTTCGTTCCAGGTCGACCCGCACCGTCACCCCCGGGTCCCCGCCATCGCCGCCGTCACCGGTGATGCCCAGCTCGGCCAGTGCCCTCCGCGCCGTCATGGTCATGCAGGTGGCCAGCGCCGCCTCCAGCAGTTCGTGCGGCCGCAGGCCCGCCGAGCCGCCGGTGCCCGCCTTGCGCGTATCGGCGACTCCCTCGTTGCCGTCCGCCCGGAAGCTGACCTGCCACGGCGTCGGAAGTGCCCTCGCCTCGACCATCGACTGTCCCTTCCCGTCGCAATTCCTGCGCGCCGAAGCGTAGTGAGTCGGCCCGTATGGCGAGAAGCCGTATCCGTATGGTGGACGGGCAGTTCAGGACCACTGGGGTGCCGGGGAGTTGACGTGCCGTCACGTCCCCGTCACGGTCATCACGACCAGCACGAGAACCAGCAGGCCGACGTAGGCGGCGGAGTAGACGCGGTCGGGGACGCGGCCCGAAACGCGCCTGGCGAGGGCGATGGTGGGGAGTGAGCCGGTGAGCAGGGCGGCGCAGGCGGTGAGGTCGACGTAGCCGAGGTGGCCTGCCTGGGCCGGGATGCCCGGTACGAGCGCGTAGACCAGGGTGCCGGCCACCGCGACCGGCACGCTGAGGGGGTTGGCCATGGCGGTGGCGTTGGCCATCGGCAGGCCCCGGCGCCGCAGCAGGGGGACGGTCATGACGCTGCCGCCCACGCCCAGGCATGCGGCGACCGCGCCGATGCCGAGCCCGCCGAACGTGCTCGCGCCGCGCCCGAGGGGTTCGGGAGGCGTCTCGCGCCGGACGGACAGGAAGCCCTTCCGCAGCAGACTGTCCGCGATCGTCACCAGGAGGTAGCCGGCGAACAGGACCCGCAGCGCCGTGCCGCCGATCCAGGTGGCCGCGCAGGATCCGGCCGCGGCGCCGAGCAGGATGTAGCCCGCCAGCGGCCAGACATAGTGCCGGTCCAGCCGGCCCTGGCGCCACTGGACGGCGGCCGCGACCACCGCGTTCACCAGCATGACGGCGGTGGAGGTGGCCACCGCGGTGTGCATGGCGTCGACGCCGGACGGCGCGGTGACGGACAGGAACCCGTACACGACCGGAACGGTGATGAAGCCGCCACCGAAGCCGAAGAGCACGGTGGTGACGCCGGTCAGGATTCCGAACAGGAGCAGGATGGAGAACGAGGTCAGCACGTGGTTGAGGCTACGTAGGAGGGCGGGTGGCGGGCATTCGGTGATATGCCAGTTTCTTACGCGGAGCGGACAGGTGGGGCCTTGCCGCGTAGCCTGGGGCGGTGCGCAACACTCCTCTCGCGGAGGTGGACGGCCTGGACCGGGCCGTGCTGGCCATCGGTACCGACTACCCCGACCCGTACCTCCTCGCCTGGCACGAGCACCGGCGCGCCCAGGTGCTGTACGCGGCCACCGGCATCATGCGGGTCGAGACGGAGGAGAGCACCTGGACGGTGCCCACCGCGCGGGCCGTCCTGATCCCGCCCGGGACCAGGCACCAGGTCACGATGCTGGGGGTCAGTACGCGCAGCCTGTACATCGAGCCGGACGCCGTTCCGTGGTTCCCGGAGCGCTGCCGGGTGGTCGGCGTCTCCGAGCTGCTGCGGGCGCTGATCCTCGCGGCCGTGGACATGGAGCCCCGCTACCGCGAGCACAGCCGGGACGCGGCCGTCGCCCATCTCCTCCTGCACGAGTTGGAGAGTCTGGCCCCGCTGCCCCTCGATGTGCCGCTGCCCGCCGAGCCGCGGCTGCGCCGGCTCTGCGAGGCGTTCCTGCGCGGGCCCGACGTCCATGATCCGCCGGCCCGTTGGTGCGCCGCGCTCAACGTCAGCGAACGCACCCTGAACCGCATGTTCCACCGCGGCACCGGTATGGGCTTCGCGCGGTGGCGGCAGCGCGCCTGCGTCCTGCATTCCC
The DNA here is from genome assembly GCF_001509485.1 of Streptomyces sp. NRRL F-4489. GTDB lineage: Bacteria > Actinomycetota > Actinomycetes > Streptomycetales > Streptomycetaceae > Streptomyces. The sequence goes on from NZ_LLZI01000112.1 coordinate 81,251, forward strand.
TCCAGCACCTCGCCGCGGGCACGCCGGTCACCCGCGTCGCGGCGCTGCTCGGTTACGACAACCCGGCCGCGTTCACCACCGCGTTCCGGAATCTGCTGGGCCGGCCGCCGAGCGCGTACCGGCGTCCCGGCAGCGGCGGGCCGCGGTAGCCGGGTGGCTCCTCGCGGCGCGGGCCCAGCAGTTGGCTGACCGCGCCGAACGCCAGCACCCCGCACGGGTTGGTTCCCCAGGTGCAGAGCCGGTCCACGCTGACGCCGCGGAGCGAGGACCGCCGGTCCCCCGGTGAGGACCGCGCGGCGGCCGAGGGCTTCGGTCAGGCGCGCCGCCGTGGCGCCGGCCGCGCCGCCGCCGGAGCCCGTCCGCCCGTACCGCGCCGGATTCGGCGCGCGGGATCCGGGTAGAGCTGGTCTGCTGGATTACGGGAGCGGTGCTGCCCGCCGGCGGAGCGGAGGGAGGCGACCGACCGCGATGACCACCGCACGGGACCTGATGATCACCTCCATGGACGTGGCCGCCGGCCACCCCGTGGACCAGGGCAATCTGTCGCTCGCCCTCGCCGGGGCCGAGCTGATCGACCTGCTCGCCGCCGAGGCCGCCACCCTGGACGGCGACCGCGTCGTACCGGGCTACCGCCCCACCCTTCCCGATCCCCTGCTGGACCAGGCGGCCTCCGCCCTCGTCCGCACCTCGCCGTACGAGTCGGTCGATGACTGGCTGTGGCGGCGGGGAAGCGGCCTGGCGGCGGCCTATCTGACGAGACTGGAGGCGGAGGGAGTGCTCAGCCGGCAGCGCCGCCGCGGGATGCCGTTCCGGGCCGGTGACCCCGTGCTGACCGACTCCCCGGACCGCCGCCAGGCAGCCCACCGCTGGTCCTCCGAGGAGCCGCTACTGGCCTCGCTCGCGGCCGCCCTCGGGATCGGCGGGGCGGACCGCGCCGAGGACGCCGACTCGCCGGGAGTCGACGACGACGCCGTGGACACCGTGCTGGCCGCCACCCATGACGCGCTGACGCGGTTGGCGGGCCTGCGGCAGCGGCGCGCCATCGAACAGGCCGCCTTCGACAACATCTGGCGCGGCAACTGACGCGCGGCGGCGCCCCGGCGCGCTGACCTCGCCCTCCCAGGCCGTCCTCATCCGCCCACGGGATTGCCTTCCCAGGCGGTCACCCCAGGCGATCACCCCAGGCCGTTGTCGTGCACCGCCACGGACGGCTTGTCCCACGTCAGCGAGTAGCGGCGGAGAATGTGGCGGCGGTAGCGGACGCCGGGGAGCAGGCGCCGCGCCGTGGTACGCACCTCTCCGTAGCTCATCTCCGGTGCGGCGACCGGCATTCCCTCGGGGGTGCGGGCCCGGCGCAGGAACTTCGTGACGCGGACGGCCGGCGCGGCCGCGATCAACGCCGCCCACTCGCCCGGGCTCGCCTCCCGGGCCAGTCCGACCACCACCAGCCTCCCGCCCGGACGCAGCAGCGTCCGCATCCGCGTGAGCGCGGCCGCGAAGTCCATGTGGTGGACGGCGGTCACCGAGCAGATGAAGTCGTAGGCGGCGGGCGGGAGTTGGGTGCTGGTCAGGAAGTCGCCGTGGAGGAAGGTGAGGGCCGGGTGGCCGCCGGAGCGCTCGCGGGCGCGGGCGATCATCTCCGGTGACGTATCGATTCCCGTGACGTGCCTGGCGTGCCGGGCGAGCTTCCGGGCCAGCAGTCCGTCGCCGCAGCCGACGTCCAGGGCGGCGCCGCAGCCCTCGGGGACGGCGCGCAGGATGCCTGGGTGCCTGGCGACGTTGGTGTTCCAGTACGGGTCCGGGGGTTCGGGTCGGCGCACCGGTTCATCGTAGGCGTGGCGTGGCGGGGCTGGGCGGTGGCCCGTTCGCCCGGTCCGCCGGCCGAGAGCTGCGGGGACCGGGCCCGAGCACGTACCGCCTCGCCTCACAGGCGGACGCCGCCGGTCGCGTCGATGACCTTGCCGGTGATCCAGCGGGCGTCGTGCGAGGCGAGGAACCCGACGATATCGGCGATGTCGTCCGGCTGCCCGACCCGGCCGAGTGCGGCGCGGGAGGCGGCGTCGGCCTCGGCGGCCGGATTGCCGCGCAGCCAGTCGGCGTTGACGTCGGTGTCGACGATTCCGGGGGCCACCGCGTTGGCGGTGATGCCCCGGGCGCCCAGTTCCTGGGCGAGGTTGAGGGTGAAGGTGTCGAGGGCGCCCTTGGTGGCGCCGTAGGCGATGGCCTGGGGCATCGCCAGGCGGCCGGCGCCGCTGGAGATGTTGATGATCCGGCCGCCGTCGCGCAGGCGCTTGAGCCCTTCCCGGACGATGAAGAACGGGGCCCGGACGTTGACCGCGAAGACCTGGTCGAAGTCGTCCTCGGTCAGGGCGGTGAGGTCCGCGACCATCGCGATACCGACGTTGTTGACGATGATGTCGACGGCCGGTTCGGTGCCGGGTGCCTGGGCCGCGATCCGTTCGTCGAAGGCCGACCACAGCTGCGCGGCGTCGCCGCGGTGGCCGAGCGGGGCGGCGAACGCGACGGCCCGGCCGCCGTCCTTCCGGATGCGCGCCACCACCTCGTCGGCCGCCGCCGCGTCGCGGGTGTAGGTGAGGGCGACCGTGGCGCCGTCGCGGCCGAGGCGTTCGGCGATGGCGCGTCCGATGCCGCGGCTGCCGCCGGTGACCAGCGCGGTCTTGCCGTCAAGGGGGCGTGCGTTCATGGGAGGTGGTCCCTTCGAGGGTGGTGGGTGCCCGGCCCGGAGGGCCGGCGTCGAAGGGACGCTAAAGCCTCACATGAGTGGCAGAGTCAAACGGTGGCCGGTCGGCGCGCGCGGCAGGCGGCGGCTCAGGCGACGTCGAATTCGTTGCCCTCGGGGTCGGCGAGGACCGACCATTCACCGCCCTGTTCCTTGACGTGCCGGACGAGGGTGGCGCCGTGCGCCTGCAAGCGGGCGACGGTGGCTTCGCGCGCTTCGGGGCCGGCGTGGACATCGAGGTGGAGCCGGTTCTTGCCCGACTTGGTTTCCGGTACGCGGTTGAAGAGCAGGCGCCGGCCCAGGCCCGCGCCGCTGACCGGGTCGACGGGGTCGCCGGGGTGCCGGACGGCCGCGGCGTCCCGCCAGAACAGGCGGCCTTGGAACTCCAGGCACAGGTCGTCCTCGATCGCGCCGGCGGACAGCAGCCGCCGGATCAGCGCGCTGTTGTCCTCGACCACGTAGTCCAGTGCCTCGGCCCAGAAGAGTGCCTGGCGGTGCGGGTCGCTGGCGTCGAAGACGACTTTCCATCCCAGGGGCATGGGTTTCTCCTCCTTGTCGCGCGGCGCGGGGGCGCGGGGCGCGCGTTCGTCGTGTACAGGCGTGGTGCGGGTGGTTCGGGAGATTCGGGCAGGGCGCACGGGGTGCGCTGACTGCGCCGTAGCGGACCGGGCCGCCGGGGCCGGAGCCGCTACCGCCCGAAAAGGTCGCGGCAGGTGTCCAGGCCATGGACTTCGACCGGCACCGTGCGGTGGGCCGTCCAGGCCGCGCGGTCCAGGCGCAGCCGCCGCAGGGTGCGGGACCTCCCTTGGACGGCGGTGACCGTCAGGCCGTCCGGTGCGTAGCCGAGCTTCTCCGAGACCCGGAGGGAGGCCGGGTTGTCGGTCATCGCGGCCGATGTGACGGAGTGGGCGCCGAGCCCCGCGAAGGCCAGGTGGAGGACCGCCGCGCGCATCTCCGTACCGAATCCCCGGCCGTGGTGGGCGAGTCCGAGCCATGAGCCGGTCTGCGCCTCCCGGGTCACCGGGAAGTCGTCCGCCGAGAGGTCCTGGCGTCCGATGACCCGGCCGCCGGTGAGCACCGCCAGGCTGAGCTTCCACCGGTGCGGGTGCCATTCCGCGAGGGTGCCGAGGACGTGCTGGAACGTCGCCCGGGCGCGCTCGCGCGGGGACGCCGCGGTCCACGGGACGGTGAACGGCATCCGGGCCTCGTCGTGGACTCCGGCGGCGGCCACGGCGGCCAGTTCCTCCAGCGCCTGGAGGTCGGGAAGGCGCAACTCGAGGCGCGGTGTGGTGATGCGGAGGCCGTACAGGGGCCAGACATGAGCATCCATGCCGGGAGCCTGCCAACACGGCCGGGGCCGGTCCAGCGATATACGCAGGCGCGGGGCGCCAGGCGTGCGGGACGTCATGAGCCGGTGAGCAGGGCCGCCACGGCCCGGGCCGTCGCAGGGTAGCGGGTGGTGAGGGCGGCGGCGCCCTGCGGCCCGGCCGTTGACGCCGCGTCCTGCCACGTCCCGTCGTAGCCCAGCAGATCGGCCAGGGCATCGCAGGTGGCGGGGTGGGCGGCCAGGAGGGGTGTGCCGCGCGGGGTGGCGCCGGCCGGTGCGGTGAGCGGCGCGGCGGGCGCCGCGGGTGGGGTGCGCCATGGGGGTGTCCAGGTGTCGAGGGCGGGGAGGCGGCCCGGGAAGAGGCGGCCGGCCTCGCGGATCAGCAGGGGGGCGAGCTCGGCGCCGTCCGCGCGGAGCGTGGTGATCAGGGTGGGCAGCCAGGGCAGCAGCACCGGGTCGGGGAGGCGCGCGAAGGCGTTCGAGACCGCCTCGACGACGAAGTCGGTGAGGGCCGGGACGGGCTCCAGGGCGTGCAGGAAACCGCTGAGGTAGCGGGGGTAGGCGGGCACCACCAGGGGGTTGTCGAGCAGGGCGGCGCACCGGGCCCGCAGCTCGGCGCGGGTGAGGGTGCCGAGGTGCGTCCGGGCCGCCCACACCAGTGCGGTCCTGGCCGGGTCGTCGGGATGGGACTGGGCGACCGCCAGCTCCAACTGCGTGCGGTCGCAGCCCAGGGACAGTGCCAGGCCCTCCATGCTGAACAGGAAACCCAGCATGGCCGCCACCTGGCGCACGGTGGCGTCCTCGTCGGTGAAGGCGGTCGGGAGCAGCGTGCAGTAGTGCGCGTAGCCGGTCTTGACGAACGATTCGATCCACGGCGGCAGGACCGGTTCGCTGGTCCTGTAGTGGGCCAGCAGCCGCCGGACCCGCCGCAGCACCTCCGGGGCGCCGTCCACGCTGCGCTCGGTGGCCAGCACCTCCAGGGCGTGTGCGCCCAGTTCGTCGGCGAGGCGGCGGCTGCCCAGATAGAGCGTGGCGTCCTCGACGGCTTCCAGGACGGTCGCCGTGGTGGCGTGCGGGGCGTACGCCGTGCGGCGCAGGCGCTGTTCCAGGACCTGCTCGATGCTGACGCCCTCGTAGCCCAGCTCGATCAGGGCGCGCTGGTGGGTGCCGAGGGCGAGGTCCCAGGATTCCTGGAGGGAGCGTTCGCCGAGCCGCCGTTCGCCCATGATCGGGCGGGCGGCGCCGCGGGGCAGCAGCCGGCGCAGGATCCACAGGACGTCGGAGCAGTCGGCCAGCTCCGGCCGGCCGGCTATGTCCAGCAGGGCGCGCTGCACACCGCGCTGCTGGAGGGGGAGGTTGAGCGGGGCGAGCCGGTCGTGGACGTCGCGGGCCAGGGGCGGCAGCGCGTCGTAGCCGACCTGGCCGACGCGGTCGCCGCCCATCATGATCTCCACCAGGCGGCGCACATCGCGCCGGCCGGGCACGGTGTCCTTCTCGATGCAGGTGACGGCCGCGTCCTGGAAGTCGTACGGCGTCGGCCGGGCCCGGTCGCGCATCCCGGCCAGCAGGATCGAGGTTTCGAACACCGCGATGGCGTCGGCGGTGGAGGCGAGGTAGCCGTTGCGGCGCGCGGCGCGGACGATGTCCACGGACCAGCCGAGGAGTTCGGCCTCGTCCAGGCGGTCGAGGGCGGGCGGTTGGCGGAGGAAGCCGGTCAGCCGGTCAGCGGGGTCGGCCGGCGGCGCGGCGGCGGTCCGCTGCGTCGCCTCCTTGGCCTGCTTCGCGGCCGTCCGGGTGCCTGCCTGGCCGGCCAGGCGGTACGGCCGGGTGCGGGTGCGCTTGAGGTTCTTCGCCCAGACCGTGGCGGCGATCGACACCGAGCCGCCGGCCAGGCCGAACTGCGCCTCGATCGCCGCGTGACTGGACGGGATCAGGCCGTACTGCCACTTGGTCGCCGTCCGCGGCCCCGGGTCGAACGTGTCGGTGCCGTGGACGCCGAACTCCGCGACGCGGCTGGCGGCGTGGAACGCGCCGCAGACATACAGGCAGTCGGCGGGGTCGGTGCCGGTCGCAGCCAGGTGGGCGCGCATCCGCGTCCACATGTGGCGCTCGCGGTCCTCATCCACCCGAACGCGGTGCGGGTCGCCGGGGGCCAGGCGCCGGAAGAGGCTGCCAATCAGCAGCATGACCTGGCGGTAGGTGTCGTGGTCGCCGTCGCCGAGCGGCACTTCGACGTACTGGTGCCACCACTCCGACCAGTGCCGCACCTTGCCGTGGCGCAGCAGGTGCTCCTCCAGCTCCGCGAAGCGCGGGCGCAGGTCGCCGATCTCCACGCCGACCGCGTCGCCGTGCAGGGCCGCTTCGGGCTCGGCGGGCGGGGCGTCCGGGTCGGCCGGGGCGGCGGGCAGGGGGCGGCGCGCGTCCCATTGGAAGACATGGTCCGAGGAGCGGTCCACGAGGACCAGCTCGACGCCGGGGGTGTCCAGGGCGTAGGCGATGGCCTGGTATTCGGCGGACGCTTCGGTGATCGGCGCGACCACCGACAGCGGGGACCACTCGGCCGGGAAGCCGTCGGTGTCGGTGGCGAACGCCTGCACCGCCACCGGCAACTTGCAGTTGCGCAGCTCGGTCAGGAGCGGCGCCATGTCCTCGCACAGCTCCAGATAGACGACCTTGGGCTGCTTCTGCCGCAGCCGGCGCGCCATGGCGAGCGCGGAGGCCGGCGAGTGGTGGCAGACCGGGAAGATCTCCAGGGGTTCGTGGAGGGCGCGGTCGACGTCGTCCACGATGCCGAGGAGGATGTCCTCGAGGGCGTCGGGGCCGCCGGCGAAGGTGGCGGCGGCTTCCTGGAGCTGGCCGCGCAGGCCCGCGAAGGTCCCTTCGGCGGGGGCGGTCATCACGGTGGCGTCGGTGGCGGTCATGACAGGGTCGCGATCGCCTCGCGGCCGCCGGCCAGGAACTCCGGCCAGGATCCGCCCTCTTCCTTGCTGCGCGGCTCCACGACGCCGTGCAGGTACTTGTTGAGTATGGCGAGGTCTTCGGGCTCGCGGCGGGCCAGCGAGCCGACGAGCGAGGAGGCCAGGGTGTGCGCGGTCAGGGCGCGCTCGCCGAAGAAGTTGCTGTGCAGGATGGCGTCCTCCAGGACGCCGATCTGCTCGGCGGTGGACAGGGCGGACTCCAGCTTCTCGTCGTCGCTGCCGGCGGCGGCCGACGAGGCGCGCAGGTCGGCGAAGCTCTGCAGCAGGACGTCGAGCAGGGTCGGCGGTACGTCCAGCTCGATCTGGTGGCGGCGCAGCAGTTCCTCCGTACGGAAGCGGACGATCTCGGCCTCGCTCTTCTTGTTCGTCACCACCGGGATGCGGACGAAGTTGAAGCGGCGCTTGAGCGCGGAGGAGAGGTCGTTGACGCCGCGGTCGCGGCTGTTGGCGGTGGCGATGACGGAGAAGCCTGGCTTGGCGAAGACGATGTTGTCGCTGTGGTCGCTGTCCAGTTCCGGAACCGAGATGTACTTCTCGGACAGGATGGAGATCAGGGCGTCCTGAACGTCGCTGGTGGCACGGGTCAGTTCCTCGAAGCGGCCGATCGCGCCGGCCTCCATCGCGGTCATGATCGGCGAGGGGATCATGGATTCCCGCGACTGGCCCTTGGCGATGACCATGGAGACGTTCCAGGAGTATTTGATGTGGTCCTCGGTGGTGCCGGCGGTGCCCTGCACGACCAGGGTGGAGTTGCGGCAGATCGCGGCGGACAGCAGCTCGGCCAGCCAGCTCTTGCCGGTGCCGGGGTCGCCGATGAGCAGCAGACCGCGGTCGGAGGCGAGGGTGACGATGGCGCGCTCGACGAAGCTGCGGTCGCCGAACCACTTCTGCGCGACCTCCCGCTCCAGGCCGTCGGCGCGCTCGGAGCCCAGGATGAACAGGCGGACCATTTTCGGCGACAGGCGCCAGGAGAAGGGCTTGGGGTTGTCGTCGATGGACTCCAGCCAGTCCAGCTCCTCGGCGTACTTGATCTCGGCGGGGGCGCGCAACAGGTCGGACATAACGGGGCCTTTCGGGCGAGTATGGGGTGGGGGAATCCCACGTACGTGGATGGTGTGCGGGTAGCGGCCAGGCGTCTTGGCCCGGCCGGGACCGGGGCAGAGGCCGCGGTCTAGGTGAGGAACGCCTTGAGTTCCTGGACGAGTTTGCGTATGTGGCCGGATATCACCGGCGTACCGAGGTCCTTGAAGCGCTCCCGGAACCACGGGTTGACACTGCCGCGGCCGGAGCTGGTCACCGAGCCGACCGGGATGAATTTCGCGCCGGAGCGGTGGATCGCGGCCATGGACGCGAACAGCGGCTCGGTCTGCCATTCGTAGAAGTCGGAGATCCAGACCACGACGGTGTTGCGCGGCTCGGCGATCTTCGGCTGGGCCAGGGCCATAGCGACCGTGCCATCGGTGCCGCCGCCGAGGTTCGTCCGCAGCAGGGTCTCGAACGGGTCGTGGACCCACGGGGTGAGGTCGAGTGCCTGGGTGTCGTAGGCGATGAGGTGGACGTCCACCTTCGGCAGGCCGGCGAAGATGGACGCCAGGATGGTGCAGTTCACCATCGAGTCGACCATGGAGCCGGACTGGTCCACGACGACGATCAGCCGCTGGGGTGTGGTCTTGCGGGCGGTGTGGCGGTAGTAGAGGCGGTCGACGTAGAGGCGCTCCTCCTCGGGGCTCCAGTTGGTGAGGTTCTTCCAGATCGTGCGGTTGAGGTCGAGGTTGCGGAACACCCGCTTGGGCGGGACGGACCGGTCGATGGCGCCGACCGTGGCCTTCTCGACCTGGGTGCGCAGCACCTCGGCGACCTCGTCGACGAAGCGGCGGATCAGCGCCTTGGCGTTGGCCAGGGCGACTCCGGAGAGGTTGTTCTTGTCCCGGAGGAGCTGCTCGACCAGCGACATGCTGGGGGTGAGCCGCGCGGCCAGCTGCGGATCGGCGAGCACCTCGCGCAGCCGCATCCGCTGGACGAGTCCGGCCTCGATGGCGGCGAGGTCCGGGCCGATGTCCGGGATGAGCCGGCCGAGGCCGGGCAGGGCGCCGCGGCCGCCGGTGCCGGTCGGGCTGACGCCCGGGCCGCCGGAGGGCGCGCCGGCGCCGTTGCCGTTGCGGCCCGCGCTGGCCGTACCGCTGCCGTGGGGGCCCGTGCCGCCGCCGGTGGGCCGGCCGCCGCGCAGCTCGCCGGGCGCGCAGCCGAAGGCGCGCTCCAGCCAGCCGGCGTCGGACTGCCAGCGGGCCAGCTGGCTCGCGCTGACCGCGCCGGAGCCGGTGGCGAAGACGTTGAGCAGCACCTTGGACGCCAGGGCCGCGCGCCGTACTTCGGCGGCCCGGTCGCGGGCGCCGTCCGCGTCCGGTTCGGGCGCCATCAGGCCCTCGAACTCGGCGGCGAGCTGCGGATGGCGCTGGACGACGGAATCGACGGACGCCGCCGGGTCCAGCAGCGCGGTCGGCAGTCCGAGGTCCTTGACGACGGCGAGACCGGCCGATTCCAGGCTCGGCTGCTCCTCGGGGTCGAAGAGGCGGGCGAGCAGCTGCCAGTAGAGGACCTGGCGGCGGTTCTCCTGGGCCTCGGCGCCGGTGCCGGTGGTCTCCCCGGGCGGGCCGGTGGTGTCCCCGGGGTGGGTGGTCTGGTCCGTCATTTCCGCAGCAGCCTCCCCGCCCGCTCGCGCAGTACGGCCACGGCGTCGGTGGCCGCCTTCTCGGCCTTCAGGCCGGCCTTGTCGGCCGTCCCGCCGGCCCATCCCCCGGCGTGCCGGGCGACGGTCTTCTTCCGTACGGTCGTCTCGACGGCCAGGGGCTGGACGCGGAACGTCCCGGCGTCCCAGCGGAGCAGCCCGATGCAGGCACCGGACGCGGCGACCGCCTCCGGGGTGAGCGGCCCGGCGGCCGGAATACGGTCGGTGTCGACGGCGAACGGCCGCCCGGCCACGACGAACGTCAGCGAACCGTCGCCTTGCGGGGCCTTGCCGCCCTGCTGGCCGTCGGCGCCTTGGGGGGCCTTGCCGCCCTGCTCGGTCTCGGCGCCTGGCGGGGCGTCGTCCGCCTTCTGGACCGCGTAGCCCTCCAGGAAGACGGGGACGGCGAGCCCCGCCGGATGCCGGTCCAGCGGTGCCGTCACCGCCTCGGCCGCGGTGGGCAGAACGACGCGGGCGGTGGCGAACGGGTCGGCGGGCTCGCCCGGGTGGGCGTGCTCATCGCTCCAGATCAGGTCGCCCGCCTCGGTGAGCGGCATATCCGTGAGCTGCATCGACCGGCCCTCGCTGACGGCTGCCAGGAGGGAGCAGTGCGGCCGGAGCAGCTGCCACAGACCGGCCCCGACGACCGTGTCGGGCTTGGGCGCCGCCGCCCCGGCCCGCACCAGGCGCGGCGGGCCGCCGTCCGCGGGCTCGAACACCGCGTGGATCTGCGCCTGTACGGCGGTCGGATGCTCCTGGACGTCGGCGCCGAGGGGCAGCAGACGGCCGGTGGCCGTACCGGCCGGAGGCGCGTCTGCCGCTCCGGGCACCGTCAGCAGCATGGCCCGCGCCCACAGATCGGCCCACCGGCGGACCGGTACGCGGTCCAGGGAGGCACCGGGGCAGGAGGCGGCGAGCTCGGCGGCGAATCCGTCGAGGAGCGTCGCCAGGCGGCGCAGGGCGGTGTGCGGAAGCATCGCGGAGACGATCTGCGCCGCGCCGGAGACCAGCTCGTGGTCGATGCCCTGCCAGCCCGCGCGGGCCAGATCGCACAGCCAGGAGCGGGCCGCGGCCAGCAGATTCCCGGACTGCCCGGCCGCGTCATCCGAGCCATGCGCGCCCCGCCGCTCCCCGGCCGACGCCGCCCCGCTCTCCGCGCCGGACCTCTCAGGTGACGCGCCCTGGGACCGCCCGGTCACCTCCTGAACACCCGTCATCAGGGCGTCGTGGACGGAGCCCAGCAGTGCGGTACGGGCGGCGGCGAGGGCGACGAAGTGGTCCTCGCCCGCGGCTCCGGCCGCCGCCTTCTCCGCGGCCTCGGCGACCCTGGCGGCCAGCGGTGTACCCGCCACCGCGTGCGCGCACGCCGCCAGGCCGGCGGCTCCGTCCGGCTGCGGGCGGAGCAGTCCGGTGACCAGGGCCCGGTCGAAGGCGTCCACGGCGGCCAGAGCCTCATCCAGACCGTCCAGGCCCGCCATCAGCGGGTCGGCGCTCTCGTCCGCGGCGCCCGCGCCGGACTCACCCGGGGACACCCCCGCCGTACCCGCCCCGCCGGTCGTCTCCCGCGTCGGCGGGTACCACTGCATCTCCGGCAACGGGACGGTATCCGGGGCGAGTTCGAGATAGGCCAGGTGGCGCAGGAAGCGGCTGAAGACGGAGGCGGCGGCCTGGCTGTCCCCCTGCGGCGGCCGCGCGCCGGCCATCTCGAGGGTGAGGGAGTGGGCGGTCGGCTCGCCCTCCGTCTCGACCTTCAGATAGCGGGCGACGCGCTCGGCGCCGTACTGGAGCACCGCCTCGCCGATCAGCGCCCGGATGTGGTTGCAGAACCCGCCCCGGGCGCCGCCGCAGGGCCGGTTGTTGTTGGTGCTGCACGCGAAGGCGTAGCTGCCGGCGGCCACCGACGAGACGTAGACCCGCCCGATGTCCGAACCGCTGGACACCACGCCCTGCAAGCGTCCGTCGGCCAGCTCGACGAACGGGACCTTGGCGAGTTTGCGCGGCCGCGCCGGCGGGATCACCCGCGCCGTGCTCGACCTCTCCCAGTCAGACAACGCACCATCTCCTAAGCAGCCCAAGGGATGTCCGCACCGCACTCGGTGGGAACACTGCTGAAGATAGTGGCGACCACTGACAACGCCGTCCGAGCGCCGTCCGGCGGCCCTCTCAGGCGGATTTGCCTCCGCCCGACCGCTGGATCCGCGCCGGGTCGAAGGTGTAGCCCACGCGGTGCACCGTCACGATGGCCACCCGGTGCACGGGCCCCAGTTTTCTGCGGAGCCTGGCTATATGGACGTCCACGGTGCGGGTGTTGCCGACGTCCGGCTGCCCCCACAGGTCGTTGGTGAGCTGGGCGCGGGTGTGCACGCGGCGGGGGTGCGCCACGAGGTGGGCGAGGAGTTCGAACTCCAGGTAGGTCAGGGTGAGGGGCCGTCCGTCGACCGACGCGCTGCGCCGTTCCTCGTTGATGACGATGCCGTGCCCGGTCTGCCCGGCGCCCGGGGCCGGCCGCCCGGTGACCGGCGCAGACCCCTGCGCGGCGGCAGGCCCGGCGGCAGGCCCGGGGTTCGGCTCCTCGGGATGCGGACGACTCCGGAAAGGCTGCCGGTACAGGCAGTTCCGGCTCAGGGTGTACTGCGCTCGGGGGTAACGGACCAGCATGCCTCGCCTCATCGCTCCATGACGGCCACCGGGTGACTGCGCACCGCACAACAACGCCGGTACGCGGCGGCGGACCGCACCCACCCTACACCAGTTGAACATCGTTTTCATCTAGCCGCACGGCCCGCCGCCCGGCTCACCGTCCGCCCGCCTGGCCGCGGCCGGGGCTCGGCGTACCGGTACGCACCGGCACGCACAGGTACGCCGAGCCCGTCGACGATCAGCCGCGCCCGCCCGCGAAGCGCCCTTCGAACGACGCGAACGCGGCTTCCTGCCGCCACTCAACCGCCGCCTTCTGACTGGCGGCGAGCAGGCTCCGGCAGGCCGCGCCCGGAGTCCCGTGGCCCGGGAGCTGCCCCCGGCACGCGGCCACCGGCCGGTACCCGTCCCGGGTCGGATTGCCCTCCCACAGACTGTGGCCGGGCAGGAAGGAGTAGTGCAGCGAGGCCCGGGCCAGGTCCTTCAGCTCGCCGTAGCGGAGACCGTAGGTCGTCGCGGCGTACTGGTACTCATGGGTGATGTCGATGCGGGAGATGCCTGGATCGTCGGTGGCCAGCACGATCGGCACCCCGTACGCGCGGTAGGTGGTGAACGGGTGCTCGGCGCCCTTGACCCCGAGGATCTGCGCGTTACTGGTGAACGGGACCTCGACGGCCACCTCGCGGGCGGCCATGGTCCGCGCCAGCCGCTGCCAGTTGTCCTCATGGACGAGGTCGACGCCGTGGCCGATGCGTTCGGCGTGGGCGACGTCGACCGCCTCGTTGATGTGGAACTTCAGGTCTTCCGGCTTGACCAGTCCGGTCCACAACTCCCCGGCGTGCAGGGTGATATGGGCCCGCGGGTAGGTGCGGTGCAGGTAGTCGAGCATCCGCATCTGGAGCGAGTAGTTGCGCAGTGAGCTGTCCCAGTCCTCGGGCTGGACGAGGTTGACCGCGGCGAACCGCGGGTCCCGCTCGGCCAGCCGCATCCCCACCTCCATCTGCGTGAAGACCCGCTCGGGGCTGGAGCCGCGGGAGACCTGGGAGTTCCAGCGGACGGTCAGCCGGCAGGCCGGGGCCGGGTGCGCGGTGCCGCAGCGGGCGGCCGAACGGAACTCGGCGTCCGCGTCGTCCGTCTCCTTGCGGGCCGTGGCCACCAGGCGGTCGAGCTTGCCATCGGCGACCAGCGCCTGGTGCATACGGTCGAAGTCGCCCTTCCAACCGACCTCGTCCGCCACCTTCTTGGCCTCTTCGGAAGCCGGGGTGATCAGCGTCTCCAGGTAGAACTGGTTCTGCTTGACGATCCCGTCCGCGACCTCGGCCAGCAGTTTGCCGCGGTGGCGCCAGGTCACCTCGCCGAACTTCCCGAAGGTGTCGAAGAAGTGGTCATGGCCGGACTGGCCGGGCGGGAAGTCCTGCATGGACCAGGCACGCACCAGCGCGTCGTGGAACGCCCGGTCGGTGCGGGCATCCGCCGCCGGCCGCTTGCCCGGCCCGCACGGCGGCGCGACGGCGGTCATCGTCTTGACGTCGATGCACAGCCCGTCCTCGGCGGCGAGTGTGATCAGGTACTCGGTGCGAACGGCGCCGGAGAGGTGGTTGTGGAGGTCGCCGCCCTTGGGGAGGCGCAGGAAGAACTCGCGCATCCGGGCCGGATCGCGGCGGATCGACTCCAGGTACGCGGCGGTGCGCGCCTCGGACGGGTCGAGCGGGCGCGCGGAACTCTTCGTTGGTGGGCGGGAGTTGGTCGGCTGCGCGGCGGCGGGCAGCGCAGACACCAGCGACAGCATGCTGAGAGTGGCCAGGCCGGCCCGGAGAACCCGGCGCCGGCGCACGGCACGTCGATCACGATTCACGGTCGCATGGTCGCCGTACCGGGAGAACGGACGAGGTGATTTCAGTCAGGTTCACCCGGACGTGGAGCGTAAACCTGTTGGGGTGGATTGGCTGAACGGCACCCCGGCCTCGGCCCGGCGGTCACGCGCGTTCCACCGCCGCGGCGAGGCCGGCGAGCAGGCACTCCAGGCCGAATGTGAAGCGGGCCTCGGCGTCCGGCTCCTCGGCCTCCAGGATGCGCCGGTTGAAGTGCGGATACCGCCCCGAGTCGACGACCTGCTGGACATAGGCCCCCACCGAATTCCGCCACTCGTCCTCGGTCATACCGGTGCTGCGCTGGGCCTCCAGCTCGGCCAGTTCCGTGGTGGCCGAGCCGAGTACGTAGGTCATGACCGCGCTGACCATCATGGCGGCGGTCGTCGCGTCCTCGGTCGCCCTGCCCGCCGCGGCCAGTGCGCGGTCGCTCCGTTCGATCACGTGGGGGCCGAGCGCGGGCCGCCGCGACGCCTGCTGCGCCAGCCACGGGTGCCTGAGCAGCGCGGCCCGGAAACCGTGGGCGATACCGGCCATTTCGGTACGCCAGTCACCTCCGGACCCAGGCGCTTCCGCGGGGGCCTGCTCCCCGTACACGGCGTCCACCATCAGCTCGATGAGTTCGTCCTTGCCGGTGATATGGCGGTAGAGCGAGGTCGTTCCGGAGCCCAGTTCGGTCGCGATGCGGCGCATGGAGAGGGCGTCGATCCCTTCCGCGTCGGCGAGTTCGATCGCGCAGCGGACGATCCGCTCCTCGCTGAGCGCCGGCCGGCTGCCTGGCCGGCGCTCCCGCATCCAGACCAACGTCGAGGGCCGCCGCGGTGGCTGAGCGCACGATGGCGAACGCGACTGGCGGGACTCCGCCTTGGACTCGGACGCTGAATGTGACTGAGACGACATGGGGTCAGTGTACCCGTGAGGCGTACAGTGTTCCCATTGGCGGGAACAGTGTTCCCGAACTCGTGGCGCGCACCCGCGCCCACAGTCCACACAGGGGGATTCATGCCTGATTTTCCGGTCGTGATCGCCGGCGGGGGCACCGTCGGTCTGGCCACCGCCGTCTTCCTCGGCCACCACGGAATACCGTCCCTCGTCGTGGAGCGGCGTCCGGCACCGTCGGTCCATCCGCGCGCACTGGGACTGAGCCCGCGGACGCTGGAGTTCTTCCGGGAGGTGGGGCTCGGCGAACGGTTGGCGGACGTCGCCGTACGGTCGGCCGACCTGGGCCGGGCGGAGGCGCGTACCGTCGCGGAGATCGACCGCAGCGAAGGCGCCGGCGCGCCGGCCCCCGCCGCCCCCTTCCCCGCCTCCCCGGTGATCCCGCTCGGCCACTACCCGCAGGACCGGATCGACTCGGTCCTCCTCCCCGCCGCCCGCGAACGCGGCGCCACCGTCGCGTTCGGCACCGAGGTGACCGCCGTCGAGCAGGACGCCGACCAGGTACGGGTGGCGTTGTCGGACGGACGCACCGTCAGCGCGGGCTATTTGGTGGGTGCGGACGGCGTCAACAGCGCGGTGCGCGGCATGCTGGGCATCGGCACGACGGGCCCGGGCGTCATCGGGGAGACCACCCTGAACATCCTCTTCACCGCCGACCTGGTGGGCCACTTCGGGTCGATGCCCACCATGACGCAGATCGGCCACCCCGACGTGCGGGGAGTCCTGCTGGCCGTGGGCGAACGGCGCTGGGTGCTGCACACCCGGCCCCGGTCGGAGGGCACGCCCTCCGAGGAGGACTGCCTGGCAGCGGTCCGCACCGCGCTCGGCACGGCGGACGTACCGGTGGAGATCCTCAGCGTGCTGCCGTGGCGGGCGACCGTGCGGATGGCGGACCGGTTCCGCGCCGGACGCGCCTTCCTGGTCGGCGACGCCGCCCGGGCCGTCTCGCCGCTCGGCGCGTTCGGCCTGAACACCGGTATGGCCGACGCCCACAACCTGGCGTGGAAACTGGCGATGGTGCTGAACGGGCAGGCCGCGGACCGGCTCCTGGAGAGCTACCACGACGAACGCCATGCCGTCGCGGAGTTGGTGACGCGCCAGGCACTGCTGCGCTGGGAGAATCCGCGGCTGCACTGGGATCCGGCGGCCGTCGCGGAGCGCCGCGCGGTGGGTGGCTGGAACGCCCCGATGGTCACCATGGGCTACCGTTACGACTCGTCCGCCGTCCTCGATCCGGTGGTCGACGTCCCCTCCACCGAGGACGTGGCGGCGAGCCTCGACGGCGCCCCGGGTTCGCGCCTCCCCCACCACTGGCTGAGCGGCCCCGGTGGCTCCCGCGTCTCCACCCTCGACCTCCCCGCCTCCCGCTTCGCCGTCCTGGCCGGCCCGGCCGGTGACGCCTGGTGCGAAGCGGCGCGGAAGGCCGCCGCCGCACGCGGGATGGACCTGCGTACCGCCCGCCTCAACGCCGCCATCGCCGCGGCGCTGCGACTGGCGGACACCGACGCCCTCCTGGTCCGCCCCGACGGCTTCATCGCCTGGCGCTCCCCCGCCACCCCCGCCGACCCGGCCCTCCTGGAAGAGGCCCTGACCGCGATCACGGGGGTGGCTGCGAAGCCGGCGTAGCTCGCGGGGAGACGGGACCCGTCGGCCGCGTATCAGCCAAGCGGCTGGGTGAACCGGATGCGGTTGCCGAACGGGTCGCGCAGGCCGCAGTCGATGCCGTACGGGCGCTCGGTGGGCTCCTCGGTGAACTCCACGCCCTGGGCGAGCAGCGTTTCGTAGGTCTTGCGGCAGTCGTCCGTGGTCAGGATCAGCCAGCCGCCCATGGCGCCCTTGGTGACCAGTTCGCGGACCTGCTGCGCGGTCTCCTCGGACATCGCCGGGGCGCCCGGCTTCTCCAGCAGGATCTGGCGCTCGGGGTGGCCGGGCACGCTGACGGCGAGCCAGCGCATGAAGCCCATGTCGACATCGGCGGCGACCTCCAGACCGAGCTTGCCGACGTAGAAGTCGAGGGCCTGGTCCTGGTCGAGGACGTAGATCTGTGAGTGCGTGATGGCGTTGAACATGGGAATGACGATAGTGACCGGGCCGGTGGGAAACTTATCCAAAACTGCTCAGCTGGTCAGCGGCCCGGTCGGGCGTGCGGACGGTCATCCGCTGGGGCGCGTCCAGGCCATCGTGAAGCAGGTCGGCACGCCCGCGGCCGCCGCTTCCTTGCGGTACGTCCGCGGTGACCGGCCGACGATCTCGCGGAAGGTGCGGCTGAACGTTCCCGGGCTGCCGAAGCCGACGTCGAAGCAGATGTCTGTGACGCTGCGGTCGGTCTCCCGCAGCAGGAACATCGCCCGCTCGACCCGGCGCCGCTGCAGATAGCGGTGCGGCCTCTCACCGAACGTGACGCGGAAGGTGCGGCTGAAGTGCGCCGGTGACACATGGGCGATCCGGGCCAGGGCCGGGACGTCCAGGGGTTGCGCGTAGGCGCGGTCCATCGCGTCGCGGGCGCGCAGCATCCGGCGGTTGGTCTCTTCCACGGGGCTGTTCACGGCACCATCACACCATGGTGCGCGCGGGCCGCCCGTCCCGGGACAAACGTGTGGTTGTGCCGGGCGCGTGCTGGGAGACTGGGACGGTGACGTACGAGAGTGACGGTGGTGCCTGGGGGCCCGTACCAGGCGGTGACGGGACAGGTACCGGGCCGGTGGGGTCCGAGGGGTTGACGGTGGGGCGGGCGGCGGCGCTCGTCGGGGTCAGTGTGAAGACGCTGCACCACTGGGACGCGATCGGGCTGGTGCGCCCGGGCGGCCGGACCCGGTCCGGTTACCGGGTGTACTCCGGCGAGGACATCGGGCGGATCCACCGGGTGCTCGTCTACCGGGAGCTGGGGCTGCCGCTCGCCGAGATCGGGCGGCTGCTCGACGACCCGGAGGCCGACGCCCGCGCCCATCTGCGCCGGCAGCGTTCCCAACTTGTCGAGCGCATCGCGCGCCTGGAAAAGATGGTCGATGCCGTCGACCGCACGCTGGCGGCGACCAACGCCGGGATCCGGCTGACGCCCCGGGAGCAGGTGGAGATCTTCGGCGCAGACTGGGAGCCCGGCCTGGTGGCGGAGGCCGAGGAGCGCTGGGGCGACAGCGCCCAGTGGGCCCAGTACGCCGAACGGGCCGCGGCCCTGTCCGCCGAGGACTGGAAGGACGTCGCGGCCACCACCCACGCGCTCAACGCCGACCTCGCCGCCGCCTGCCGCGCCGGCGTCGCCCCGGGCTCCGACGAGGCCAACGCCCTGGCAGAGCGCCACCGTGCCCTGATGTCGACCTATTTCGACTGCACCCACGCCATGCAGGCATGCCTGGGCCGCCTGTTCACCGACGATCCCCGGTACGCGTCGTACTACGACGCGCTGGCGCCCGGCCTGACGCTCTGGCTGCGCGCGGTGTTCTTCGCCAACGCGGAGGCCCACGGGGTCGATCCGGCGACGGCGGTGTGGGAGTGACCGCGTAGGTGGCGTGCCTGGGCGGCTAGGGGGCGATGATCACCTCGTACCACTCCTTCTCGAGGATGCGGTCCGCGACGACGGCTCGGCCGAGTTCACCGCCCGCCCCCCTGTTCTCGGGCAGCGGCACATGCGCCCGGATGCAGGGCGCGTTATCGCCGTGGGGGCTGGCCCGTACGACATCGACGCGCCACACCCCGGCGGTCTTCCTGGGGATGATCTCCGTGCACTCGGAGCCGTTCGTGCCGCCCTGCACGGAGCTGGCGAAGGGGAACTCGTCGCAGGAGTCGTCCGGGACGCTGGGGTCCTTCTTGAACGGGTCCGGGGCCGCCGTGCACGACTGCCTGCGCTTCTTGGCCGCCTCCGTCTTCCCACCGGAATTGCGCTGCAGCGGCCTGGTCTTGGTGCCGAAGTTGCCGCCCTTGAGGTTGCTCTGCGCCCACCCGTAGGCGATGGCGGCGGCCCCGTAGGCGGATTCGCGGATGGTCACGTTGGCCAGGTGCCCCATCACGATGCAGCCGGGGGTCTGGCCGATCTGCGCATCGCAGCGCAGCTCGTGGCCGTTCCAGGTCACCGGGTTCGCGGGGCTGCCGGGCACGTCGAGGATCTCCCCGAACGATGTGTAGGTGGGGGAGATGAACGAGTAATTGCCGTTGGTGACGGTGGAGGTGAAGGAGAGGTTCCCGGTCTTCTCGTCGCCCAGCGCCAGTTCGACGGGCGCGCCGCCCCAGGCCGGTGCGTCCACGGTGCACAGGCCGCTGCAGGTGGCGGACAGGTCCATCGACACGGTCTTCGCCTCGCCCTCCATCTCGGTGGCCTTGACGGCGATGTTCTCCGTCCACTTCCCGCTGGAGGAGCTCAGGCGGGCGAAGCTCGCGGCCACGACGACGGCGTGGCCTATCTCCTTGCCGCTGGTGTCGAAGGCCCAGATCGTGAACCTCTCGCTCCAGCAGTAGTTGTGCCGGTCGGAGTCCCGGCCGTTGGCGCAGGCACCGTCCGAGACGCCGCGCACGGTGCGCGCGGTGGCAGTGGCAGGGGCGGCGACGGGCACCGCGTCGGCACAGGTCCAGCCGGTGCCCTGGCGGCGTGCCTGGGAGCCCGGGGCGGTGGCCTTGCAGGTGCCGTAGCCCTTGGGGGCGGCCTGGGCGGGTGCGGCGGCGGCCGGTGAGGTGCCCAGGGCGAGGAGGGTCGCGGTGAGGGCGAGTGCGGCCACGGCCGCGAGCAGGCGTCTGAGGCGTTTCAAGGGTGGTCCCCCTCAATCGGTGGTGTACGGGTCCACCAGGGATCGAACCGGTCCGGCGCCTGCGCGCACAGGGGCGGAATAAGCCCATCCGTGACTATTTTTGGCCCGTTGGGGGCTCACACCACCACTGCCGTGGCCGCTACGTTCACCCGTTGACCGAACACACAACCAGGGGGAAAGGGCAACGATGCGCCCCAGAAGACCCGTCAGCCGCATGGGCAGAACGCTCATGGCCTGTGCCGCCTCGGCCGCCGCAGCCACCGTGGGACTCGCCGCCTCACCGGCCGCCGCCGCACCTGCCAAGTCCGCCGCCACGCAGGCCGAGCCCGGTGGTGCCTGCACGGCGGCCGACCTCGGCACACGGCACCCGTTCATCAAGACCTCCGAAGTGACCCCGACGATCACCCACTTCAAGGGCTGGTACGTCACCGCCGGCTCGACGGGTACCCAGACCGTCAGCACCAGCGTCCAGACGACCATCTCGGTGTCCGTCGGCGTCACCGGCAACGTCGAAGGCGGCTTCGCCGTCGAGACGCTCGGCAAAGTCGGCGCGAGCCTGGGCCTGAACGTGCAGGTGAACTACACCTCCACCAGCAGCACGTCGACGTCCGTCACGTGGAACTTCCGCAACCCCGGCTATTACGGTCTCTACAAGGGCACCAAGAAGGTCACCGGTACGTACGGCAGCCTCAACTGCAACCGCGTCCAACTGGGCGACGGCAGTTGGGCGCTGAAGTGGGTCGAAGGGGCCGACACCGGCAGCTACACCACCTTCACCGCCCTCGAGGAAGGCGCGGTGCGCTGCGAGGACCAGGTCCCCGCCAACAGCATCATGCGCAAGGCGCAGGACCTCCTCGACTGCGGCTCCCCCACCGCCACCGCCAAGCACCCGGCCGGGCCGGTCCCCTCGGCGAAGGCCGCCCAGGCCAGGCAGGAAGCCGAGAAGGCCGCCAAGGCCGAGAAGAGCGCGCAGGCCACCGGGAGCCCGGCCCCCGCCACGCGGGCCGCCCTGAACTGCCAACCCGCCGTCTACAAGATCGAGGTCCCCGGCAAGCCCCTGAACTGGAGCGCACCGCTCCTGGCCAGCGACGGCATCCGCCTGCGCGAATCCACCTTCTTCAGCGCCCACCTGGACAACTGGCGGCTGTGCAACGTGACGGAGCGCAACGGGGTCATCGAGGCGTCCCTGTGGAACTGGGGCAACGGCGGGTGCGCCACCGTCCCGGCGAACATCGCCAACCAGGAGCAGGCCTACCTGACGACGGCCACCTGCGCGGAGGACGACCTCCAGCGGTTCTACATCTACCGCGACGTACCCGGCAGCTCGAAGATCGGTGTGCAGAACAAGTACACCGGCTCCATGATGGGCCACGACCGGTACGCGGACGGGGAGTTGATCCGCCAGTACTCCAGCGGCAGGCAGGACGGTACGGGTACGTACACCCTGACCGCGGTCTGACGGCCCCCACCCCGTGAGCGCGGCCCCGCACGTGAACCCCCGGCCTCCCGGTTCCGTGCGGGGCCTTCCGCGTCTCTGACCCTGAGCCCAGCGCTCCCTCTTGCCCTGCCCTCCCCTGCTCCGCCCTCGCTCCGGTCTCCCCCTGGACACGATCTGGCCGGTCGGCTAAATTTCTGGCCATGCGGTCAGAAATTGGTCCGAGTGGCCAGCTCGGCGGGACAACCGGTGGCACCAGCGGCAAGACGGCCGGTGCCGAGCCGCAGCGTTCGCTCATCGAGAAGGTGCGCCGGGCGCAGATCATCGAGGCGGCCATCGAGGTCATCGCGGAACGGGGGTTCGCGAAGGCGTCGATGGCGCAGATCGCCCAACGGGCCGGGGTGAGCAAGGGAGTGATCTCGTATCACTTCGCGGGGAAGAGCGAGCTGATCGAGCGGACCGTCGAGCAGGTCTACGAGGCGCTGGGCAGCTTCGTCCAGTCACGGCTCGCGGGCCAGTCCGGCACGGCTGCCTGGCTGGGCGTCTACATCGGCTCGATCGCCTCGTACATGGCCGACCACCGGACCCAACTCGCCGCGCTGGGCGAGATCTTCGTCCACTTCCGCACCGACGACGGCCAGCTGCGCTACGGCATCGAGTCCAGCGAGCCGCTCTACGCCCATGTCGAGGAGGTCTTCCGGGAGGGGCAGCGCAGCGGGGAACTGCGGGCCTTCGATCCCCGGGTGATGGCGGTGAGCCTTCAGGCCGCCATCGACAACATGTTCGCGTACTGGAGCGCGCACCCGGAGCACGATCTGGCGGCGCACGCCCGCGAGCTCATCGACCTCTTCCGGCACGCGACCAGGGCCCGGCCCGAGAGCGACGGCCCGGCCGCTCCCTGACGCCGCACGACGGCGGGACGGCAGACCGACCACAACACGAAACGGGGGACAGACACCGGTGGCAGACAACCTCGGGCGCGCCGCAGCGCCCACCGGCACCACGGCGCCGACCACCACGCGTCCGCGCCTGCACTACCTCGACAACCTGCGCATCGCCCTGACGGCCCTGGTGGTGCTGCACCACACGGCCGTCACCTACAGCCACATCCCCGCCTGGTACTACACCGAGCCCGCCAAGGACGGCTCCGGGCTGCTGCTGGACGTCTTCCTGATGCTCAACCAGGCGTTCTTCATGGGCTTCTTCTTCATGATCGCCGGGTACTTCACCCCGCCGTCGTACGAGCGCAAGGGCGCCGGCGCCTTCCTCCGCGACCGGCTCAAGCGGCTCGGCATCCCGCTGCTCCTCTTCCTGCTGCTGATCCGCCCGCTGACGGACTTCGGCGGCTTCCTCCACCTCCGTTCCGTGTTCGCCGAGCGCGGCGACGCGCTCCCGTACTGGCTCTACTACCTCATGAGTTGGGACGCCGGGCCACTGTGGTTCGCCGAAGTGCTGCTCGTCTTCGCCCTGTTGTACGTGCTGGCGCGCCGACTGCGCACCCGACGCGCGATGACCGTGCCCACGGTCGATGCCAACGCGCAGTTGTCGCTGTCGCGCCCGTTGCGCGCCGGCACCATCGTGCTCTTCACCGCGGGGCTCGTCCTCGCCACGTACGCCTGGCGCATCGCCGTCCCGACCGGCACCTACGTCCCGTTCCTCGGGCTGCCGACGCCCAGCTACCTGATGCAGTACGCGAGCTTCTTCGCGGTCGGCGTGGTGGCCCGCCGCCGGGGCTGGCCGGAGACCCTGTCCCGCCGCGCCGGGCGCCTGGGATTCGCGGCCGCGGGTGCGGCGACCCTCGCCTACCTCCCCGTGGTCCTCACCGCGCCGGACCGGACGCTCGACGGCCACGGCACCTGGCAGTCACTGCTGGCCGCCGCCTGGGAGTCGGTCTTCGCGGTGAGCATGGTCATCGGCCTGACGGTGGTCTTCCGCGAGCGCCTCAACCGCCAGGGCCGCACGGCCGGGTTCCTGTCGCGGCACGCCTTCGCGGTCTACGTGCTGCACGCACCGGTACTGGTCGGGCTCGGCCACGCCTTCCGCTGGCTGCACGCACCGGCCGCGGCGAAGTTCGCCCTGGTCGCCGTCCTCGCACTGCCGGCCTGCTGGGCCGTGGCCTACGCGGCCCGCCGCCTGCCACGCGCCGACCGGGTGCTGTAGGGCCTGTCTCACAGCACGTACCGGGCGCTGACCGACCGACCCTCAACTCCTCTCTCTTGCAAGGTAATTGGGTCGCGCCCACCACCCCGCGCCCGGTACACAGACACGGTGACGATTCCTCCCCGGTATCCCCCGCGCAGCGTCACCGGCGACGAGTTCGACGCCTGGGCGCGCATGATCGCCGACACGTACGGCGCGGACCGTACCGCGGCCACGCGCGCCCTAGTCGAGACGGTATACGAGCAGGCGCGGGCGGTGACGGTGGGCTGGCCCGACCGGCAGGCCGCTCACTGGCGGGTCCGGCTCGCCGAGCACGACCGGAGCCGCGGTACGGCCGGCACGCCGCGGTGCGCCGTCCACCAGGAACACGACGGGCGCGCCACCGGCTACGCGCTCTACCGCCACCGGACCGACCCGGACCCGCTCGGCGGCAGCGCCCGCGTGCTGGAGGTGCTGGAACTGGCCGCGCTCTCGCGCCACGCATACGCCGCGTTGTGGCGCTATCTCGCCGGGATCGACCTGGTGGCGTGGATCGAGTACGAGGGCGCCCCCGACTGTCCGCCCTCGCCGCCGCGGGCCTGGTCGAGGAGGCCCGCCCCGGCGCGCTGGCCGTGGCGTCCGCCGCGTTCCGCCATGAGCGGGAGCCGTGGTATCCGGGCGGCTGGGCGTTCCCCCCTCTATTGACGCCCCTGACGACCCTGATGACCCTGACCGCAGCTTCATGGCGCGGGGGCGCGGCCGGGGGGCGGGCTGGGGTTCCGCCCGGCGGGGCATGCTGGCCGCATGACGCTCACCACCGCGCTCACCGAGCTGCTCGGCCTGGAACATCCTCTCGTCCTGCCGCCCATGGGCGGCACCGCCGGCGGCGCGCTCGCGGCCGCCGTCTCCCGGGCCGGCGGGCTCGGGATGGTCGGGGGTGGGCGGGGCGGCGCCCCGGACTGGCTGCGGCGGGAACTCGCCCTGGTGCGGGCGGAGACCAGCAGGCCCTGGGGCGTCGGATTCCTGTCCTGGGCCATCGGGCCCGAGGATCTGGCCTGCGCGCTGGAGTACGAGCCGGCCGCCGTGATGCTCTCGTTCGGCGACCCGGTTCCGCATGCCGAGCGGGTGCGGCGGGAATCGGACGCGCTGCTGATCGTGCAGGTGACGGACCTGGCGGAGGCGCGGCGCGCCCTGGACGCGGGCGCGGACGTGCTGGTGGCGCAGGGGACGGAGGCCGGCGGGCACGGCGGCCGGCGGGCGGCGTTGCCGCTGGTGCCGGCGGTGGCCGACCTCGCCGCGCCGGTGCCGGTGCTCGCCGCGGGCGGGATCGCGGACGGCCGCGGGGTGGCGGCGGCGCTGGCGCTGGGGGCGGCGGGCGCGGTGATCGGCACGCGCTTCCAGGCCAGTTGCGAGGCGCTGACGGCGCCCGGGGTGGGGGCGGCGCTGGTCCGGGCGTCCGGCGACGAGACCGAGCGGAGCCGGGTGCTGGACATCGCGCGCGAGGCGGGCTGGCCCGAGCGCTACACCGCGCGGACCCTGCGCAACGGCTATCTCGACCGG
Source organism: Streptomyces sp. NRRL F-4489 (assembly GCF_001509485.1). Taxonomy (GTDB): domain Bacteria; phylum Actinomycetota; class Actinomycetes; order Streptomycetales; family Streptomycetaceae; genus Streptomyces. The sequence goes on from NZ_LLZI01000112.1 coordinate 106,335, forward strand.
TGGCGGGCGCGGGAGGACGAGCTGCGCGGCGACGCGGCGGCGAAGGCGGCGTACCGGGAAGCGGCGGGCAGGCACGATCTGGACGTCGTACCGGTGTGGGCCGGGGAGGGCGTGGATCTGATCACGGATCTGCGGGCCGCCGCCGAGCTGGTGTCCGCGCTGGCGGCGGAGACGGAGGCGGCCCTCGACCGGCTGGCCCGGTTGCGGGGGGCAAGGTGAACCGGATGCGGGGTGCGGGGTGACCCCGATGCCCGGGGGGGGGCGGGGTGACCCGGATGCGGCCGCGTCCGCCGGTCGCGCCACTGAACATGACATTTTGTCAGGACCCGCCGGGCCGCCTCCCTCTTCACAAAAGCACAACCTCGTAGACTCATGTGCAACGCAAGGGAGCCCGGGCCAGAGCAGGCCGACGGGTCCCGGCCCGTCGGGGCTCCCCCTGTGGAACCGCTGTTCTTCGCGTGTACGAGAGGGGTTCCTATGACGACTGTGGAGGGACGTCCGCCGACACCCGCCCGTTTCCGCAAACCATGGCGCCGCTACGGCCGGCTGGTGGTCACCAATTTCTTGCGCGGCGCGTCCTACGCGTGCGGCACCGGCCTGATCGGCCTCGCGGTGTGGTGGGCGGAAAACCGCTAGGGGTGTCCGCAAAGTCCCGCCTGCCGTCCGGCAGAATCGGCGCATGCTGAGTGTTGGTTCGGTGGTCCTGGGCGTGGCGGACGTGCGGCGCGCGGCCGCGTTCTGGACGGCGGCGCTGGATTACGTTCCGCGTGAGGAGATGGCGGACGACTGGGTGGTTCTGGTCCCCCGGGACGGCACCGGGGTGCAGTTGTCGCTCGGTCTCAGCCGGACGCCCGCCCAGGAATACCCGCGCGTGCACCTGGACTTGTACGCCGGGAACGCCGCCGACCAGGCGGCCGAGGCCGAGCGCCTGATCGCCCTGGGCGCCCGGCGGGTCGACTGGGACAGCTATCCGGACGACGCGGACTTCATCGTGCTCGCCGATCCGGAAGGCAATCGCTTCTGCGTGATCGACACCGGGCGCGAGTGAGAGCCGGGAGGAGGCGAGAGCCCGGAAGGGGAGCCGCCCGGGCGGCAGCGAGCGGCCCGGGAGGCTCCCCTCGCCCGTACCCCCATGCCTGAAGTTCGATCACTGTCGTACCATGGCGGTGGCAGGAGGACGCCAGGCGGCGCGGAAGGCCGCGGGCGGCGCGCAAGCGTGCCAGGCACCACGGGAGGACGTCGGATGAGGCGAGAGGTCGGCGGGCGATGACGGCGGGGCAGCGGTGCGGCCGGGACCGGGTGCCGCCGCATCCGGATCTCCGCACGATCACGCTCCAGCAGGTGCTGGAGGCGCTGGTCGATCCGGTGCGCCGCAGTATCGTCCGGCAGTTGCACACCTCCCGGGACGACCTCGCCTGCGGGACGTTCGACCTGCCGGTCAGCAAGTCGACGGCCACCCACCACTTCCATGTGCTGCGCGAGGCGGGACTGATCCGCCAGTACTACGCCGGTACGTCCCGGATGAACGCCTTGCGCGGTGCGGAGTTCGACCAGGCGTTCCCGGGGCTGCTGCGGACGCTGCTGGCGCAGCGCGACGAGGCGTGAGCGAAGGCCCCCGCGGACCGGAGTCCGACGACCGGACCTAGGATGCCTGGCATGGGTGTCTTTTCCTGAGCAGGGCGGTACGGCGCCGATACCAACCGCCGCCGCCATCACTGTCACCGGCCCGGTGAGCACCGGGCTCTCTTCAGCGTGTCCGCACGCTCGGCTCAGGAGACTTTCCCACCATGGCATCGCGTACTGCCGCTCCCCTACTCGACGCCCGTATCGCGCAGTTGCGGCGGATCGCCCGGGCGGAGCCGCGCCTCGAAGGCGTTCTGCTCTACGGGTCCTGGACACTCGGCGAGGCCGACGCCCACTCCGACATCGAGGCGTATCTCTACGTCCGGGACGCGGACCTCGACGGTTTCGACGGGCCGGGCTTTCTGCGCCGGCTGGCCCCGCTCAAGCTGGCGTACACCAACATGTACGGCGTTCTGGCCGTGGTCTTCGAGGATCTGATGCGCGGTGAGTTCCACCTCAGCGCGGCCGGGCCGGGGATCGCGGAGGTGCCCGGCTGGCGCGGGATGGTGCACCTCCCCCGCCCCGAGGAGGCCGTTCTGCTCGACCGCACCGGGCGGCTGACCCGGGCGGCCCGGGAACTGGCGGAGTTCCGGCCGCCGGAGCCCGTCAGCACCGCCCGGCAGCTCATCGACGAGCTGACCAACTGGACGCTGATGCTCGCGCACGTGCTGGCCCGTGGGGAGACCGCGCGGGCGCACGCCCTGCTGCACACCGTCATCGCGCCGCAGCAACTCCAGCTCTGCCGGCTGCTGCGCGAGCGGACCGCGCACTGGCTGACGCCCAGCCGCGCGCTGGAACAGGACCTGCCGGCCGCCGACCGGGACCGCTACACGGCCACCACCTGCGCCGCCCAGGCACCGGCCGTGCGCGCCGCGGCCCGCAGCAGTTGGAGCTGGAGCCGGGAGCTGAGCGCCGAGGCCGCCGGACGGTGGGGCCTGCGGCTCCCGTCCGCGCTGCACGACGAGATCGGTCAACTCCTCGGCAGATAGGGGTTGTCGGAGGGGGTGGTGCTGGCGGCTGTGCCCGTTGGGGCCGCTGAGGTCATCGTGGGCACGCTCTCGCGCCACCCCCGGCGGTGAATTCCGGCCATGCCGCCGCAATGCCGATGGCGGCCGCCGGGCGTCCGTTTACAGTTCCCCGCATGGCTCATGCGCGCCGCGTTCAGCAGGTGGCCAGGGGGCGGACGTTCGCCCGCGCCGGCCGCGGTCATGGTCGCGGCGCCGGCCGGCCCGTCCGCCGGTCCGAGCCGCGCGCACCGCGTACGGCTTGATACGGCACTTCACCGGCGGCGGGAGGAGCGGCATGTCCGAATGGGCGGGGGACGGTTTCGAGGCGGAGCGCGGCGGGGTGGAGCGGGGGCCGGCCGGCCACAGCCACCTGGAGTACGGCCGGGCAGACCGCGCCGTAGCGGATCGCGCCGTGGCGGACCACGCCGGGCCGGGCCGCGCCCTGGCGGCGGAGCCCCCGGCCGGGGACGTGCGGGTGCTGGTGGCCGATCTGGACGGGACGCTGCTGGGCGGTGACGAGGCGGCGCGGCGGCGGTTGCGGCGGGCGCTGGACCGGCACCCGGAGATCACCGTGGTCTTCGCCACCGGCCGCGGTCTGGCGTCGGTCCGTACCCGGCTGGCGCGGGACCCGCTGCTGCCCGCCCCGCGCTGGATCATCGCGGACGTCGGCGCCAGCGTCATCGACACCGCCGGGACGGAGCACACAGCAGGGACACGGGGCCCCGGCAGCGAGCCGAGCCCCGCTATGGAGCATGTCGACGCGCTCGAGGCGGAGTTGCGGGCCGGGTGGCCCGGGTCCGAGCGCGTCCGGGCGGCCTTGCGCGGCTTTCCCGGGCTCGTCCACCAGGACGGGGTCGCGCAGGACGGCCGGTGTTCGTTCTTCCTTCCCCCCGAGTGCCTGACCCCGGAGCTGACCGGAGCGGTGGAGCGGCTGGGCTGCTCCTGGACGTACTCGGACGGGCGCTTCTTCGATGTGCTGCCGCCGCACGCCGGCAAGGGCCAGGCGGTGCGGCGGCTGGCCGACAAGCTCCAGTGGCCGCTCTCGGGAATGCTGGTGGCCGGCGACTCGCTGAACGACCTGTCGCTGTACCGCCTGGGCGCGCACGGCGTCATCGTGGGCAATGCCGAACGGGCGCTCGCGGAACGGGTCCCGGACAGCGCGCTGGTGCACCGGCCCGCGCTCGACGGTGCCGCCGCGATCCTCGACGCCTTGGAGCGCCTGGGCTGGGTGCGGCGCACCGCGCCGGTGGTGATCGGCTACCACCGGCCGCCGGTGCACTGGTCCGGGGGGCGTTGGCGGCGGCCGGCCAGTCCGAACGGGATCCTGCCGACGCTGACCGCCGTCCTCGGCGACCGGTCGGACGGACCGGACGCCGTATGGGCCGCCGCCCTCGTCGGGGACGGCGGGCGGGCGGCGGGGGCGGCGGGGGCGGCGGCCGCCACGGGACTGCCGCTCGCGCTGCTCCCCCTGGCGGCCGGGCGGTGGGCCGGTTACTTCCACGGTGCCTGCAAGGACACGCTGTGGCCGGCGCTGATGTCCCAGCCCCACCTGATCCGCCGTTCCGCGTCCGACTGGGCGGACTACGAGGCCGTCAACGCCGCCTTCGCCGACCACCTGGGCGCGCACGCCGAACGCGGCGCGACGGTCTGGCTGCACGACTACAACCTCTGGCTCGTACCCGGCCTGCTCAAGGCGCGGCGGCCGGATCTGCGCATCGGGCTGTTCCACCACACGCCGTTCCCCGCGCCGGATGTCTTCCGCCAACTGCCGGACGCCGCGCAGCTGCGCCGTTCGCTGGCCCGGCTGGACTGGGCGGGTTTCCACACCGCGGCCGCCGCCGGCCACTTCGGGGGACTGTTCGCCGCCGCGCGCCGCGTCCCGCGGATCGGCGTGCATCCGCTGGGCATCGACCGCGGCGCGGTCGCCGCCCTGGCCCGCGTCCGGGACCGCGCCAGGCAGAAGGCGGCCGGCGACGGCAGTCTGCTGGTGCTGTCCGTGGAGCGCCTGGACTACGCCAAGGCACCGGTCCACAAGGTCCGCGCCGTCGGCGCGCTGCTGGCCCGCGATCCGGCGCTGCGCGGACGGTTCCGCTTCCGCCTGGTGTGCCCGCCGCCGGAACCGGGCATCCGGGCCTACGACACCACCCGCACCGCACTCGAGGCGGCCGTGGCAGACGTCAACGACCGCTGGCGATCCGGGAGTTGGGAGCCGGTCGACTACCGTCCGCGGGGCCTCCCCTTCGCCCAGGTGGTCGACCAGTACCTCGCCGCGGACGTCTTCTGGGTGACGTCCCTGGCGGACGGGATGAACCTCACCGCCAAGGAGTACCTCGCCGCCCGGGACGCCACCGGCCGGCCGGGTGTGCTGGTGCTGTCCCGGCACGCCGGTGCGGCCGAACAGCTGGGCGCCGCCGCCCTGCTCACCGATCCGCACTCGCCGCGTGACCTGGTGCGGACCCTCCACCGGGCGCTGACCATGCCGCCCCACCGGCGGGCGGCCCACACCGCCGAGCTGGCCGCCCTGCTCGGCGACCGGTCCCCGGCCGACTGGGCCCGCGCGGTCCTCGCCGACATCCGCGGCGAGGGCCCGCCGGCTACCCGGTCCCCTTCCGGGCCGCGTAGTGGCCGGGGGTGACGCCCACCAAGCGTTTGAAGTGGCGGGTCAGATGCGGCTGGTCGTAGAAGCCGGCCTCGGCCGCCACCGCGGTCGGCGGCCGGCCGTCCAGCAGCAGCCCGCGCGCCCGCTCGACCCGGCGGGCCATCAGGTACTGGTGCGGGGCGATGCCGAACGCGGCGCTGAACGCCCGTACCAGATGCGTGGGATGGGCGTGCAGCAGGCCGGCCGCCTCGTCCAGGGTCACGCCCTGCCGCACCCGGGCGTCGAGGAGTTCCCGCAGCGCGTGCGCCAGACCGCGCGATGCCTGGCGTGATGCCTGGCGCTCGCGGAGGGCGAGCCTGGGGCGCAGGTGGGCGCGCAGCTGGGCGGCGATGAGGGCGAGCCGGCTCTCGGCCTCCAGTTCGTCGCCGGGGTGGGCCAGCGCGGTGTGCAGCTGCCCGACGCGCCGGCGCAGGAGGGGGTCGGCCAGGTCGGGGCCGTCCACGGCCGGTCCGATGTAGCTCTCGTCCAGCTGCGAACGGTCCAGGTACAGGACGCGTTTGCGGAAGCCGTGCGCGGTGGTCGGGGAGCCGTTGTGCGGGACCTGCGGCGGGAGCAGGGACACGGTGCCGTGCGGGGTGCCGCGCTCGTGGCGGTCCAGGTCGTAGCGGACGGCGCCGTCGTCCACGATCAGCAGCGTCCACACGTCGTGGACGTGCATGGGGTAGGCGTGGGCGGTGAAGCGGGCGTGGAAGACCTCCACGATGCCCGGGACGTTCGGGCGCCATGCGGAGACCTGCTGCCGGACGACCATGCAAAGAACGTACAAGACGCCGCGGCGGGCCGGTCGGCAGCCTGGTCCCATGACAGCGACCGACCACAGCCCCGCACCCACCGCCGACCAGCAGGTACGCACCGGACACGCCGACGCCGTAGGCACCGACCACGCCGCCCCCGTACGCACCGAGCACGCCCCGGTACGCTTCGACACCAAGATCGCCGTGCTGCTCCGGGACGACCTGGCGCCCTGGCAGCGGCTGAATGTGACCGCGTTCCTGGTGAGCGGACTGGGAACGGCGGTCCCGGAGGTGATCGGCGAACCGTACGCCGATGCCGACGGAACCGCGTATCTGCCGATGTTCCGCCAGCCCGTGCTGGTCTTCGAGGCGGACAAGGAGACCCTGACCGCCGCGCACGGGCGGGCGCTGTCCCGGGCGCTCCCCCGGTCGGTGTTCACCTCCGACCTGTTCGCCACCGGGAACGACCGGGACAACCGCGCGGCGGTGCGGGCCGTCCCGCGCGACCATCTGGACCTGGTGGGCCTGGCCGTCCACGGGCCGCGCAACGCGGTCGACAGGGTGCTGAAGGGCGCCCGCATGCACCCGTGAGGCGGCCGCAGTTGATGCCTCAACTGTTTGCCGTTCACCGTTCATGGGCGGCGCCCCTCATTCGCGCCCCCCAGGCACACAGCCCGCCCTTGTCCCCCATTCGGCCTCTATAGTGGGACATGTAGCCACCACATCCGTACGACTTCAGGAGATGGCGGCGTGGCTCGCATCACCATCAACGGCGTGACTGTTGACCCGTTGGCCCAGTCCGAGCAGCTGGCCAGTGCCTCACTGACCTTCGAGGACGCTTCGGCGTCAAATTATCTGCTTGTGCAAACCACGCATGTGCCGTCCGCCGAGGAGAAGGCGCGACTGGCGGAGCTGGGCGTGGTGATCCATGAGTACGTTCCGGAACGTACCTATCTGTGCGGCTACCGGCCCTCCGACCTGGCGGCCGTGCGGGATCTGCCGTTCGTCGCCTGGGCGGACGTGTACCTCAAGGGGTTCAAACTCGGGCCGTCGCTGCGCTCGGGCCGGCTCCGGCCGGGGGTCGCCGTGCTCGCCGACCCGTTGGAAGTGGTGCGGCCGCGCAGCCGCACGGTGGACGTCGTACTGCACCAGGACGTGGACCCGGCCGCCGACGCGGTACGGGACCGTATCGCCGCGGCCGGCGGAGTGGGGCCCGGTGACATCCGGACCGGCCGGCGGAAGCTCCGGATCACCGTCCTGGAGGAGGCGCTGCCGGAACTGACGTCCCTGGACGAGGTCCGGCACATCGAGGAAGTCCCCGAGATGGGGCTCTGCAACGCGGTCGCCGGGAAGCTGCTGCACGCCCGGATCTCCCTCAACGGCACGGAGTTCGCCGGTGCGGGCCAGGTCGTCGCGGTCGCCGACACCGGACTGGACCTCGGCTCCGCGGAGGATGTCCATCCGGCGTTCCGGGGCCGGGTCGCGCGGCTGACCGCCCTCGGGCGCACCGGTCCGGACCGGACCGACGACCCCGCCGGCCACGGCACGCACGTCGCGGGGTCGGTGCTCGGCGACGGGACGTCCCCGGCGATGGGCGGCGCGATCGCCGGTACCGCGCCCAAGGCGACCCTGGTCCTCCAGTCACTGCTGGACGACAACGGTGCGCTGAGCGGTATCCCGACGGACCTGCGGGACCTGTTCGAACCGCCCTACACGCAGGAAGGGGCGCGGGTCCACACCAACTCGTGGGGGCCGGTCCGGCCGGGCGGGCCCTACAACGAGCAGTCGGCGGAGATCGACCAAATGGTGTGGGACCACAAGGACCTGGTGATCTGCTTCGCCGCCGGCAACGCGGGCCGCGACCAGGAACGGAGCGGCCGGATCAGCCAGGCATCGGTCAGCGGCCCGGCCTGCGCGAAGAACTGCGTCACGGTGGGCGCGAGCGAGAGCGACCGGCCCGATATCCCGCTCACCTACGGGGAGTTGAGCGCGACCTCGTTCCCCGTCAATCCGATCCACGACGACCGGCAGGCGGACAATCCCGCCGGTATGGCCGCGTTCAGCAGCCGGGGCCCCACCCAGGAGGGCCGGATCAAGCCGGATGTCGTCGCGCCGGGCACGTCGATCCTGTCGACGCACTCCCGCGCTGCGAGGTTCAGCACGGACTTCGGGGCCTCCGACGACCCGGCGTTCTTCTTCGACAGCGGTACGAGCATGGCCACGCCGCTGGTCGCCGGCTGTCTGGCGGTGCTGCGGGAAACGCTGGTGAAGAACGGCACGCCCGACCCGAGCGCCGCGCTCCTGAAGGCGATGCTGATCAACGGCGCGGACGATCTGCCCGGCCAGTACGACCCGTCCGAGGCCGGTCCCTCCCCCAACAACAACTCGGGATTCGGCCTGGTCAATCTGGAGAACGCCCTCGTCGTGCCCGGCACCGGCGAGCACGCGGGGTTCACCGACGCGGACCCGCTGGACCAGGACGCGGAACGCTCGTTCACCATCGCGGTGCCGGCCGGCAGCGGCCACGGACTGAAGGCCACACTGGTGTGGTCCGATCCGCCAGGGCCGGCGCTCCAGAACGACCTGGATCTGATCGTCCGGGCCGGCGGCCAGGAACGGCACGGGAACATGGGCACCGGCAGCGACTTCGACCGCGTCAACAACGTCGAGCAGGTCAGCTGGACGGACGTGCCGGCCGGGGACGCCCAGGTGGTGGTCCGGGCGCACCGGATCACGCAGGACGCCCAGCCGTACGCCGTTGCCTGGCGGCTGACGTGAACGCGGCGCACCCGGAGCCGGTGCGACGGGACCGGATCACCCCGCTGCCGCAGGGCTTCGAGGCGGTCTGCGACGCGCTGTCCGCACAGGCGAGGGCGCAAGCCTGACCGCCCCGCTCCGCCCGCCCCGAGGAGACCCGCATGCTGTTCCCCAACCCGTTCCCCGACCTGCTGAGTCCTGACCCCGGGATGGCCGCGGCGCTGACCGCGGCGCAGGCGCAGACGGCGCTGACGTTCCCGGCCGCGGGGGTGCAGACGGACTGCCCGCTGTCGGTGGCGGCGGTGCAGAATCCGACCAGCACCTCGCCGACGTTCGCCTACGCCGGTTTCCGCGACACCGAGATGCACTTCTCCGCCAGCCTGCTGAAGATGGCGGCCATGCTCGCGGGCTTCGAACTGCGGCAGAGCGCCAACGACTTCGCGGCCACGGCGGGCGACTGCACGGCGGGCACGGTGTTCAGCGGGCTCCAGGCGGCGTTCGACCCGGGCATCGAGAGTTCCGTGCCGCGGTTGCAGACCGAGCCGGGGATCACCCACGCCATGCGGGTGCCCAAGTATCCGAGCATCTTCGACGCACCGCAGAACCTCGCCAGCGGCGGATGCCTGATGGCCTTCAACCCGACCTTCACGGCCAGCATGCGGGGCATGGTCGTACCCAGCAACAACGACGACGCGTCCGCCACGATCCAGGCGCTCGGCTACAGCTGGATCAACGGGCTGCTGGCCAACGCCGGGCTGTTCGACCCGGCGACGAACCAGGGCATCTGGCTGGCCGGGACGTTCAAGGGCGCGTTTCCCGCGGTGCGGGTGCCGTCGGTGAACGACGGGCCCTCGGCCCAGGCGACCACCACCATCGATATGACGCGCTTTCTCGCCCTGGTCATCGAAGGCGCCACGCTGGACGCGCGCAGCGTGGACGGGATCGCCGCGGACATGCGGGGCCTGCTGGCCGATGCCCAGTCCACCGGCGACGCCTCGTTCATGACGACCGGCGCGCGGATGGGCATCGACGGACTGGGCGCGGGGTTCACGATCACCCATTGCAAGGTCGGGGTGGGAGGGCTCACCAACGACGGCGAAGTGGCCTCCGAGGCGACCGTCCTCTCGCACGACGCCAGCGGGCAGCAGTTCCTCGTGGTCTGGCAGAACCTGCGGAATCTCGTCGACCGGCACAACGCCATGGCGTTCCTGGTACGGCGGACGATGCTGAACTTCCTCGGCATTCCGTGATGCGGCTGGTGTGAGCGGAGGCGTTGGCCATGAGGTTCGGGGATCACGGGGGCGGGCACGGGGGCGGGTTCGGCGGCGGGTTCGGGGGCGGGCCCGATCACGGGGACCACGGGGACCACGGGCCCGATCACGGGGACCACGGGGACCACGGGCCGCCCGACGGCACCGGCCACGGACCGGACCACGGCCCGCACGACGACGATGTCGCGGAGGGGCCGTTCCGGGTGGTGCGGCCGGCGGATCTGCTGCTGCTCGACATCGGGCTGGTCAACCTGCGGTTCGACGGGCGCCGCCTGGTGCGGCGGGATCCGGCCGCGCCCGCGCTGATCCTCGTCGGACTGCCGCCGCAGCACGTACGCGAGGAGGTGCCCCCGCCGCTGGACACCGTCCCGGGCACGCTGCCCCCCATGGGCGCGTTCGCCGCCGACGCCAGCCGCCTGGTGTTCTCCATTCCGCCCACCCTGGACGGTCTGGACCTGACGTTGGAATCGCTGCTCACGTGGCAGCCGCTGGTGCCGATGAGCGTGCCGGAGGGCCTCCAGGTCCCGGACGACCCGGGCACGACGGTCTTCCAGGGCATCCCGCGCAGCGTCATCGAGTTCCCGGCCCAGCTGCTGCTCACCTACGACGAGGCGGTGCACTGGCTGGCCGCGCGGTCCCCCCAACTCGCGGGAAACCGCGCGGCGGTGTGGCACGCGCGGCTGCGCGGCCAGCGGGACGGCGACATCCTGCTGAGGGCGGTGGCGACGGCCACGGGGCGGCAGGCGCCGTTCGCGCGCAGTCCGCTCCAGGACACCGTCCTCGCGGACCTGGTCACCCTCACCAGCCGGGCCGAACTCCCGCTCCCGCCCGGCAGTACGCCCCTCGCCGTCCCCAGCGCGCCGCTGCACGCCGAGCAGCTGCTCGTCACGCCCATGGGCTGCTCGGCCCATCTGCACGGTAATTGGGACGCGCCGCCGGAGGGCGACCGGGCGCGGTACCAGCAGGCCGGCCGGCACTTCCCGACGCTGGCGGCGTACGACCACATCACGGGCCTGGGCCGGGACCAGTACATCCGGGTGGTGACGCGCGGCCGCCTGTCCCCCGGCCACGAGTCGCTCGATGTGTGGGAGGCCCGCCGGGTGTTCGTCGCCCGCCCCGACGACGGGATCGTCGCGTACCTCCAGGTCGAGGAGCACATCGTCCTCAAGCAACCGGAGGTGGCGTACGCGCCGGACGACGGCTTTGTGCACGCGGGGCGGGAGATGCCGTTCCGGTCGCTGCGGATCACCGACCGGGTGACGCCGCCGATCCAGTCGCACCGGCCGAAGCCGGGTGACGGCCCCGGCCCGCCGCCCAAAGCGTTCTGGGTCCAACTCCGCGACTCCGGGAAGGACTTCGAGTTCTCACTGATCGGCACGGACGCGGAGGGGCGGAAGGTCAGCTTCACGATGCCGCTGGTGTTCGTCCCCGATGACGTCCAGGACCCGGACGGGCAGGTACGGGACCTCTACCGCCCGCCCGCCGGCCTCACCCCCGACCCCGCGGCGGCGGCCCTGCTGGAGCAGCGGACCCGCCGCCCGCTGGGCGGCCAGGTGATGGCCATGGCCGAGGCGCCGGACGGCGCGGCCGGCAGCACCAGTCACGCGGTCACCGCGCTGACGTTCGGTTTCGGGCCGCTCGGCGGCGGGCCCGGCCGCACGCTGGGCCTGCCGCATGTGGCCGGCGCGGCGGTCCGCGTCCCGGCGCTGGAGCAGTTCACTCCGCACGGCGGCGACCAGGAGGTGGTGTTCAATCCCACCTACCTCCAGCAGAGCATGGCCAAGCATCCGGCGGGCGGGTACCTGGACCTGGTGCAGCCGGTCGCGCTCGCCTTCGCGGCGGAGCAGGCCGGCGGACTGGCCCGCCCCGACGCCGCGGTCCGCACGCTCACCAGCCAGGCCGGAGTCGTTCCCGACATCTTCGCCACCGACGCCGCCACCGGCGAGGTCACCGGCGCGGCCGACCTGGCCGACATCCAGAAGGCGTTCGGCGAGGCGAAGCTGCTCGGCTTCATCGACCTCAAGAAGTTCCTGATGGCCCTCACCAAGGACCACCTCGACACGCTGCGGCAACTCGACGACCAGCGGATCGAGGACATCCTGGGCGCCCCGGGCGGCGTGCTGCCGGCCCCCGTCCTGCGCATCCGGGACACGCCCGGCGGCAGGGAACTGCGCTACGTCTGGAAGCCCGCACTGGCCCAGCCGATGAAGGACGGCCAGAAGGACCCGACGGAGCTCCTCGACGTGACCGGTGCCGCCCTGGTTCTGGACGCCCGTACCGTCCTGGCCCCGGACGCCGCCGCCCGGACCACCGTCGACGGGAAACTGACGAACTTCGCGCTGGACTTCGCCGGGATCGCCCAGGTGAATTTCCGCGAACTGCACTTCACGACCGGCGCGGGCGCCAAGCCCCAGGTGACCGCCGACGGCGTGGAGCTGACGTTCAGCAACGAGCTGGAATTCATCAACACCCTCCGCAGCGCCCTGCCGGCCGATGTCTTCGGCACCGGCGCGTTCCTGGACGTCCAGCCGACCGGCATCAGGGCGGGCTACAGCCTGGCGCTCCCCGCCATCGGACTGGGCGTCTTCACACTCTCCAACGTGGCTCTGTCGGCCGCGCTGACGATCCCCTTCGACAACCGCCCGGTCTCGTTCCGCTTCGCGGTCTCCGAGCGGGAGCACCCGTTCGACGTCACCGTCTCCGCCCTCGGAGGCGGCGGCTACTTCGCCCTCCAGGTCGGTACCGACGGGGTGGAGGAGATCGAGGGCGCGCTGGAATTCGGCGGCAGTGTGGCGCTGAACCTCGGCGTGGCCAGCGGCGGGGTCTCGATCATGGCCGGCATCCGCTTCAGCTACGCCGACGCCGCGATGTCCCTCGCCGGGTACCTGCGGTGCAACGGCTTCCTGTCCGTGCTGGGCATCGTCACCGTGTCCGTGGAGTTCTATCTGGAGCTCGGCTACGAGAAGCACGGCCACGAGTCGGTGATCCGCGGCCGGGGCACCCTCACGGTCAGTGTGCGGATCGCCTTCTTCAGCAAGTCCGTCAGCCTCACCCTGGAGCGGAGCTTCTCCGGCGCTCCGGGCGACCCGTCCTTCGCCGCGTGCGTCGCACCGGAGCACTGGCGCACGTACTGCGCGGCGTTCGCCCCGCTCCCGTCAGGAGTCGGCCATGGCGGCTGAACAGCACCTCAACTGGACCGCGCTGCCGGCGGGGCTGACCGCCGACGGCACCCAGGCCCGGGTGTCGGTCTTCCTCACCCCCCGGCTGGTGACGCCGGGCCGGCCGGACGACACCACGCTGGACCAGTTCCCCGACTTCCTCGCCTGGCCGGACCGGCTGAAGGACGCCACGTTCACCTTCCTGACCGGGGACGGCGCCACCCCGTTCCCCGGCCCGCTCACCCCCCAGGGCCCGGCGCCGTCCAGCGCGTCGTGGACGAGCCTGTTCCACAAGGACACGCCGGTGAAGCCGTACGTCTTCGACGACCCGGCGAAGCAGGACCACCGCACGTACTCGGCCAAGGAGGTCAGCGGCGTCACCCGCGCCGCGTACGCCAAGGTGGCCAGGGAATCGCCCGAGAAGCCGCCCCCGACGGGCGGGGTGCTGCGCGCGCTGAGCGGCCTGCCGCCGGGCTCCGAGGCCGCGGCCGGCACGGGAGACGGCGGCCTGCCCGCGCCGCTGGCCGCGCTGCGCGACTTCCACCACGCCGCCGGCGGGCCCAAACTCGCCCACGGCGAGACCGCCCCGCCGCCGGAAGTGCCCACGCCCGACTTCCACCACATGCTGACCCTGCTCGGCGACCATCCCGCGCTGCTCCGCCACCTCGGGCTGGTCCTGGACTTCCTGCTGCCGGCCGACCGGCTCCCGGTCTCCACCGGCGATGGCTTCCTGGCCGTCGTCCCCACCTGGACGTCCGCGCTGGGGCCGGACACGCACAACGTGCCGGCCCGCACCCGGTACGTCTTCTCCCGGGACCACGGCGGTGCCTTCGTCCCCGCGTCCCGGAACCGGACCACCGCCGACCCGCTGGCCCCGCCGTCCCGAGGCGTGGAGGCGCTGCCGGAGACGGACTTCTCCGTCGAGCAGGTCGATATCGACGGTGCCGCGCTCAAACTGCTGTCCCTGCCGCCGGACGCCAAGGGGCTGTCGCCGGTGCGGACGCACGGGATCTCGCTCGTCCGGCACGGGCGCCTGGACCAGCTCAAGGCGGACTTCGCCCAGGCCGCGGGGCACCACCAGGACTTCACCCAGGAGCTGGCCCGGCGCGGTGCCCATGTCCCGGACCCGGGCCCGGGGCCCGCGGACGCCGCCCCGGGCGGCACCGCGCCCGGGCTGGGCCCCGAACTGTTCGCCGAGGACGTGATCCGCGGCCACCGGATGGACATCTGGGACGACACCCAGCAGGCGTGGCTGTCCCTGCACCGGCGGGACGTGGAGTACCGGCAGCCGCACCACGGACCGCTGCTCCTGACCGCCTCCGACGAGGGCTTCTTCCAGGACAACCTGGTCGGCCCGCCGCCCGGCTCCACCGACCACAGCCTCGCCGTACCGGAGACGCTGGCCTCCTGGGACGGCTGGTCGCACTCCGCGCACCGCCCGGGCCTGGTGCTGGACATCGACGAGGGCTCGGTGGAGGACAACCGGCCCCCCAACATGCCGGTGCCGGTCACCAACGACGCCAAGACCGACCTCCCCCTGGAGATCACGGCCACCGCCCACCCCGGCTCGCTGCCCCGACTGCGCTTCGGCCACCGCTACCGCGTACGGCTGCGCACCGTCGACCTGGCCGGCAACGGCCCCGCCGGCAAGGACGCCGACGCCCTGATGACCCAGGCGGATCTGGCGCTCCCCGCTGCCGGGACGCTGGTCTTCCAGCGCTTCGAGGCCGTCCCGGCACCCGCCGTGGCGCCCCGGCTGCCCTTCGGGGAGGGCGCCTCGGCGTTCCGGATGGTGATCCGCAGCAGCCCCGGGGCGGGGCCGCCGGCGGTGCGGGCTCCGGCTCCCGGGGCGCCCGGCACGGGTACGCCTTCCACGGGAACACCTTCCACGGGTACGCCGGTGAGCGGCGCGCCCGGTACCGGGACCCCCGGCACCACCGGGCCGGTGCGGGTCGCCCTCGCCCGCGTCCAGCCCGGCGCGGCCAACGAGGACGTCCGGATCGTCCAGCAGGCGCTCCTCGCCCGCGGCCACCCGCTGCCGGGCGGCGCGGACGGCGACTTCGGCGAACGGACCCGGGCCGCCTACGCCGAGGAGCAGCGCGACCAGGGCTTCTCCGGCGGCGGCGCCGACGGCTCCCCCGGCTGCTTCACGCTGCGCGCACTCGGCGCGAAGACCGGCCTCTTCACGGTGGACTGCGGCACCGAGGGCCCGGACAGCGCCGGCAGCCCCGCCGGGGCCGGCGCCGACTCGGCCGATGGCGGTCGGACGGCGGAGCAGTACGCCGCGGAGTTCAACCGCACGCCGCTGGTCACCCAGGACGGGCACGTCCCCTACCAAGGCGCCGACGAACGCCATGTGGTGGCCCCGAAGGCACCCCTGCGGTGCATCGAGTGGCACGGACTGCTGGACGCCGCCATCGGGTCCACCGACCAGAACACCCAGGACGCGCTCTACCGGCTGGCCATCCGGGAAAGCGGCTCGCTCAACGACCCCGCGCAGCCGGACGTCCGCCTGGAGCCCATCCCGTCACCGGCCGCCGACCCCAAGAACCCGGCGACCATCGCCCTGCACACCGGCGATCAGATCCAACTCCCGTACCTCCCCGACCCGTTGTCCACCGGAGCCGTCCTGCTGGACCTGCCGGGCCTGCCTCCCGGTGAGCCCTTCCCGGTCCCGTGGGACGGCGATGCCTGGCACCAGCCCCGGTCGTTCCGGTTGCGGCTGGCCGAAGGCACCGGGCCGCCCCGCTTCGACGCGGCGTCCCGGGTGCTGACCGTGGCGCTGCCCAAAGGCGCGGTGGC
Source organism: Streptomyces sp. NRRL F-4489 (assembly GCF_001509485.1). Taxonomy (GTDB): domain Bacteria; phylum Actinomycetota; class Actinomycetes; order Streptomycetales; family Streptomycetaceae; genus Streptomyces. The sequence continues at coordinate 122,346 of NZ_LLZI01000112.1, forward strand.
GACCGTGCGGCTGTGTTCCAGGATCGCCTTCGACGCGGATCTGCTGGGCCTGGCGTCGTGGTGCCGGCAGCCGGACGAGCCGCCCGCGCCGTCCGCGCCCGGGACGGCGGCGCCCGCGGACGCGGCGGTGGAGCAGGCCGCCCAGGACGCGCTGGCGCTGGCGGCGGCGAGCCGGCACTGGATGTTCACCCCCTGGCAGGAACTCACCCTCGTCCACGCAGTCCAACAGCCGCTCCAGCCGCCGCAGTTGGACCTGCCACCCGCGGCCGGGCCCCGCGACCCCAACGCCACGGCCGAGCACCTCGCCGGCTCCGTCACCCTCGACGAGGCGACCACCAGCCGGATCGACCTCGTCGCCGAGTGGACCGAGGTCACGGACGCCGGGCCCACCGGCCGCCGGACCCAGCAGCGGACCGTCCCGGTCTTCGGCCTGCTGACCGCGCAGGTGCCCCGGACCGGAGTCCCCGGCGCGGAACCCGCCGTCCTCCGCGACGGCCGCCTGACCTTCAGCACCCGCGCGGCGGAGGAGAAGGCCAAGGCGAATCCGGCCGCGCCCGGCACCGCGACGCCGGTCCCGCCCGTGCCCCCGAAACACGAGTTCGGCGACACCAAGCACCGTACGGTCCGCTACCACCCGGTGGCCGGCAGCGCCTTCGCCGACTACTTCCCGCCGGAGTTCGCCGACCCCGGCCACATCGACGCGCTGACCGTCGAGGGCGCCGCGCGGGAGCACTCGGTCCCGAGCAGCGCCCCGCCCACCGTGCCACGGGTGCTGTACTGCGTGCCCACCCTCGCGTTCGAGCCCGCCACCGGACCGCCCGGCACCCTCGTCCACCGCCGGCGCGGCGGCGGAATCCGGGTGTACCTGGGCCGGGACTGGTACTCGTCCGGGGACGGCGAACTGCTCGGTGTGGTCCTCGGCGCGCCGCCGGGCGGCACTCCGGCGTCCGTCCAGGACCCCTGGGTCACGCTGCTGGGCCGCGACCCGCTCCACCGGTCCGCGCCCGTCACCGCGCCGACCGCGGCCACGTTCCCCAACGCGGAGCGGCGGTCCGAGACGCTGTCCCTGCCCACGCCCTCCGGGCCGCTCGATGTCACGGTCGTGGGTTTCACACCGCGGTTCGACGCGGACGAGCCGGGCGGCCGCTGGTTCTGCGATCTGGAGCTGGACACCGGGACCGCCTGCCTGCCCTTCGTCCGGCTCGCCCTGGTGCGCTACCAGCCGGACGCGATCCCGGGAGCCAAGATCTCCCAGGTGGTCCTCGCCGACTTGGTGCGCACCCTCCCGGACCGCGAACTGCGGGTCGTGCTCGGCGACTCCCTGGCGGTGAGCGTCACCGGCCCCTCCTGGAACCCGGCCCAATCGCTGCCCCCGCGGATCACCGCCGCCCTCCAGCGCCGCAACCACCTCATCGACGACGAGGACCTCGGCTGGGTGACGCTCGACGGCACCACCACCGCACTCACCTCGATCGACGCGGAGTCCACCGCGACCCCGTCCTACACGGGCCAGGTCGCGGTCCCGCCGGAACACCGCGGTTCCCCGCTGCGCCTGCTGGTCATCGAGACCGAGGGCATCCCGCCCGACGCCCCGACACCGCCCGACACCCCAGGCCCGGTGGTCTACTGCGACACCGTCACGCTCCCGCCGCCCCACGGCGGCCCGGACGACGGCCATGACCACGACGGCGATCACGGGCACGACGGGGATCACGGGCACGACGGCGGCCCGGACGGTCACGGTGACGGCCAGGAGGACGGCGGTCACGGCGGGCCCGGGGACCACGGCGATCACGGCGATCACGGCGATCACGGTGGCGGCGGATTCCACGGGGGCGGCGGATTCCACGGCGGCTGACGCCCGGCCCACCGCCCGGCCCACCGCCCGGCTATTCCTCCACGGCCCTGACCGCGGACGTGGCACCGGCCGCCCCGTCGCGCCGGAGGCGGCCTGGACGGCGCCCGCGCAGGACGGCGAGGACAAACGCCAGCAGCCTCCGCACACCTCGGCGGGGACGGGCAGCGACCGGACCTGGAGCCGGTCCGGGGACCGGATCGGGTGCCGGGCGCCGGTCGTAAGCCGGGCCGGGATCAGCACCCGGTCCCGGCCCCGTCTCGGCCTGGGCCTGGTCCTGTGCCCGTGCCTTGGCCGGCACCGGCCGGGAGCCCTCGGGAACGGCCGGAGGCGCGGGCCGGGGCACGGAACGGGGGACGTTGCGGACGGCCTCGGCGCGGACGAGCGCGCCAAGGGCCGCGAAGATGTCGGCGGGCATACCGGAACTCCTGCGGTGAGAGTGCGTGGACGCTGACGGCGGCAGGCCGCGCCCGCCCGCCGGCCCCGCTGCCGCCAGGACGGCAGGCAAACAGGACAACGGCAGGACGGGATGACAGGAAAGTCGGGAACGCGGCCGGGTCCGCTCAGCAGCGCAGCACGGTCACCCGGGTCAGGGATCCGGCGGAGGCGGTGGGCAGTACGGCCCAGGGGGCGGCCTGCCCCGGCGCGGCCAGGGACTCCGGCCCGCCCGATTCCCGGACGGCCTTGCCGCTCGGCCCCGTTGGGGCGTGCGGACGCAGATGGCAGGCCGTGGCGTGGCACAGCCGCCGGAAGCCGCTGCCCGGATGGCGCGGGTCCTCGCCGGAAGGTGTCAGTACGTGCGCCGGGGCCTCACAGGCGCGGTCCGCGGCGCCGGTGCGCTCCGGCTCCTCGGCGCGTACCGCGCAGATCCCGGCCGCGGCCGGCGCCGCGTCGGAGACGGCGGTGGTCAGCGCCGTGAACAGCAGGGCCAGCAGCACCAGGAACAGCACCGTGCGGCGGCCGCCGGTCGCGGCCGAGCGGCCCGGGCTGGCGGACTGGCGCATGCGGGTCTCCCAACGCTCTTCCCGCTGGGGATTCCCCGGAGAAGAACCGGGCATTCAGGAGACACCGGAAACAGCGCACGATTCCACTCGTTCCGGCTACGCATCGCATATACGCCCTTAACTGCCCTCGCGCGCACGGCATCACCGGGAGCTACCCGCTCACCCGGTCACGCACCCGCCCGAAGCCACGCACCCACCCGGTCACGCACCCACCCGGAGCCACGCGCTCACCCGGCCGCCGTCGCCCGGGCGAAGTGGTGCGAGAACCGCTCCAGCGGCTCGCCCTCCGCGCTCCACGGCCACGGCGCCGCCACCCCGCCGGTGGCCCGCAGCGCGTTCGCCGCGTCGCCGGGCCGGCCGGCCTTGAGCAGCGCGTAGGCGAGCACGTTGAGATCGGCGAGTGCCTGGGCGTGGTGGAGGAAACCGGGGCTCGTCCAGTAGTGCGCCGCGTGGTCGAGGACGGCCACCGCGTCCGGGCGGCGCCAGAACTCGCCCGCCCCCAGGGCCGTCACACCGCCGGGAGTCATCGCGCGCTGGTGGCTGCGGACGAGGGCGGTCAGTTCCAGGCCGGCCGCCGGGGCGTTGGGCGGCATGGCGGTGCGGACGCTGTCGAGCAGGTCCAGCACCTGGCTGCTGGAGCCGCACTCGTCCGGGGAGAGGTAGCCCAGTGCCTGGAGATGGGCCTCGCGGTTCCAGGGGTCGCGGGCCTTGATCTCCCGCCAGATCGCGGAGAGTTCACCGGCCGGCCGCCGCTCCAGGCGGAGCAGCGCCAGGTAGAGGGTCCACGGGGTGGGGTCGGCGGGCAGCAGCTCGGCGGCCCGCCGGCAGGTCTCCCGGGTGGCGTCCAGGTCGATGTCGGGCCCCTGGCGGCCGGCCTGCAGCAGATCCGACCAGGCGTGCAGCAGCAGGGCGGCCGGGTCGTCCGGGTTGTGGCGCCGCCAGATGCCCGGGAGTCCGCGCCCCGCGGCCGCCGCGAGCACCCGCAGGCGGTGGGCCTTGCGGTCCCAGTCCTCCCCGGCCTCGTCGATGGTGTCCTTCAGCAGGGCCATGACAGCCGTATCGAGCGCCCCGCGGTCCCAGCACGTCTCCACGCGCCGCCGGACCCGTCCCAGCGCGGCATCGTCGAGTTCGGGCACCAAACGGGGACGGTTGCCTTTGCGGCGTCTGAAGACGGGCATTCCGCGGTGGCCTTCCGGTGAGGGGACGGACGGAATTGGGGCATCCTAAAGGCGACGGTGTACCGCGGACATCACCGCCCGTACTCCGAGACACTACGTACGGAGACTACGTCAACGGCCACCGCCCCCGTCCAGATGTTCCAGGCAGCCTTCCCAGGAACCTTCGCTTCCGCGGGATGTCCTCCGCAGGCAGCCGTCCCAGGCACCTCCGCCGGGCCGGCTCAGCCGGTGTGCAGCACGCGGAAGCGAGCGGGGTCCGCCGGGTCCCGGTCGACGACCTGGACCGGCGCCCAGGCCCACTGCCGGACGCCGATGCCCGGTACGCGGGAGAAGCGGATCGGGCCGCGGGTCCCCTCGACCGCGATGTGCGGCCAGGCTCCGGCGATGCGCGCCCGTTCCGCGCCGTGCGCGCGCAGCACCTCGGCGAGCACGGTGACCGTGTCGTAGCCCTCGAAGGCGACGAACGACGGTGCCTGGCCCAGCCGTTCGCGCAGGGCCGCCCCCACGCGCGCGCCGAGGGGGCCCAGGCACTCGGGCAGATAGCGCAGGAACGGGATCGCGGCGCCGTCGCCGCCCAGCAGCTCCGCCCACTCCGCGAACTCCGGCTGCCCGGCCGGGGCGCCCATCATGACCCCGGCGAGGCGCGGATCGCGGCGGACGGCCCGGACGATCGGCACGGCCGGCTCCGGGAGGCCGACCAGGAGCAGGAGGGCCGTCGCGCGGTTCTCGGCCAGCGCGTCGCACACGGCCGCGGGCGTGAGCGCGTCCGGGTCGAGTGCGAGGACGGTGCCGCCGCGCGGCGCGAGGTGGTCCCGCAGAACGCGGGTGCCGGACGCCCAGTAGACGCTCTGCGCGGCCGCCACGGCGATACGGCGGTGGCCTGCGCCGAGGAGGAAGTCCCCGTAGATCCGCCAGCCGTGGGACTGCGCGGGGGCCAGGCGCGCGACCCACTCCGTCGGCTGCTCGGTGAGCGCGTCGAGCACCGCCGACGAGCAGAGGAACGGCAGGCCGAGCGCGTCGGCCCGGGCAGCGGCGGCGCGGGCGACGACGCTGTGGTACTCCCCCACCACGGCGGCCGCGCCCAGGCGGGCCAGGTCGTCCACCGCCGCCGCGGCCTGCCCCGGATCGGCCGCGGTGTCCCGGACCAGCAGCTCAAGCGGTCTGCCGAGGATGCCGCCGGCGTCGTTGGCCTCGCGGACCGCCAGTTCCAGTCCGGCGAGCAGATGCCGGCCGGCCTCGACCCAGCCGGGCCGGGTCAGCGGGACGAGCGCGCCGATCCGGAGGGCGGACCCGTCAGTCCGCTCCCGTTCCGCTCCTGCTGGTGTGGGTGGCGTAGGCATGCGTAGTCGTCTCCCGAGTGGCGATGCGGTTGGCGTGGGCGGGGCCGTGACCAGGGCCGACTCGCTGGATGAACGTCGGCGGCGCCGAGAGTAGCCGAGCCGCGTACGGCCGGCTCCGGCACCCCTCCTGCCTGGTCACGCGTGCCTGAGGACGCCTGCCTGAGCACCCGCACTCCTGAGTACCCGTACTCAGGCGCTCCGCGCACCGGCCCCGTCATGATCTGGCAGGGCAACCCCTGCGAGCTGGAGGAAATCATGTCCGAACACCCACCGCCCGGAAGCGAAGGCCGGGCGCGGCGCTCGGGCTGGGCGATATTCGGCATCGTGCTCGCCGTGGTGCTGGCGCTCTGCGGACTCCTCGCGGTGGGATTCGCCGTCTTCTTGGTTGTGGGGCTGAACAACTGGGCGAGCACGAAATGACGGTGGCGATGCGCGTACGGGCGCTGTTGATGGTGGTCCGACCTCCCGTGCTGGCCCTGCTGGCCATCTACACCGCGCTGGGCGTGACCAGCGGGAGCCCGGCGCACACCGCCGGCGCGCCGCCGCTGCTGACGACCGGTCAGGCGTTGGTGCCGGTCATCGCGTTCCTGATGTTCTCGGTGGCCTGCAATGACGTGGCGGACGAACGGATCGACCGGATCAACCTGCCGGGCGACCGGCGCCGCCCGTTGGTCAGCGGTGGCATCGGGCCCAACGGCATGCGCGTCGTCGCGGTGGTGTGCGCGGTGGTGGCGCTCGCGGGCGGGCTGCTGGTGTCCCCGTGGGCCGCGGCAGTGACCGCGGTCGGGCTGGCGATCAGCGCGGCGTACTCCCTGCGGCCGGTGCGGATCGCCGATCGCGGCGTCCTGGCCTCGCTGACGCTGCCGGCCTGCTATGTGGCGGTGCCGTTCCTGGTGGGCCGGCTGGCCGCGGGGGCGGAGGCGGGTGCCTGGGCCGGTGCCGGCGGCCGGCCGGGGGCGCGGGAGCTGTTGCTGCTGGCCGGGCTCTACGTCGGGTTCATCGGCCGGATCCTGCTCAAGGACTTCCGCGATGTGCGCGGTGACGCGCTGTTCGGCAAGCGGACGTTCCTGGTCCGGCACGGCCGCGTACCGACCTGCCGGCTGAGCGCGGTGTGCTGGACGCTGGGTTCGGCGCTGCTGGTCGCGGGCGCGCCCGGCGGCCCGGCACCCGCCTTCGTCACGACGATCGCCGCTCAACTGGCCGTCGTACTCTGGCTGTTGCGGCGTATCGCGCACGAGACGCACCCGCACCGCGAGGAGTTGCTGATCTGCGCCGCCGCCATCGTCGGGCGCGGGGTGATGACCGTCACGCTGGCCCAGCTCTCCATGGGGCCGCTGCACTGGTCCGCGTGGGGCCAGACCGCCGTACTCGCCGCCCTGGTGGTGCTGACGCTCGGGCAGACCTGGACGATGGTGCGGTACGGCCCCGGCGGCCGCCGCCGCTACGTACCGGCACGCTACCGGCAGGACGAGCGGGAAACGGCGGCGGCCTGAGCCGGCGAGAGCGGGCAAGGCAGGAGAGCGGGAGAGGAGCTAGGGCACGATGCGGGCAGTGGTGATCGACGGCAGGGGCGGCTTCCACCTCGCGCGGCGCGCCGATCCGGTGGCCGGGCCCGGCCAGGTGGCGGTGCGGGTGCACGCGGCGGGGCTCAACGCGGCCGACCTTCAGCAGGCCCGGGGCGACTACCCGGCACCGCCGGGCTGGCCCGCCGACATCCCCGGGCTGGAAATCGCCGGCGAGGTCGAACAGGTCGGGGCCGGGGTCACCGGGGTGCGCGCCGGCGACCGGGTGATGGCCCTCGTGGGCGGTGGTGGGCATGCCGAACGGATCGCGGTCCCCGCCGACCTGCTGCTGCCGGTGCCTGCGGGGTTGTCCTGGCGGGCGGCGGCGGGTTTCCCGGAGGCGTTCAGCACTGCCTGGGACGCGCTGGTCGTCCAGGCAGGGGTCCGCGCGGGAGACCGGGTGCTGGTGACCGGCGCGGCGGGTGGGGTCGGGACGGCCATGGTGCAGGTGGCCGCCCTCTCCGGCGCCCGGGTGGTGGCGAGTGTGCGCAGGGCCGAACTGCACGCCCGGGTACGGGAATTGGCGCCCGCCGGCAGCGTCGTCGAGGTGGTGGCCCCCGGGCAGGAGGGCGGCCAGGCACCGTACGACATCGTGGTGGAGCTGGTCGGCGGGGAGGAGTGTCTGCGGCGGGTCGAACTGCTGCGGACCGGCGGGAAGATCCTCGTGGTGGGGGTGCAGGGCGGGGCGGTGGCGCCGTTGCGGATGTTCGATCTGATGCTTGCGCGCGCTCAGCTGATCGGCACCACCATCCGGGGCCGCTCCCCCGCCGAGAAGGCGGTCCTCGCGGCCACGGTCCGCGCGGGCGTCGTCCCGTTGCTGGCCCAGGGACGGCTGCGGGTGCCGGTCGACGCGGCGTTCCCGCTCGACCGCTACTCCGGCGCGTACGCCCGGCTGGCCGGCCCGGGGAAGTTCGGCAAGGTGGTCATGCTGCCCTGACGGCGCCGCCAGGCCGACAGGCCCGTGGGGCCCGCCCGGTGCGGCTGGCTGTCAGCATTCAGGCGGGCCTCAGTGGATGACTGGGGCTTCGCCCGGGGTCAGGCGGGCGTAGCGCACCGGGCCGGGGAGAGGCGTGCCGCCCACCACCGGCGACCGCGCCGGGTCCGCGCCGAGGGCCACCAGGACCCAGGTGCCGTCCGGGAAGCCGGCGGTGACCGTGACTCCCACGCCAACTACCTTACTACTAACGGCTGTTGGCCCCTCGACGGTGCAGTGGACGTCCGGTGGTGCGGGGTCGGCGCCCCGGCCGGTGAGGGCGATCAGGGCGGCGTGCACGGTCCGTTCGGTGGTCCGCCGGGCGGTGGCGTACGGGACGGCCGAGTGGGGGCCGTAGGCGCTGCCGTCCGCCACGGCCGCGACCGCCACCGCGGTGTGGCCGGCCAGCGAGACGAACGTGCTGGTCAGACCGGAGTCGGTGACCGCTTCCGCCCGGCGCTCGCCGGTCCGGGTGCGCGGCGGCCGGGCGTCCGCGACCTGCCAGCCGCTGTCGTGGACGGACAGGCCGGCGGGCGCCTGGACCAGGTGGACGCGGAGTTCGAAGGCGCCCCAGAACACCGCGGCGGTCTCGATACGGGCCCCGGGCTGCGATCGGCCGGGGCCGTACCAGACCGGCCGGTGCCAGGACGCCGCGTAGCGGTCCAGGACGCGCAGGCGGTGGATGCGGGTGCGGCCCGACAGGCCCAGTTCCGGGTGGAGGAGTCCGATGTGGTTGTCGACGGCGGGGAAGGGCCGCCGGTCAGCGCGGTCGTCAGCGGCGTCGTGGCGGCGGTATGGGTGGTACGGGCCGGTGGCTGTGGAGTAGGCGAGCCGGGCGTAGTGCGGGTCCCCGGGCGTGCGGTCCGGCGGCCAGGCATCCCCCGTTCCGCCTCGACCGGTCCCGAGGCCGGTCCCCCGGTCGGCCCAGCGGCCCGGCCCCCGGGTATCGCCCGCCTGGTTGTCGCTGCCGTGGTTGAGCAGCCGGACGATGCCGTCCGCGCGGGTCGCGGAGAGCAGGAAGCCGGGAACGGGCAGTGCCTGGACGCGGTCGCCGCGTTCGACGGGCAGTGGCTCCTCGCGCGCGGTCCAGCACGGGTGGCCGGCCGGCAGCAGCAGGCCGAGGAAGCCTTTGGCGAGCCAGTACGGGGATCCGGGGCCGGAGTAGCCCTGCACCATGGGCGGGTACGGCCCGTACCAGCCGAGGGTGGCGATGCCGTGCCGGTCGCGGAAGCCGCGGTCGGTGAAGTGCCGTAGCGCGCCGCTGGCCAGGCGCCTGGTCTGGCCGGGGCTCAGCGGGGTGGCGTCCGCCAGGGCGCCCATCCAGGGAGCGGCGACGGCCGCGAAGCGGTAGATCAGCGAGCGTCCCTGGTGCATCGGCGCGCCGTCCGCGCCGAAGAACAGCGCGAAGTCGGCGAGGAAGCGGCGCAGTCGGGCGGTGTACGCGGGCAGGCGGTCCGCCGCGCGGGCACCGGCCATCCGGGCCCAGAGGAGGGGGTACAGGTGCAGCGCCCAGCCGTTGTAGTGGTCGAAGTGGTCAGCGGTGCGCGGGTCGCCGCCGTCGCGGTACCAGCCGTCGCCCGCAGAGAACTCCTCGATCCGCGCCAGGTCGGCGGCCATCTCGGCGCGGTCGTGGGCGGCGCCCGCGCTCGCCAGGAACTCCCCCACGATCACCCGGAACAGGTGCCAGTTGTTATCGGGTATCCGCAGCCCCCAGACACCCTGCAACCAGTCGGCGACCTGCTCCCGTACGACGGCGGGGAGGTGGTCCCACAGCCAGGGCCGGGTGAGGTGGAGGCCGAGGGCGAGCGAGCACGCCTCGACGAGTGTCTGGCGGCAGCCCTGGCCGAGGGCCGGCCAGGCTTCCGGGTGCCTGGGATCGGTCCCGGCGCGCAGACCCGCCGCGTACGCCTCGATCAGCCCGGCCGGCGCCTCCCCACCGCAGCCGGCGGCACGGAACGCCAGTAGCAGGAAGGTGCGGGCGAAGCCTTCGAGGTGGTCGGAGTCGGGGCCGGAGGACGAGGGGCGGCCCGGCAGCATGATCCGCGCGCCGGACGGCGAGGCGAACCGCCGTACATCGGTGAGGAGTTGGTCGGCGAGGGCCAGCCAGTGCGCGCGGCCGTAGCCCGTGAAGGGGGACAGTGCGCGGTCCTCGGGCGGCAGCGGCGGCGCTCCGCCTCCGTACGTCTCCGGCATCGGATTCCTCACCTCGCATCGGCGGGCAACACGGCCCATTCACCGCACGTTCATGACGATTCCGCGTAATTGAGGAATCGTGCAAGGGCCGCGCACGCCCAATGCGGCCAGTGGCGCGGGATGGACAGGAACCGGCCGCGGATTCCGGTAGCAAGGACCCGTCGGCGCTTGTACAACGCAACCCGACCGCCGTACGGAGAAGGCATCGCGGCGGCGGGAAAAGGAGTGGTGGAACAATGGCCATGGCCATCGCCAAGGGAAAGACGGCCGCCCTTGTCCTGGGTCCGGTGACCGTCCTGCTGGCGGCCCTTCCCCTGACGGCGCAGGCGGCGCCTCGTACGGAGACACCGCGTGCGGCGGCACAGCCCGTGAACGCGCCCCGTACGGAGACACCGCGTAAGGAGTCGCTGCCCAGCGAGAGCGAGTGGCTGGCCGATGTCGCGCCGGTCGCCGCGTCCCTCCAGGGCTACCTGGAGCAGCGGCTGGCCGGCGCGCACAGCGGCGAGAAGCCGGCCGTCGTCCTGGACATCGACAACACCTCGCTGGCCACGCACTACGACCGGGGAAAGGCCATCGAGGCCATTCTCAAAGCCACCGATTACGCGCATGCGCACGGTGCCGCGGTCCTGTTCGCCTCGTACCGGAATGCGGACAAGGCGGATGCCACGACCCGGGAACTCACCTCGGCCGGTTACACCGTGGACGGGCTCTGCCTCAAGCCGGAGGGCGACAGCCCGGGCAAGGCGAAGGTCAAACTGGGCTGCCGGAAGAAGTACGAAGCGGAGGGATACACCCTCGTCGCCAATGTCGGAAATCGCAGCACCGACTTCGAGGGCGGACACTACGAAAAGGGCTTCAAACTGCCCGATTACGACGGCCAATTGAGCTGAGCGCGCCCGGAGCCCAGATGACCGCGGCAGACGACGACCGGATCGCGCACCTGGTCCGGCTCGGCCTGTCCGGCACCGAAGCCGGCGCCTATCTGGCCATGCTGGACACCGGGCCCACCACCGTCGCCGCCCTGGCGCGGCGGCTGGGGCGGACGCCGGCGGACACGGAGCTGGTCCTCGCCGGGCTGGTGCGGCTGGGCCTGGCCGCGAGCCACGGCCCCGACCGCTCCGGAGTCGCCCCGATCGAGCCGTCGCTGGGCCTGGGGCAGCTCGCCAACGCCCGTACGGCGGAGCTCCAGCGGGCGCACCTGGCCGCGATGGACGCCTACCGCACCTACCGGCGCCAGGTCCATCCGCAGACCACCGACGATCTGGTGGAGGTGGTCACCGGGCCGCAGATCGTCGAACGCATCCTGCAGATCGAGGACGCCGCCGCCTCCGAGGTGCTGCGCTTCGACTCGCCGCCCTGGCACACCGGCGGCACCGCCAACCCGACCGAGATCCGCAACCTCGAACGCGGGGTCTCGTACCGCGTCGTCTACTCCAAGTCAGCGGTGGGGAACGGCGATTACTACGCCCGCAACATCCGGCCGTGCATCGCGGCGGGCGAGGAGGCCCGGGTGCTCCAGTCGCTGCCCGTGAAGCTCGGGATCTTCGACCAGCGGCTGGCCCTCGTCTCGATGACGTTCGGCGACGCGGAGGTGAACGATTCGCTGCTGCTGGTCCGCCCGTCGAGCCTGCTGCGCGCGCTGACCGGCCTGTTCGAGACCTCCTGGCGGTCCGCGTATCCGCTGCACTTCGGCGCGCGGGTGCCGCCCGCGCTGCGGCCCGTACAGCGCCGGATCCTCGAACTGCTCGGCACCGGCGTCACCGACGAGACCATCGCCGAACTCCTCGGCATCAGCCGCCGGACCCTCTCCCGCCAATTGGAACAGCTCAACCGCGCCGCCGGCGCCACCACCCGCTTCCAACTCGCCCTGTACGCGGCCCGGAAGGGTTGGATCTGAGCGCCGCCGCGATCCGCCCCGGGGGGGGCGGCGGGGGCCGGGAGGGGCCGTAGGGGGCGCTCGAACGGATCCCGTAGGGGACGCGAGGCCCCCCTGCGGGGCCCCAACTCAGCCGCGCCTGTGCGTATTCCCGGGAGGGGCATACGGGAGCGGACGATCGTACGGAAGGGGACGGCCGAACGGGACGACCGTACGGCAGGAAGCGGCCGCACGGGAGGGCCGTACGGCACGAAGCGGCGGCGCGGGAGGGCCGTACGGAAGGGAACGGCCGCACGGCAGGGAACCGCCCCACGGCAGGAAGCAAATGGTCCCGCCCCCCCGTACGGCCGCCCGCCCCCGGCTACCCGTCAGCCTCAGTGACCCGCACCGCGCCCGACGGGCAGAGGAGGCCCGCCTCGCGTGCGGCGGAGCCGTCGCCGCCGGCCGCTGAGGGCCGAAGCACGGTGACCAGGCCGTCGTCGTCCTGGTCGAAGACGGCGGGAGCGGTCAGCGCGCACAAGCCGGCGCCGACGCACACCGTCCGGTCAGCGGTCACCCGCACGGCACCTTCCGGCGCCGTCGCGCCGCCCTCAGCCTCGGTCATCGTCCGTCCCCTCTCTGTCGCAGCCGTGCCATGCCGACCCCTGCCGTGCGCTGCCGTCCGCTGCCGTGCCTGTGCGCATCGGCCGTCCCTATTCCCCTCGCTGTCCCCGTTCGCCGCGCCGTCCCCGCTCCCCGCGCCGTTCCCTCTCCCGTCCCCCTCACCACGTCACCGGCAGTTCGTTCACGCCCTGGATGGTGGTCCCCGGCCGCAGGGTCAACTCCTCGACGGGGACGGCCAGCCGGAGGGTGGGTACCCGGTCGAGGAGGGCGGTGAGGATGACCTCCAGTTCCAGGCGGGCGAGGTTCTGGCCCAGGCACTGGTGGACGCCGAAGCCGAAGGAGAGGTGGTGGCGGGCGGAGCGCCGGATGTCGAGGGTGTCCGGGTCCGCGAACACCGAACCGTCGCGGTTGGCGATGGAGTTGGTGACGATGACGCCCTCGCCGGCCCGGATGAGCCGGCCGTCGATCTCGATGTCGGCGGTGGCGGTGCGGCCGCCGGCGATATCGGCGATGGCGAGGTAGCGGAGCAGTTCCTCGACGGCGCCGGGGACCAGGCCGGGGTCCTCCCGCAGCGCGGCGTACTGGTCGGGGTGGTCGAGCAGGGTGATCACGCTGAGCGAGGTCATCGAGGCGGTGGTCTCGTGGCCCGCGATGAGCAGCAGCATCGCGGTGGCGACCAGCTCCTCGCGGTCGATCTCGCCGTTCGCCAACTGCCCGGCGACCAGGCTGCCGACGAGGCCGGGTCCGGGCTCCGCCTGGAAGGCGGTGATCAGCCCGTCGAGGTAGCGGGCCAGGTCCTCGCGGGCGGTGGCCGCTTCCTGGGCGTCGGTGGACTGGACGAGGCGCCGGCTGGCGTCCTGGAAGAAGTCGTGGTCGGCGTAGGGCACGCCGAGCAGCCGGCAGATGACCATGGACGGTACGGGCAGCGCGAACTGGCTGACCAGGTCGGCCGGCGGGCCGGCGGCGAGCATCGTGTCGAGGAAGCCGTGGACGATCTCCTCGACCTCCGCGCGCATGCCCTTGATCCGCTTGACGGTGAACTCGCTGATCGTCATGCGCCGTTTGGCGCCGTGCTCGGGCGGGTCCATGCCGATGAAGGCCGGGCGGACGTTGCGGACCACCTCGAACCGCGGCGAGGTGGCGGGGAATCCGGGGTGGCTGCGGTCGGAGGACAGCCGGGGGTCGGCGAGCAGCCGGCGGGCGGTCTCGTGCTTGGTGACGACCCATGCCTGGCGGCCGTCGTAGAGGGTGACGCGGTGGAGCGAGCCGGGGGCGTCCCGGAGTTCGGCGTAGCCCTTCGGTAACGCGTAGGGACAGGTGCGGTCGTTCGGGAACGCGGGGGCGTCGGCTATCTGGGGCGGCAGGGCGGTCTCGGTCATCGGTCCCCTCGGGCGTCGTCCTCACCCACCGCTAAGGAACGGTGAGTTCTCTAATCGGCACCATAGGGTGGGCACCATAGAGAACGCAACGACCTCTCTCGGACATCTTCAGGAGTCACGCTGTCACCGAACGCCGACCCCACCGCCGCCCCGGAGCCGACCGCTCCCCCCGCCGGTCCGGGCACCGCCGACCACCGCAAGGGGCCGCGCCGCCGCGGCGCGGAGCTGGAGCGCGCCATCCTGATGGCGACCCTGGAGGAACTGGGCGAGACCGGTTACGCGGCGCTGACGATGGAACGGGTGGCCGCCCGGGCCCGTACCGGCAAGGCCGCCCTCTACCGGCGCTGGGCCAACCGCGCCGAACTGGTCATGGACGCCGTGCGGTTGGCCGGTATGTCCGCTGTGCGGCTGCCGGACACCGGCGCCCTCCGGACGGACGTCCTCGCGCTGATGCGCCAGCTGTCGGCGAAGATGGACAGTCCGCTCGGCGGGATCCTGCGCGGGTTGCTCACCGAGATGACCCGCGACCCGGAATTCGCCGCGCTGATCCGGGAACGGGTGCACACCGTGGGCCCGGCGACCCTGCAGACCATCCTCGAACGGGCCGCCGAACGCGGCGAGATCGACCGCTCGATGCTCACCTCGCGCCGGGCCACGGTCGCCACCGACCTGCTGCGCAACGAATTCCTGCTCTTCGGCGCGCCGGTCGAGGAATCCGTCCTCATCGAGATCGTCGATGATGTGTACCTGCCGCTGATCCTGCGCCCGGCGCCGCCCCGGTCGGGCGGCGGCGCGCCCGCCTGAGCGGCGGCGGGCGCGCCGGGCCGCGGCCCGTCAGGTGATCAGCGCGAGCGCGAAACCGTCGTACCCCTTGGCGCCCACGGTCTGCACGGCCGTGGCGTCCAACCGCGGTTCCCGGCCGAGGAATTCCAGGCCCCGGCGGATGCCCTCGGTCCGCTCGCCGGTGTCGTCCGCATCAACGACGGCCCCGTCGGCCACCACGTTGTCGAGGATGACGAGGGTGCCCGGCCGCCCCAGCTTGAGGGACCACTCCAGATACGCGGCGTTGCTGCCCTTGTCCGCGTCGATGAAGATCAGGTCGAACGGCTCGCCGCCCTCGGCCGCGAGGTCGGGCAGCGTGGTCAGCGCCGCGCCGACGCGCACCTCGACCCGGTCGGCCAGTCCGGCCCGCGCGAGGTTGGCGCGGGCCACCTCGGCGTGCTCCGCCCTGGCCTCCAGGGTGACCAGCCGGCCGTCCGGCGGCAGGGCGCGGGCCAGCCAGATGGTGCTGTAGCCGCCGAGGGTGCCGATCTCCAGGATGCGGCGGGCGCCGCGCAGTCGGGCGAGCAGATGCAGCAGTTTGCCCTGGGCGGGGCTGACCGCGATCGGTGGCAGACCCGCCGCGTCGCTCGCCTGCCGGGCCTGCGCCAGCCCGACGTCCTCCAAGGCGAACAGGTCGGCCAGATAGCCGTCCACCTCGGCCCAGCGCCGCGGACCTTCGTGTGGGGGGTGAGGGGTACTCATACGGGCTCCGTTCCGGTGGGTTGCGCAGCCTGGCCGCGCGAGGGCGATACCAGGCGGCATCGACATACCAGGGACCTCGGGACCCTACCCCTCGGCACCGGCCAACCACCCACCAGGAAAGAGAAGGTTCGACCACCATCGAAGTTTGACAGTGATCATACTTTGCGCTTGGGTGAGGGCCGAAGGCAGAGCGGCAACACCCGGAAGGGGAACGTGAGATGGCCGGAACGGTGCGGTTCCACGCGTACGGCGGTGCGGAGGTCCTGCGGCTGGAGGACGTGCCGGTGGGCGACCCCGGCCCCGGCGAACTGGCGATCCGGGTGGACGCGATCGGCCTCAACCGCGCGGAGGTGCTGTTCCGCGCCGGACGGTACATCGAAGCGGCCCGGCGGTTCCCGGCGCGGCTCGGGACCGAGGCCGCGGGCGTGGTCGAGGCCATCGGCCCGGGGGTGACGGGATTCCGCACCGGCCAGCCGGTCAGCGTGCTGCCCGCCTTCTCGATGAACGACTACGGCGTCTACGCCGAGCGGGCGCTGGTCCCCGCGGCCGCGGTGGTGCCCCGCCCCGAGGAGCTGGACGCGATCGGCGGCGCGGCGGTGTGGATGCCGTATCTGACGGCGTACGGGGCGCTGGTGGAGGTCGGCGGGCTGCGCGCCGGGGACACCGTCGCGCTGACCGCGGCGTCCAGCAGTGTCGGCCTGGCCGCGATCGAGGTCGTCCGCCGGGCCGGGGCGGTGCCGATCGCCACCACCCGCACCGCCGCCAAGAAGGACGCGCTGCTCCGGGCGGGCGCGGCCGAGGTGATCGTCACGGGCGAGGAGGATCTCGTCGGGCGGGTGCTGGAGCACACCGGCGGGCGGGGCGCCGAGTTCGTCTTCGACGCCGTCGCCGGGCCCGGTGTGGTGGACCTGGCGAAGGTGGTCGCCCCGGGCGGCACGCTGTTCCTGTACGGCGCGCTGAGCGGTGAGGTGACCCCGTACCCCGGGTTCGACCTGGGCATGCCGTCGCTGAACATGCGGACGTTCGCCGTCGTGCACGAGACGACCGGGGATCCGGAACGGCTGCGCCGGGGTGTGGCGTACGTGGCGTCGGGGCTGCGGACGGGCGCGTTCCGGCCGGTCGTGGACCGGACGTTCCGGCTGGCGGAGATCGCCGACGCGCACCGGTACATAGAGGCGGGCGCCCAGGTCGGGAAGATCGTGGTGACCGTGGACCACTGAGGCCCGGCGCGCGGGGCCCGGCGCGGTCATCCCCCCGCCGGGCCGCGTCACCCCGACAGGCGGTTTGCCGACTGGTACGGCGCGTGGCCGGAAAACATCGCGGGCGATCCGAGCCAGCGGCTCACGTCTCCCGACGAGAGGTCCGACGATGCCATGCCTGTCACGGCGACCACGACAGCCACGCCCCTCACGACTCCCACGGCTACCGCGTCTGCCACGGCTACCGCGCCTGTCGCGTAGACCGCGCCTGCCGTTGCACGCGGCGCCCGCGCTGGCCGCCGCGGCCGCGCTGCTGTCCAGTGCCGCGATCCCAGCTCCCCCGGCGCACGCCACCGACGGCTCCCGGCCCGCCGTCACCCAGGCGCCGGCCCGCGACCGGGCACACACGGATGTGCTCTTCATCGGGGCGCATCCGGACGACGAGTTCCAGTCACTGGCGACCTTCGGGCAGTGGCGGCAGCGCCGGGGGCTGAGCACCGCGGTGGCCACCATCACCCGCGGTGAGGGCGGCGGCAACGCCGCAGGCCCGCAGGAAGGCGCCGCACTCGGCCTGATCCGCGAGCGCGAGGAGCGCAAGGCCGTGGGTCTCGCCGGAATCCGCAACGTCTACTACCTGGACAAGCCGGACTTCTGGTACACCCTCTCGGCCCCCTTGACCGCACACGTCTGGAACCGGCCGCCGCAGCCGCCCACCGACACCCTGGAGCGCATCGTCCGGCTGATCCGGGCGACCACTCCCAGGACGGTGGTCACGATGGAGCCGCGCCCCTTCAACCAGCACGGCGCGCACCAGGAGTCCGCGCGCCTGGCGATCGAGGCGTTCCGGCTGGCGGCGGCCCCCCACGCCTTCCCCGGGCAGCTCCAGCGGGAGAAGTACCGGCCCTGGCAGGCGTCCGAACTGCTCACCCAGAGCTGGGGGTTCAAGGGCCCGGCCGGTCCGGGGTGCGCCCGGGCGAAGGAGACCGATCCGCGTACCGGACTGCCGGTCAGGGGGTTCTGGACCGGCGTGCGGTCCGCCACCGGGAAGACCTGGGCGCAGGTCGAGCGGGACGCCGCGCGCACCTACGTCACCCAGGGCTTCGGGTCGCTGCCGCCGAAGGTCTCCACCCCGCGCCGGGAGCTGCCGTGCGAGTGGTTCACGGTCCTGGCCCGCGGCGGGAAGCCGGTCCCGGCGCCGGTGCGGGACCAGTCCCAACTGCGCCCGCTCTACGCCGAGTTCCGTGACGGGGCGCGGCGGACGGGCCTGCCGTGGCTGGCGAACGGCGCCCAGCCCGCCTACCCGCCCAACCCCGCCGCCGAAGCCCCCGCGGTGCGGCGGGCACCGGTCGTGGACGGCCGGGCCGGCCCCGGTGAGTACCCCGGCCCGGCGCTGACGCTGCGGCACTGGGAGGGGAAGGAGTGCGCCCCGGCGGACTGCTCGGCGACCGCCAGGATCTCCCGGCACGGGTCGGCGCTGTACGTCCTGGTCGAGGTCCGGGACGACGTCCTGGGCGCGGCGCTGGACGCCGGGAACGACTGCAAACGCCACTGGCGCACCGATGCCGTGGAGATCGACCTCGACCCGCGCGGTGCCTCCACCGACACCTCGACGACCTTCAAGGCCGGCATCCTGCCGTTCACGGCGCGCGGCGGCGGGCCGTGCGCCGCGCGGGACGGGGACAACCGCCAGGGCCCGGCGGCGGCCACCGCGCCGGGGATGCGGGTCGCTTCCGTCGTGACCAGGCCGTACACCGGCTACACGGTCGAGGCGAAGATCCCGTTCGCCGGCCTCCCGGCCGCCGCCGACCCGCGCCGGCTCACCGCCAACATCCTGGTCTACGACTCCGACACCCAGGACAAGACCGGGAAGAGCCGGCTGGCCTGGTCGCCGTTCGGCAGCGCCCAGGCGGACCCGTATGTCTGGGGCGCGGTGCGGCTGCCCGGGTACCGGCCGGTCGCGCGTCCGGTGAGCCCGGCCCGGATCCCGCTGGAGGCCGCGCGCAGCCAGGACTCCCCGGCGGCCCGGGCCCAGGCCCGCCGGACCGGCGTCCCGCTGGCCGTGGGGCCGCGCCACGGGCGCGCCGGCTGAGGGAGCGCGGGGCGCCGCACCGATCCGGGTGCGGCGCCCCGCCTGGTGCCGGTGCGGCGCGGCGGCCGCTACCGGTCAGACATCGTTGAGGCTGGTGTGGTTCCACCAGCCCTGGCGGCCGACGATGAAGTCCACCGCGGCACCGTTCACGGTGAGCTTGCCCTGGTACTGCTGGCCCTTCTTCAGCGGGCTCTCGGTCACCTTGTTGTGCGGGTCCTTGATGGACTCGATGACCAGCGTCGGGACCTTCTTGAGGGTGGCCGCGTCGATGGTCTGCTTGGTGGTGACGGTGACGGCCTCGTCCCAGTTGGGGTGCTTGGCGAGCTGGTGGGCGAGGTGGATCTCGTCGCCCTCGCCGAAGAGGAGGTAGGTGAGGTACTCCGGGTAGTCCAGGCCGCCGAGCTTGCGGAAGGAGAGGACGTCGGCCGGCGTGCACTCCACCTCGGTCTCGGTGTCGGTCATCTGCTGGAAGTCGCGGCTGCCGTCGCTCTTGACGACCACCCGCTCCAGGTGGACCTTGAACTTCTTGCCCTGCTGGAGCTCCGGCAGTTCGAAGTGGTGCGGGCAGCGCAGCGCGTAGTACACCTGCTTGTCCTCGTGCTGGGCGCGGTCCTCGAGGTACTTCTTCTGGAGCGCGCCGCCGTCCTTGATGTCGAGGGTGAGGACGGCCTGGTAGTTGTGGCCGGAGGTCTCCTTGTAGAGCGCCAGGTGGTAGAAGAACAGCTTCTTCTTCCCCAGGATCAGGAACCGGTGGATGTGCTCGTGTCCGGAGTGTCCGGAGTGCTCGGTGGATTCGGCTGTGCTCATGGGGTGTTTCCGCCTTTCACGGTAGGGGTGTCGGGGTGGGAGCGCGGTGCCGCCTGGCCCAGAAGGGGCGGTCGGCCCATCGGGTCTCCTGGGCGTGGACGGCGCGGTGGCCGTCGAGGTAGGCGGCGCGCGCGGTGGCGACCTTGTCCGCGTAGCCGGCCGGCGCCGTGCGGTCGCCGGAGAGGTGGGCGTCGACCGCCTCGCCCGCGCTGAGCCCGGTGTAGAGGGCGGTGAGGATGCCCTGGGAGCTGAGCGGGTCGAAGGCGGCGGCCGCGTCGCCGGCGGCGATCCAGCCGTCCCCGTGCACCCGGTCCAGGTGGGCGGTGTGCGCGGGGGCGCGGCGTGGGGGCCGGAGGGTGGTCAGCCCGTGCGGGCGGGCCCGGCGGGAGATGTGCCGGGTGGCCAGCAGCCGGGCGCGGAACCCCTCGGTGCCGCGGTCGGCGGCGAGGGGCAGGTCGGGGTCGGTGAAGTAGGCGACCAGGCGGTGCCCGGAGGGCAGCGGCGCGGTGTACCACCAGCCGTCCCGGTCGGATTCGACCAGCGAGCGGCTGTCGGCGGTGCCGTGCGGCGCCGGGTCGAGGAGGACGTGGCGGGCGGTCAGCCGGTCGGCGGTGGTGCGGCGGGCGCCGGCCCGGACCGCGAGGGCCGCGCCCCGGCCGGTGGCGTCCACCACCCAGCGGCAGCGGACCGTCCGCCCGGCCCCGCCGGCGCGCGGCCGCAGCGCCAGCCGCCAGGTGCCGTCCGGTTGCCGGCGCGGCTCGCGGACGGCGGTGTGCTCGGCGACCTCGGCACCGGCCGCGCGGGCGGCGGCGCGCAGCCCGCGGTCGAAGAGCGGGCGGTCCAGGTGCCAGCCGTGGCCGTAGGGGTCGCGGAGGAAGTCCACCGCGTGGAGTTCGGACGAGCCCCAGGCCGAGAGGTTGCCGTGGCAGGGCAGATGGCCGCCGCCGAGGACGGCGCGGTCCGCGCCGAGGTCGGCCAGCAGCAGCCGGGCCACCGAGACCAGTGCCTCGCCGACCTTGGGCGGTCCGGTGCCGGCGTCGGCGAGCAGTACGCGGCGGCCCGCCCGCGCCAGGGCGAGTGCGGCGGCGCAGCCGGCCGGTCCGCCGCCCGCCACCACGGCGTCGTAGGCGGGCCGGGCGGTCACTGGGCGTCGTGGAACGGGTCGAGCTTCTCCAGGTAGCCGGCCGCGATGGCCGTCTCGTCGTAGCCGGTCAGCTCCTTGACCTCTTCGATCGCGTGCTGGACGAGGGCGGCTTCGACGCTCTCGGCGGGCAGGTCGCCGCGCCAGAGGCCGGCCGCCGCGGCCAGCTGGGGCGCGCCCGCCTCGGGCACGTGGACGTTGACGAGGTTGGCGTGGTCGGGCGCCGGCGGGTAGCCGGGTTCGGACTCGACCTGGATGTACTTGGGGAACTTGTTGTCGCCGACGGTGTATTCGTGGATCTCGACGATGCCGAACTTGTACCAGTCGTCGATCATCTGGCGGCGCTGGGTGTTGAAGTCGCTGCCCTTCAGGCCGCGCAGCCAGACCGCGCGGTTCTCGAACGCCTTCCGGCGGGCGGTGTCGTCACCGCCGCTCGGTTTGGTGTTGACGGTGGTGAAGTCGGCTTTCTTCAGGACGTGGTTGGGCATCTGGGCGGGCCAGAAGGTGGGCAGGAAGGGGCTGTAGCGGGGGCCGAATCCGGAGCGGGACTGGTAGCCGAAGCGGCAGCTGGCGGTGTCGCACTGCCAGGGCGCGGCCATCCACCGGGTGAGGTCGCCGGGCCCCTGGGCGTACAGCGGGCCGTCCTTGCGCTGGAGGACCGCGCTGGTGAGCGTGTCGCCGTAGTCGGGTTCGGGGGTGTTCGGCGAGCGGTGCAGGATGCGGAACGGCTCGCTGAACATGGTCTTGTGGCGGATCGGCCAGGTGACCTCGCTGCCGGGGTGGAAGGCGTCGGCGGCGCAGTTGTCCAGGGCGGCGCGGTCCAGCAGGCGGGGCTGGTCGGCGACGGGCGCCTTGTCGACGTCGGGCTGGCCGGTGCGGGGCGGGCCGGGGGTGAAGTCGCCCTTGGCCCAGCGCTCCAGGATGCGGTCCTGGGTGGGGGTGAGGGTCAGGTGCTCGCGGACGGAGGTGATGACCTTGTCGCCGGTCATGCCGTCGCCGTAGATCCACGGCCAGGGGATGGGCGAGATCCCGTCGCGGTCGTAGTCGCGCATCTGCTGGTAGATCTGGCGGCGCAGATCGCGGTTGGTCTCGCTGGGGTCGTTGAGCCGCGCGCGCAGGTCGTCGCCGAGGAAGTGGTACGGGCCCTGCCAGCCGAACTGGGTGGCGAAGCCGTGGTTGACCCACTGGAGTTCGGTGAAGCGGGCGAGCAGCGGTTCGACGTGCTCGGGGTAGGAGATCTGCGCGTCGGCCTCGAGGGTCTTCTCGGTGACGAAGACGTCGTAGAGCAGGTCGTAGAGGGTGCGGACGGTCTTGACGCCGGGCGCGTAGTGCGGGGGTCCGACGACGGCCCACGCGGGCGAGGCGGCCTTGGTCTCGCCGTCGATGACGACGTCGGCGGTGACGGGGCCGTCGGAGACGTTGTCGTACCAGGTGTCGTTGTTGGCGACGCCGCTGATCGGGTTGTGCTGCTCGTCCCAGGAGGCGGAGGCGCCGTCGCCGCCGGTGAGGACCAGCCGGCCGGTTTGCTCGGTGCGGGCCGAGCCGAGGGTGACCGCCCGGTCCATGATCTTGCCGGCGAAGTCGGCGGTCTGCTGCTGGGACGCCTTGAGGCTGTGGCGGCCGGAGTCGATGACGAGCTTCTTGCGGTCGGCGCCCGTGACGGCGGCGTTCCGGCGGCCCCGCTGGGCGGGCGAGAGCTTGTCGGCCTCGGGGATGTCGAGCGGGATGTGGAAGCGGTACCACGCGGCTTTCTTGTTGGCCAGGTGCACCGACCAGGTGATCTCGGTGACGCCGGCCTCGCCGAGCTTCAGTTCCCGGACGACCTCGCCGGCCTGGTTGTAGCCGTAGATCCGGAAGCGGGCGGCCTGCCGGATGATTTTTCCGGTGGAGTCCTTGTACGAGCCGGGGGGCAGCGGGGGCTGGTCGGGCGACTCCGGCCCGATGAAGGCCGGTTGGTCGCTGTTGCCGACCCGGGCTATGCCGATGGCCGGGTGGATCTTCACCTGGACGATCTTCTGATCCATTGCGGAACCTCATGTCGGAGTGATCGCTGAAATTCCCCCTGTTCCGTAATGGTTGTTATCTCCGAATCGCCCTGCTATGGCCGTGCGCCCCAATGGCCGCACCCGTTCACTCCCCGGGGCCGCAACCCGCCGCGACCAGCGGTTTTCCACCGCAAGCGACCGGCGGGCCGGTTTCTCCGCCGGCCGTACGCGGAGGACGGTGGCGCTGCCCTCGGCGTGTGCGGCCCGGGCCACCGCCGGCCGTTCTCAACTGATCGGGTGCAGTCCGGGAGAGGTCATCGTCCGCGGACCGCCGGGCCGCTACCCTCCGCGCCATGGGGACCTTCGCCGACGAAGCGCGCTCGCGGCTGGCGCATCTGCTGCGGATGGCCGGGAACAGCGAGCGGGACCGGGAGCTGATCATCGCCTACGTGGAGGCCACGCCCGAACCGCCGCCGCTCGGGCCGCGCGGTATCCACACCAGCGGCTGCCCGCGGTGCCGGAACACCATGTGGGGCCAGCGGGACCGCGACGGCCGCCCCATCTCGGTCTGCGCCCGGTGCGGTTTCGTCAAGGAGGCCGATGGTGGACTGTCCTGACTGCGGCTTGCCGATGCTGGAGCCGGGCCCGCAGAGCAACCGGCACTGCTGCTACCGCTGCGGGCGCGTCGCGGCGACGGGTGAGACCGCGGACGACATCACCATCCGGGAGCGGAGCCGGCAAGAGGCGTTCGTCCTGCTCGACTACGCGATGGCGCTGCGCGGCGGATGCCGCCGGCGCACCCCGAGGGAGGAGCTGCGGATGGGCCAGCTGATTCAGACCCGAGGCTGCGGCAGATGCGGCGGCACCATGTACCGGACGGTGGAGACGGACCAGGAGGGGAACCCCACGGGCGAGAGCCAGTTCGTGTGCTCGGCGTGCGGCCATGTGGAGTGAGACGCGGCGCGGACCGCGTACCCCGCGGGCTCACACCACCGGCAGCCCCACGTAGTTCTCGGCTAGTGAGGCCGCGGCGGCCTGCGAGGACACCAGGTAGCGCAGATGCGACAGGCGCAGCCGGCGGTCGAACGCCGACTCGTCCGGCGCCGGGTGCAGCAGGGTGGTCAGGGTGTACGAGAAGTGCTCGGCGCGCCACACCCGGCGCAGCGCGGCCTCCGAGTAGGCGTCGAGCAGGGACGGGTCCCCGTGCGCGTAGCGGTGGGCGAGCGCCCGGGCCAGCAGGGTGACGTCGGCGACGGCCAAGTTGAGGCCCTTGGCGCCGGTGGGCGGCACGATGTGGGCGGCGTCACCGGCCAGGAACAGCCGCCCGTACCGCATCGGTTCGGCGACGAAGCTGCGCATCGGGGTGATGCTCTTCTCGGTGACCGGGCCGCGCCGGAGCCGCCAGCCGTCGTCGGTGGCGAAGCGGGTCTCCAGCTCGTCCCAGATCCGCTCGTCGGGCCAGTCGGCGGGGCGGTCGTGCGGATCGACCTGGAGGTAGAGCCGGCTGACGTGGCGGGAGCGCATACTGTGCAGCGCGAAGCCGCGTTCGTGGTGCGCGTAGACCAACTCGTCGCAGGACGGCGGGACTTCGGCCAGGATGCCCAGCCAGGCGAACGGGTACTCGCGGGCGGAGACGGTCAGCGCGTCCGGGGGCAGCGAGCGCCGGCCGATGCCGTGGAAGCCGTCGCAGGCGATGACGTAATCGCAGTGCAGGGTGTGTTCGGCGCCGTCGTGGCGGTAGCGGACGCGCGGCGCGTCGGTGCCGATGCCGTCCACCGACAGCGCCTCGGCCTCGAAGAGGAGGGTGCCGCCGGCCGCCCGGCGCAGCGCGATCAGGTCCTTGACGACCTCGGTCTGGGCGTAGACCATCACCGACCGGCCGCCCGCCAGGGACGGGAAGTCGATCCGGTGCGCGCGGCGGTCGAAACGCAGCTCGATGCCGTGGTGCGGCAGTCCCTCGCGGTCCATCCGGGCGCCGGCGC
Organism: Streptomyces sp. NRRL F-4489; assembly: GCF_001509485.1. Lineage (GTDB taxonomy): Bacteria > Actinomycetota > Actinomycetes > Streptomycetales > Streptomycetaceae > Streptomyces. Next base: position 147,036 of record NZ_LLZI01000112.1, read on the forward strand.
CGGAGGCGCGGAGCACGTCGACGGTGGCCTGTTCGAGGATGCCGGCGCGCTGCCGGCGCTCGGCGTACGCCCGGCTGCGGAGTTCCAGGACGGTGGAGTCGATGCCCTGGCGGTGCAGGAGGTGGGAGAGGAGGAGTCCGGCCGGGCCGGCTCCGATGATGGCGACGCTGGTGCGCATGGCGGGATTCCGTCTCGGGTCGGCGGGCGAATCAGCGGATGGGCGCGGCGGCGCGCGGTGCGGTGAAGTGCGCGTGGAGGGCGGTGCGGACGGCCCGGGGTTGTTCGACGGGGGCGAGGTGGGCGGCGCCGGCCAGCTCCAGCAGGGTCGCGCCGGGGATGCCGTCGGCCAGTTCGCGGGCGTGCGCGGGCGGGGTGGCGCGGTCCGCGCGGCCGGCGACGACCAGGGTGGGCGCGGTGATCCGGGCGAGCGCGGCGCGCAGGTCGTGGCCGGCGAGCGCGTCGCAGCAGGCGGCGTAACCGGCCGGGTCCGCGGTGCGGAGGTCGTCGAGCAGCCCGGCCGCGGCCCCGGCGGCGGGCCCGGTGCGGAACGCGGGCGTGAACCAGCGGTCCGGCGCGGTGGGCACCAGCGCGCCGGTGCCGCGCGCGCGGACCAGCGCGGCCCGTTCGCGCCAGCCGCCCGGCTCCCCGAAGCGGGCCGAGGTGCAGAGCAGCGCGAGCGCGGTGACCCGCTCGGGATGGTGTGCGGCGAGGTGGGCGCCCACCGCCCCGCCGAGCGAGATCCCGGCGTACGCGAAGCGCGCCGCGCCGAGGTGATCGGCGAGTTCGAGGACCAGTGCGGCGAGGTCGGCGACGGTCGTGGCGCCGGGCACGGGGTCGGGCAGGACACCGGCCGGGGTACCGCCGTGTCCGGGGAGGTCCCAGCGGACGACCCGGTGGCGGCGGGCGAGCACGGCGGTCTGCCCGTCCCAGACCCGCAGCGAGGTGCCGAGGGACGGGCCGAGCAGCAGGACGGGCGCGCCGGGCGGGCCCTCGGCGGTGTGGTGGAGGCGGGCGGTCACCGGCGGCTCTCCTCCCGTCCGGTCGCGGCGGTACGGGCCAGGGCGCGGTCGACCAGGGCCCCGGCCGACCCCAAGTAGCCGGTGGGGTCGGCGAGTTGGCGCAGCCGCTCGATGCCGGGCAGGCCGTCCGGCACCGCTCCCCCGGCCGCCGCCTCCGCCAGCAGGCCGGCCAGCGCGTCGGCGAAGTCCGTCCCCTGCTCGGCGCACCGGCGGGCGGCCGCCTCGACCAGCCCCCGGGCCGGGCCGCGCCCGAGCGGGCCGCTGAGTTCGGCGGCCACCCGCTCGGCGGTGGCCAGTCCGCGGTCGCGGTCGAGGTTGGCGCGCATCCGGTCGGCGTCCACCCGGAGCCCTGGGCAGAGTTCGGCCGCGTGGGCGGCCGCGCCGCCGGCCAGCCGCAGCAGGTCGCGCAGCGGCTGCCATTCGGCGTGCCAGGCGCCCGCCGGGCGTTCGTCCTCGGCGGCGACCGCGCCGAGCAGCACGGCGGCGAGCGCGGGGGCCTGCCGGGCCGCGGCCGCGAGGAGCGTGGCGCGTACGGGGTTGTGCTTGTGCGGCATGGCGGACGAGCCGCCGCCGTCCCCCTCGGCGAGTTCGCCGGTGTCGGTACGGGCCAGGACCAGCACATCGGCGGCGAGCTTGCCGAGCGCGCCGGTGGTGAACGCCAGGGCGGCGCCGAGGTCGGCGATCGGCGTGCGGAGGGTGTGCCAGGGCAGCGGCGGGGCGGCCAGGCCCAGTTCGCGAGCGTAGGCGGCGGCCAGCTGCGGGCCGGTGCCGGGCGCGCCGGCCAGCGCCTCGAAGGCCGCCAACGTGCCCGCCGCGCCGCCGAGTTGGGCGGGCGGGCGGAGGGCGGTGAGCCGGTCGGCGGCGTCCAGGACGAGGCTGCGCCAGCCGGCGGCCTTGAGGCCGAAGGTGGTGGGGACGGCGTGCTGGGTGAGCGTCCGCCCCGGCATCGGCGTCGTCCGGTGCGCGGCGGCGAGCCGCCGCAGGGCCGCCGCGGTCCGGGCCAGGTCGGCGGTGATCAGCGGCAGGCAGCGGGCGGTGACCAGCATCGCGGCGGTGTCGAGGATGTCCTGGCTGGTGGCGCCGCGGTGGACGTACGGGGCGGCGTCGCCGGGGACCGCGGCGGTCAGGTCGGCGACGAGCGGGATGACGGGGTTGCCGCCCGCGCGGGCGCGCAGCGCGAGGTCCCGGACGTCGAAGCGGTCGGCGCGGGCGGCGGCGGTCACGGCCTCGGCGGCGCGGGCCGGTGCCTGGCCGAGCGCGGCCTGGGCGCGGGTGAGGGCGGCCTCGGCGTCCAGCATCGCCTGGAGGAACGCCGCGTCGCCGGTGGCCGCCTCGACGGCCGTACCGGCCCGGCCGGGCGCGAGCAGGCCGGCGTCGGCGGGCGGCAGCGACCCCGGGTCGGCGAGTGGCGGCCTGTCAGGCGCGCGGTGGTCAGCGGAAGTCAAGGAACACCGTCTCCTTCGGTCCCTGGAGCCGGATGTCGAAGCGGTACGTCCGCCCGCCGGGCCCGGCCCCGCCTGCCGTTTCCGTCGCGAGCAGCGTCGCACGGCGCTCCGGGTCGAGCCCGGTCAGCAGCGGATCGTCCGCGAGCCCCGGCCCGGGCAGGTAGACGCGGGTGAACAGGTGGTGCAGCAGCCCGCGGGCGAAGACGCACAGCGACAGATAGGGCACCCCGCCGGGCGGCAGGGTGCGGAACGCCCAGCGCCCGTCCGCGTCGGTGGCGGCCCGCCCGAAGCCGGTGAAGGTGAGCCCGTCGCGCCCGGCGAACCCGCCGGTGGCCGGATCGCGGCGCAGGGAGCCGGGTGCGCCGGTGCGGCTGCCGTCCGGGGCGGGCTGCCACAGTTCCAGCAGCGCGTCGGGGACGGGCGCGCCCGCGCCGTCGAGGACGGTGCCGTGGACGGTGAGGGTGTCCGGGTGTCCCGGCGGCGCCGGTTCCGGGCCGCCGGGGAACGGCAGGGCGTGGCCGTGGAACGGCCCGATGGTCTGCGCGGGGGTGGGAAGCATCAGCGGCCTTCCTCGGTCCAGGTGGCGGCGGGCCCGTCGAGGACGATGTCCCAGCGGTAGCCCAGCGACCATTCGGGGACGGACAGGTCGTGGTCGTAGGCGGCGACCAGGCGGGCGCGGGCGGCGGGGTCGGTGACGGACTGGAGGATGGGGTCGTGGCGGAAGAGCGGGTCGCCGGGGAAGTACATCTGGGTGATCAGGCGCTGGGTGAAGGCGGTGCCGAAGAGCGAGAAGTGGATGTGGGCGGGGCGCCAGGCGTTGGTGTGGTTGCGCCACGGGTAGGCGCCGGGCTTGATCGTGGTGAAGCGGTAGACCCCCTGATCATCCGTCAGGCAGCGTCCCGTTCCCGTGAAGTTGGGGTCGAGCGGGGCCGGATGCTGATCGCGCTCGTGGGCGTAGCGGCCGGCGGCGTTGGCCTGCCAGATCTCCACGAGCTGGCCGGTGACGGGGCGGCCGGCGCGGTCCAGGACCCGGCCGGTGACGGTTATCCGCTCGCCGAGCGGTGCGCTGGAGTGCCGGCGGGTGAGGTCGTGGTCGAGGTCGGTGAGGTCGGTGCGGCCGAAGACCGGGCCGGACAGCTCGGCCGCCTCCGGGTCCAGAACGGGCACCAGCGGCTGCCGGGGGTGGCGCAGCGCGGTGCTGCGGTACGGCGGGTAGTCGCGGTCGGGGTGGTGGCGGGGGCGGCCGTCCGCGGCGGCGGCCTCGGCGCGGGCGGCGATCTCGCGGGCGATGTCCTGCTGGTCGGCGGGCATGGCGTTACCTTTCGAGGACGGGGGCGGCGGTCCGGTGGACGACGTCCCGGGCGCTGACCCCGGGCGCGGTCTCGGCCAGCACCAGGCCGGCGGGGGTGACGTCGAGGACGGCGAGGTCGGTGATGATCCGGTCGACGCAGGCCCGGCCGGTCAGCGGGAGGGTGCACTCGGGGACGAGTTTGGGCGTGCCGTCCTTGGCGGTGTGCGACATCAGCACGATCACCCGGCGGGCGCCGTGCACGAGGTCCATCGCACCGCCCATGCCCTTGACCATCTTGCCGGGCACGACCCAGTTGGCCAGGTCGCCGCGGGCCGAGACCTGCATCGCGCCGAGCACCGCGGCGTCGAGGTGGCCGCCGCGGATCATGCCGAAGGAGAGCGCGGAGTCGAAGCAGGCGGCGCCGGGCAGCGCGGTGACGGTCTCCTTCCCGGCGTTGACCAGATCCGGGTCGAGTGCGTCCTCGGTGGGGTACGGGCCGACGCCGAGCAGGCCGTTCTCGGAGTGCAGTACGACGTCCACGCCGGGCGGCAGATGGCCGGGGACGAGCGTGGGCAGGCCGATGCCGAGGTTGACGTACCAGCCGTCGGCGAGTTCGCGGGCGGCGCGGGCCGCCATCTCGTCGCGGGTCCAGCTCATCCGGTCCGCACCGTCCTCCGCTCGATGCCCTTGGCGGCGGCCTGCTCCGGCGTCAGCGCCACCACGCGCTGCACGAAGACGCCGGGCAGGTGCACCGCGTCCGGGTCCAACTCCCCTGGTTCCACCAGCTCTTCGACTTCCGCGATGGTGATCCGCCCGGCCATCGCGGCGAGCGGGTTGAAGTTGCGGGCGGCCTTGGCGAAGACCAGATTGCCGTGCCGGTCGCCGCGGGCGGCCCTCACGAGCGCGAAGTCGGTGCGCAGCGCGCGCTCCAGGACGTACTCCCGGCCGTCGAAGGCGCGGACCTCCTTGGGCGGTGAGGCGACGGCGACCGAGCCGTCCGCGGCGTAGCGCCAGGGCAGTCCGCCCTCGGCGACCGGGGTGCCGACGCCGGCCGGGGTGAAGAAGGCGGGGATGCCGCAGCCGCCGGCCCGCAGCCGCTCGGCGAGCGTGCCCTGCGGGGTCAGTTGCACCTCCAGTTCGCCGCTGAGGTAGCGGCGGGCGAATTCCTTGTTGTCGCCGACGTACGAGCCGGTGACGCGGGTGATCCGGCCGGCCGCGAGCAGGATGCCCAGACCGCCGCCGTCCACCCCGCAGTTGTTGGAGACCACGCCCAGTCCGCGGGCGCCCTGGTCGTACAGCGCCTGGATGAGCACGTTCGGGACGCCGGTGAGGCCGAAGCCGCCGACCGCGAGGGTGGCGCCGTCCGGGATGTCGGCCACCGCTTCCGCGGCGGTGGCCACTTCTTTGTCCATGCCCGCTCCCCTTGTTCGCCTGGTGAACTTTGGTTCATACTCGCGAGTGGGCAGAGTGTCCGCCCCTGCTGGCGCACTGTCAATGGCCCGTACGCCGCGCCGCGCCGCCGGGGCCCGAACGACCAGGAGCGTCCGCCATGCCGCAGCCCGATCCGCGCTTCCCCGACGCCCCCGCCGAGCTGGTCGGCCCGCTGGCCCGCGGCCTGGCGCTGCTGCGCACGATGGGCGCCGCGCCCGAAGTCCGGCAGCGGCCCGGCGACTTGGCGCGGGCCACGGGGCTGGCCCGCTCCACCGTCGACCGCATCGCCACCACCCTGACCCGGCTGGGGCATCTGCGCGCCGAGGGCCGCGATCTGCTGCTCGCCCCCGGGGCGATGGCGCTGAGCAACGCCTATCTGGCCGCCAGCGGTCTGCCCGGACTCCTCGGCCCGCTCGCGGTGGACCTCGCCGACCGCCTCGACGAGTCGGTGTCGCTGGCCGTGCCGGACGGGGACGGGGTGCGCTTCGTCACCCAGGCCACCCGCCGCCGCACGATGGCGATCGCGTTCCGCATCGGCGATCTGCTGCCCGCCGAACGGTGCGCGCCCGGCGCCCTGTTCGCCGACGGCTGGGACGCCGAGCAGCAGGCGCGCTGGCTGCTCCGGCTGCGCCGCGACCCGCTGCACACCGGTTTCCCCGCGGTACCGCCGCGCCCCGCCCCGGCCCGGCCCGACGAGGTCGCCGCCGCGTTCCTGGATCGCGTCCGGGCGGCCCGGGACCGCGGCTTCTCCCTGGACGACCAGCTGATCGAACCGGGCCTGGTGGCGGTCGCCCTCCCGGTCCGCGATCCGTCCGGCGCGCCGGTCTGCGCGCTCAGCGTGGTCAGCCACACCAGCCGCCACGACGCCGGTTCGCTGGCCGGCCACGCCCTGCCGCCGCTGCGGGAGACCGTGGCCGAGATGGAGCGCCGGCTCGCCGCGCCGCGCCCCGCGCCGCCCGCCCCGGCCGCCGCGCCCTCCGCCGGCGCGCTCAAGGAGGAGCTGGGCTCCGGCTTCCTCCAGTCCCTGGCGCGCGGCCTCGATGTGCTGTGCGCGCTCGGCGCGGCACCGGACGGCGCGCCGCTCGCCGAGATCGCCCGGTCCACCGGCCTGCCGCGCGCCACCGCCCGCCGGTCCCTGCTCACCCTCCGCCACCTGGGCTACGTGGCCGCCGACGACGAGGGCTTCCGCCTCCTGCCGCGGGTGCTGGAGCTGGGCTGCGCGCGGCTGTCCGGGCTCCCGCTGCCCGAGATCGCCCGGCCCCACCTGGTCGATCTGGTCCGCAGGGTCGGCGAGTCGGCGTCCGCCGCGGTGCTCGACGGCGATGACATCCGGTATGTGGCGCGCGTCCCGACCACCCGCGTCATGCGGCTGGACCTCACGGTCGGCACCCGCCTGCCCGCGTACGCCACGGCGATGGGCCGGGTCCTGCTGGCCGCGCTGCCGGACGCCGAACGGGCCGCGTTCCTGCGCCGGGTGGCACCGCGGCCGCTGACGCCGTACACAGTGGCCGGCCGGGCCGCGCTCGCCCGGGCGGTGGCCGCCGCCGGGCGGGACGGGCACGCCCTGGTCGAGCAGGAGCTGGAGGAGGGGCTGCGCTCGCTGGCGGTGCCGGTGCGCGACGGGCACGGCCGGGTGGTCGCCGCCGTCAACGTCGCCCTGCACGCCGGCCGGGGCACGCCCGAGGAGAGCCGGGCGGCGCTGCTGCCGGCGCTGCGGGAGGCGGCCGGGCGGATCGGGGCCGACCTGGCCGCGGTCGGCCGGTGGACCGGCACCCCCGCGGCCTGAGCGGCGCCGCGGCGGCACAGCGGGCCCCGGGTACGCAAAGGGCCCCGCCCCGCTCCTGCCCGAGGTGACGGACGCAGGAACGGGGCGGGGCCGGTGCGGGGGAGCCGCGCCGTCAGGCGCTCAGCGGCGGCCGCCCTTGCCGTGGTGGCCCTTGTGGTGGTGCTTGTAGTGGTGGTGGTGGTGGCGAACGATCACGTGCCGCCGCTCATGGGAGTTGATGCAGGTGTTCCCGAAGGCCGGGTTCAGCAGCCCGATGATGTCGATGGTGTTGCCACACACGTTGAGCGGAACGTGCACCGGGATCTGGATGACGTTGCCCGACAGCACGCCGGGCGACCCGACGGCGCCACCGCCCGCACCGCTGTCGGCGAAAGCGGCCGAACTTCCACCCAGAGCGGTCCCGGCCGCCAGAGCAGCCACAGCGGTAATCCGTGTGATCCGTGACATTCCGAACCTTTCGATCAATCCAAGCGACCCAACGCCGCTCTCTGCTCTTCCCTTCGGCATACACACCGTCACCATGAGGGCATAGGCCCGCAATTCCCTCTTTCGCGTCGCTCCGGACGCCGCCAATCGGACGACGGTTGACGCTCCCCCGCCCGCACCCCGGTCCGGCGGCGGCCCCCGGTCACCGGCGCGACCAGGTACGCCGCCACCCCGCCGGCACGGCAGGCCGGCTCCTGACTCCCCCGGGGCGGGCCAAACCTGCTCCGTCGCGGACCGGACCCCCGGTCAGCGCGGGGTTGACGCCTGGCAGTACGGGCAGCGGACCGCGCCCCCGGCCGTGACCAGCCGGCCGCAGCCGGCGCACACCGCGCCCAGCCAGCAGGCCGCCTCCCCGCCCTCCCCGGACCGGCCGGCCGCCGCCCCGCCCGTGAGCAGGCACCGGGCGAGGACCCGGGCGTGGCTGAGGTGGAGCGGTGCGACGGCGGTCCGGAGCACGACCGGGCCGCGGCCGGCCAGCGCCCGCAGCCGGCGCAGTCCGGCGGCCCGGACCGCCTCCGCCAGCTCCTGCTCGTAGTGGCGGGCGAACGCCTCGTACCGCTCCTCGCGCGTCCCGTACCAGCGCCACAGCGCGGCCGACGGGGCGACCGCGGCGAGCCAGACGTCCGGTACGGCGCTCCTGGCCAGGCGGCCGAGCGGCAGGCGCCGGTCGACCAGGACCCGCGTACCGGGCCAGGGGCGCGCGGCCGCGTACACCGACTCCGTCCACACCCGGAGCGCGGTCTCCCCCGCGGCCCCGGTCCCGTCCTCGGGCCGTTCCCCACCGCTCCTCATACGAGCTCCTCGCGCCGCCGCGATCCTCCCGGCCCGCGCCGGGACGCCCCCAGCCCTAAGCATTGCACAGCGCAAACGCCGTCACCGGTTCGAAGTACATGCCATTGGCAAGTATTGCAAAGGGCAAGAAAAACTCCGTATAACTCTCCTCAACTCTGCGGGGAGGGCGCCCCGATGGGGGCGCCGCGTCGTGAAGCTGGACCGCGAGCGGAACGCGACCGGTCCGGTGCGGGGGGCCAGGCGGCCGGTGCCGCCCGCGTGCCCTGGAAGGAGCGACGACGGTGGTACGACGCGGTGCCCGTAAGGAAGCCGAACGAGTCGCGGCGCTGGCCGCGGAGCAGTTGCTGAAGGTGGGGACGACGCTGCGGCGGACCCCGGCCAGCCCGGATCTCCGGGCGGTCTACCGGGCCGATCAGCGCGTCAATGACGCGCCCTATCGCGAGCGGTGGGCCCACGACCGGGTCGTGCGGTCCACGCACGGGGTCAACTGCACCGGCTCGTGCTCGTGGAAGGTCTACGTCAAGGACGGCGTGATCACCTGGGAGACACAGGAGACCGACTACCCCTCGGTGGGCCCGGACCGGCCGGAGTACGAGCCGCGCGGCTGCCCGCGCGGGGCGTCGTTCTCCTGGTACACCTACTCGCCGACCCGGGTGCGCCATCCGCACGTCCGCGGGGTGCTGCTGGAGCTGTACCGCGAGGCGCGGGAGCGGCTCGGCGACCCGGTGGCGGCCTGGGCGGAGATCACCGGCGATCCCGCCAAGCGGCGCCGCTACCAGGCGGCGCGCGGCAAGGGCGGTCTGGTGCGGATCGGCTGGGACGAGGCGCTGGAGATCGCGGCCGCCGCGCACGTCCACACCATCGCCGCGTACGGCCCGGACCGGATCGCCGGGTTCTCCCCGATCCCGGCGATGTCGATGGCCTCGCACGCGGTGGGGGCGCGCTTCATGTCGCTGATCGGCGCGCCGATGATCTCGTTCTACGACTGGTACGCGGACCTGCCCATCGCCTCACCGCAGGTCTTCGGCGACCAGACCGATGTCCCGGAGTCCGGTGACTGGTGGGACGCGGCGTATCTGATGCTGTGGGGCTCCAACGTGCCGGTGACCCGCACGCCGGACGCCCACTGGATGGCCGAGGCCCGCTACCGCGGCCAGAAGGTGGTGGTGGTCTCCCCGGACTACGCGGACGCGACCAAGTTCGCCGACGAGTGGCAGCATCCGCACCCCGGGACCGACGGGGCGCTGGCGATGGCCATGGGGCATGTGATCCTCACCGAGTGCTTCGTGCGGCGGCAGGTGCCGTACTTCACCGACTACGTGCGGCACTTCACCGATCTGCCGTTCCTGGTCGAACTGGACGAGCGCGAGGGGAAGGTGACGCCGGGGAAGTTCCTGACCGCGGCCGCTCTGGGGCTGGACGCCGACGCGGGCGCGGCGGCGGCGTGGAAGCCGGTGCTGGTGGACGCGGCCTCCGGCAGGCCGGTCGTCCCCAACGGCACGCTCGGCGACCGCTGGTCGAAGAGCGGCATCGGCCGCTGGAACCTCGAACTGGGCGATGTGGAACCCACTCTGACGTTCCATCAGGAGGGTGCGGAGTGCGCCGAGGTGCTGCTGCCGCGCTTCGACTCCCCCGGGTCCGTGCGGCGCGGCGTCCCGGTGCGGGAGCTGTCCGGGCGCCGGGTGACCACCGTCTTCGACCTGCTGCTCGCCCAGTACGGGGTGGCCCGCCCGGGGCTGCCCGGTGACTGGCCGGCCGGCTACGACGACCCCGCCGGCCCGTACACCCCGGCCTGGCAGGAGACGATCACCTCGGTGCCGGCCGCGGCGGTGGTGCGCGCGGCCCGGGAGTTCGCGGGGACGGCGGAGAAGACCCGCGGCCGCTGCATGATCGTGATGGGCGCGGGCACCAACCACTGGTTCCACTCCGACACCATCTACCGCTCCTTCCTCACCCTGCTGCTGCTCACCGGCTGCCAGGGCGTGAACGGCGGCGGCTGGGCGCACTACGTCGGACAGGAGAAGGTGCGCCCGTACACCGGCTGGCAGCAGCTCCAGTCCGCCGCTGACTGGGTGCGCCCGTCCCGGCAGATGGCCGGCACACCGTACTGGTATCTGCACACCGATCAGTGGCGGTACGACGGCCAGGACGCCGGTGCGCTGGCCTCGCCGACCGGGCGCGCCGCGTTCGCCGGCCGGCACACCGCCGATCTGGTGGCGCAGTCGATGCGGCTGGGCTGGATGCCGTCGGCGCCCGCGTTCACCGCCAATCCGCTCGATCTGGGGCGGCGGGTGCGGGAGTCGGGGCATGAGCCCGGGGAGTGGGTGGCCGCCGAACTCGCCGCCGGGCGGCTGGCGTTCGCCTGCGAGGACCCGGACGATCCGGCCAACTGGCCGCGGGTGCTGACCGTGTGGCGGGCCAATCTGATCGGCTCGTCGGCCAAGGGCAACGAGTTCTTCCTGCGCCATCTGCTGGGCGCGAGCGACAACGCGCGGGCCGAGGAGGCCCCCGAGGGCAGCCGGCCGCGCGAGGTGGTCTGGCACGCGGAGGCGCCGCGCGGCAAGGTGGACCTGCTGCTGGCCCTGGACTTCCGGATGACCTCCACCACCCTGCTCGCCGACCTCGTCCTGCCGGCCGCGACCTGGTACGAGAAGCACGATCTGTCCAGTACGGACATGCACCCGTTCGTGCACGCCTTCTCCCCGGCGATCAATCCGCCCTGGCAGGCCCGGACCGACTTCGAGATCTTCCACGGTCTCGCGGCCCGCTTCAGCGAACTGGCCGCCGGCCGCCTGGACACCGCCTACGACCTGCTGGCGACCCCGCCGCAGCACGACACCCCCGGCGAGACCGCCCAGCCCGGCGGCACCGTGTGCGACTGGCGGGACGGCGCGCCCCCGGAGCCGGGCCGCAACCTCCCCCACTTCACCGTGGTGGAACGGGACTACCGCGCGGTCGCCGCGAAACTGGCCGCGTTCGGACCGCTGGCCGAGGAGCAGGGCATGACGGTCAAGGGCGTCACCGTCCGGCCGGTGCCCGAGGTGCGGCGGCTGGCCGAGCGGTGCGGTACGGCGCCGGACGGGCCCGCGCGCGGCCGGCCGCTGCTGGACACCGACGTCAAGCTGTGCGAGGCGATCCTGGCGCTGTCCGGGACGACCAACGGGCGGCTGGCGGCCGAGGGGTTCGAGCGGCTCGCCGAGCGCTGCGGTCCGGGCAGCGGCTTCGCCGGGCTGGCCGAGGCGGTCCGGGAGCGCCGGGTGGTGTTCTCCGACACCCAGGCCCGGCCGGTGCAGGTCGGCAGCAGCTACGAGTGGTCCGGCAAGGAGGCCCCGGACCGGCGCTACGCCCCGTTCACCATCAACACCGAGCACCGCAAGCCCTGGCACACCCTGACGGGCCGTCAGCACTGCTATCTCGACCATGACTGGATGGCCGAGCTGGGCGAGCAACTTCCCATCTACCGGCCGCCGTTGAGCCCGGCGTTCCTCGGCGGCACCGGCGACCCGGCCGCCGGGTCCGGCCCGGGCGGCGACGGCGAGCGCTCGGTGACCGTCCGCTACCTCACCCCGCACTCCAAGTGGTCGATCCACTCCGAGTACCAGGAGAACCTGCTGATGCAGACCCTGGCCCGCGGCGGACCGGTGATCTGGATGAGCGTGGCGGACGCCGAGGCCATCGGCGCCGCGGACAACGACTGGATCGAGGCGGTCAACCCCAACGGCGTGGTGACCGCCCGGGCCGTGGTCTCGCACCGGATGCCGCCGGGCACGGTGTTCATGTACCACGTCCAGGAACGGCTGGTGAACGTGCCCCGCACCCAGGCCACCGGGCGCCGTGGCGGCGTGCACAACGCCCTCACCCGCCTGCTGATCAAACCCACCCATCTCATCGGCGGCTACGGCCAGTTGTCGTTCGCGCCCAACTACTACGGACCGACCGGCAACCAGCGCGACGCGGTGACCGTCATCCGCCGCCGCACCCAGCACGTGGAGTACTGAGATGCCCCGTCGCACCACCACCCCCCGCATCGGCCGCTGCATGGCACAGGTCGCCATGGTCATGAACCTCGACAAGTGCATCGGCTGCCACACCTGCTCGGTCACCTGCAAGCAGACCTGGACCAACCGCCAGGGCACCGAGTACGCGTGGTTCAACAACGTCGAGACCCGCCCCGGCCAGGGCTACCCGCGCGGCCACGAGGACCAGGAGAAGTGGCAGGGCGGCTGGCGGCTGGACGGCCGCGGCCGGCTCGTCCCGCGTACCGGCGGCCGCGCCCGCCGCCTGGCCCGCCTCTTCGCCAACCCCGAACTCCCCGCCCTGGACGACTACTACCAGCCCTGGACCTACGACTACGAGACGCTGATCTCCGCGCCACTCGGCGACGACCTGCCCACCGCCCGCCCCCGCTCCCTGACCGACGGCCGGCCCACCGCGGTGACCTGGGGCCCCAACTGGGACGACGACCTCGGCGGCGGACCGGACCACCTCGCCGGCGACCCCGTGCTGCGCCGGATGAACGAGCAGGTGAAGCTGGAGTACGAGCAGGCGTTCATGTTCTACCTGCCGCGGATCTGCGAGCACTGCCTGAACCCCACCTGCGTCGCGGTCTGCCCCTCCGGCGCCCTCTACAAGCGCATCGAGGACGGCATCGTCCTGGTCGACCAGGACCGCTGCCGCGGCTGGCGGATGTGCGTCAGCGGCTGCCCGTACAAGAAGGTGTACTTCAACCACACCACCGGCAAGGCCGAGAAGTGCACCCTGTGCTACCCGCGCATCGAGGCGGGCGAGCCGACGGTCTGCTCGGAGACCTGCGTCGGCCGGCTGCGCTACCTCGGCGTGATGCTCTACGACGCCGACCGGGCCGGCGAGGCCGCGGCCGTCCCCGACGAGCGGGACCTCTACGAGGCGCAGCTCAACTGCTTCCTCGACCCGCACGACCCCGAGGTGGTGCGCGCCGCCGAGGAGTCGGGCATTCCGCACGACTGGATCACCGCCGCCCGCCGCTCCCCCGTCCGCGACCTGATCACCCGCTACCGCGTCGCGCTGCCGCTGCACCCGGAGTACCGCACCCTGCCCATGGTCTGGTACGTGCCGCCGCTCTCCCCCGTCGTGGAGGCGCTGACCCGCGGCGGCCACGACGGCGAGGACCCCGCCAACCTCTTCGGCGCCATCGACACCCTCCGCATCCCGCTGGAATACCTGGCCGGGCTGTTCACCGCCGGGGACACCGGGCCGGTCGAGGCCGCGCTGTGCCGGCTCGCCGCGATGCGCGCGCACATGCGCCGGATCAACCTCGGCGAGGAGCGCGATCCGGCCATCGCCCGCGGGGTCGGGATGGACCAGGAGTCCATCGAGGCGATGTACCGGCTGCTGGCGCTGGCCAAGTACGAGGAGCGGTACGTCATCCCCACCGGCTACGCGGCCGGCGCGGACCGGGACGGCAACCCCACCGGCGGCGCCGGGCACGCCGGGTGCAGCCTGGAGGGCGCCGGCGGGCCGGGGATGTACTCCGCGGACACCTTCCACGCCCCGCCCGTCCCGGCGCCCGCCGGCACCGCGAGCCGGCTCGGCGGCCGCCTCAACCTGCTGAACTGGAACGGCCGCGGACGCCCCAGCGGCCTCTTCCCGCCGCGCGGCGGAACGGAGCACGACCGATGATCCACCACCGGGCGATCCACCAGGCGGCCGCCCTCCTCCTGTCCTACCCCGGCCCCGACTGGCCGGAGCGGATCGCCAAGGTGACCGCCGCACTGGCCGGACTCGGCGGCCCGGAGGCGGCGTTGCTCCTCGACTTCGGCCGAGCCACCGCACAGGTGCCGCCGCTGGACCTCGCGGCCCGCTATGTCACCACCTTCGACCGCAGCCGGCGCCGCACCCTCCACCTCACCCACTACACCGACGGCGACACCCGCCGCCGCGGCGCGTCGCTGGCCGGCCTCAAGGCCCACTACCGGGCGCACGGCTGGGAGCCGGACGCCGGGGAACTGCCCGATTTCCTCCCCGCCATGCTGGAGTTCGCCGCCCGCTGCCCGCGGGGCGGCACGCCCCTGCTGCACCGCTACCGCGGCGCGATCGACCTGCTCACCCAGGCGCTCGACGACCACCGCAGCCCGTACACCGAGGTGCTGCGGGCCGTCCGGCTCACCCTGCCCGCCGCCGGCCCGCTGCCGCGGCCCGCGCCGGACACCACCGCCCCCGTTCCGTTCCCGCTCCGGACCACCCCGGGCGACGAAGGAGTCCGCCGGTGATGACCCACCTGCACATCGCACTCTGGGGCGTACTGCCCTATCTCTCCCTGACCGTGCTCATCGCCGGGACGGCCTGGCGCTACCGCTACGACCGCTTCGGCTTCACCACCCGCTCCAGCCAGCTGTACGAGTCCCGGCTGCTGCGCGTCGGCGGACCGCTCTTCCACTACGCGCTGTTCCTCGTCATCGGCGGCCACGTCATGGGCCTGCTGGTCCCCGAGTGGATCACCGAACGGCTGCGGGTCAGCGAGACCGCGTACCACACCGTCGCGCTCGCCATGGGCGGTACGGCCGGGCTGGCGGCGGCCGGCGGGCTGGGCGTGCTGCTGTGGCGGCGGGTGCGGGTGCCCGCGGTCCGCCGGGCGACCAGCCGCAGCGACCGGCTGGTCCTCCCCCTGCTGACCGCGGTCCTGCTGGCCGGCCTGACCGCCACCGCCTCGTCGGTCACCAATCCCTACGACTACCGGCTCGGCGTCTCGGTGTGGTTCCGCAGCCTGTTCGAACTGGATCCCGACGTCCCGGCGATGGCCCACGCCCCGCTCGAATACCAGGTCCACGCGCTGCTCGCCATGGTCCTGTTCGCCCTGTGGCCGTTCAGCCGCCTCGTCCACGCCTTCGCGGCGCCGGTCGGCTACCTCTTCCGCCCCTATATCGTCTACCGCTCCCGGGCCCGCGGCGCCGGGATGTGACGCCGGGCGCTCAGGCGCGGAAGGTCTCGGCGAGCCGGGCCGCGAACGCGGCGGCGTGGGTCGTGCTGCCGGTGTGCCCGCCGGGGAAGTGCACCAGCTCCGTGCCGAACCGCTCGGCGAGGAACGCGGCCGGGAGATAGGCGACTTCACCGCGCGAGTCCTCGCCGCCGGCGAGCACCAGCCGGTCCGCCAGCGCCGCCAGCCGCTCGGTGTCCGGCACGTAGGCCATGAAGCGCGGCACCACGCGTCCGAGGAAGTACGGCAGGTTGGCCATCGTCTGCTCGGCGCGCGCCGCGGCCTGCGGCGGAAGCTTCAGCTCCGGCTGCGGCAGCGCGGTCGCGCCGGGCTTCTTCAGCCCCGCGGCGAACTCGGCCATCGCCGGCATCAACCCCCGCGTACGGAAGGTCTCCTGCACCCGCGCGACCATCGCCCGGTGCGTCGCGGCGTCCGGCAGCACCTCCACCACCGGCGGTTCGTGCACCACGGCGCGCAGGACGCGATCGGGGTGGGTGGTGAGCAGGTGGAGGGCGGTGATCGCGCCCGAGCTGAGGCCGAACACCCGGGCCGGCTCGCCGGGCGACAGCTCCGCCAGCAGCCGGTACGCGTCGTCGGCGTGCTCGGCCACGCTCTGCTCGGCGTCCGGGTCGTCGAGCGCGCTGCGGGAGATCCCGCGCGGGTCGTAGGTCGCCACGGTGTACGCGGCGGCGAGGTCGCCGGCGATGCCCTCGAAGGCCGCGGCGCCGCCCGCGCCGCCGGGTATCAGCAGCAACAGCGGTCCCTGGCCGCGTACTTCGTAGTGCAGGGTCGCGCCGGGCACCGTCAGACGGCCGGTGGTCACCGTCGTGGTCATGAGGGGTCTCCTTCTCGGGATGCGGGCCAGTTCTCCAGGAGGGTGTGCAGGGCGTCGAGCGCGCGCACCCAGGACTCCTCGGGCGGCCGCTCGTGCGCGAATCCGCCCGCGGCCTCCAGGGCGACGAACCCGTGGAACGTGCTGCGCAGCAGCCGCACCGCGTCGGTCAGCTCGGGCTCGGCCAGTCCGTAGCCGCGCAGCAGGCCGTAGGTCAGCTCCACCGCGCGCCGCGGTCCGGGCGCCGCGGCGGCCAGTCCGGGGTCGATGCGGATCCGGATCTGGGTGGCGGTGTAGCGGCCCGGGTGCGCGTGGGCGTACTCCCGCCAGGTGTTGGCGTACGCGACCAGCGCGTCCCTGCCCGCCCGGCCGGCCATCGCCTCGGCGATGCGGAGGGTCTTCTCGTCCGCGGCCAGCAGCGCGATCCGCCCGCGCAGGTCCTCAAGCCCGCGGACGTGCGAGTAGAGGCTCGCGTCCTTCACCCCCAGCCGCCGCGCGACCTGAGACATCGTCACCTGGTCGAGCCCGGCCTCGTCCGCCAGCTCGGCCGCCGCAACCGTCACCCGCTCCGCCGTCAAACCGGCCCGCGCAGCCATGCACCCTCCTGGGAGATCCGGACGTTCTTACCTAGGGCCCCTAGTTTTAACCTAGGGCCCCTAGGTAAGCAAGCGCGGGGGTGGCCTGATAAGGCACGTACCCCCGTCGCCCATTTATCGACTCCCCACAACACACACCGCATCGGATCGGTTGACGCCAGCCCTGACCCGCGAGGTGATCGCTGACATCATCCAGGAAGGATCAAGAAGCCCTTTGTGGTGACCCCACAGGTATGCGAAGGAGACGGGATGGCGGAGAACGGTGCGGTGCTGGTGACCGGGGCCGGGGCGATGACCCCGCTCGGCGATGACGCGGCGGCCACGTGGTCGGCGCTGCTGGCCGGCAAGTCGGGTGTGCGCGCCCTGGCGGAGGAGTGGGCCGGCGGGCTGCCGGTGCATGTCGCGGCCCCGCTGGCCGGGGATCCGGCCGCCGGCCTGCCGCGTGCCGAGGCGCGCAAGCTGGACCGGGTGGAGCAGATCGCTCTGGCCGCCTCCCGGGAGGCGTGGCAGGACGCCGGTGCGCCCGAGGTGGACCCGGTACGGTTCGCCGTCGTCATAGGCACCGGCATCGGCGGGATACTCACCACGCTCGGCCAGGACGACGTGTTCGAGGCGTCGGGGGCCCGGCGGCTCTCGCCGTTCGCGGTCCCGATGCTGATGGCCAACGGCCCGGCGGCATGGGTGAGTATGGACCTGGGGGCGAAGGGCGGCGCGCGGACGCCGGTGAGCGCCTGCGCCTCGGGCGCCGAGGCCCTGGCGATGACCCTGGACCTGCTGCGCGCCGGGCGGGTGGACGTGGTGGTGGCCGGCGGGGTGGAGGCGAGTCTGCACCCGTTCACCCTGGCCGCGTTCGCCCAGATGAAGGCGCTCTCACCGCGGTCGGAGGATCCCGAGGCGGTGTCCCGGCCCTTCGACGTTGCCCGCAGCGGCTTCGTGATGGGTGAGGGCGGCTGCGTCCTGGTGCTGGAGCGCGCCGAGTTCGCGCGGGCCCGGGGCGCCCGTGCGTACGGCGCCCTGGCCGGCGCGGGGATCAGCTCCAGCGCCGACCACATCACCGCCTCCGACGTGGACGGCCAGGTGCGCGCCATCGACGCGGCGCTGCGGGACGCCGGGCTGGGCCCGCGCGATATCGGCCACGTCCACGCCCACGCCACGTCCACCCCGTCGGGCGACCTGGCCGAGGCGCGGGCCATCGCGCGTGCCGTGGGCGACCACGCCGCCGTCACCGCGACCAAGTCGATGACCGGCCATCTGCTCGGCGCGTCGGGCGCGGTCGGCGCGCTGGCCGCACTGCTGGCCCTCAAGGACGGTGTGGTGCCGGCCGTGCGCAACCTGGACGAGCTGGACCCGGCGATCGACCTGGACGTGGTCCGCGGCGCGAACCGCAACGGCCGGTGGGGCGCCGCACTGGCCAACTCGTTCGGCTTCGGCGGGCACAACGTCAGCCTGGTGTTCACGGAGTGAGGCGGTGGGGGCACGGGTGCGCGGGCCGGACCGTCGCGCGCACCCGTTCCCTCCAACCCCCCGGCAGATAGCGGCAGTTGGGCGACTCAGGCAGTGACCTGCGGCTCGCCGGGGCTGAGGTAGTGCACCGCGATCCCTTCCGCGTGCGGTGCGAGCAGGCCCTCCAGTTCGTGCGCCGCGGCCTTGAGGAGGTCGGCGTCGCGGGTGGCGTCGACGGTCTCCAGGAGGAACGCCACCTTGGTGGAGTTCTCGGTGACGCGGGTGCGGTGGGCGTCGCGGTGGTTCCAGTGGCGGGTCAGGACGCCGGTGGTGTCGGCGTAGATGATCTCGCCGGGCTTGGGGTGCTCGACGGTGCCGGGCTCACCGAGCGGGGTGAACTCCTCGCCGCCCTCCGCGTAACGGATCTCGACGTCGCCGGTGACGTGGTCGAGGTCGAAGGCGCCGGCCGGCAGGGCGTGGCGGACCGAGACGGCGTTGTAGGAGTCGACGGCCGGGTTGATGCGCGGCAGTGTGCCCTTCTTGGCCATGCGGCGGCCGAGGGCGTCGACGCTGGGGCGGACGCGGCGGGGGTTGGTGCCGAAGGAGCGGTAGGCGGTGTGCCAGGCGGCGATGCGCGGGTCGTTCTCGTCGGCGGGCTGCCAACTGCCTTCGGCGAGCCGCCGTTCCAGCTCGTCCAGGGCGGCGGCGGTGGCGGGCCAGGGCTCGCGGCCGCGCAGGCCGGTGGCGGTGACCAGGGCGATGAGCGCGCCGGGGAAGGCGTCGGCGACGGCGGGGGTGATGCGGAAGGTGGTCATGGACGGGCTCCGGTTGCGGTGTCGGTGCGGGGGGGGCTTTCTGGGTGGGCGTACGGTCGGTCCCGGTCTCAGCTGAGGGCGAGGAGGCTGACGGCGACGGCGGCGCTGCCCAGGCCGAGGAGTTGACCGCGGTGGATGCGCTCGGCGAGGACGCAGCGGGCGAGCAGTACGGTACCGGCCGGGTAGAGGGCGGTGATCACGGCGACGACGGCGAGGTCGCCGCTGCGGGCGGCCAGCAGGAAGAGCAGGTTCGCCATCGAGTCCAGGACGCCGGCGGTGGCCGACAGCGCGTAGGCGGGCTTCTCGGTGCCGAGGCGGCGGTACAGCAGCCCGGCCGCGGCCAGGGTGACGGCGGAGGAGACCGCCCGGCCGGTGATCAGCGGGGCCACGCCGCTGTCGGCGGGCGCCTGGTGCAGGAAGACGAGCTGGAGCGCGATGGCCGCGCCCGCGCCCAGGGCCAGCAGCAGCGCGGTACGGGACGGGCGCGCGGCCCCGGTGCCGTGTCCGGCGCTGACCAGCACCACCGCGACCAGCGCCAGCGGCAGCCCGACCAGTCCGGCCAGGCCCAGGTGCTCGCCCTGCACCAGCCCCACCCCGACCGGCAGCATGGCGGACACCAGCGCGGTGATCGGCGAGAGCACGTTCATCGGGCCCATCGCCAGAGTGCGGTAGAGCAGGGCGAACGCGGCGGCCGAGGCGACACCGGAGGCGGCACCCCAGGTGAGCGCGGACTGGCTGAACGAGGCGCCGAGGAACGGCCACAGCAGGAGTTCGACCGCGAGCGACGCCGGGGCGGCGATCAGCACGGTGCGCAGGACATGGGCCTTGCGGGCGCCGAGGCCGCCGAGGAAGTCGGCGCACCCGTAGGCGAGGGAGCTGCCCAGGGCCAGCAGCAGAGCGATCACGGTACATCCCTTACTATCGAATGGAACGACCGAACGGTACATCGCACCGACCGGGCCGTGTCAACCAAACGACCGTGGGGCACTCTCAAACGACCGTGGGTGACCGTGGGCGCCTGTCACACGACCGTGCCTGCCTGGCAAGATCCACCCGCGAGACGGGATTCACGCGCGAGACGGGGTCCACGCGACGAGGCGGGCTCCCCGCACGAGAAGGGAATCGGATGACCGAGACCGAGGCGGCGCTGCGGACGCTCGCCCACAACGTCCGGGCGGCCCGGACCCGCGCGGGCCTGTCGCTGGACGAGCTCGGCCGGCGCGCCCAGGTCAGCAAGGGCGCCCTGGTCGCGCTGGAGAAAGCCCAGGGCAACCCGAACTTCGCCACCCTGGTCCGGCTCGCCGACACCCTCGGTGTCTCGGTCTCCGCCCTGACGGAGGGCAAGGCCGAGGCGCGCGTCCGGGTCGTGTCCGCCGACGCCCAGCAGCCCTTGTGGACGGGCGCGCGGGGCAGCGCGGCCCGGCTCATGCTGACGACCCCGGGGCCGGCCCCGGTCGAGGTCTGGCGCTGGGAGCTGCGGCCGGGCGAGGAGTACCCCAGCCACCCCCACCAGGCCGGGGTCGTGGAGACCGTCAGCGTCACCTCCGGCCGGATGACGCTGGTCGTGGACGGCACCGAGCACGCCGTCGAGGCCGGGCAGACCGCGGCCTTCGACGGCGACGCCCCGCACACCTACCGGGGCGCGGGCACGGAAACGTGCCACCTGATCATGACCGTCCACCTCCCGCCCGGCGGCGGTGGCCCGGCGGCCTGATACGGCCCGCCGCCGGGCGGCGGATTCAGCATGGGCCGGTGGCGGTCCAGCCGTTGGCCGTTCTCAGCCGTTGAGGGACGCGACGCCGGCCTGGGCGAACTGCTCGTCCAGGTCGCCGCTGGGCGCGCCCGCGACGCCGATGCCCGCGATCGGCGCGCCCTTGGCCTGGACGGGGGCGCCGCCCGCGAGGAACAGCGTGCCCGGGATGTCCTTCAGCGTGGGTGCCTGCTCCAGGCGCTTGACCAGCGCGGAGGTCGGCGCGTTCCAGGACACCGCGGTGAACGCCTTGGCCTCGGCCGCCCGGTACGACTGCGGCCCGGCGCCGTCGCCGCGCAGGGTGGCGACGGTGTTGCCGTTGCGGTCCACCACGGCCACCGACACATGCTGACCGGCCTTCTCGGCGGCGTCGAGCGCGGCCCGCGCCGCCTTGCCCGCCGCGGCGATCGACAGGTGGTCGGTGGTGACGGTGCCGGTGGCGGGCGCCTGGCTCGCCGGGGCGGCGGAGGCGGCACGGGCGCCGGTGCCGGGGGCCGCGACCGCGAGGGCTCCGGCGGCGCTCACCCCCACCGCGGCGAGCACGGCCGCGCCGGTGAGGATCCGGGTACGCCTGAACGGCATCTGCATGGGTCTGCTCCTGTTCGTCGGTCCGGGACCGGGGGCCCGGCGCCGCGGCGGGCGGCCACGGCCCGTCCATCGTCGGCGGCCGCCGAGGGGGCCGCGTTCGCCGGAGCGGATGCCGTCGCGGAGCATGATGGAGGACGCCGATGTCCACCGATCGGATGACGGACGCGGTCCGTGAGCCGGGTTACGAATCAGGGATGGATGCCGAATCAGGGATGGATACCGGGCCAGGGATGCATGCCGGAGCGGGGAGGAACGTGCAGCACCCGAGCCGCGGCTCCGCGGCGTCCCCGCCCGGCGCATGCGCGACGGCACCCGGACCGGCCCCGGAAGCCGCCGCCGTGACCTCCTCCGGCCGCCGCCTGGAGGCCGTGATCTCGGCGTCCTTCGTACTCCTCCTGATCGCCGCCATGGCCCGCTTCCTCACCCGGCACTCCGGCGCCCCCAACACCTGGTGGGTGATCGCGCTGACCACCGTCCTGGCCGTGGCGTACGCGGCCCGGCCCGCCGCCGGCGGAGGCGTACCGGTGCGCTGGCAGCGGGTGTGGTTCGGGGCGTTCATCGCCGGCTGGGTGGCGCTGGTGCTCCAGGCCCCGAGCTTCGCCTGGAGCGCCGTGGCCATCCTCTACACCGCGCTCCAACTCCTCCCGGAACGCGCGGCGTTGGCGCTGAGCGCCCTGCTGGCCGTCCTGGTCGTGGTCGCCCAGGTGCGCATCGACGGTCCGGATCCGCTGCTGATCGTGGTGCCGCCGGTGGTCACCGGCCTGGCCGCGGCGGTCTTCGTCCATATGCGGCGGCAGTCCGCGCGGCAGCGCACGCTCATCGACGACCTGGTCCGCACCCGGCGCGGCCTGGCGTCCAGCGAACGGCGGGCCGGGGTGCTGGCCGAGCGCGAGCGGCTGTCGCGGGAGATCCACGACACCCTCGCCCAGGCACTCTCCAGCCAGCGGATGCTGCTCCAGGCCGCCGACCGGCTCTGGGACGAGGACCCGGCGGCGGCCCGCCGGCACATCGCCACCGCCTCGGACATCGCCGAGCGCAATCTCGTCGAGGCCCGGCGGTTCGTCCACGACCTGGCGCCCGCCGACCTCTCCGCC
Organism: Streptomyces sp. NRRL F-4489; assembly: GCF_001509485.1. Lineage (GTDB taxonomy): Bacteria > Actinomycetota > Actinomycetes > Streptomycetales > Streptomycetaceae > Streptomyces. The sequence goes on from NZ_LLZI01000112.1 coordinate 169,356, forward strand.
GGGGCCGGGCTGCCGGACGCGCTACGGGCCCTCGCCCGCCGCGAGACCGCCGCCGGAACGACCACCGGATCGGCCACCGGCAACGACATCGACACCCGCAACGACATCGGCGACGGCGACCGCGATACGGGCGGCACAGGCGCCACGGCGCCCCCCGGACCGACGACCGTGACGTTCCGTACGGACGGCGAGCCGGTCCCGCTCCCGCCGGCCGTCGCGGCGGCCCTGCTGCGGGTGGCGCAGGGCGCCGTCGCCAACGTCCGCGAGCACGCCCGTGCCACCGCCGCCGTCCTCACCCTCAGCTATCTGGACGAGGACGTGGTCCTGGACATCGCCGACAACGGCCGCGGCTTCACCCCGCCGCCCGGCGACGCGTCCGGCGCCCTCCCCCACCGCGGCCACGGCCTGCCGGCGATGGAAGCCCGGATGCGGCAGCTGGACGGCACCCTGACCGTCGAATCGCGCCCCGGGGAGGGCACGGTCGTCTCGGCGGCGGTCCCGCTCCGGACGACCGGCCCGGCCACCGCCCAGGACGAGGAGTGAACCCCGTGCCCCCTGCCCCGCACTCCCCCGGGCCCCGGGCTGCCGGCGGCCGCCGGGTGCGCCTGCTGCTGTGCGACGACCACGCGGTGGTCCGGGCCGGTCTGCTGGCGCTGCTGTCCGCCGAACCCGGCATCGAGGTCGTCGGCGAGGCGGCCACCGGCGAGGAAGCCCTGGCCGTCGCCGCCAAGGAGCGGCCCGACGTGGTGCTGATGGACCTCAGCCTCGGCGCCGGCATGGACGGTATCGAGGCCACCCGCCGCCTGCTCGCCGAGGTCCCGGGCACCCGCGTCCTGGTCCTCACCACCTACGACACCGACGCCGACGTCACCCGGGCCATCCACGTCGGCGCCACCGGCTACCTCCTCAAGGCCGAGCGGCCCGAGGAACTGTTCGCCGCGATCCACGCCACGGCCGAGGGCCGGGCGGCGCTGTCCGCGCCCGCGGCCGGCCGGGTCATGGCCCGCGTCCGCGCCCCGCGGGCCGCGCTCACCGACCGCCAGCTGGACATCCTCCGCCAGCTCGCCCGGGGCCTGGGCAACCGCGAGATCGCCCGTACCCTCTTCATCAGCGAGGCCACCGTCAAAACCCACCTGGTCCGGATCTACACCAAACTCGGCGTCGACACCCGCGCCGGCGCCGTGGCGGCCGCCAAGGAACAGCGCTTGATTCCCTGAACCTCGGGGCCCCTGACCCCACGGAGGAGGGCGTCTCCCGGCTCTGTACCTACTAGTATGTACGGAACCAGCATCAACAACAGGTCAGACCCCGGCCCAGGAGAGGACCCCTCCCATGCCCTTCGTCCGCATCGACGCACTGCGAGCCGACCCGGCCCGGCTGGACGCGCTCAGCCGGGCCGTGCACGACGCCCTGACCGAGACGCTCGGCATCCCGCCCGAGGACCGCTTCCAGGTCCTGGTCGGCCACGACGGCGTCACCAGCACCCTGCGGCACGGGAACTACCTGGGCATCCAGCGCGACGACGGGATCGTCTACATCGCGATCACCCTGCGCGCCGGACGCACACCCGACCAGAAGCGGGCGCTGTACCGGCGGATCGCCGAACTGGCCGAGGAGTACGCGGGCACCGAACCGCGCAATGTCTTCGTCACCCTGACCGAGAACGCGTCGGTCGACTGGTCACTGGGCAACGGCCTCGCCCAGTACGCCCTGCCGGACCCGGACTGAGGGCGCCGGAAGCGGACTGAGGGCACAGGACCCGCGCGCGAAGAGCCCCGGCGGAACGAATCCGCCGGGGCCCTTCGCGTACTCGGAGATCGCCGCGACCAGCTCGTACGGCCGGCCGGCCCGGATCAGTCCGTCCCGGACTCCATCGCCGCGCGGTCCAGCATGGCCTCCTCGGACGGGGCCGCGCCGCGCGAGGCGATCGCCTGGGCGCCGCCCTTGTCCATCGCGCCGATCAGGCCGGTCGAGGCCGCCTGGGCGGCGCCGATCAGCGTCGGGTGACCGCTGCCGACCAGGCCCAGACCGGCGTACTGCTCCAGCCGCGCGCGGGAGTCGGCGATGTCGAGGTTCCGCATGGTGAGCTGGCCGATCCGGTCCACCGGGCCGAACGCCGAGTCCTCGGTGCGCTCCATGGACAGCTTGTCCGGGTGGTAGCTGAGCGCCGGGCCCCGGGTGTCGAGGACCGAGTAGTCCTCGCCGCGCCGCAGCCGGAGGGTGACCTCGCCGGTGATCGCGGCGCCGACCCAGCGCTGGAGCGACTCCCGGACCATCAGGGCCTGCGGGTCCAGCCAGCGGCCCTCGTAGAGCAGCCGGCCGAGCCGCCGGCCCTCGTTGTGGTACGCGGCCACGGTGTCCTCGTTGTGGATCGCGTTGACCAGCCGCTCGTAGACGATGTGCAGCAGGGCCATGCCGGGGGCCTCGTAGATACCGCGGCTCTTCGCCTCGATCACGCGGTTCTCGATCTGGTCGGACATGCCCAGACCGTGCCGGCCGCCGATCTCGTTGGCCTCCATGACCAGGTCGACGGCGGAGGCGAACTCCTTGCCGTTGATGGTGACCGGGCGTCCCTGGTCGAAGCCGACCGTCACGTCCTCGGTGGCGATCTCCACCTCCGGGTCCCAGAACCGCACGCCCATGATCGGGTCGACGGTCTCGATGCCGGTGTCGAGGTGCTCCAGGGTCTTGGCCTCGTGGGTGGCGCCCCAGATGTTGGCGTCCGTGGAGTACGCCTTCTCCGTGGAGTCCCGGTACGGCAGCCCGTGCGCGAGCAGCCACTCCGACATCTCCTTGCGGCCGCCGAGCTCGGCGACGAAGTCGGCGTCCAGCCAGGGCTTGTAGATCCGCAGGTGCGGGTTGGCGAGCAGGCCGTAGCGGTAGAACCGCTCGATGTCGTTGCCCTTGAACGTGGAGCCGTCGCCCCAGATCTGCACGCCGTCCTCGAGCATGGCCCGCACCAGCAGGGTGCCGGTCACGGCCCGGCCCAGCGGGGTGGTGTTGAAGTAGGGGCGGCCGCCCGACTTGATGTGGAACGCGCCGCAGGCGAGCGCCGCCAGCCCTTCCTCGACCAGCGCGGCACGGCAGTCGACGAGCCGGGTGATCTCGGCACCGTAGGCGGAGGCACGGCCGGGCACGGACTCGATGTCGGGCTCGTCGTACTGGCCGATGTTGGCGGTGTACGTGCACGGGATGGCGCCCTTGTCGCGCATCCAGGCAACGGCGACCGAGGTGTCGAGACCACCGGAGAAGGCGATGCCGACGCGCTCGCCGGCGGGGAGGGAGGTGAGGACCTTGGACATAGCAAGACTATGCATCATCCCGCATGACCATGCAAGTGCGGATTTCGTCCGGGCCCGGCCGGCGCGCTCGGCCGGGCCCGGACGGGCGGGTCAGGACCGGTCGTCCGGTGCCGGGTTCCCGGGCTGGCGGCGGTGGCCGCCGTTCCGCTCCTGCCAGGCGCGGTAGACCTCGACCGCCGCGTCGCGCGGCTCGTACCGCATCGGCAGGCGGCGCTCGTCCCAGTCCTTGCCGAACTCCTCGTAGAACGTGCTCAGCTCGAAATACTTGCGGTCGTCCACGTAGTGCGGCTCATAGGCGTCCCGGGTGGTGAGGAAGACCACCTCGTCCGGGGAGCAGTAGTAGAGCGCGCCCAGGCACATCGGGCAGGGGTGGGCGAGCACGTAGATCGTGGTGCCGGTCAGGTGCTCGGTGCCCAGCGCGGTGCAGGCCGCGCGGATGGCGAGGATCTCGGCGTGGGCGGTGGGGTCATGGGTCTGGGCGACCTTGTTGGGACTCTCGGCCAGGACCTCTCCGTCCTTGACGATCACGGTGGCGAACGGACGGCCGCCCTCGGCGACGTTGCGGCGGGCGAGGTCGATGGTGCGCTGCGCGAAGTCCATGGGGCTCCTTCGGGGCGTGGGGGCGCCTGGGGTCATGGGGGGTTGGTGGGCCGGAAGGGGTTGGCGAACCAGAAGAACTTGCCGGGTCAGAACGGCTTGGTGGGGAGGTACTTCCCATCGAGGGTGATGATGGCGCGTTCGCCGCCCTCGGGGTCGGCGACCTTCCGCACGTCCAGCTTGAAGTTGATGGCGCTGATGATGCCGTCGCCGAACTGCTCGTGGATCAGCGCCTTGAGGGTGGTGCCGTAGACCTGGAGGATCTCGTAGAAGCGGTAGATCGTCGGGTCGGTGGGGACGCCGCCGGGGATCGAACCGCGAGTGGGGATGGTCTGGAGCAGCAGCGCGGCGTCGTCGTCCAGGCCCAGCAGCCCGGCGACGGCCTCGGCGGCCTCGGCGGGCAGGGCGTGCTGCCCGAGGATGGCCGCGGTGACGAACGCGGGCGACAGCCCGGCCGCGTCGGCGAGCTGCTGCCAGGTGAGGTCCTTCCGCGTCTTGGCCTCGACCGCGGCGACGGCGAGCGCCTGGCGGGCGGCGGGGTCGAACTGGGCGTGCGGGGTGGGCTGGTTCATGACGGTCCTCTCGGATGTGGGTCTTGAGATCTCGTGGCGCGGAGATCTTTTCGGTGCTGAGATCTTGTGGGCTTGGCGGCCGGGGCGGAAGGGCGCGTCAGGCGGCGCGGGCCGCGTCGCCCACCGCGCCGAGGCCGTTCCCGGCTCCGACGTCGTCCACCGCGCCGGTCCCGATGTCGTACACCCACCCGTGCAGCGCGAGGGTGCCCGCCGTACGGGCGCGGGCGACCGCCGGGTGGGTGGCGAGGTTGGCCAGCTGGGCGCGGACGTTCTGGCGGATCAGGGCCGGCAGGTCCACGGCGTCCGCCCCGGCCGCGGCGCGCGCCGTGGCGGCGTCCGCGTGGTGCAGCCAGTACGCGAGCGCGGGCACACCGGTCAGGTCGTGCGCCTCGGCGAGGGCCGTCATCGCCCCGCATGCCGAGTGCCCGCACACCACGATGTCGGTGACACCGAGGACCGCGACGGCGTACTCCACGCTCGCCACCACACCGTCACCGGACGACCGGTGATAGGCGGGGACCAGATTGCCGGCCGTGCGGATCACGAACAGGTCGCCGGGCTCGCAGCCGGTGAGCAGCTCCGGGACGACGCGGGCGTCGGAACAGCCGATGAAGAGCGTAGGTGGCCGGTGATGAGCGGCCAGACGGCCGAAAAGTTCCGCCTTGGCCGGAAAGACGTCCCGCTGGAAGCGGGCGACCCCGGCGGCGAGGTCAGACATGGGAACTCCGCATGGGCACTCCTTGAGCTGGCGGACTTGCGGGGGACTTGCGAGGGCTTACGAGGACTCGCTTCCGCCGACCGTGCGGGCCGACGAGTTCCACCCTGCCCGACCTGCTCGTATAGAGTCCAAGAGCTGCTACGGATCCCACCCATAGATGCCACCAATACCACCGCCTATAGTCGTCCGCATGGCCCTGGAACTGCGTCATCTGCGCTATCTCCTCGCGGTCGCCGAACACGGCAGCTTCACCCGCGCCGCCGAGGAGCTGCACATCTCCCAGCCGACGCTCTCCCAGCAGGTCCGGCAGCTGGAGCGGACCGTGGGGGCGCAGCTGCTGGACCGCACCGGGCGCACCATGCGCCTGACCGACGCCGGCGAGGCGTACGCGGAGCACGCCCGGAGCGCGCTGCGCGATCTGGCCGCCGCCGAGCGGGCCGTCCATGACGTACGGGACCTGTCCCGGGGCCATCTGCGGCTGGGGGTCACGCCGACGTTCACGGCCTATCTGGTCGGCCCGCTCACCGCCGCGCTGCACTCCCGGTATCCCGGGGTGACGCTGGCCGTCCGGGAGATGCCGCAGGACCGGATCGAAAGCTGCCTGCTGGGCGACGAGTTGGACCTGGGCATCGCGTTCGCCGGAGCGCACCTGCGCGGGATCGAGGCAGCCGCTCTGTTCACCGAGACCCTGAGCCTGGTCACCGCCGCCCCGGGCCCGGCGGAGGACGAGCTCCCGCTACCGGTGTCCCACCTCACCGACCGCCAACTGGCCCTGCTCAGCACGGACTTCGCCACCCGCACGCACATCGACGCCTACTTCACCGCGCACCGGGTCACCCCGCGGATCGCGGTGGAAGCCAACTCCATCCAGGCTCTCACCGAGATCGTCCGCCGCAGCGCGCTCTCCACCGTCCTGCCGGACGCCCTCACCCACGACCATCCCCACCTCACCCCCGTCCCGCTCGACCCCGCCCTCCCCGCCCGCACCGTCACGCTGCTGCGCCGCACCGACGCCTATCGCACCGCCGCGGCACGGGCGTTCGTCCACCTGACGAGGGAACTGGTCGAAAGCCGGGGGTATCCGCCGGCCTGATGCGAGGGGGGCGGGCGCCCATACGGCCCGACGCCGCACCTAACTCGCCCTCCACGCAAGGGATTTCACCGCCCCACCGGATCCCCCCACCCAGGGTCGTCCGGGCAGAGGAGGGCGAGGTGGCCGCCCTCGTTCAGGGGGGTGGGGACGGTCAGGGTGGTGCGGTGGTGGGGGTGGTCGGCGTCGAGGAGTTCGATCTCGCCGTGGCCGCCGCGGGTGACGGCGATGAGGGAGGAGGCCGGGGAGGCGGCCAGGGCGCGGCGCTGGACGCCGTCCCAGGGGGTGCCGCCGGGGCGGGGGGCGCCGGCCATCGGGGGCAGCGGGATGCGTGCGGTGATACGGGGGTCGGGGCCGGAGCCGGGTGTCAGGAGGATCAGTTCGTCGCCGTCGGGGTGGACGCGGGTGTAGGCGATGTGGCGGGCGGCGACGGCCAGGCGGAAGACCAGGCCGGGGCCGAGCGGGACGCGGCCGGTGCGGCCGGTGTCGAGGTGGTGCCACCAGGCGTGGTTGTCCCAGTCGGGCCAGCGGCCGGGGTGCGGCGGGCCGCCGCGGACGGCGGACCAGAGGAGCCGGCGTACGGGGTCCAGGCGCAGGTAGTAGCCGCGGCCGGGGCCGCCCCAGGGGAGCGGCGGTTCGGGTATGAGGCGTCCGGCGTGGTGGCGGGCGCGGTGCACACCGGAGCCGGCGGCGGCGAACAGCCGTCCGGTGCGCGGGTCGTGGGCGTCGCCGTGGCCGTCGTCGTCGGCCAGCGGCAGGGTGAGGTCCGGGACCGCGGGCGGGCAGGAGGGGGCGGCGGCCATCAGGGCGGTGTGGCGGTAGGCGGCGAGCTGTCCTGGTTCGCGGTGGCGGAGGACGACCAGGGGGTCGTCGGTGCCGAGGACGGTGACGCCGGGTTCGCCGGGGCGGGTGCGGAGGCGTACGGCGTCGGGGCGGCCGGGGGCGTGCAGATCGATGGCGGTCAGGAGGTCGCACCAGGGCTGGTCGTTGCGGCCGAGGCCGGTGGTGACGGCGAGGTAGCGGCCGGTGGGGTCGGCGGCGAGGTGTTCGGCCGGGACGGCGACCGGGACCGTCGCTTCGGTCAGGGGGCGGCCCGCGTCGGGGCCGTAGGGGTCGAGGACGACCAGTTCGCCGGCGCGGTCGTCGATGAACGCGGCGCGGGCGCCGGGGAGGACGAGGAAGCCGGCGTGTTCGGCGAGGTGGCGGCCGGGCAGCGCTGAACTCTCCGTGCCGTCCGGGAGGTTGAGGACGCGGAGCGAGCCGGCGACGTGGTCGGCGACGAGCAGGCGGGGGTGCGGGGGCATGCGGTCTCCAGGGAGGGAAGTGATGGGTCAGTATTTCGATAATGATTATCATGTTGGTGATTGGTGATCGTGGGTTCGGAATCGGAAGACTGGAGTGACATGGCACGCAGAGCGCTGTGCGTCATCCGCCGTCTGGCGGTGGCCGTGGTCATAGGCGGCACGTTGGCGGGATGCGGGGGCGCGGCCGATGACGGCGCCTCCGGGGACGACGGGGCCGGGGACGGGCGCGGGGGCCGGACACCGGTGGCGGTCCGGCCGATCGCCGCGGCCCGTGCGGTGACGGACGCCAAGGGCGTCACGGTCAGTACGCCGGCGCCGCCGAAGCGGGTGGTGTGCCTGGTCGCGCTGTGCGACGACATGCTGGCCGAGCTGGGGATGCGGCCGGTGGCGACCAACTCCCGGCTGCTGGCGCACGAGAAGTTCCTGGGCCCGGCGGAGGCCGCGAAGATCCCGACCGTACCGGGCGGGTTCCTGAGCCCGGAGGCCGAGGCGATCCTGTCGTTCAAGCCCGATCTCGTCATCGGGTTGAAGGACACCCACGGCAAGCTGGCGCCGGCGCTGAAGGGCGCCACGGTCTTCTGGCCGGTGGAGCCGGAGTCGTGGCAGGACAGCGTCGGCTATCTGCGGAACCTCGCCGCGCTCACCGGGCGCACCCCGGAGGGCGAACGGGCCGAGCGCGCGTTCCGGACGAAGCTGGCCGCGGCCGAGCGCGCGCCGAGCGGCCGGACCGCGCTGGTGATGTTCGGCACCGCGGAGAACTTCGGCGTCGCCACGCCGGGCACCGATGTCACCGCCGGGCTGCTGCCGAAGATCGCCCGGTATCCGTGGCGCAGCCGGGGAGTTGACGGGACGTACAGCATGGAGGAGATCCTGGCGCGCCAGGTGGACGTGCTGTTCGTCGAGTCGCTGTCGGCCGGCGGGCCGGCCGCGCCCGGCGAGCGGCTGTCGGACCGGCTGGCCCGGAATCCGCTGTGGTCGCGGATCCCGGCCGTGCGGAACGGCAAGGTGGTCGAGGTCGATCCCGAGGTGTGGGCCAAGGGCCGGGGCACCCGGTCGCTGGGGATCGTCCTCGACGAGGCCGCGGCCGCGCTGCGGTGAGCGGACGGACCTGGGTCCTGACAGGGATCGTGACGGGGGTGCTCGCGGTGGGGGCGGTGGCGGCGCTGTGCCTGGGCACGCCGGTCGTCGCGCCGCGGGCGCTGCCCGGGGTGCTGGGCGGGGACGGTGTGGCCGCGGTGGTGGTCGGTGAACTCCGGCTGCCGCGGCTGGTGTTGGCGCTGGTGGCCGGTGCCTGTCTGGGCGCGGCCGGGCTGGTGCTCCAGGAGGCGCTGCGCAATCCGCTGGCCGTTCCGGAGCTGCTCGGGGTGTCCTCGGGCGCGGCGCTGGGCGTGGCGGCGCCGCTCGTACTGGCGCTGCCGCTGCCGGCCGCGCTCGCGCCGCTCACCGCGCTGGCCGGGGCGGTGGCCGGCGGGCTGCTGACGCTGGTGGCCGGCGGGCTGGGGCGGAGCCCGTCGGCGGTGCTGCTGACGGGGGCCGCGGTGACCGCCGGGCTCCAGGCGGCGCTGCTGGTCCTGATGGTGCTCGCCGACCAGTTGGACCTGCAGATCGTCTACCGCTATCTGCTGGGCAGTCTGTCCGCCCGCACCTGGGACGACGTGGCGGGCCTGGCGCCCTGGCTGCTGGTGGCGCTGCCGGCGCTGGTGCTGTGCGCGCCGGTGCTGTCGGTGCTGCGGCTGGGCGATGACGACGCGCGGGCCCTGGGAGTGCGGGTGCGGCACGCCCGGGTGGCGGCGCTGGGGCTGGCCGCGGTGCTGATCGCGCCGGTCGTCGCGGTGTGCGGGCCGGTGGCGTGGGTGGGTTTCCTGGCGCCGCATCTGGCCCGGCGGCTGTGGCCGGCGGGTACGGCCGTGGGCTGGCTGCCGGGGTCCGCGCTGCTCGGCGCGGTCACCGTACTGCTGGCCGATCTGCCGGCCCGGCTCGCGCTGGCGCCGGTGGAGACGCCGGTGGGTGCCTGGACGGCGCTGCTGGGGGTGCCGGCCGGTGTGGTGCTGCTGCGCGCCGGGCGGCGCCGGGCGGGGGTGGTCCGGTGAGCGTGATGGTGCGGGCCGGGCGGGCGGTGCGGACGCGGCGGGTGCCGGCGGCCGTGATCCTTGTGGTGCTGGGCGTCCTGGTCGTCGGCGCCGGACTGGCCGGGCTGGTCGCCGGGCGGGCGCTGGGCGCGGCGGAGGTGTGGGAGGTACTGCGCGGTGCCGGGGACGCCGGGGCCCGGCACGTGGTGCTGCAACTGCGGCTGCCGCGCGCCCTGGTGGCGCTGGGGGCGGGTGCGGCGCTGGGGCTGGCCGGGACGGTGCTCCAGGCGGCGCTGCGCAATCCGCTGGCCGGGCCGGAGGTCACCGGTGTCACGCCGGGCGCGGTGCTCGGCGCGGTGGCCGCGACCGGGCTGGGGCTGGCGGGCTGGGAGCATCCGGCGGCCGTGGTGGCCGCCGCCGCGGCCGGCGGGTTCGCCGGGGCCGGGCTGCTGTGGCTGCTGGCCGGGCGGGAGCAGGGCGATCCGGCGCGGGCGGCGGTGTACGGGGTGCTGGCCTCGGCCGTGCTGTCGGGGCTGACCGCGGTGGTGCTGCTGGTGGCGCCGGGCGAACTGGGCAGCGTGGTGCAGTGGTTGGTCGGCTCCACCGAGGGCCGGGTCTGGGCGCACTGGAATCTGCTGTGGCCCTGGACGCTGGTGTGGGCGGTGCTCGCCTGGCTGCTGGCCGGGCCGTTGACCCTGTTGCGCTGCGGTCAGGAGCAGGCCGCGGCGGCCGGGCTGGCCACCGGCCGGGCGCGGGCCGCGGCGCTGGTGTGCGCGGTGGCGCTGACCGCCGGTGCGGTGCCGGCCGTGGGGGCGCTGGGGTTCGTCGGGCTGCTCGTCCCGCATCTGGCGTTCGCGGTGCTGGGCGCGGAGTTGCGGACCGCGCTGCCGGGTGCCGCGCTGCTGGGCGCGGCGGTGGTCGGCTGGGCGGACGCGGTGGCGCAGTGGCTGTCGCGGGCGCTGGCGGCCCTGGCGGACGCGGACCGGCTGGTGGTGCCGGCGGGCGCCGTCACCACCGGGTGCGGGGCGCTCCTGCTGCTGGTCGTGGCCCGCCGGACGGGCGGTGCGGAGCAGTGAGGCCATCGGTGAACACCGTTAAGGGAGTGGGGAGTTCGAGGGTCATGGCGACGGCGGAGGCAGATGTGCGGCCAGGCGGCGGCGCGGCGGGGGACGTGCGGCCCGGCGGCGGTATCCGGGTGGAGGGGCTGCGGTTCGGCTATCCGGGCCGCGAGGTGCTGCGCGGGGTGGACATGGCGGTGGCCGGCGGTGAGCTGGTCGCGCTGGTCGGGCTGAACGGCTGCGGGAAGAGCACCCTGCTGCGGCTGTGCGCCGGACTGCTGCGGCCCGCGGCCGGCCGGGTGCTGCTGGACGGGGCGGAGGTGGGCGGGCTGTCGCGCCGGGCGACCGCGCGCCGGATCGCCCTGCTGCACCAGTCGGCGCCCGCCGTACCGGGCATGACGGTACGTCAGCTCGTCCGGCAGGGGCGGTACGCGGTCCGGGGCCCACTGGGGATGCTGCGGGACGGCGAGGACCCGGTGTGCGCCCGGGCGATGGCGGACGCGGGGGTGGCGGCCTGGGCGGACCGGCCGGTGGAGGCGCTGTCGGGCGGTGAGCGGCAGCGGGTGCGGCTGGCGATGGCGCTGGCGCAGGACACCCGGGTGCTCCTGCTGGACGAGCCGACGACCTTTCTGGATCCGCGGCACCAGCTGGAGGTGATGGCGACGGTGGTGCGGCTGCGCGCGGAGCGCGGGCTGACCGTCGTCATGGTGCTGCACGACATCGGGCAGGCGGCGCGCTTCGCGGACCGGATCGTGGCACTGCGGGACGGCCTGGTGGTGGCCGACGGCGCCCCGGAGGCGGTGGTGACCCCCCGGCTGCTGGCGGACGCGCTGGGGGTGGCGGGCCGGGTCGGCCAGGACCCGGAAGGGGGGTGGCCGGTGTGTTACCTGGATCACCCTCTTCCCGAAGGAAAACAGATTGAGAAATGACAATCATTTTCACTACTGTTGGTGGCGCACCGGCACTTCCGCCGCTGCCGCACCACGACCTAACGGAGGCTCAACTCATGGAGCAGCACAAGGTGTTCACCCCGATCGCCGACCCGGGCCAGCTCGCCCACCTCTCCGCCACGCACTCCAACGCCCTCGTCGAGAACCCCTTCGACGAGGAGGCGCCCGCGGCCGGCACCGACGCCGACAAGTAAGGCACCGCGGCGGGCCCGCCCGGCACCGTCCGGGCGGGCCCGTCCCGTTCCCCCTCCCCCGACCCGTCAGGAGACCCCCCGTGGCCAGCGCTCCCCAGCTCCTCCCCGGCGTCAGCCTCGTCACCGCCCCCGGCGGCGGACTGGCCGTCCGTACCGCCGAGGGGGAATTCCTACGGGTCGACACCGCGCGGACCGCGCCGGAGCGGCTGATCGGCGCGCTGACCGGGCAGCCGGAGGGCACCGCGGCGGATCCTGAACTCGCCGCGCTGCTGGGGGCGTTCGAGGACGCGGGCTACGCCGGGACGGACGCGGCGGCGCGGCCGGGGCGGCTCACCGGGCGGACCGTGCTGCTGCTCGGCGACCCGGCGCTGACCGCACCGCTCGGCCGGCTGGTACGCGCCGAGGGCGGCACCGCCCGCCCGGCCGGCACCGAGGAGATCGCCCGGCTGCCCGACGGCACGCACCGGCCGGGCACCACCGCGGTCGTGTGGTGCCTCAACTCCCCGGTGCCGGAAGGGCTGTGGGACGGCGCCGACCGCCTCCCTGGGCACCGCACCGCCTGGCTGCGCTGCCACCGCGAGGGCGCCCAGGTCTGGCTGGAGCCGCTGGCCGACCGGCCCGGCGACGTCACCTCCGGCCACGTCCGGCTGCGCCGCCTGGCCGCCACCCCCGCGCACCGCGAACTGGCGGCGTACTGGGCCGGCCACCGCACGCCCGACACCGGGCCGCCGGTCACCGAGACCGCCGCCGCGCTGATCGCCGCGCTGCTCACCGCCGATCTGCTCGCCTGGGCCGCCGGCGCCCCTGGCCCCGGACCGCTGCCCGTCCGCCGCCGGCTGCGCCGCCTCGACCTGCGCGACCTGGCGGTGACCGCGCACCCGGTCCTCCCGGTGCCGGAGGTGGCGCCGCTGCCCGACCGGACGGGCCGATGACCAGCCCGGGAGAGCCGATGACCAGCACCGTGCTCGTCCCCATGGACGACGGCGTGCGCCTGGCCACCGACCTCCACCTGCCGGACCGGACCGGCCGGCACCCGGCCGTCCTGATCCGCACCCCCTACGACCGGCGCGCCCACCGCGCCGAACTGCGCGCCTGGGCCGCGCGCGGTTTCGCCGCCGCCGTCCAGGACGTGCGCGGCCGGCACGGCTCGGAGGGCCGGTGGCGGCCGTTCCACGGGGAGGCGGCGGACGGCACCGCGACCCTGCGGTTCCTGCGCGCCCAGGAGTGGAGCGACGGCCGGGTCGTCGCCGCCGGCAGCTCGTACGCCGCGCACTGCGCGCTCGCCACCGCCACCGGCCCCGGCGGCCGCCCGGACGCGGTGATCGCCGCCGTGCCCGCGCTCGGCCCCGCCGAGACCGCCCGCGAACCGCACGGCCCGGAGCGGCTGCTGGCCCGGGCCGGCTGGTGGGCGGCGCACGGCGACCGGCCCGACTCCGACCCCGGCGCCCTCGGGCGCGCCCTGGCCGCCGACCCGGACCTGCTCGCCCACCTCCCGGTCGCGGCGCTGCCCGTCCGCCTCGGCCGCGCGCTGCCGTCCTGGCGCGGGGTGTGGGACGCCGAACGGCCCGGCGCGCTGCTGCGGTCCGCCGGCCGCGCCACCGTGCCGCTGCTCGCCGTCGCCGGCACCCAGGACCCGTTCGCGGACGACACCCACCGCCTGTGGCGGGCGTGGGGCGGCCCGGCCCGCCTGCTGACCGGCCCCTGGGGCCACGGCCTGACCGCCGAGCCCGGCCCCGGGGCCCGCCCCGCGCACCGCGTCGCGCTCGGCGCGCTCTACGTCCGCTTCGCCCGCGCCGCCCTCGACGGCCGGCTCTCCCCCGGTGCGTACGGCGCGCTCGCGCTGGCCGGCAGCGACCTGTGGTTCCGGCCCGGCGAACGGACCGCGCCGCGGGTGTGGCACTTCGGGGCCCGGGACGGGCTGCGGCCGCTGCGGGGCCCGGACTTCACCGCCGACCCGGCGCGCCCGGTGCGCTCCGACACCCTCGACGTCCCGGCCGCCGGCCCGCCCGACCGGTGCCTGCTGGTCACCCCGCCGCTGCCCCGGCCGCTGGATCTGCTCGGCCCGGCGCAGGCGCGGCTGACCGCCGTCGCGGACGCGGCCCCGGCCGACTGGGCGGTCCGGGTGGCCGCGCTCGCGCCGGACGGCCGGGCCGAACCGCTGGCGCTCGGTGTGGTCCGCCGCGCCGATCCGCCGGGCGCCGCCGCGGAGTTCACCGTCCCGCTGGGCCGCCCGGCCCGCCGGCTGCCCGCCGGCACCCGGCTGCGCGTCGAGGTCGCCGGCCACCACTTCCCCGCCCACGCCCGCCAGCCGCACACCGGCGAGGACCCGGTGACGGCCACCCGGCTGCGCGCCTCCCGCCGGACCGTGCGGCTCACCGGCAGCGCCCTGGTGCTGCACACCGGCCGGACCCGAGGCGTCGACCCCGTACAGGAGATATGCCGTTGAACACCCCGCCGCTGCCCCTCGACGCGCTCGTCGACCCGGTCTGCGGACTGATCCGCACGGTCGCCCCCGTGGCCCACCCCGACGGCGCCCCGCCCCGCTACACCGCGATGACCGCCGAGGTCTCCGACGCCCGCCGGTTCGGTGCCTGGCCCGCCGACCGGGTCTCGCTGGGCACCACGTTCGGCGATCCGGACGGCGCCCGCACCGCCGCGATCGCCGAGGCCGTCGAACGCTACTGCGGCAACTACCTCCCGCCCGCCGGCCACCCCGGCGCCCCGCGCCGCGCCACCGCCGCCGAACTGGCCGCCGAGGGGCTGCGGTTGTACGGCCCCGGCGAGCTGCCCCGGTATGCCGACTGGCAGTACGGCCGGCCCGGCTTCCCGTACCGGCCGTTCGACGCCGACACCCCGGCCCTGTGGGCGCGCGGCACCGAGGACGGCGACGCGTGCTGGGCGCCGGTCGCGCTCACCCACCTCAACTGGCGCCAGGGCGCGCTGCGTTCCCTCCCCCGCACCCATCACCTCAACTACGCCGGGATCGCCACCGGGCAGGGCCTGGCGGACGCCGTCGAGCGCGGCCTCCTGGAAGTCGTCGAACGGGACGCGCTGGAGCTGTGGTGGCACCTCGACGGCCCCACCCGCGGCATCGACCCGGCCAGCGTCCCCGGCCTCGGCCGCGACCTGGCGGGCTGCGGCCTCGACGTGTGGATCGTGGAGCTGCCGTCGGAGTTCGCGCCGTGCATGGCGGCGCTGGTGCACGACCCCGGGCGCGGCCTGTACGCGGCCGGTTTCGCCTGCCGGTACGACCCGGCCGAGGCCGCCCGCAAGGCCGTGCTGGAGGCCGTGCACACCTGGGTCTTCACCCAGGGCGCGGTGGACGCGGACGGCTGGGTCTTCGGGGCCGTCGAGGCGGGCCTGCTGGCGCCCGGCCTCTATCTGGACCACCGGGCCGACCGCCGCTATCTGGACGACTGCGGGCCCGACTTCGCACACGTACGGGACCTCGGCGCGCACGTCCAGGTGTGGCTCGACCCGCGCACCGCGCCGCTGGCGGAACGCTTCACCGCGCCCGCCCTCGGCGTCGTCCCGGTCGGCGCGGTGGCGCCCGGCAGCCGGGCCGCGCTGGACCGCCGGCTGGCCGAAGGCGGCCACCGGGTCCTCACCTTCGACCTGACCACCGAGGACGTCGCCGAGACGCCCCTGCGGGTGGCCCGCGTCCTGGTGTCCGGGCTGATCCCCAACGCCCCCGCCGCCTTCGGCTACTTCGGCTGCCCGCGCTTCGCCGACGCGGCGCTGGCCCGCGGCTGGCGGACCCGCCCGCCGGCCCGGCCCGGCGACTTCACCCTCGCGCCCCCGCCCCATATGTGAGCCGCCCCGATGACCACACCCCCGTCCGGCCCCCTCGCCTCCGGGGCCGACCCCGCCGCCCTGGTGACCGCCGCGCTCGCCCGGGCCCGTTCCGCCGAGGTCCCGCGCCCGGAAACGCCCGGACCCCGGCCCGCCCCGGCGCCCGGCCCGTCCGCCGGTCCCCCGGTCCCCGTCCCACCGCCCCTGGACCGGATCCTGCGGCTCTCCCTCGCCGCCGCGGACGGCCCCGCCGGACGGCTGCGCCCGGTGCCGTCCGCCGGTGCGCTGCACCCCGTGGCCGCCCGCCTCCTCGCCGGTCGCGGCGGGCCGCTGCCCCCGGGCCGCTACCGCTACGATCCGCTCGCCCACCGGCTCCACCCGTACGCCCCGGCGCCGCGCACCGCCCCGCCCGGCACCCTCGCCGTCCTCACCGTCACCGCCCACCGCACCACCGCGCACTACGGGCACCGCGGCTGGCCGCTGCTGCTCCTGGACACCGGGCACGCCGCCGCGGCGCTGGCGCTGGCCGGCGCGCACGCGGTGTGCCTGGACGCGGACGGCGCCCTCCTCACCCGGGCCGCCGCCCTGACCGCCGCCGACCGGGCCCATCCGCTGGCCGCCGTCCGCCTCACCCCCGGCGGCCCGCCCGACGCCCTGGAACGCTGGGCCGCGCCCCCGCCACCCGACCCACCAGCAGCCGAACTGACCGCTTCAGAAAGGGTGTTGACGGCCCTCACCCACGCCCCCGGCACCCGGCCCCGCTGGCACCCCGTCACCTCGCTCGGTCTGCCCGACGGCCTGCTGGCGGCCCGCCGCAGCGCCCCGCCCGGCTTCCCCGCCGTCCCCGGCGACAGCGAACTGGCCGCCGTACTCACCGCCGCCCGCGACGCCCTCCCCGCCGCGCCGCCGTGGTGCGCCGCCACCGGCGGGCCCCGGCCGGCGCTGCGGGAGCTGCGCGGCGACGGCCGGCTCGGCGTGCTGGCCGCCGGCGACGCCCGGCCCACCCTCGCGGTGTGGGCCGCCGGCCAGGCGTGGCTCGCCACCACCGGCGCGGTGCTGCTGGCGTACGGCTGCCCGGACGGCGCGGCCCCGGCGGCGGTCCGCGCCGCCCACCTCACCGCCGGCTACGCGGCGGGCTTCGCCCTGCTCACCGCCGCCGCGCTGGGCCTGCGCACCCGGCCGGTCGGCTCCTGGCAGGGCGCCGACCTCGGGGCGGCGCTGGGCGGCCCGCCCGGCCGCGACCTGGTGGTGCACGGCCTGGCCCTGGGCCGCCCCGGCCCCCCGCACCAAGGAGATGACGACCCGTCATGATGCTCCACCCCGAACTCCTGCGCGCCGCCCGGACCGCCCGCGGCCCGCTGCTGGGCGCGACCGCCCTGCTGGCCGCCGTCACCGCCACCCACCTGGCCCAGGCGGTGCTGCTGGCGCACGCCCTGGCCGCGCTCGCCCGCGGCGGCTCCCCGCACCTGGCGGCGCTGCTCGGCGCGGTGCTCGGCGCCGTCCTGCTGCGGGCGGTGCTGGTCCGCGGCCAGCGGGACCTCGCCGTCCGGGCCGGATCCCGGGTCCGCGTCGAACTGCGCGACGCCCTCCTGGAACGGCTCGGCCGCACCGGCGGCGCACCCGGCGGCCCGGACGCCGCGGCCCGGTCCGGGGCGGTGCGGGCCACCCTGGTCGACGGGGTGGAGGGCGTGGACGCGTACGTCTCCCGCTATCTGCCGCAGGCCGCCGTGACCTGCGTGGTCCCGCTCGTCCTGCTGGCGGTGGTGACCGCCGCCGAACCGCGCGCCGGAGCGGTCCTGGCCCCGGCGCTGGTGCTGGCCGTGTTCGTACCCCGCTGGTGGGACCGGCTGCTGGCCCGCCGCGGGGCCCGGCACTGGGGCGCGTACGAGGCGCTGGCCGCCGACTATCTGGAGGCGCTGCAGGGCATGCCGGCGCTGCGGGCGGCCGGTGCGGTCGGCCGCACCCGCGCCCGGCTGGAGCGCGCCTCGGGAGAGCTGCACCGGGCCACCGTCGCCAAACTGCGGGTCTCCCTGATCGACACCGGTCTGACCGACCTGGCCGTCCAGGGCGGTACGGTCGCCGCCACCCTGGTCGCCTGCTGGTCCGCGGCCTCCGGGCGGACCGCCGCGACCGGGACGTATCTGCTGCTGATGCTGGCGTCGGAGTGCTTCCGGCCGGTGCGCGACCTCTCCCGCGAGTGGCACGCCGGTTACCTCGGCGTCTCGGCGGCCGACGGCCTGGCCCGGCTGCGCACCGCCGAAGGCGGCGTCGCCGATACCGGCCGCCACCGGCCGCGGTGGGACACCGCCCCGGCGATCCGCTTCGACCACGTCACCTACCGCCACCCCGGGACGGCCCGGCCCGCCCTCGACGACGTCAGCTTCACCGCCGAGGCGGGCCGCACCACCGCGATCGTCGGCCCGTCCGGCGCCGGCAAGTCCACCCTGCTGGGCACCCTGCTGCGCCGGTTCGACCCCGACGCCGGCCGGGTGCTGCTCGACGGCACCGACGCCCGCGACCTCGCGCTGGACGCGCTGCGCCAGGGCATCGCCGTGGTCTCCCAGGAGACGTACCTCTTCCACGGCACCGTCGCCGACAACCTGCGGCTGGCCCGCCCCGGCGCCACCGACGCCGAACTCCGCGCCGCCGCCCGCACCGCCGGCGTCCACGAGGAGATCGCCCGCCTGCCGGGCGGCTACGACAGCGTCATCGGCGAACGCGGCGCGACCCTCTCCGGCGGCCAGCGGCAGCGCCTGGCGCTGGCCCGCGCGCTGCTCGCCGACGCGCCCGTGCTCGTCCTGGACGAGGCCACCAGCGCCGTCGACGAGCGCCGCCAGGCCCGGATCGGCGCTGCCCTGGCGGCCGCCGCCCGCGGCCGCACCTGCCTGATCGTCGCCCACCGGCTGTCGTCCGTCCGGCACGCCGACCGGATCGTGGTGCTGGACGGCGGCCGGGTCGAGGCCGTCGGCGACCACACCGCCCTGCTCGCGGCCGGCGGGCTCTACGCCCGGCTGGTCGCCGCCGACGAGGACCGCCCCGCCACCGCTCCGCCCCCCGAGGAAACCGCCGCATGACGATCCCCACCACCCCGGACGCCACCCGGGGCGCCCTGCGCGCCCTGCTGCCCGTCCTGGCCGGCCACCGCGCCATGGCGGTACGGACCTTCGCCGCCGCGCTCGCCGACCAGGCCGCCCTCGTCGCCCTGGTGACCCTGACCGCGCACACGGTCGGCACCGCCGTCCTCGCCCACCGCGCCCCGCCCCCGGCGACCGTGGCGCTGCTCGCCGGTCTCGTCGCGCTGCGGGCCCTGGCCACCTGGCGCGAGATGGACCTCTCCCACGACCTCGCCTACCGGGTGCTGGCGGCCCTGCGCATCCGGGTCTTCGACGGGCTGGCCCGCAGCGCCCCGGCCCGGATCGCGGGGCGCCGCAGCGGGGACCTGGCCGCCGCGGCCCTCGGCGACGTCGAGGCCCTGGAGTTCTTCTACGCCCACGCGGTGGCCCAACTCGCCGCGACGGGGCTGGTGTTCGCGGCCGGCGCGGCGGTGCTCGCCGCGCTGCTGCCCTGGCTCCTGGCCGCCGTGCTGCCCGCCGCCGCGCTGCTCGCCGCCGTCCCGCTCGTCGACGGCCGCGGCCGGGCCGCCCGCGGCGCCCGCACCCGCGCGGCCGCCGCGGAACTCTCCGCGGACGCCGTCGAAACCGTGGACGGACTGCGCGAACTGCTCGCGTTCAACGCCCTGGGCCGGCGCCGGGAGCGGCTGCGCGAGCGCGGCCGCCGGCTCGGCGCGGCCCAGCGCGCCGAGCAGACCTGGGAGGCGGGCGCGGGCGCGGTCCGCGACCTGCTGGTGGTCGGCGCGGTCGCCGGCACCGTCGCGGTCGCCGCCCGGGCCGTCGCCACCGGCACGCTGCCCGGCGCCTGGGCCCCCGCCGCCATGGCGCTCGCCCTGGGCGTCCTGGCGCCGCTCGCCGACGCGGCCGCCGCCCTGGGGCAGGCCGGCGGACTGCGCGCCGCCGCGTCCCGGGTCGGCGCCGCCGCGCACGCCCCCGCCGGCGCCCCGCCGCCCCAAGAACCCCGGCCGCTCCCCCCGGGCCGCCTCGGGGTGCGCCTGGACGGCGTCCACTTCGGCTACGGCGGCGCACCCGTCCTCAACGGCCTCACCCTCACCGTCCGCCCCGGCGAAACCGTCGCCCTCGCCGGCGTCTCCGGCTCCGGCAAGTCCACCTGCGCCCACCTCCTCGCCCGCTTCTGGGACCCCGCCGCCGGCACCGTCGCGCTGCTCCCCGCCACCGGCGACCCCGTGGACCTGCGCGACCTGGCCGAACCCGACCTCCGCCGCGCGGTCGCCGTCGTCGGCCAGGAGGCCCCCCTCTTCCACGGCACCCTCGGCGAGAATCTCCGCCTGGCCGCCCCGGACGCCCCGGACGAACGGGTCCGGGCGGTGGCCGCGCTGTGCGGTGTGGACCGGATCGCGGCCGGACTGCCGCACGGCTACGCCACCCCGGTCGGCGAACGCGGCGCCACCCTCTCCGGCGGCCAGCGCGCCCGGATCGCCCTGGCCCGCGCCCTGCTCACCGCCCCCCGGGTCCTCGTCCTGGACGAGACCACGGCCCACCTCGACACCGAGGGCGACGCCGAACTGGCCCGCGCCCTGGCCGCCGGCGCACCCGACCGGGCGACCCTGGTCATCGCCCACCGCCCGGCCACCCTCCGCCGCGCGGACCGCATCGCGGTCCTCTCCGCCGGCCGCATCGTGGCCGACGGCCCCTGGGCGGCCCTGACCGCCCGCCCGGACGGCCCCTTGGCCGAGGTCCTGACCAACGATCCGGATCGGGGGCCGGGCGACGGCGGTGGGGAGCCCTGACGGTGTCGGGCAGACCGGGCCGGACCGGCCTGCCTACCCTGGTCCCGTGACGGAGTTCCGGATCGTGCGTACGGCGCGCTGCTCGCCCGAGGCCGCGTGGCAGCGGCTGACGCGCTGGGAGGCGCACGCCGCGCACGTACCGCTGACCACCATCACGGTCACCACCCCGCCGCCCACGGGCCCCGGCACGACCTTCGTGGCCCGCACCGCCCTCGGCCCCCTGGCCTTCGACGACGTGATGCGGGTCGTACGGTGGGAGCCGCCCGCCCGGTCCGGTTCCGGGGCGGCCGCGTCCGGCCGGTGCCGGCTGGAGAAGCGCGGGCGGGCGGTGCGGGGCTGGTCCGAGATCGAGGTCGGGCCCCACGCGGCCGGCGGCTGCCGGATCGTCTGGCGCGGCGAGATCCACCCCCGCGGCCTGCCCGCCGCCCTCCAGCCCTTGACGGCCCGCCCGGCCGGCCTGCTCTACGCGCGGATTCTGCGGGGGTTGGTGGCGGGGTAGGCGGCGATCGGCTGGCGTACCAAGTCGCCCGGCTGCACGGAAGTTGACGTAGCATCAGCAACCCAAGCATCCCACCCCTCACACCTTCACCAGGAAGGCGCGCACCACCTCGGCGTACCCCTCCGGGTCGTCGTCGTGCAGCCAGTGCCCGCAGCCGGGGAACTCCCGCAGCGTCGTGTCCGGGCGCCGCCGCGCCATCTCGCGCGCCATCGCGGTGGGCAGGACGAAGCTGTCCAGGCCGTGCAGGAGCAGGGCCGGGCAGGTGGCGGCGAGCCAGTCGGGCCACCAGTCGCCGATCAGCGCTTCCTGGGAGCGCACCATGGCGTCGTAGTCGAAGAGGAAGCCCCAGCCGTCGGGGCGTTCGACCGCGCTCTCCAGGAAGTAGCCGGCGTCCGGGATGCCGCGCGCCTCGACCCGGCGCCGCAGTTCGGCCAGGGTGGGCGCGCGGTGCGGCCAGTCCCGTACGTCCAGGACCGGATGGGCCACCTCGGGGCGGCGGTTGAGCGCGCCGCCCTCCTCGTTGACCAGCGCGGTGACCAGGTCCGGGTGGCGCGCCGCCAGCCGGAAGGCGACCACCGCGCCCATCGAGTGGCCGACCACCGGCAGCGGCCCCAGTCCGAGCGCGCGGACGAACGCGGCGGCGTCGGCCACGTAGGCGTCCGGGGAGAGGTCCGCGGCACGCTCGCTCAGGCCGTGCGCGCGTTGCTCCAGGGCGATCAGCCGGAACTCCGGTGCCAGCGCGGCGGCCAGGCCCGCGAACGCCCGCGCCCGCCCGAAGTGGCCGTGCAGGGCCAGCACCGGCCGCCCCGGCCCGCCGGCATCGGCGTACGCCAGCCGCAGCCCGCGCACGGTCGCCGCCGCCATCTTCATGGTGTCGCCCCGTTCATGTCGTCGTCCTGTTCTCCTGTCGTCGCTCGTACAGTTGCCGCGTGACGGACATCGAGAGCCTGCTCGCGGCCTACGACGAGCAGATGCGGGGCGCACCGCCCAACCCTCCGGCCGGCGTCGGCTACGAGCAGGACGGGCCGCTGCTGCGGATCACCGGCCAGTACCGGGGTTTCGTCAGCGCCCCGCGCGACCTCACCCTACGCGGCGCCGAACTGGACCGGCTGATCGCCCGGCAGCGCGACCACTTCGCCGCGCGCGGTGAGGCGGTGGAGTGGAAGACCCGGGGCCACGACCGGCCGGCCGATCTGCCCGACCGGCTGCGCGCGGCCGGGTTCGTCCCGGAGGAGCGGGAGACCGTACTGATCGGCCTGGCCGGGGAGTTGGCCACGGAACCGGTCTCGCCCGCCGGGGTGACGCTGCGTCAGGTGACCGCGTACGAGGACATGCGGCGGATCGCCGCCATGGAAGCGGAGGTCTGGGGCGAGGACCGGGA
Source organism: Streptomyces sp. NRRL F-4489 (assembly GCF_001509485.1). Lineage (GTDB taxonomy): Bacteria > Actinomycetota > Actinomycetes > Streptomycetales > Streptomycetaceae > Streptomyces. The sequence continues at coordinate 191,743 of NZ_LLZI01000112.1, forward strand.
GTGGCTGGCCGATGACCTGGCCGGCCGGGTCGCGGCGGCGCCCGAGGAGATCGCGGTGCTGGTCGCCGAGGCCGGTGGCGAGGTGGTGTGCGCGGCCTGGCTGGTCTTCCGGCCCGGTACCGACTTCGCGTCCCTGTGGGGCGGTTCGACGCTCGCCGCTTGGCGCGGGCGGGGGATCTACCGCGCGCTGGTCGCCGCGCGGGCACGGCTCGCGGCCGCGCGCGGGGTGCGGTTCCTCCAGGTGGACGCCTCCGACGACAGTGCGCCCATCCTGCGGCGGCTGGGCTTCCACGCCGTGACGACGACCACGCCGTATGTGTGGTCGCCCTCCGGCCGGACGTGACGGGGCCGGGACGGGCGGGACGGGGCGCCCGCCGTCCGCTCACCCGGCCGCGACGGGCAGCGGAGGCGACGGCGGCGCGGGGGCGGGCAGCGGAGGCACCGGCGGCGCGGCGGGCATGGACGGCGTCGGCGCGGGCCGGCCGTTGAAGGCGGCGCGGTAGGACTGCGGGGTGGTGCCGACCACCCGGCGGAAGCGCTCCCGGAAGGCGGTCGGGGAGCCGAAACCGGCCTGCTGGGCGATGCGTTCGACGGGATGGTCGGAGTTCTCCAGGAGGTACTGGGCCCGGCGGACCCGGGCCCGGAGCACCCACTGGAGCGGGGTGGTGCCGGTCTGCTCGCGGAAGCGGCGGCTGAACGTCCGCTCGCTCATGCCCGAGCGCGCCGCCATCGCCTTGAGGCTGATCTCGTGGGCGAGATTGTCCTCGATCCAGTCGAGTACGGGCTGGAGCGTGGCGCCGCGCGGTACGGGCGGGTGGCTGTGGACGATGAACTGCGCCTGCCCGCCCTCGCGTTCCAGCGGCATCACCGACATCCGCGCGGCGTCCGCGGCCACCGCCGAGCCGAGGTCGCGGCGGACCATGTGCAGGCAGAGGTCCATGCTCGCGGCGGCGCCGGCCGAGGTGAGGAGCTGGCCGTTGTCGACGTAGAGGACGTCGGGCTGGACCTCGACGAGCGGGTAGCGGCGGGCGAGCTCGGCCGCCGCGATCCAGTGGGTGGTGGCCCGCAGGCCGTCGAGCAGGCCCGCTTCGGCCAGGATGAAGGCGCCGACGCAGACGGAGGCGATCCGGGTGCCGGCGGCGGCCGCGGCGCGCAGCGCTGCCAGCGCCTCCGGGGGCGGCGGGGCGGCGCCTTGTTCGCAACCGGGCACGATGACGGTATCGGCCTCCGCGAGCGCGTCCAGTCCCCGCTCGACGCGCAGGCCGAAGCCATTCGTCCGCACCTCGGGCGAGGGTCCGCAGATCCGCGTCCGGTAGGGGCGGCGGCCATCGGGCAGCCGGGTGCGGCCGAAGATCTCCAGGGGCGCCGCCAGGTCGAACGGCACCACGTGGTCGAGTACGAGGATCGCCACCGTGTGCATGGCAGGACACGATAGACGGGGTTCCGTGAACAGGGGTCATGAACGGATTCCCGCCAGCTGCCGCAGAGGGCTGTGAGCGGCGGGCGGAGAGGTGGCGGGAGAGGCTGCCCGGACCCGGTCTCACCTGGCCTGACCCGGTCTACGGAGCATTGCCCCTGGTCAGGGACCCAGCGTGACCGCCGCGTCCCACCCGGCGAACGCGTTGGCGAGAACCCGTGGAAAGTTGTCATTCCAGCCACTGTGCGGGTCGTCGCGCCCTTCCTAGCGTGGGCCGGGCACTGGTGATCACGATCCGAAGAGAGACCCGCATGCGCGCCCGATTCATACCGTTCGACGGCTTCGACCGGCCGGACACCCTGGCGGCCCCGCCGCGCCTCCGGTCACGCACCCGCCCGGCGCACCCCTGCCACACCGCCCCGGGCGGCGCCCGCCGAACGGCGGCCGGCCGGTGACCAAGATCCTGCTCTCGCTGCACGTCCTGGCCGCGATCATCGCCATCGGGCCGGTGACCGTGGCCGCCAGCATGTTCCCGCCCGCGGTCCGCCGGGCCCGGGCGGCCGGCGGCGCGGAGGCCGGGCGCGCGGCCCGGGTGGCCACGGTGCGGCTGCTGCACCGCATCTGCCGGGTGTACGCCGGGGTCGGTATGGCCGTACCGGTCCTCGGTTTCGCCACCGCCTCCGCGATGGGCGTCCTGGGCGATGCCTGGCTGATCACCTCCATCGCGCTGACCGCGGCCGCCGCCGCCGTCCTGGCCGCCCTGGTCCTGCCCCAGCAGGACGCGCTGCTGGCCACCCTCGACGGCCCACCCCCGGTGGAGGGGGCGGACGGAGCGCCGGCGGACCGTGCGCCCGCGCGGCTGGCCATGGTCACCGGCCTGTTCAATCTCCTCTGGGCGGCCGTGACCATCCTCATGATCGTCCGCCCCGGCTCGTCGACAGGAGCATGACGTGACCGCACTCCGCCGGCCGCTGCGCGCCGCCGCGACCACCGAACTGGCCTCCCTGATCATCCTGCTGGCCAATCTGGCGACGGTCCATCTGCCGGCCGTCTCCTCCCTCGCCGGCCCGCTGCACGGCTGTGCGTACCTCTTCACCCTCGGTGCCGTCGCCCGGGACCCCGACCGCACCCCGCGGGCCATCGTGCTGGCCTGCGTACCCGGTATCGGCGGGATGCTCGCCCTGCGGCGGCTCGGCACCGTCCGCCGCCCGCTCGGCGTCGCCCCGCGCTGACCCCGCGGTCACCGTCCGCCACCACGGGCCCCGGCCCGCGCGCCCCCCGGGAGTGCTGCCACACTGTGGCGTGCCGCGGCAGCGCCCCGTTCCGTACGGAGGCGGCGCGCCGGGGCCCCGGTGGCAGGTACCGCGCCACCGGGAGCACAAGGACCGGCCTGGTGAAAGGGTGCGCATGGTGGCCTCCGCAGGGAGCAAGAAGAACGGCAGCGGCACGACGCGGAGCGGCTCCCGCCGCAATTGGCGCACCTACGCGGTGTCCGCGGTCGGCCTCGCCGTGGTCTGCGGGGCGGCGGCGGTCCTCGGCCAGTTCGCCCGCGCCGGTGAGGCGACCACGTTCGAGGCGCCCTCCGGGGCGGTGGCCCCGTCCGGCGCGCCCTCGGGGGCGCCGAAGCTCGACCTGCCCGTCCGGCCCACCATCCCGGTCACCCTGACCGTGTACGAGGACCCGCGCAGCCCGCTCTCCCGCGATTTCGCGCAGCGGTACGCGGGGACGTTCGCGCAGCTCCTCGCGTCCGGCCAGGCCCAGATCAACTACCGGCTGGTGACGCAGAGCGACAAGCAGTACGGCGGCAGCGGCGCGAAGGAGGCCGCCGCCGCGGCCGCCTGCGCGCAGGACCAGGGCCGGTTCCGCCAGTTCATGGACCAGGTGTGGGCGAACCAGCCGGCGCCGGAGAAGGACGTGTTCAACAACCGCGCCCTGCTGAAGAAGCTGGCCAAGAAGGCCGGGAAGATCCAGCACGACACGTTCGACCTGTGCCTGGACCGCAAGCAGCGCCAGGGCTGGGTGACGAAGTCGCAGGCGGAGTACGCCGCGTCCGGCCTCGGCCCGGTCCCCGTCGTCCAGCTGAACGGGCGCACCCTGGCCGACCCCGCCACCCAGCTCACGCCCGCCAAGCTGACCGCGATGGTGGCCAAGGAGGCCCGCCAGGTGGCCGCCTCCGCCCAGCAGTAGGCGGCGGCGCCCGGCCGGGGAGGGCGGTCGGCGGCCGGGCGCCGGTGGTGGCCGGGCGGGATCAGGCCGGGGCGTCCCCGAAGTCCCGGACGTCCAGCTGCGCGCCGCCCGCCAGGGCGGATCGGTGGGCGACCAGGCCGGGCAGGGTGTAGCGGGCGGCCGTCCAGGCGTTGACCGGGGGCGTCTTCCCGGTCAGGCACGCCGAGACGAAGTCGTCCGCGAGGAACTGGTGGGAGCCCTGGTGGCCGTTGGGCCGCCCGGCGAACTCGGCGGGCAGCCGGCCGATGTCGTGGACGGGTGCGAAGCCGCTGACGAACGCGTCACGCAGGGACGGGTCGATGTCGGCGAGCGCGGCCTCGTCGAGGCGAGCGGTCGGCACCGTGCGCATCAACTCCTCGATGTCCTCGGCCTTCTCGCGGTCCTGCCACAACGTCGTGGTGGCCAGCTGCTCGAAGCTGCCCTCGGTGCCGAAGAAGCGGAACCGGGATTCACGCAGCCGGGACGGGTAGCCCACCCGCCGCATCTCGTTGGTACGGACGATGCCGCCGTCCGCGGTGCGGAAGAGCGCGGTCGCGTTGGAGAAGTCGTTGTCCCAGCGGCTGACCTCACGGTCGAAGACGCCGTCGCCGCGGGTGTCGGAGACGCCGAGGCAGGACACGGAGGTGACGTGCGAGCCGGTCACCGCGAGCACCCCGCCTAGGGCGTGGGTCGGGTAGTACATGGGCGGGAAACTCGCGGTCTCCTTCCAGCGGTCGCCACCGCTGAAGCGGTACGCGTCGTAGAAGCCGAGGTCCATGTCGTGGACGTAGTCGCCCTCGGCGTAGAAGATGTCGCCGAACGCGCCCTCGGCGAGCCGCCGCCGGCAGTACACGGCGGCGGGGTTGTAGTAACTGGTCTCCCCCATCATGTAGGTGAGGCCGGTGCGGCGCACGGCTTCGATGATCGCCTCGATCTCCTCCTCGGCGACGGCCATCGGCACGCTGGAGTAGACGTGCTTCCCCGCCTCCAGGGCCTGGACGACGAGGGGGCCGTGGGTCCAGCGCTGGGTGAAGATCGCGACGGCGTCGACGTCCGAGGCGAGCATGTCCTCGAAGGACGGGTACGTGGTGGCGATGGCGTGCCGGGCGGACTCGCGCGCGAGCCGCTCGGGCACGGCCTCGGTGAGGCGGACGTCGTGGACGCCCGGGTGGGCCTGGAAAAGAGGGATGAACGCGCGGGCGAACTGCCCCGCGCCGACGATACCGACGCTGATGGTCACGGTGTTGGCTCCTGGAAGCGGATGCGGGCGGGCCGGCGCGCATGCCTGCGCGTCGCGGCCGCAGTCCTACCGACGGCTGTCCTGCTGTTCGCCGATGGCGTGCACCTTGACGCGCATGAGGTGGCGGGCGACGCCTTCGGGCCCGACGTCGGTGCGGCCGTGCAGCAGGCGCCTGTTGTCCAGCAACAGGAGTTCGCCCGCCCGCAGGAGGAAGACCGTGGGCAGGTGCCGCGTTTCCAGCGCGCGTTCGAACGCGCGGAGCGCGCTGACGTGCTCGTCGTCCAGGGCGTGCCCAGCCCGCGCTACGCCTGCGGTGACCCGCACCGGGCAGTACCGCACGGTGGCGCCCCCGCCGGACAGCGCAAGGATCCGGTGGGTCGTGATCGACGGCTCGCCGCTCCCGGACGCATGGGGAACAGCGAACGGATAGCAGGGGTCCCGCAGTGCCCGCAGGTGGCTGCGGTCGGCGATTTCGGCGGCGACATCCGCCGCGCTCACCAGAACGGTCTGCCCATCGCCCGCCGGACTCGGGCGGACGCAGAGCAGTCCGAGGTAGGCATGCGGACGCGCCAGCAAGGGGGAGTCGGTGTGGAACGGGTCCGGATCCCGGTAGGGCCGGGCTTCGCTGTCGACCACGTCGTGCACGAGGGAGTCCGGTTTCGGGCCGTTGTAGCTCGGATCGACCCTGCCGAGCGCGGCGGCGGTGATGACCAGCGCGGTGGTGTCGAGCGGGAAGCCCTCGACGACCACGGCCAGCGATGCGCGGAGAGCGGTGGCGGCCTCGTCCAGCAGCCGGTGCAGTTCGGGAATTTCTTCGCGGGCGCGGCGAAGAGCCGCCTGCTGGGTCCGCTCGCTCTTCAGCTCTTCCGACCGCCAGGTTGAACTGAAGTCGGCCAGTGCGACGGCGGTCGAATCCGTCATGGCGAGTCGAGGTGGCCATACCGCGTCAGGCATGGAAGCAGACTTTTCGATCACGAATCGCAGCCCATCGTGTCGTCCGTCATCTATATTCCCGGTGTCACTCACACAGCGTGAGCCGCACCTGGTGTATTGATCACTGCATTATCCGCCAACAGCCCGGAGGACAGGAAGCGCTCCCCGGACCCATACGCCTCAAACCGCAAGAATCACGCCATGCTGATGGCCTATCACGCACCGTATTGACCGTGCAGGGGAACTCGCCTAGCTTGCTTCAGGCCGTACCCAAATCGCAAACGATCATCGACGTAGCAGATACGGAGTGTCGCACGCATGGGGACCAGCACGGCACCGTTATATGACCGGAGGAAAGCGCTCCGCAGCCTCTCCGAGATCGATCCCGAATACCCGGTACCCAGGGTGTCCTCGCTGCTGTCCGACGAGCGTAACCACGAACTCCTCGGCTACCTGCAAGCCGAAGCATTCACTCATGTTTTCACGGGAGACGTGGAGAGCAGTCCGCAGCAGTTCTTCCGTGTTCTGGACCGCGAGCTGCGCGAGGCGCCGTCCTTTCACCTATGGGTGGATATTCCGCTCTGCCGGTACCGCTGCCATTTCTGCCAGTTCCCGATACTCGTCACGAGCAGCCGGCCTCAGACGGCCGACGCGACCGCACGCCGGTGGGTGGACGCGAACATCCGGGAGGCCCGGGCCTGGGTGGAGGCGGTCCCGGCGCTGCGCACCACTCCGGTCGGCGAGTTCTGCCTGTTCGGCGGTACGCCGAGCGTCCTGCCCGCCCACGAGATCGAGCGGCTGGTGAGCTTCTACCGGGAGACGTTCGCCTTTGACGAGCGGACCTCGATGCGGGCGGAGGGAAGCCCGGACTCCCTCACCGAGGAGATCCTGGGGACGCTGCGCGATGCGCGATTCACCGCACTCTCCTACGGAATCCAGTCCCTGGACGACCGGCTGCTGAAGGTCGCCAACCGGCGGCACACCGGGGAACAGGCACTACAGGTGCGTTCGGCGGCGGGACGGCTGGGTTTCACCAGGGTCGACGGTGATCTCGTCTGGGGCCTGCCCGGCCAGACAGTCGCCGGTTTCCTCGACGACATCGATCGCCTGATCGAAGCTGATTTCAGCACCATTGTCGCGATCAAACTCCATCTGCAGTCCTTCCATGACGTGGAATCGGCCATCGGGCATGTGTCCCCGGCCCCGTGGGAGGACCCGCGCGTACGCGAGCGGCTGGCCCAGCGCGGATTCGCGTGGCCGTCGTTGGGACAGCAGTTGCAAATGCGGGAGGGGGCCGTCGACCGGCTCGCCGCTGCCGGCTACTACGAGCACCCCACCACCTACTTCCCCCAGCGCGACGTGGGACCGGAAGTGTGGCGCTCGTTGAACCTCGACCAGGACAAACAGGTCCCCCAGGTGGGTATCGGCCTGGGCGCCTACAGCTGGTGCGGGGAGGCGGAGGCGAATGCGGAGGTTGCTCCGGCGAAATATCTCAGCCTGGTCGAGAAGGGCGAGATCCCGTTGGAGAAGGTCACGTCGGTGAGCGCGGAACACCGCGAGGTGCGGGCGGTGCAGATGGCGCTGTCCACCTGTCAGCCACTGCTTGAGGAGGTTCATCGCTCCCGATTTCCCGGCAGCTCGCTGCTGTCCGGCAGGTGGGGTGCGGTATTCGACTCGCTCACCGACCGCGGGCTGGTGCGGATCGACCGGGGGGCCGGCAGCGTCGCCCTCACCGAAGCGGGAGCCACGCTGGTGGAGGCCCTCATCAATACTCAGCTGGGCCGGTGACGCCGGGGTGCGCATAGGACTGGTCTGCGGGGACGGAGTGCCGGCCAGCGGCCTGCTGACGATCTTCCGCAACGTAGTCGGCCTCGGCGTCGACCTGCGCCTGCTCGAACTGCCCGTATCCGCTGATCTGGGCTACTCGTGGCGACCCGACAAGCCCGCCTTCTTCCCGTACGGGCCGGCGGAGCGGGAGGCGTCCGGGCTGTTGGAGCCGGCCGGGCAGGCCCCTCCCGCCCTCGGGGATCCCGACCGCATGGCGGCCGAGTGGACCTCCATCCGGATGTCGGTCGCGGAGGGTGCGGCTCTGGGCCCCGCCGAACGTGCCCGGCTGCACGAGCGCATCGACCGCCTGGCCGGCCCTTACCGGGACTACTTCTCGGAATGGATGCGCCGGAACCGAGTCGACTGGACCATCGCGGTCAACATGACGCTCTCGGACGCCGCGCCCGTCACCAAGGCGCTCCACGCCGCGGCGCGCCACCGCCGTCACGAGAGCGGGGCCGGCGGCGTGCTCTTCTGGGACCACGATCTCTTCGGCAGCTGCGCGGACTACGAGGAAGGCGTGCGCAAGTATCCGGACCGTCCCAATGAGTTCACCCCGCTTCCCGAGGCCGGCCCGGGTGTGCGGTGGGCGGTGGTTTCCGAAGCGCTTGCGCAGGAGGCGGCGCGTTACCCGGTACCGGAGCGGCCGCGGGTGGTGCCCAACATCCTGCCCCGCGTGCCCACCGGAGCACTGGAGCCGCGGCTCAAGGAATTTCTCGACGGCCTGGGCCTCGACCCGCGAAGGCCGATCCTGCTCAACCCGGTGCGGGTCTACCGGGTCAAGGGGGTGGAGCTCGCCCTCGAAGTGCTGGCAGCGGCCCGGTCGGCCAGCGCCGAGCGCGGACTTCCCGCCCCGTACCTGCTCGTGTTCGGCAGCCTGGCGGAGGATCCCTCCTACTCCGACGAGGTGCTGAGCACCGCACGGCGCCTGGACCTGCTGCCCGACGTGCGGTTCCTCGACGGTGTCCCGTTGCGCAGCGTCCGGGACAGCAGCGGCTCCTGGCGGTTGGACGAGATAGACCTCCTTCGGACCGCCGCGGCGAGCGGTGGTGGCGTCGTCTTCACTCCGAACACCGAGGACGTCGAGACGGTCGGCCTGGGGCCGGCGCTGGCCGCCGTCGCCGGGCTGCCCTGCGCGAGCACGGCCTACACCGCCTTCGAACCGACGTACGGAAAAGACTTCTTCGTCGTCCCGGTGGATCCCCGCCCCGCCGGAATCGGCCGGTCGGGCGTCGAGCTGGTGGCGGCGATGCGGGCGAACCGCGCCGGGGAGCCCCGCATGGCCGGCATGGTGCGGCGCAACCGGGAGATCGTCGACCGCCGGTTCCCGACCGGTCCGTGGGCCGAGCTGCTGACGGAGCTGGCGGAGGGCACCGGATAGCCGGCCGTGCGGCACCGCCGCCTTGGTCAGACGGATCGAGACAGCAGAAGGGTACGCACATGCGTGAGTCCGCCCCAGTGCCCGACATCCAGGAGATCGTGCTCACCGCGCAGGAGACACGTCATGCGGACGACGTCATCCGCCGCCTCGTGAGCGAGTACGGCACGACGGACGACCTCGGCCTGCTGGCGGGGCTCGCCGAACACCGGGACCGTCTCCCCGTACGGCTGACGGACGTACTGGCCGGTGTCCGGTCCCGGCTGGGCAGCGCGGTCACGGTGGTACGCCGACCCCGCCTGGACGAGAACGTCGGCCCGACGCCGTCGCACTGGAGACCGCGCGGACGCGCCGCCACAGCCGCCCACGACCTGTGGCTGGCGCTGGTGTCGATACAGGTCGGCGATCCGGTCTGCTGGCAGACGCTGCAGGACGGCAGGCTGTTCAACGACGTACTGCCGATCGAGGGCCAGGAACACGCGCAGACCGGCCACAGCAGCGTGAACACCCTCGACTTCCACGTCGAGGACGCCTTCGACGACGACCGCTGTGACGTGCTGGCACTGCTCTGTCTGCGCAACCGGGATCTGACCGCGACGACCGTCGCCACCGCCGGCGCGCTCGCCGAGGTCAGCGCGGAGGACCACGAGCTGCTCCGCCGGCCTCGCTTCGCCCTCCTTCCCGACCCCGAACACCTGAAGGCGAGCGGATCCGTTGATCCGTCTCCCGTGTGGCGGCCGGTGCTCTTCGGCGGCTCGCGGCCGTATCTGAGGGTCGACCCGGCATACACCACCACCGCGCCGGGGGACGACGCGTCCGCGCGGGCGTTCTCCCGGCTGTGCCGCCGGCTGGAGGGAGCACTCGTGCCGGTCCGGCTGAGGCCCGGCGACCTGGTGCTCATCGACAACTACCGGGCAGTGCACGGCCGGGAACCGTTCACACCCCGCTATGACGGTACGGACCGCTGGCTGCGCAAGCTCACCCTCACCTTCGACCTTCAGCAGTCCAGTGGCCGCCGACGGGCCGGGAGCCGGGCCCTCGCGTTGTCATGACGGCCGTGGTACGAGCGGACACCCGGCCGGCCTCACCACGGTTCCGGTTCGCCAGCCGCGGCCGGCAGAGCGGCAAACCGGTGGTACTGTCCGGGCGATCGCTGCTGTGCTGCTACCCCGGCGCCCGCGTGGGCGTGGTGGACGCCAACGGCGATCCCTCACTTGTCAGTCAGCGCTTCGGCCCGGGGAACGTCGACGTCGTATCCCCGGCGATGATCCAGTGGGACGAGACAGGGGCCAACGCGATGCTTGGCGAGACGACCGCACTCGATATGTCTTCCCTTACCGAATCGGTGGAGCGCCACCTCGGCAGCCGCCCCAGGGCCGAGCTGTGGCGCTGGGCGCATCTGTCCACGGTCCTCGGCCTGGAACTGGCGGACCGGCGCCGAGTGGTGGTCAAGATCCGTCCGTTCGCCGACCGGTTGACCGGCTGCTTCCGAACCCACCGGCTGATGTGGCTGGCAGGGCTGCCGTGTGCTGAACCGCTGGGCGAGCCGGTCCGCGTCGGCAGCCTGATCGTGACGATGGAAACGCTGGTGGACGACGGCGCGGCACTCGACGTCGCGCCCCGTACTTCGGCCCGGTCGGCCGCCGAACTGGCCCGGTTCGTGTCGGTCGCACCCGCTGTGGACGAGGTCGGCGAGCTTGGCCCGCCTCCGCCGTGGGTGTGGTGGAATCACGACCAGGACGGTGTCTGGCCGCTTCCCGACGATCAGCCGGAGGACCTCAACCAGCACCCGGGGCCGGACTGGCTGGACGACGCGGCAACCCGGGTACGGGAACGGCTGAACGAGCACGGCCTCGGCGCCCCTGTCATCGGCCACTGCGACTGGGAAGCGCAGAACGTGACGTGGAAGGGCGGCGCACTGCACGCCGTGCACGACTGGGACAGCATCGTGGCGCTGCCGGAAATCGTCATCGCCGGTGCGGCCGCCGCGGTGCACGCCGTCCTGGGCGGCCGTCCCGGCGAGGCGACGATTCCGCACACGGCTCAGTTCATCGATGCCTACCAGGCGGCCAGGGCACTGCCCTGGACCGCTGCCGACCGCGAGGCCGCGTGGGCCGCCGGCACCTGGGTGCACTGCTTCAACGCCAAGAAGGCGACGCTGCGTTCCGACGGCGGCCCCGTCGTCGCAAGGCTCGCCGGTGGGATCGAGGAGCGGTTGCGTCTCGCAGGCGCTTAAGACCGTGTCCTGTGTGGTGAAGCGGACGAGTCGCTCAACACCATCACGCGTTCACGCATTCCCTGTCGCCAACTGGACGCGCGGTGGACTTGGCGCTCGCGGAGAGGAGTGACCAGGAAGCTGGATCTGTCCCATTGATAGCAGCACCGCACAAAGGCATGAATCTGCACGAAGGTGACACCGGAGAGGAATGAAGGATGCGCATAGGGGTCGTATGCGGCGATGGGCTACCCGTGTCCGGATTGCTTACCAGTCTGCGGTACGCGCTCGATCTCGGTGTACGGCTGGACGTGGTCGAGTTACCAGTGATCACGGATCTGGGGTATTCGTGGCGGTTCGACAAGGGGTTTTCTCCGGATGGTCGGGGTGAGCCGTATCCGGACTGGATGATCCCCGCCTGTATGGAGCTGCCGGGCGATCCTGATGAGTGGGGGCGGGATTTGCTGGCCGTCCGTGACCGGGTGGCCGGCTTCGATGAACTCAGCGCCCCGGAACGCGAAATACTCCGGGAGGAGATCGACCGGCTGGCGGCTCCGTACGAGCGGCATTTCCGCGCCATGCTGGCGGATGTCGATGTGGTGATCGCGATGAACATGACGCTCACCGATGCGGTGCCGGTGACACTGGCGTTGCTGCGGGTGCTGGACGAGATGTTCGCCGATGGGCAGCGCCCCGGGCGGGTCGTGTGGTGGGACCATGACCTGCTCAAGGACTACGCGCGGACCACGGACGGGAAACGCCTCTACCCGGTCTTTCCGAATGAGCTGACCCCATTGCCGGGGGCAAACGCCTATACCTACTGGGCAACGCTGACACCGGCCCAAGTCGCCGAAGCGACCGATTATCCGACCGATGCGGTGCCGATCCTCCTCCCCCCGATGGTGCCGCTGTCGATACCGGACGGGGACCTGGGAGCACATCAGCTGGAGTTCCTGGCAGAGCACGGCGTCAAGGAGGACCAGCCGGTGCTGGTCGTCCCGAAGCGCGTGGTGCCCGAAAAGGGCGTCGCGCTGGCGTTGCGCCTGCACGCCGCGACGATCGCGGAGGCGCGGAGACGTGGAGACCCCCTCCCGGTACTGGTCGTGTTCGGCAGCCTCGCCGAGGAACGGGAGCACGCGCAGGACATGCTTGACCTGGCGGACCGCCTCGGACTGGATGGCCTGGTGATCTGGGCCGATGGCGTGCCGCTCAGCACCTATCGCGACGCGCTGGGGGTGCATCTGGATGAGATCGACCTGCTGCACATCGCGCGGAAAAGGTGGGGTGGGGTGGTCTACACACCGAACGTCCCCGGTGTCGAGGCCGCGAGCATGCCTCCGGCGTTCGCCGCCGTGGCGGGATTGCCGTGTGCGGTAAGCCCGTTCAAGGTTTTCGAGTCCGTCTATCCGGGGTACGCAGCGGTGATGGTCGGCGCGTCGGCCGGCGAACTTGAGCGTGCAGCCGGTGAACTTCTCGACATGCTGGCGGCTGTGCGAAGTGCTGACCCCGTCATTCAGCAGAAACTCACAAAAAACCGCGACATCGCTTTGCGAACCTTCGGGGAAGACCACTGGCGCGCATTCTGGCACGAACTGGCCGCAGCCTTTCGGTAACCCGGCCTCGGCTGCGAGAGCGAAGGCCGCGGCCCTGGACCTCTGGTTGTTCACCCACATCCCTAGGCGGTGTCCGGCGGATCAGGGACGGACCGGGACCCGGCGGGCCGGGGGTGTGCCATCGGCGGGTACGTCAAGGCTGGTGACGAGGGCCTCTCCGGTGTCGGCGAACTCCCAGCGGGTTGCGATTGCCCCGGCCGCTGCGGGCCATTCGGCACGAACGACGGGGCGGCTCAACAGGCTCTCGAACCAGTCGGCGCACCGTAGGGCAAGCTCGCCGGCCGTGCCGGAGGTCTGGAAGAAGCCGTGCTTATGTGACTCATGGAGGTTGAAGAGCTGGTCGGAGACTTTCCCTGCCCGTACGTGCGTGCCGTAGAAGTGCACGGCCCATTCGCCGAGTACCAGTGGGCGTTCCTCATCGAGGAGGGAGACCCAGACGAGGAGCGACGAGTCGTCCTCGGGCCGTGAGACGTTGCTGGGAGCCCATGACACCCGCCAGATGGCGGCCCGAGCCCGCAATGCGGCGAGGAAGGCGAGTTCGGCCTCGTCGAAGTCCCAGGGCTCCTCGTCGTACTCCTCCGGGTCCTCAACCTCGAACCAGGTGTTGTCGTCCACGGAGAGACTCTAAACCGAGGGTGTCCCGGGAATCAGGGGCGAAGCCATCATCGGATCGCCGCGGTCGTGACGGCGGATCGCCGCGGCCAGAAATCCGAGAGGCACATGACCCGCCGGGCACCCGAGCCCTACCGCTCCGCCAGCAGCCGGGCCACGTACGCCGTCACCGCGGGGATCACCGACGTCATCCGCGGCCGCCAGCCGGGGACGGCGTTCACCTCGCAGATGGTGTGGCCGCCGTCCGCGGTGAAGAGCAGGTCCACGCCGGCCAGCGTCAGCCCGAGCGTCCCGGCGGCCGCGACCGCCAGCGCCTCGGCGTCGGGGAAGCGCCCCAGGCACAGCTCGGCGGCTCCCCCTTGGGCGAGGTTGGCCGCCAGGGAGCCGTCGCGCGCGGTGCGGATCTGGGCGGCCACCGGCTCGCCGTCCACCACCACGACCCGCAGGTCGCGGCCGTGCGAGGCGGACACGTACTCCTGGAACACCAGCGGGACGTCCTGCGCCAGGCTGCCGGCCACCGACCGCAGCAGTCCGGTGTCCGGCGCCAGGAACACCTCGCGTCCGTTCCGTCCGCGGACGGCCTTCACGATGCAGGGGGCCACCACATCGGGGCTGCGGACGACACCGGTCAGCGGTGCGGTGGCGTAGGAGAGGGTGTCGGGGACCGGGAGGCCGGCGGCGGCGAGGTCCTGGAGCTGCCAGAGTTTGTTGCCGCACCGGATGTGCGCCGACGCGGAGTTGATCAGGACGGCCCCCAGGTGCTCCAGGTGCCGCAGCAGGCTCACCTCGCGGTCCTGCGCCATCGTGCCGGGGGTCTGGCGCACCAGGACGACCTTGGGCGGGGCGACCTCCAGACCGCCGAGCGTCCGCAGCACCAGCCGGCCGCGCCGGACGCCGAAGAGGAGTTCATCGGTGTGCCAGACGGCGAAGCGGGGGCCGTGGGCCGCCTCCAGCGCTTCGGCCAGCGCCTGGGTGGCTTTCATCAGCGGCACCGGATTCTCCCGCACCAGCATCCAGACGTCGGCGGCTGCCGCCGGTACGGACCCCATCCACGCTCTCCTTCATCGCCCTGTGGCCTTGCTCGGCCCGGCCGCGGGACCGGTACGTCCGGCCTTCGTCCGCGCCCGTCCGCTCCGGAACGGGCGCGTGCGCGCGGCACACCCCGGGCGAACGCTACCGCCCGCCGCACCACCCCCGCGCCCGCGCCCGCCCCGGCCCGGCGCGGGCGCGGCGCGGAAATAGATGTGCCCGCCCGGCATCTCATTGACAGACTGAGACCATGAACGCCCCGAACGACCATGACGGCGGCCAGGACCCCGGCCGCGATCACGACCAGGACCACGGCCACTCCCCCACCACCGCCCCCGCTTCCGGCGCGGCGCGGTGGTTCACCGTTCCCGACCTCGCCGTGCTCGTGCGCGGCGCGCTGGACCTGGAACGGACCGAGCACGGGCTGCTGCCACACCGGCTGCCCGCCCGGGCCCGCGCCCAGTGCCCGGACATGCAGCTGTCGGTGGCGGAGGGCCAGCCGTCCGGCGTCCGGCTGGTGTTCCGGACCCGGGCCACCGCCCTCGAACTGGACACCCTGCGCACCAAAATGGAGTACCGGGGCGCCCCGCCCCGCCCGGACGGCGTCTACGACCTGCTGATCGACGGCGCCCCGGCCGGCCAGGCGCGGACGACCGGCGGCAACGTCGTCCTGGTCGATATGGCCGCCACGTCCGCGGAGACCCGCCCCGGACCGGTCGGCACGGTGCGGTTCACCGGGCTGCCCGGCCGCGACAAGCACGTCGAGATCTGGCTGCCGCACAACGAAACCACCCGGCTGGTAAGCCTGCGCGCGGACGCGGCCGTCGAGCCGGCGCCGGACTCCGGCCGCAAGGTCTGGCTGCACCACGGCAGTTCGATCAGCCACGGTTCCGACGCCGCGAGCCCCACCACCACCTGGCCCGCGCGCGCCGCGCGCCTGGGCGGGGTGGAGCTGATCAACCTCGGGCTCGGTGGCAGCGCGCTGCTCGACCCGTTCACCGCCCGGGCGCTGCGCGATACCGCCGCCGATCTGATCAGCGTCAAGATCGGCATCAATCTGGTCAATGCGGATCTGATGCGGATGCGGGCCTTCGTCCCGGCCGTGCACGGATTCCTCGACACCATCCGCGAGGGGCACCCGACCGCTCCCCTGCTGGTCGTCTCCCCCATCCACTGCCCCATCCACGAGGACACCCCGGGCCCCAGCGCCCCGGACTTCAGCCAACTCAGCGCCGGGCGGCTCGGCTTCCGCGCGGCCGGCGACCCCGCCGAACGCGCCGCCGGCAAGCTGACGCTGACCGCCATCCGCGACGAACTCGCCCGGATCGTCGCCCAGCGGTCGGCCGACGATCCGCACCTCCACTATCTCGACGGCCAGCGGCTCTACGGCCCGGCGGACTTCGCCGAGCTCCCGCTGCCCGACGAGCTCCACCCGGACGCCGCCACCCACCTCCGTATGGGCGAACGCTTCGCCACCCTGGCCTTCGGCCCCGGCGGCCCGTTCGCCCCCGCGTCCGCCTGACGCCGGCGGGGCCGGGCCGCCGGGGACCCGCTACGGCAGGTCGAACGGGGCCGGATCGTGGCCCCGCCAGATCTCGTACGAGCTCCGCTCCGGATAACGCACGGTGCTCGATGCGGTGTCCAGTACGCGGGTGAGCTGCGGGCCCGGGTCGTAGGCGGCCCAGCCGGGGGAGCCGCTGGTGGTGAAACGGACCCAGGCCCGCTGGAGTTCCCGGGAGACGGCCCGCACCTCGGGGGCGGGCCGTTCGCCGAAGAGCTGCCGGCCGGTGGGGCTGCCGAGCGTACCGAACGCCAGCGGGACATCGAGGCTGTGGCAGGCACCGAAGACGCCCCCGAACTCCGTTGCGGCCAGGGCCAGTTCGAAGAGGTACGAGGCGCCGCCGGCCGCCGCGTTCGCCTCGGCCAGGCGCAGGGACGGCATCCGGAAGAGGGCGTCGGAGTACACCGTTTCCAGCAGGTCCCCGGGTGTGGCCCGGGGGCGGGCGGCGCGGTAGGCGTCCGCGCCGTGCGGCGGCGGGGCGAAGAGCTCCAGCGCCGCACGGGCCTCCTCGTCGGTCCAGCCGCCCGTCCCGTCCGGGCCGGTGCCGTGCCGGCCGCTCAACACGCTGAACAGCCGGAATTCGTCGCGGGTATGGCCGACGAGGAGGTCGATTCCGTCCGCCCGGCCGCCGGCCAGGGCCGGCCACGGCGTCTCGGTGAGCAGCTCCCCGTCGAGGACGGGGCAGACCGGGACGCCGGTCCGGGCCAGCCGCCCCCAGCGTTCGGGGTGGTCGCCGAGGGCGGCGCCGAGCGCGGTCACCTCGCCGGCCAGGCGCCGCGGGGGGATCCGGGCGAGGCCGGCGGCGGTGGGCGCGGTGCCGAGCCGGTCCGCGAGGGCCGTGGTGACCTCGGCGGCCAGGGCGCGGGTGCAGTGGTTGCCCGGCACGGAGTGGGTGATGGCCCGGCGGAACAGGCCACGGGCCGGCTTCACCGTCAGCAGGGCGGCGATCGATCCCGCCCCGGCGGACTGGCCCGCCACGGTGACGCGCTCCGGGTCCCCGCCGAACGCGGCGATATTGCGCCGGATCCAGTGCAGCGCGGCGATCTGGTCCAGGAGTCCGCGATTGGCCGGCGCCCCCTCGATGAGGGCGAAACCCTCCGCGCCGACACGGTAGTTGAGGCTCACCACGACGAGGCCGGCTCCGGCCAGCGCCGCCGGATCGTACGACGGATCGCTCGACGCCCCCGCGATATAGGCGCCGCCGTGGATCCACACCAGCACCGGGAGCCTCGCCGCACCGAGGTCCGGAGTGCGGACATTGAGCGTCAGCCACTCCTCGTCCGCGTCCGCGTCCGCGTCCGCGTCCGCCGGCGTCCCGGCCGCTCCGCTACGGGACGGATCGGAGGTGACGGCCGGACCCGACTGCGGCGCCACCGGCCCGTACGCCACCGCCGGCCGCACCCCCTCCCACGGCAGCGCCGCCACCGGCGCCGCGAACCGCAGCCCGCCCACGGGCGGTCGCCCGTACGGAATACCGCGGAACTCCGCCTGCCCGCCCCGCCACCGCCCCCGGACCGCACCCGCCGCCGTCCGCACCTCGGGCTCTCCCGCCATGCCGCCACCCCGCCCCATCATCGTCGTCATCGTCGCCCGTCCTCGACTTGGCTCAACTCCTCCCCAAGGTTTATCAGCCACCTGTATTATGTCAACTGTACGAGAAAACCTCACGCCCCCAACACCCATGAGAAGGTGGCCAGTTGCCCAAACAGGTGAACCACCAGGAGCGCCGCGAAGAAATCGCCCGGGCGCTGTGGCGAGTGGTGGAAGAGCGCGGGGTCACCCGCCTGTCGCTGCGCGAGGTGGCGCAGGAGGCCGGCATGTCGCACGGCCAGCTCCAGCACTACTTCCCGACCCGCGCGGCCATGCTCGCGTTCGCCATGGACTTCGCCGCGGAACAGACCGCGCGGCGGGTCGACCAGGGCGTACGGAAGCTCGGCGACCGGCCGCAGCCGCGGGATGTCCTGCGCCTGCTGCTCACCGAGATGCTCCCGCTGCACGCCGACGCCCGCGCGACCAGCCGGATGAGCGCCGCCTACGTGGTGGAGGCGCTGCACGACGAGCACCTCCGCATCCGCGCGCGGGATGGCATGGCCCACGGGCGTGAACTGGTCGAGCAGCTGGTCCGGCAGGCGATCGCCGACGGCCACATCCGGCCCGACCGCGATCCGGTGACCGAAACCCACCTCCTGCTCGCCCTCACCGGCTTCACCCCGCTCCTGGAACTGGGCGTGCTCCGGCCCGCCGAAGCGCTCACCGCCCTCGACGCCCACCTGGACCGGTTGTTCACGACAACGGCGGACCAGGCGCAGGCACAGGCCCAGGCGCAAGCCGACGACCAGTAGGCGCCGACCAGCCATCGGTACGGACCCACCGACCTACCATGGGCCCATGCCCGCCACCCCGCCGCCGAGCCTGACCTCCTCCACCACGTACCTGCTCGCCAAGGTGGGCAAGCGCGCCCGCGGTCTGCTCGCCGAACGCCTCGCGGCCCAGGGCCTGCGGCCGTGGCATCTGGCGACGCTGGCCGCGCTCGCCGACTTCGGCCCGCACGCCCAGCGGGATCTGGCGGAACGGCTGGCCATCCACACCAGCGATATGGCCAAGCTCCTCGACGAACTCGCCGGCCGGGACCTGCTCACCCGCGACCGCGACCCCGGCGACCGCCGGCGGGTGCTGGTCGGCATCACCCCGGCCGGCCGGGAAGCGCTCACCGCCCTCACCGGCGCGGCCGAGTCCGTCCAGGACACGGTCCTCGACCCGCTGACCGCCGAGGAGCGCACCGTCCTGCACGGCTTGCTGCTACGGCTCCACGGCGGACGCTGACTCCACTTCCGCTGGCCCTACGGCCGTTGCCGGGGTCGAGGCCGCCTGCGCGGCGACCAGCGCCCGGAAGGCGTCCACATCCCCGATCACCTCTTCCGCGCGGTCGTGCTGCCCGTACAGGCGGTAGTAGCGGGCACCGATGGCGTCGGGGTCGGTCACGGGGTCACCCGCGGTGATGGGCGAGGCGATCGTCACCGTCGCCACGTGGACACCCTGGGGGCCGAGTTCGGTGTGCAGGGCGTGCGCCCAGTTGTGCAGGCCGGCCATCGCCAGCCCGACGTTGGCGAGGAAGGGGGCGGGGACGGTGGCGGAGACGCCGGTGGTCAGGAGCAGCGTGCCGGCGCCTCGGGCCAGCATCCCGGGCAGGACCTGCTCCACCGCCGTCACCGCGCCCAGGACGTGAAGAGTGAACTGGTCGGTCGCGGCGGCGACCGTGGTCCCGGCCGCGTGCGTGATCGGGCCGCTCGGGCTGGGGCTGTACTCCAGGACGTCGATCGGCCCCAGGACTTCCGCGGCGCGGGTCAGGGCGGCCGCGAGGGCGGCGCGGTCGCGGATGTCGGCGGGGAAGGCCGCGGCCGGCACGCCCTGTTCGGTCAAGGTGCCGACCAGGGCCGTGAGGCTGTCCTCGTTACGGGCGATCAGGCCGACCCGGAAGCCGTGGCGGCCGAAGGCGCGGGCGACGCCCATGCCGAGTCCGGGCCCGGCGCCGACCACGACAAGTGCCTTGGGCACGCGATCTCCCTTTGCTGGAGCGGTAGTTACTCTTTGTGCGCAGCAGCATGATTTGTCACGGGAGTCACGCTGACAAGACGGCACATCGGTGTCGGTGACGCACACGGAGGTAACCCTTGGCGACGACCAGCCGCGAGCCGGAGCCGGGAACGGAAGCGGAAACGGAAGCGCCGGACGCGGCGGAGTCCGAGGAGGAGGTGTGCCGGCAGGTGCTGCGGATCCTGTCCCTGATCGGGGACAAGTGGAGCATCCTGGTGATCGGCCAACTCCGGGACCGGACGCTGCGGTTCACCGAGATCCAGCGGGCCGTACGGGGTATCTCGCAGCGCATGCTCACGCTGACGCTGCGGCAGCTCGAACGAGAAGGGCTGGTGACCCGTACCGTCCACCCTTGCGTCCCGCCACGGGTGGAGTACGCGCTGACGCCGCTCGGCGGCACCCTGCTGGAGTCGATGGCCGGTCTCACCGCGTGGGCCGTGGAGCACCGGCGGGAGATCAACGGCAACCGGCACCGCTACGACGCCGCTCACCCCGCGCGGAAGTGAGCGGAAGCGGGCAACGGGCGGGGCCTGCCTGGGTGAGTGGGAAGGTGGCGGGATTCGGCCAGAGTTGGCGGGTGGGGTGGGGGCCGGGTAGGGGTCTGTCACGATGAGGCGCCCGGACCGTGAGGTCTCTGCGATGGGAGGAGTGGCCCGGTGAGCACCGTTGCGCTCAGTTCGGCTGTGATGACCCACCCGGTGCGCGAGGAGCAGGCCGCGGCGCTGGCCGCGCGGCTGGGGCTCGGGGGGCTGGCCCGGGACCCGGAACCGCAGGGGCCGCCCTCGGCGCTGCGGACCGCGCTGGTGGCATGGGCGGCGCGGACGGCGGAGGCCGGGCACCACCTGGTCGTCCAGGACGATGTGGCGGCGCCGCCGGAGCTGCTGGAGCTGGTGGCCGGATCGGTGGATCGGTTTCCGGACGAGGCGCTGATCTTCTACACCAACTGGCACGCCCGGAACGGCGCCGCGGCGCGGCTGGCGGCGCTGGCGGGCGCGGGGTGGGTGCGGGCGGTGCCGGAGGAGTTCGCGCCGACGCTGGCGATCTGCCTGCCGGTGCGCGCGGCGGACGCGTTCCGGGCGTTCGCCGCGGGCAGCGGTGAGCGGCACGACGACGAGGTCATGGCGGCGTTCCTGCGGTCCGAGGGGCGGTCGGGGCTGCTGGCGGTGCCGAATGTGGTGGAGCACATCGGGACGAGCAGCATCAACGGGCACGCGGCGCAGGGCGTGCGGCTGGCGGTGTGCCCGGTGGGCGCGGCCGAGGCGCGGCCGCTCCTGGGGCGCGGCTGGGTGCTGGAGGAGCTGGACTGGCTGCCGTACATGCGGTACGGCGAGGGGTATCTGCGGCCGGCCGGGTTCGAGCGGGACGCCGATCCGCGGCGGCATCTGCGGTGGCCCGAGGCGCTGCCGGGCACGGGGCTGACAGAGGGTCAGGTGTGGGACGCGGTGCGGCGCCACCGGCCGGCGGACGCGGCGGCGGAGGTGGGGCGGCTGTTCGGGGACGGGTTCGCGGACGAGCTGTGGATCCACTGCCTGCTGCTGGGGCGGCAGGCCGACGAGGCCGCGCGGCGGTACGCGGACCGGCGGGCGGCGGCCGGGCCGATGGGCGAGGCGGGGGCCCGGGTCCGGGCCGCCGCGCTGTCCACGGTCGGCCCGGCCGGGTTGCCGCCGGAGCGGCGGCCGGAGGTGGGCCCGGAGCGGGCCACGCTGCTGGCGGCGTACGCGGAGAGCGCGGTGTGCCGCGGAAGGCTGCTGCTCGGCCGGGTGGCGGAGGAGCGGGGCCGGGCCGGGTAGCGGCTTCTCCCGGGGGCGGTGGGCCGCTGCCCCCGCCCCCGGGGCAGTGGGTCGCTACGGCTGCCCGGAGGGTGCGCGGCGGACGTCGTGGGTGATCCAGACGCAGGGCTCCCAGTAGGCGCCGCGATCGCGGGCGTGGTCGATGTCGAGGGGGGCGAGGCCGCCGGGGAAGACGTAGCGGCCGTCGTCGGGGAAGGCCATCCCGGTCCAGGACTCCCATTCGGCGACGGTGCCGGTGATCCGGGAGGATTCGGCGACGGCGGCGGCCACGGTGCCGCCCTGGCGCACCTGGGTGCGGATCCACGGGTCGAACGGGGCGCCGTCGGCGCGGGTCCAGGCGGCGTAGCGGTCGATGGGGACGAGCGGGTAGCGGTCCTTCCAGGTGGGGCGGACCGGGACGATGACGTGGGCGAGGCCGGCCGCGCGGGCGAGGTCGGCCATATGTGCCAGGAGGCGGGTGGAGTGGCCGCGGCCCTGGTGGCGGGGGGAGATCTCGATGCCCAGGGCGCACAGCGCGTTGGGGGCGGTCCCGGTGTCGTGGTCGCGGAAGGCCGCTTCGATGGAGGCGTCCAGGCCGGTGCCGAGGCCGGCGGGGGTGCCGTCCCAGGCGCGGGGCAGGGTGCGGCCGGCGCCGATGACGGTGTCGGTCGCGGTGTCGTGGAGGACGAACTGGTGGCCGGGGAAGTCGGTGAACAGCCGGTTCCAGAAATCGGCGTTGATGTCGCCGTGCAGGTTGTATTCGGGGACCACGCCGGCGAATTCGGCGGGGAGCCGGTCCCAGAGTTCCGGGTGTTCGGAGTGGTGGACGAAGCGGAGGGTCATACGCGCGGCTCCCCGGCGTTCTCGGCGGGCTTTTCCGCTTCCCAGATGATGACCAGCGGAATGTTTTCCCAGGCGGCCCGGGCGGCGTCGGCGATGGCTTCCTCGTAACCGCCGGGCGCGAGCCGGCCGTTGAAGAGCGGCTCCCGGCATTCGCGTACGGTCAGGCCGGCGGCGCGGAAGGCGGCGAGATAGCGGCCGGGGAGGTGGACGTGATTGCGGACGAACGCGAGGCGGTCCTGCCCGTCGACGAAGAGGCACTGGCCCTGGAGGGAGATGACGAACGGGTGCAGGTCGGAGACGATGACGCGCCCGCCGGGGCGGACCACCCGCGCGAGTTCGGCGATTCCTTTGGAGACGTCCGGGAGATGGGTCATGGCCAGGGAGCAGACGGCGAGATCGACGCTGTTGTCGTCGAGCGGGAGTTCTTCGAGCCGGCCCTGGCGGAATTCCGCGCCGGGCACTTTGGCGCGGGCCCGGTCGAGCATTTCGGGTGACTGGTCGACGCCGATGACGCGGTGGCCGCGGGCGGCCAGGGCGGCGGTCTGGCGGCCGGTGCCGCAGGCCGCGTCGAGCGCGGTGCCGGCCGGGGAGCGGTCCAGCAGCGCGTGCAGCACGGGCTCCTCGACCTCGATGTACGAGCTGGGCAGCGCGTCGTAGCGGGCCGCCCAGGAGGCGTAACCGGCGGACGCGTCGAGCTCGCCGACCGCCGCGCCGCCGTCCGGGAGCGGGCTGCCGTGGCCGGTCACGAAGGCGCGGATCTCCTCCACCCGGGCCTTCACGAATTCCTCGTCGGCGTCCAGCGCGTGGCGCAGGAGAGCCAGTCCCTCGATACCCAGGACGAGTTCCCGTACCCGGAATTCATGGTCCATTGTCGTCCGTCTCCCTTGGCCTGAAAGGTCTGTTGTGGGGTCGCGCACCCGCGCCTAGCATGACGCGGATGATCGAGGGATATCTGGATCGTGAGAGTGTGCGCGCCGGGCGGCCGGTGGTCTTTCATGTCTCGACCGATGCCGCGGAATTCCGGGTGCGTTTCTACCGCTTGGGGCGGGAATTGACGTTCATGGCGGAGTCGGGGCCGTACGGCGGTGTGGCGGCCGCTCCCCCGCCGCATCCGGACGGCGTTCCGGAGCACGCCTCGCCGGCCGTGGACTGGAAGTGGCCGGCGTATCAGCACACCGTTCCGGAGGACTGGCCGCCGGGGATCTATCTCGCGCATTTCATTGAGGGTGACGAGCGCCGGGCCCGGGCCGTGCCGCTGCTGGACGATTCCGGGATCGAGGGTTTCGGGCGGGAGTTCTTCGTGGTCCGGCCGGCCCGGCCCGGTGCGAGCGGGGCGCGGATCCTGTACAAGAAATCGACGTTCACCCGGCACGCCTACAACCGCGCCGACCGGGAGGATGTCCAGCGGGCCGCCAGCCTCTACGACAACCCGGTGTACCAGGAGGCCGGGCCGGACGGGCCGCGCGGCCACCGGCTCAGTCTGCACCGCCCGGGCGGGGTGATCGATCTGGCCTACTGGGACGCGCCGTTCCTCGCCTGGCTGGAGCGCAGCGGTTACGCCGTCGACTACTGCACCGACCTGGACCTGCACGAGGAGCCCGGTCTGCTGGCGCCGTACCGGCTGCTGCTCAGCGTCGGGCACGACGAGTACTGGAGCGCGGCGATGCGCGAGCACGTCACGCGGTTCGTCCGCGGCGGCGGGAACGTCGCGTTCCTCAGCGCCAACACCTGCTGGTGGCGGGTGCATCCGGTGGACGGGAACACCGCGTTCGTCAGCGATACCGACCACCAGGCCGGCGCGGAGTACCCGCATCTGCCGGCGACCGACCAGTGGTGGCCGGCGCCGCCGGACGGCGTCGGCGCGCCGGAGAACGCGCTGACCGGCGTGAGCTTCCGCAACGGCGGGATGTGGCCGGGCGAATGGCCCGGCGACCGGCCGCGCGAGGGCTATCGGGTGCAGCACGCGGACCACTGGGTGTACGAGGGCACGGGGCTGCGGG
This sequence comes from Streptomyces sp. NRRL F-4489, assembly GCF_001509485.1. GTDB lineage: Bacteria > Actinomycetota > Actinomycetes > Streptomycetales > Streptomycetaceae > Streptomyces. The sequence goes on from NZ_LLZI01000112.1 coordinate 215,979, forward strand.
ACGGTTCGGACGGCGGGCCGGCCGACGCCCTGGGGGCCGGGACGCCGCTGATCGGCTACGAGTGCGACGGCGCGGCCTTCGCCCGGGACGCGGAGGGCGTGGCGTACGCCACCGGTGTGGACGGTACGCCGGAGTCGTTCGTCATTCTGGGGATCTACCTCCTGGATCCGGTGCACGAGGACTTTCACCACCTGAAATGGGGGCACTGGAACTGCCCGGTGCGGGAGCCGGGGATCACCGGTCCGCGCGCGGCCACGATGGGGATCTACACGGCGGGCGGGACGGTGTTCACGGCCGGGACCACCGACTGGCCGGTGGTCTGCGGCCGGGAACTGGACCCGGGCGTGGTGCGGGTGACCCGTAATGTGCTGGACCGCCTCTCAGGACCGGGACCGGAGCCGGGCCCGGCTCCGGCTACAGCAGGGCGCTGAGCGCCGCCAGCGTCGGGATGCGCGCGGCCCCGTCCGGCAGCGGCGGGGCCGTACCCGCCACCGCCCGGTCCGGGCGCCGCAGATGCACCGCCCGCATCCCGTACGCCAGCGGCCCCGCCACGTCCGCCTCCCACATGTCGCCGACGAACAGCGCCTCGCGGGGCGCGAGTTGGCAGCGTTCCAGCACCGTGCGGTAGATCAGCGGATGCGGTTTGCGGGCGCCGGCCCGGGCCGAGCTGACCGCTACGTCGACCAGCCCGGCCAGCCCCGTGTCCTCAAGGGCGCGGTCCAGGTCCCAGAACCAGTTGGAGCAGACCGCCACCGTCAGGCCCCGGGCGCGCAGTCCGGCGAGCGCTTCCGGGACGTCGTCGAAGCGGGCCAGGCGGAGATCCTTCATCGCCCGGTCCAGTTCGGCGGCGAGCGGGCCGGCCTGCGCGGCGGGGACGCCGCAGGCCAGCGCCCGCCGCCGCAGCCGGTCCAGCTCCCAGGCGTGGTACGCCCGTTCGCTGGTGGAGTGCGCGGTGTGCTCCTCGCCGTCGCGGGGGCCGGCGGACCACTGGTCGCCCCACCGGTCGGCGGCCTCGGCCAGCCCGCGGCGGAGGAAGAGCGGCCGGTGGCTGGGCGGCAGCGGTTCGACCAGCCGCACCAGCGTCCCGTAGAAGTCGAGGATCACGCCCCGGACGGCGGTCCGGCGGGGCGGCGCGGGGTCCGGCACGCGGATCAGTACCGTCCGTGGCGGTGCGGGAAGTAGTCCTCCAGGGTGCCCTCCCGTTCGATGTCGACGGTGGCGCAGTGCAGTCCGCCGCCGAACGGCCCCACCGCGCGGAACGGCACCGGCACGATCTCGAAGCCGTAGCCGGACAGCTGGTCGGCGAGGGCGACTTCCTTCTCCTCGATGCACAGGGTGTTGGGGTCGAGGTTGAGCATGTTTCCGGCCAGCCAGGGGCTGCAGTACGAGAGCTTCGGCGGATGGTCCCAGCTGGCGGGCTGGACCGCCTCGATGATCTCCCAGTCGTTAAGGCGGAAGAACTCCATCAGCTCGGCGTCGGCGAGCCGTTCGCCGCAGTGCAGCACCAGTCCGGGGCGCAGCGGCACCCAGGTGGCGTCGATGTGCAGCGGGTGGGTGTTGGTGGAGGTCACCGCGTGCACCCGGTGGTCGGGGAAATGGCGTTTGAGCCACTGGTAGCCGCTGCGGTTGGTGACGAACGAGAGCTGGACGAAGAGGTCCTTGCCGAAGCGGGCGATATCGGCCGCGTCGAACAGCGGCTCCTCCTCGGTGAGCACCAGGTCGTAGTCGCGGACGCGGGCGAGCTGCACGTCGGTGGGGAGGTCGTTGTAGGTGTCCCAGAAGCCCGCGTGGTAGGAGGCGTCGGTGAGCCGGGGCTTGGGGGCGGCCTCCCAGCGCATGTCCGGGTCGGCGGTGAACAGCTGCTGGAGCAGCGGCCGGTAGCAGAGGTACTCGAACCACCGGCTGCGGTACGACATGGTCGCTTCGAGGATCTCGTTGCCGACGGTCAGCAGCAGATCGCGCGGCGGCATGCAGCCGGACATCGTCTCCTGGGTCCAGTCCGGGGTGCTGACCGGCTGGTTGAAGTCCAGCGGGGTGGGGCGGTCGACGCGGATGCCGCGGCGGCGCAGCAGTGCGGCGAAGTTGTCCAGCTGCTCGTTGGCCTCGGCGGTCATCTCCTCCGGCATCGGGCCGTAGGTGCCCAGCGGGAAGCCGTCGTCGGGGAAGTCCCGGCGGATGGCCGGCTCGGGGGCCTGCACCACCGTGTTGTCGGCGCGTCCGACGACGACGTGCCGCAGGGGATCCCAGCCGTTCCAGGAATTGACTTTCACCGGGCGGGTGGCCGGATCTGCGGCCGTCGTGCCGTAGTCAGTCACGTGCAAACCCTTCGATAGGGGACGTGGGAGACACCCGAGCAAAACTGAGGCAGCGGGGGCTCCACCGTCAAGAGCGGATCATGCGGGCAGCGCGCCTTTTGCGTCAAAACCGCGATGGCTTTACTCCGCCGTAGCCAAGATCGGCATACCGTCCGGCCTGCCGTACGGGTGGTGCGGGTTTCTCCGGCCGATCGTTTCCGGGCACCCGATTTTCTGGCCGGAAAGAATCCCCGGGGTGAGCGGCGGGAAACGCAGGGGTAGATACAGCCGGTTCCCGTCAACGGATGGAGGAGCTCATGGCCGGGCGGATCTCCCGTTTAGCGGCGGGCCTGGGAGCGGGTGCCGTGCTGGTCTCGCTGGCCGGGTGCGGTGGGGGCAAACCGGTCGCGGCCGCGGACCGGACCGGCGAGCTGACGGTGTGGCTGACCGTGGACGCCCAGGAGAGCTGGCCGGATCTGGTGGCCGAGGTCAACCGGCGGTTCCGGCGGACGTATCCGAAGATCAAGGTCACCGTGCAGTACCAGCAGTGGACCACGAAGAACCAGAAGATCGATGCCGCGCTCGCCGGGCGGAAGGTCCCCGATGTGATCGAAATGGGGAACAGCGAAACCACCAATTACATTGTCAACGGCGCCTTCACCACCATCGATCCCGCGAAATACGACCATTCCGCGCAGTGGCTTCCGGCGCTCCGCGACGCCTGCCGGTACGAGGGAAAGACGTACTGTGTCCCGTATTACGTCGGCGCCCGGGTGGGAATCTACCGCACCGATCTGCTCGCCCGCGTCGGAGTGGCGGCGGCGCCGCGCAGCTATTCCGAACTCCGCGCCGATCTCGACAAGCTGAAGGCCGGGTTCGGCGCCGCCGACCGGAATTTCTCGGCGCTCTACATGCCCGGCCGCTACTGGTACGCGGCGATGGCCTTCGTCAAGGACGCCGGCGGCGAGATCGCGGTACAGGCCAACGGCCGCTGGCACGGCACCCTCTCCTCCGCGAAGTCCGTCGCCGGGCTCACCGCCTGGAAAGACCTCCTGGACGCGTACTACACAGGGGACCGCTCCAAGGACAACGGGGACGAGCCGGCCGTCGTCGGCCAGGGCAAGGTCGGGATGTTCTACGGCAACACCTGGGAGGCGAAGGCGGCCACCGACAGCCGCTCGGGCGGTGATCCGGCGCTGCGCGGGAAGTTCACCACGTTCGCCTTCCCGGGCCCGTCCGGAAAGCTGCTGCCGCCGTTCCTGGGCGGCTCGACCCTGGCCGTGCCCGCGAAGTCCGCGCAGCCGGACCTGGCACAGGACTGGATCAAGCTGTTCACCGACCGCACCTCGCAGCGCCGCCTGATCGCCGCCGACACCCTGCCCAACAACACCGTCCAGCTGCGGGAGGTGGCGGCCGGCGGCCTCAACGGCCCGGCCGCGCGCGCCGCCGAGCACGGCTGGGTGACCCCGCCGGCGCCCGGCTGGACGGCGGTGGAGAAGTCCAATGTGCTGCCCGAGATGCTCCAGGACATCGCGACCGGCAAGCAGTCGGTGGCGGACGCCGCGCGGGCCGCGGACCGCCGGATCGACGCCGTGATCAACGAGCGCTGACGGCGGTGGGGACCGTGGAGCAGCCGCCGCGCCCGCCGCGCGCCGCCCGGGTGCGGCGGCTGGCGCTGCCGTATCTGCTGATCGCGCCGACCGTGCTGGCGCTCGCCGCGGTCCTCGGCTACCCGCTCGCCGACCTGCTGGTGCTGTCGTTCCAGGGCATGACCCGGCGCGAGCTGTTCTCGGGGGCCGCGCCGCCCTGGGCCGGGCTCGCCAACTACCGCTCGATCCTGACCGACGGCTTCTTCTGGACGGTGGTCGGCCGCACCGCGCTGTTCACGGTGGTCTGCGTGGCGGCGACGATGGTGCTGTCGCTGCTGGTGGCGCTGCTGATGCGGGCGGTGGCGCGCGGGGTGCGGACGCTGATGACCGGGGTCCTGGTCGCCGTGTGGGCGATGCCGGTGATGGTCGCGGCGTCCATCTTCCGCTGGCTGACCGACGCGGACTACGGCGTCGTCAACTGGCTGCTGAGCCGCCTGCCGGGGCTCGATATCGCCAAGCACAACTGGTTCGAGAACCCCTGGCAGGGCTTCGCCGTGATCACCGCGGTGGTGGTCTGGGGCGCCGTCCCGTTCGCCGCGCTGACCCTGCTCGCCGCGCTGAGCCAGGTGCCCGCCGAGCTGGCGGAGGCGGCGCTGGTGGACGGCGCCCGGCCCCGGCAGCTGTTCCGGTACGTGACCTGGCCGGTGATCCGGCCGACCGCGGTCCTGGTCACCTCGCTGTGCGCCATCTGGGACTTCGGGGTCTTCAACCAGATCTGGCTGATGCGCGGCGGCCAGCCGGAGAAGGAGTACTACCTGCTCGGCGTCTACTCGTTCACCGAGTCCTTCGCGGTCAACCGCTACAGCGCCGGCGCGGCGATCGCGGTGCTGACCGTCCTGATGCTGCTGGCCGGCGCGGTGGTCTACGTCCGGCAGCTCGTCCACCTGGGAGCGGCCGAGTGACCCGGGCCCCCGGCCGCACCCGGCGGCGCGCGGCGGCCAACGCCCTCGGGCTGCTCTTCGCCGCCGCGATGGCCTTCCCGCTCTACTGGATGCTGCTCACCGCCTTCCGCCCGGCCACCGAGATCCACGCCGACCCGCCGCACTTCCTGCCCGGCCATCTGACGCTGGAGCACTTCCGGCGGGCGCTGGGCACCGCCACGTTCTGGGCCAATGTCCGTTCCAGCGTGCTGATCGGCGCCGGTACGGTGCTGGTGTCGCTGCTGATCGGGACGCTGGCGGCGTTCGCGCTGGCCCGCTTCTCGTTCGCCGGCCGCAAGGCGCTGGTGCTGGTGATCCTCGGCGTGCAGATGGTCCCGCTGGCCGGGCTCATCATCCCCCTCTACCTGCTGCTGAGCGACGCCGGACTGACCGACAGCCTGCTGGGCGTGATCCTCACCTACCTGGTGTTCATGCTGCCGTTCACGGTGTGGCTGCTGCGCGGTTTCATCGCCGCCGTCCCGGCCGAGCTGGAGGAGGCCGCGATGACCGACGGCTGCACCCGGCTCGGGGCGTTCCGCCGGGTGGTGCTGCCGCTGCTCGCGCCGGGCCTGGTGGCGACGTCCATCTACGCGCTGGTGCAGGCGTGGAACGAGTACGTACTGGCCTATGTGCTGCTGTCCAGCAACGACAAGCAGACCCTCAGCATCTGGCTGCTGTCCTTCCAGACCAGCTTCGGCACCGACTACGGCGGTCTGATGGCCGGTGCCACGCTCACCGCGCTCCCGGTCGCGGTCTTCTTCGCGCTCGTCCAGCGGCGGATCGGCGCGGGTCTGGCCGCCGGCGCGGTCAAAGGGTGAGCGGTGAGCCTTCGTTCGTACGCGCCCGGCCGGCGGACCGGTGTCCGCCGGTGTACGGAATCCCCGACCTCACAGGAGAACTTGTGACGTTCGACCGTCTCGATCTGGTGTCGAAGCTGTACCAGCCGTCCGGGTGGCCCCGGATCGTGGAAGCCGCCACCGGCTCCCGCACCAGCGGCCCCCTGGTCGTGGATCTGGACCCGACGACCTTCTGTGACCTGGCCTGCCCGGAGTGCATCAGCGGAAAGCTGCTCAACCAGGGGCGCTTCACCCCCGAACGGCTGGCGGAACTGGCCGGTGAACTGGTGGAGATGAAGGTCCGGGCGGTGGTCCTCATAGGCGGCGGGGAACCGCTCGCCCACCGGGGCACGCGGCAGGTGCTGCGGGTCCTCGGGGAGGCCGGTATCGCCCTCGGCGTGGTCACCAACGGCACCCTGATCAAGCAGAATCTGGCCGAACTCGCCGCCTACGCCTCGTGGGTTCGGGTCTCCATGGACGCCGGGACGAGCCAGACGTACCGGCTCTTCCGCCCGGACCGCAAGGGCCGCAGCGTCTTCGACAAGGTCGTCGCCAATATGCGGCTGCTGGCTCGGGAGAAGCGCGGCGCGCTGGGCTACTCGTTCCTGGTGATGACCCGGCAGGAGCGGGACGGCACCGTCGTCAGCAACCACCACGAGGTGCTGCGGGCCGCCGAACTCGCCCATGACATCGGCTGCGACTACTTCGAGACCAAGGCGATGTTCGACGACGGGCACCATGTGGTGCAGGTGCCGCAGGAAGTGCTGGCCTCGGTGGAGGAGCAGCTGGCCAAGGCCGCCGCGCTGACCGGGGACGGCTTCGAGATCGTCAACTCCTCGACGCTGACATCGCTGCGGAACCGGGTCGGGCCGGTGCAGGAGAAGTACTACCACCGCTGCCGGGTCGCCGAGCTGCGGACCCTGGTGACCCCGTCGGGGGTGTACGTGTGCTCGTACCACCGGGGGAACGAGGGGGCCCGGATCGGGGACGCGGTGACCGAGAGCCTGCCGGAGATCTGGCGAACCTCGGACCGCGGGATCGTGGACCCGAGCCGGGACTGCCGCTTCCACTGCGCCCGCCACCGCTCCAACCTCGAACTCGACGCGATCGGGGCCGGAACGGCGGCGGGCACGGTGGTCCCGCCGGAGCCGGGGACGGACTACGACCCGTTCATCTAGGCGCCTGGCCGGCCGGTGGTCTGCCCGGCCGGGGCCGCGGCGAGGTCCGGAGCCAGGCCCGCCGCGGCCCGGGCCGGGATGACCCGGGCCCGCGGGTGCGCCGGGGCGAGCGCCCGCCGGAGGCGGGCCACCACCTCGGCGCGGTCGGCGGCCGGGCAGACGCCGACCAGGGCTCCGCCGCCGCCGGCCCCGCTGAGTTTCAGCGGCAGGCCGGCGGCGCGCCGGGCCAGCGTCCGCAGGTCCTCCAGCAGCGGCGTGGACATGCCCTGGAGGTCCCGCATCGCGGTGTGCGCGGCGGTCATCGCGGTGCCCAGCGCCGCCAGGTCGCGGCGGTGGACGGCGTCCCAGACGGCGGCCGAGGCGGCGTCGGTCCGCTCCCGGTAGGCGGCCAGCCGGGCGTCGCCGGTGGCCAGTTGCCCGCGGACCGTGCGGATGTGGTCGCTGGTGTCCTTCCGGGTGCCGGAGTCCAGGACGACCACGGCCCACTCGCCGGGGAAATCCGCGCGCTCCCTGATCTCCGGCAGGCCGGTGGTGCGCCCGTCGAGCAGCAGCAGACCGCCGGCGATGACCGCGAGGTGGTCCATCCCGCCGCCGTTGAACACCGCGAACTCGAACTCGTACGCCCACCGGGCCAGCGTCGCGGCGGGCACCGGCGGGCTCCCGGGCGGCGCGGCGGCGTCGGTGAACGCCCGGAACAGCGCCACGATCAGCGCGGTGGAGGAGGACAGTCCGCTGGCCGCGGGGGCGTCGCTGCGCACCGTGACGGCCGGGGGCCGGTCGCCGAGGCCGGGCAGCCGGGAGCGCAGGAACGCCCACACCTCGTCCGCCCAGCCGCCGCCCTCCGGGGCCGCGGGCCGGGCCCCCGGCGGGCGCACCGCGACCGTGGTCATCAGGTCCAGGGCGAGGCTGACCGAGCGGCCGCCCAGCCAGTCCAGGTCCTCGCCGGACAGGCAGGCCCGGCACGGTACCGCCACCTGCCCCCGGGGGCGCGCCGCCGCCCCGTCCGCCGTTTCGGACACCGTGCTCGATCCGCTCATCGGGCCTGGAACCTTCCGGTCGTGCTGTACTCCCGGAACATCTCCAGGACCACAGCGGTGGGCGGGTGCAGGGGGCGCGGCGGGTCGTCGAGCGCCCGGAATTGCGCCCGGGTCACCTCGTCCCGGCCGGGGTTGAGTTCACCGGACCAGCGGCGGGCGGCGAAGCACAGCGCGAAGCAGTGGGTGATGTCGCCGTTGGGGTAGGTGAGGGTGTGCACGGCGGGGTCGGAGAGCGAGCCGAACGCCTCCAGGTCACCGCGGTCGACCCGCAGTCCGGTCTCCTCGGCCAGCTCCCGCTGCGCGGTGCCGGCGAAGTCGCTGCCCTCCTCGCAGGCGCCGGCCGGCAGCTCCCATACGCCGTTGTCGGCGCGCTGCTGGAACAGTCCGTGGCCGGCCGCGTCGAGCAGCAGGACCTGGGCGCCGGGGACGAGCAGCGGCCGGCTGCCGACCCGCTGCCGCAGCTGCCAGAGGTACGAACCGACATAACTCACGTGCGCGGCGCCTTTCCTGACATCCTGCCGGTGGGTGTCCGGGCAGCGTGTCATGCGGCGGGCCCGGCGGCCAGCCACTCCGGCACCGCGTGCGGGGTGTCGGCCAGCCAGCGCACATACCGCTCCACACCGGACCGGACGTCGATCCGCGGGGCCCAGCGCAGCAGTTCCCGGCACTGCTCGGTGGCCGCGTAGCCGCCCAGCGGGTCGCCTTCCGGCAGCGGGGTGGTGACGAACTCGGCCTCCGGGAAGTGCTGGGCGATCAGTTCGCCGACCGCGCGCACGGAGGTCGGGACGCCGGTGCCGACGTTGACGGTCGCGCCGGCCATGCCCTCCTCCACCAGGGCGAGCGCGGTGGCGGCGGCCACGTCGTCCACGTGGACGAGGTCGCGGACCTGCACCCCGCCGCCGTTGAGCCGCATCGGGCGGCCCAGCCGGGCCTGCATGGACAGCCAGGCCACCATCCAGGAGTGGCTGCCTGGCTTGGGGATCTGCGGGTCGCCGTAGACGGAGAAGTAGCGCAGTACCGCGTACTCGGGGGTGTCCGGGCCGCTGAGCAGCAGCCGGGTCTGGTGCTCGGCCCAGAGCTTGGAGTTGGCGTAGACCGACACCGGGAGCAGCCGCTGGTCCTCGCGGAAGACCTGCGGCCCCCGTATGGACGGATCGCCGTTGCCGTAGACCGCGGCGGACGAGACCAGGACGAGCCGGCGCACGTCGGAGGCGGCGGCCTCCTCCAGCACCACCTCGGTGCCCTGGACGTTGGCCCGGAATGCCGTTCCGGGGCGGCGGGTGCAGGCGGCGACATCGGCGTACGCGGCGGCGTGGACCACGTAGTCGGCGCCGGCCAGTACCCGGCGGACGGCTTCGCGGTCGCAGATGTCGCCGGCCACCACGTCCGCGCCGAGCCGGTCGACACCGAACAGCGTGGTGTGCACCGGACCCGGATAGGCGTCCAGCCGGTCCAGGACCGTGACCTCGGCCTCGGCCCGGCGGAGCAGCCCGACCAGCCGGCTGCCGACGAGTCCGGCGCCGCCGGTCACCACGACCCGGGAATCCCGGAGTTTCTCCAGCCGGGCCTCCACTGATTCCCCGAAGGCAGCGGGCGCGAATGTTCCGCTGCGCGCGCCGTCTCCGTGCGGCGTATTTCCGTTTTCCGCTACCTCGCCCTGTGCGTCGACCGTTCCGGGCATGGCGTCCTCTCTTCCCGTATAACGGAGCACGAATCGGCCCGAGGGGGGCCGGCGGTCAGCATCTCCGGCCCGGATTCGCCGTGCCAGAGCGCCATTTCGGCAGTCTTGCGGCGGGTGCGGGGACCGCCGTACTGTCCGGATTCACCTGTGCCGGAACGCCCCGGTGGGGCGGAAAAGGCGGTCGGGCCGGAAAAGCGAGCGATGTCGGAGGAATTGATGACGCCTTATCGGCTGAGCGGCGCCGTGATGACGCACCCCAAGCGGCGTCCGGCGGCGGAACGGCTGGCGCGGTCGGCCCCGCCCGGCGCCCTGCGGGTGGTCATGGATCCGGACCCGGCCGGCAAACCGTCCGTATTGCGGACCGCATTGTGCGCCTGGGAGGCCATCGAGGACGGCGCCACCCATCACCTCGTCGTCCAGGACGACATGATCCTTTCGGATTCCTTCTTCGCGCGGGCCCGGCAGGCGATTGCGCGGATGCCCGACGCGGCGCTCGCCCTTTTCGCGCTCTGGGACTCCCGCAATGGCGCCGCGGTGCGTTTCGGCGCGCTGACCGGAGCCCGCTGGGTGGCCGCCGTCAACGAGTATTTTCCCTGTGTGGCGATCATTCTTCCGCGGGCGGTGGCCGCCGGTTTCGTGGATTTCGGGCGGCGCCATCTTGACAGCTGGCCGGATGACATCCTGATGAACCGCTACTTACACGCCCGCGGAATCCCGGCCTACGTCTCGGTGCCCAGCCTCGCCGAACACGAGGACCACGGCAGCATCTCCGGCAACGCGTTCCGCGGTCCGCGCCGCTCGGTGTGCTTCCTGCCCGGTGACGTTCCCGGCCGCGAAGAGCGGCGGCTGTCCGGATTGCGGGTGCTGCCGTTCGCCAAGAACGGCGTCGCCCAGTGCGCGGTACGCGACGACGGCCCCGGCCGCCCCGGGCGGTGGCTGCATCTGGACTGCGCGCAGTATCTGACGGGCATCGGCATCGACCCGGAAAGACATCTACCGGCCATTGTGCGGATGGCCGAAGACACCACCCCCGAAGCGGCCCGGGCGACCTGGCTGACCGCCTTCACGACGGGATTCGTCCACCAGCGGGACGGGCTCCGCTGCGACCCGCCACCGGGCGCCGCCGACGACCGCGGCGCCGGACCGGAACCCGGCGAACCGGAACCCGTTGAACCGGACCCGGCCGTGCTCGCCGAGGCACTGGCCACCATCGGCCCCGGCGGTATCAGCCACCGCCAGCCGGAGGAGCGGATCGCGGAGCAGCGGGACGCCCTGGCGCGGATCGCCCGGGCCGGTCTGGAGGCGGGCCGCGAGGTGGGCGCCCCACCCCGGCCGCCCCGCCGCCGCACCGCCGCGCCGGAGGCCCCGCCGGTCCAGGTGCT
>NZ_LLZI01000113.1 GCF_001509485.1 Streptomyces sp. NRRL F-4489
ACCCCACCCCGCCCGAGCCCAGCCCAACCCCGCCCGTCAGGGACTCCGCTCACACCCCGCTCTCCGCCGCGATGCGCCCGCTGCGTATCGCCGCGACCAGGTCCGCGTGATCCGCTTCCGTGCGCTCGGCGTACGCCACCGCGAACGCCGCTATCGCCTCGTCGAGCGCCTCGCCCTTGCCGCAGTAGCCGGCCACTACGCGCGGGTCGGCGCTGTGGGCATGGGCGCGGGCGAGCAGCGCGCCGGTCATCCGGGCGTAGTCGTCGAGCTGCCCGCCGGACAGCCGGGCCGGATCCACGCTGCCCTTGCGGTTCCGGAACTGCCGCACCTGGAACGGCAGCCCCGCGCCCGGATCGCCTGACGCCCTCACACCACGGTGATCGCCGCCTGCCGCAGCGCCAACGGCCTCACTCCTTCCCCGTGCCCCGTCCTCCCCGCAGACCTCCCGTATCCCGTCGTCCGCTATGTCTTCCCGTACGGTCGTCCAGCCCAGCAGCAGGTCGCTGACGACCTGCATCCGCCGCTGGCCGAGTACCACCCGCCGGCCTTCGTGCTGCGCCGGCGGCGCAGGGAAGCCGGCCTTCGCCACATACGGGGCCAGTACCGAGCGGCGGGCCTCCTTCACCTGGAGGACCAGTGGCTCGCCCCGGTGGTCCAGCAGCAGCACCACGTACGACCGCAGTCCGACGCTGCCGGTGCCGACTATGCGGAAGGCGACGTCGTGCACGGCGTATCTGGCCAGCAGCGGCAACCGGTCCTCGGGGAGGGTGTCCAGATAGCCGGCGAGGGACGACGCGACGGCCGCCGCCTCCGCATCGGACACCCGCCGGAGCACCGGTGGCGCGTCCACGAACCGGATGCCGCCGTCCGGTCCGCGCTCGGTCGACTTCGCCGCGAAGCGCGCGCTGGTGTTCCTGCGCGCCTTGGCCTCGACCTGCTCCAGCGTGCCGAGGAGATCCCGGGCGTCGGTGTGCGAAACCAGTTCCTCGTCGGCGATGGCGTTCCACGCGTCGGTGACCGGCAGTTTGGCCAGCAGCCGCATCGTGCGGCGATACGCGCCTGCGGCGTCCCGGGCCGCCGCCCGGCAGTCGTCCTCGCGCGCACCCGCCTCCCGGCCGGCCAGGATGATCGACGTCGCAAGACGTTTGACGTCCCATTCCCACGGCCCGTGGACGGTCTCGTCGAAGTCGTTGAGATCGATCACCAGTCCGCCGCGGGCGTCGGCGTAGAGGCCGAAGTTGGCGGCGTGGGCGTCCCCGCATATCTGGGCCCCGATGCCGGTGACCGGGCCTTCCGCCAGGTCGTGGGCCATGAGCCCGGCCGAGCCGCGCAGGAAGGCGAAGGGGCTGGCGGCCATCCGTCCGACCCGTATCGCGGTCAGCTCGGGCAGCCGCCCGGCGTTGGACTCCTCGACGGCGGCCACCGCGTCCGGCCGCCCGGCCGCGATCCGCAGCGCCGCCTGCTCACCGCGCGGCAGCCGCTCCCGCAGCGCCCGGCCCACGGCCTTGGCCGACGGCCCTTCCTCGTCCGCCCTCGCGAACCCTGGTACGTACGGCACACGCGTCACAGCGGGCCACCTCCCCCTTCACGACCCTGTTTCCGCGCGGCATTTCGGGTGCACGCTGGCACACCGGCATCCCCCGCGTCCGTCCGGCGCTCCGGCCGTTTCCGGCTCGCCGGTCACTGACGTTACCGACATCGGCCGGACCGCCGCCGAGCCTGTGGATAACTTCGTATGAGGCAGGCACGCACCGGCCGAAACGGCATGCGGCGGGCCGTCAAGGCCCGCCACACGCCACGGTTCCGCCGACCGTTGTCCCGGCCCGTGACGGGTGGACGAGACGGCCCACAGCGACCGGCCGCAGTGACCGCCGCAAGCAACAGCTCGCAGCCCCGGCCGAGTTGGCGGGCCGCACCCCCGGGCCACGTAGCGGCCCAAGGCAACAGCGCAGCCCGCCCCGCCCTTACACCCCCACCGCCTCTTCCATCTCCTCCTCCGCGTCCGGCCGGGACGCGCCCTGGGCGGAGCCCTGGCCGAACTCCCGGCCACCGGGCTCCCGGCCACCGGACTCCCGATCACCCGGCTCCTGGCCGCCGCCCGACCGGCCCGACGCCCCGCCCGCGCCCCGTTCCGGGACCGTGGCCGCCACCGCGGCGGCGGCCACCGCGCCGGCGTTGGCCACCGCTTCCGCTTCCGCCGCGCGCCGCCGCTTCTCGGCGAGGCCCGCCACGGCGAGCATCAGCCCGCCCGCCAGCAGCCAGCCCACCAGCGTCCAGACGTGTCCGGCGAGGCCGTGCCCGTCGAAGTAGACGTGGCTGCGGGTGCCCTCCACGAAGCCGGCGCCGTTCCAGAAGGAGTGCAGGGCGGCGAAGAAGCCGTTCTGCATCTCGGGGCGGAAGATCCCGCCGGAGGAGGTGAAGTTGAGCATCACGAACAGCGCCATCACGCCGAGCGTCGTCCAGCGCTTGAGGAAGGTGTGCAGGCCGGTGCCGATCAGCAGGATGCCGGCGGAGTACAGCCAGGCCATGCCCCACAGCCCGGCGAGGCCGTGGTCGACCAGGTGGAAGACGGGTCCGGCGAAGAGGGTGCCGATGACGCTGACCACGAGGGAGGTGCCGAGGGCGAGGGCGCCGCGGAGGCGGAGCGGCAGGACGGCTCCGGCGCCGCCGATGACGGCGACCGAGGCGTAGGAGCCGATGCTGATCGCGACCATCAGGAAGAAGATGCCCTGTCCGGTCGGGTCGTCCTTGGCGGTCGGCACGACGTCGGTGATCTTCAGCGGGGCGCCCTGGTGGGCGGCGAGCGGGGTGAAGATCTTCTGGACGACGGTGGCGCTGGTGTCGGAACCGGCGGTGGCCACGAGGAGTTCGGGGGTGTTCGCGGTGCTCGTACGGCCCTGGGCCGCCGCCCGTCCGGTGGGGTGCGTGCTGCGGGCTGCGGTGCCCCGGTGGGCGGTGTCCGTCCCGCCGGCCGTCCCGGCGCCGGGGGCGGCCGCGCTCCCGGCGGAGGAAGCGGTACCGGCCCCGGGAGCAGTGCCGGCCCCGGAAGCGGCCGTGGTGCTTCCCGGCACGTAAGCCCCGAAGATCTCCTGCTTCTTCAACTGGCCGATGGCGGCGGCCCGGCCGGGGACCGTGCGGGCCTCCAGGTCGCCGTGGGCCTGGTCGTTGATCGTCTGGGCGAGGACCTGGGCGGAGGTTCCGGTTCCGACGACGGCGACGGGGAGGTGGTGCGGTGCGGGGTTGGCGAACGCCCCCAGGTAGGCCAGGCCCATTCCGACGCACATCAGCAGGGGCGTGATCAGGTGCGTCACGACGTGCCGGAGTTCACCGGGGCGGGCGGTGCGGCGTTCGCCCCGGTGGCTGCTTCCGTGGTCGCTTCCGCGGTCTCCGTGGTCGCTTCCGCTGGTGCTTCGGTGGTCGGGACGGCGTCGGTCCGCGGTCATGGGCAAGCCTTCTCGGTAGTGCTCCGGGCCGGTGGTGGGGCTGTCCGGTCCGGTCGTTCCATCTGTGGCCGGTGCCAGGGGTGTGGCCCCGGTGGCGGGAGCGGGGGGCAAACGGGGAGCGGGCCTCCCGGGCGCGGCTTCCGGTCCGCACCCCCAGCCATTGGTTGGCTATTACAACTCTCACTCCACGTTGTACTATACAACTAGTTCAGCGAAAGGCAACTCCGTGACCCACCGCGACGACTCCGTCGAGATCATCCAGCAGGAGATGACCGCGTTCGCCCGGCGCGCCCGCGCGACCGCCGCCCGGATGCACCCCGAGCTCTCCCTGGTCTCCTACACGCTGCTCGCGCACCTCGACGACCAGCGAGGATGCCGCGCCACCGACCTCGCGGCGCACTACTTCCTGGACAAGTCCACGGTCAGCCGGCAGATCGCCGCGCTGGAGAAGCTCGGCTTCGTCGAGCGGCGCGTCGATCCGGACGACCACCGCGTCCAGGTGCTGCACCCCACGAAGGAAGGCGCCCAGGTCCTCGCCAACGTCACCGCCAGCCGCCGCCAGGCGTTCCACGAGCGGCTCGCCGACTGGGACGAGGAGGACCTCGACCGCTTCGCCTCCTACCTGGCGCGCTACAACGCCGCCCAGGAGCGGCTCGGCTGACACCGTCCGGCCCACGGGGGCGAAGGCCGGCAACCGCACCCCGGGGCCACACCCCCCGCGCGCCCGCCCGGCTACCCGACGACCCGCCCGGCTACGCGGCCGCCCGAATCGCGCGGCCGCCAGACCAACCGGCCACCGGCCGGCCGACGAGCCGGCCACCCCGCCGGCCCCGCCTCACTTCCGGAACCGCTCCGGACACTGCCCCCCGTCCGCGAGGTACGTCTCCGCCCAGCGGCCCAGTTCCTTGAGGGCGGGCTCCATGGCGCGGCCGGCCTCGGTGAGCCGGTAGGAGACGCGCAGCGGCGGGCCGGCGTCGACCTCGCGGACGACCAGCCCGGTGCCCGCCAGCTCCATCAGGCGGTCGGAGAGCATCCGCTCGCTGATGCCGGGGATGGCGCGCCGCAGATCGGCGAAGTGGACGGGGCCCGGCATCAGGGTGGCCACGATCAGGCCCGTCCAGCGCTTCCCGAACAGCTCGAAGACGCGCGTCATACCGCCGTCGACCTGTCTGCACATCGCCTCGGTGTGGTCCGCCATAGGCCCAGCGTACCGCCCCCTCCGTTGGCTACTGCAGAAAAGTAAGCTCCTGTGCTATGAATAGTGACGTACGAATTTCAGGCGCCCGCCTGTCCACTCGTGGCCGGTCCCCCCGGCCCCCGTAGCGAAGGACCGATCCCCATGGCCACGCTCCTGCTCATCGACTCGTCCGTCTTCCCCGAGGGCGGCTCCGCCTCCCGTGAGGTGACCGCCGCCTTCCGCAGGACCTGGGAGGAGCAGCACCCCGAGGGCACCGTCATCCACCGGGACCTGGGTGCCGACCCGATACCGCACCTCGACGGCGCCGGGGCCTCCGCCGGGTTCGCCGACCCCGCCACGCACACCCCGGAGCAGCGGGCCGCGTTCGCCCTGCGCACCCGGCTGATCGAGGAGCTGGAGCAGGCGGACGCGCTCGTCATCGGCGCGCCCATGTACAACTTCACGATCCCGTCAACCCTCAAGGCGTGGCTCGACCAGACGATCCTCATGGGCCGCACCGCTGGCGAGGACTCGTCCGTGAAGGGCAAGCCGGCCGTCGTGGTCGCCAGCCGGGGCGGCTCCTACGCGCCGGGCACCCCGCGCGAGCCCTTCGAGTACGTCCGGAACTACCTGGAGGCCGCCCTGGACGGCGGCTTCGGCCTCGACGTGGACTTCATCGTCCCGGAGCTGACCATGGCCCCCGCCAACCCGGCGATGGCCGAACTGGTCCCGCTGTACGAGACCTCGCGCGCCAACGCCCTCCAGGAGGCGGAGGCCAAGGCCAAGGCCCTGGTGGCCCGCCTCATGGCCTGACCGCCCGAGGCACCGTCCGGGGCCGGCCACCCCGCACCACCGGCAGGGGCCCCTCCGCACCACCGGCAGGGGCCCGCCGGCCCGCCTCACGCCCCGCCTCACGCCCCGCCTCGCGCCTACGCCGCTTCCCTCCGCGGCGCCCTCCCCGGCCCCCGCCCCACCGCAGCCGTCACCAGCGCCGCCGCCACCAGGCCCCCGCCCAGCCAGATCACGCCGCCGGCCCCCCAGCCGTCCGCGGCCCGGCCGCCGGCCAGCGAGCCCAGCGCGATGGCCCCGTTGAACACCGCCACGAACAGCGCCGAGGCCGCTTCCCGGGCGTCCGGCGCGGCCGCCATCAGCCACGTCTGGGTGGACACCGAGACCCCGCCGTACGCCAGCCCCCAGGCGGCGACCAGGGCCGCGGCCCCGGTGAAGCCGGCCGCGCCGCCCACCGGGGGCACCAGCAGCACCGCCGCGGCCAGCACCGCGCAGATGCCCAGCAGCGCGGCGCGCGGGGACCGGGCCGCGGCGGCGCCGGACACGAAGTTCCCCGCCAGCCCGGCGACCCCGAAGGCCAGCAGCGCCGTGCCGATCTGGCCGGGCGTCGCACCGGCCACCGCCTCCAGCACCGGCCGCACATAGGTGTACGCGGCGAAGTGCCCGGTCACCAGGAGCGCGACCAGGACCAGCCCGGTGCGCACCGGGGGCCGGCCCAGCAGCCCCAGAACGCCGCCCAGCCGCACCGCGCCGGCTGCGGGCAGCGGCGGCAGCAGCACCACCAGCGCGAGCCCCACCGCCGCGCAGACCGCGGCCATCGCGGTGAACGCCGCCCGCCAGCCGCCCAGTTCACCCACGAGGGTGCCGGCCGGGACTCCGAGGACGGACGCCGCCGCGACCCCGCTGAAGATCAGGGACGTCGCCGCGGCCACCCGCCGCTCCGGGACCAGCCGGACCGCCAGACCCGCCGCGATCGCCCACACCCCGCCCATGCCGATGCCCACCAGGACCCGGGCGGCCAGCAGCACCCCGATACCGGTGGCGTACGCGGCCAGCAGGTTGGCGGCCGCCAGGACGGCCATCAGGGCGGCCAGGACCGTACGGCGGTCCCGGCGGCCGATCAGCAGGGTCAGCACCGGGGCGGCGACCGCGGCCACCAGGCCCGTCAGGGTCAGCGTCAGCCCGGCCGTCCCGTCGGACACCCGCAGGTCCCGCCCGATCGGCGTCAGCAGCCCGACGGGCAGCATCTCGGATGTCACCACCGTGAAGGTGGCCGCCGCCAGCGCCCCCACGGCCGGCCACCCGCCGCCCCGCGGGCGCCCCGACGCCCCCTTGGATGCGGCGAGTTGACCGCCTCTCACCTTGTCCGCGGTACCCGCGGTCTCGCTGTTCACCATGGTGTCCAGCCAACGCCCGCCGCCCCCCGGGAACAACGGCGAACCCCTCACCCTTCTATGAGCAGGACTCATCGACCCCCTGGACCAGAACTCACCGGCCTCCTGGAGCAGGACTCACCGACCCACCACCGGAAGGGACTCATGAGCGGCCCGACCGCCCCCGCCACCCCCGCCGCCCCCGTTGGCGCCCCGGGGCTCGAACTCCGCGAGCTGGAGTGCTTCCTCGTCCTGGCCGAGGAACTGCACTTCGGCCGTACGGGAGAGCGGCTGTACGTCTCGCAGAGCCGGGTCAGCCAGCTGCTGCGCTCCCTGGAGTCCCGGATCGGCGCGCGCCTGGTGGACCGCACCAGCCGCCGGGTCCGGCTGACGCCGCTGGGCGAGGAGTTCCGGGCGTCGCTGCGCCCCGCCTACGACGCGCTGCGCGCCACGGTGGACCGCGCCCGCAGCGCGGCCCGGGGCGTCGAGGGGCGGCTCACCGTGGGCTTCCAGGGCACCTCGAACGACCGGATCATGCGGGCCATGGACGTCTTCCAGGCCCGGCACCCGCGGTGCGCCACCGAGATCGTGGAGCTGCCGCTGTGCGACCCGTTCGGTGCGCTGCGGAGCGGTGCGGTGGACGTGGCGGTGACGCTGCTGCCGGTGGCGGAGCCGGACCTCACGCTGAGCGCGGTGTTCTCGGCGCAGCCGCAGACGCTGGCGGTCTCCGCGCGCCACCCGCTGGCGTCCCGTACGGCGCTGGACGCCGAGGAGCTGGCGGACCTGCCGCTGATCGGCCCGGACGGCCCGGCGCCGGCCTACTGGCGGGCCGCGCAGGCCCCGGCCGCGACCCCGGGGGGCCGCCCGATACCGGCCGGGCCCCGGGTCAGCACGCTCCAGGAGGGGCTGACGCTGGCCGCGGCGGGCCGGGGCGGGATGCTGCTGTGCCGGTCGACGGCGGACTACCACGGCCGCCGGGACGTGGCGTTCGTGCCGGTGTCCGGGGTGCCGGACTCCCGGCTGGGGGTCGTCCACCACACGGCGCGGGAGACGGCCCGGGTGCGGGCCTTCGGCGCGGCGGTACGGGACGTGACGCCGGTCACTCCGGACGCCACCGGAAGCGGTGAACGGGCAAGCGGCGCAGGCGATGTGACGTAAGCCTCACGTCGCCCCGCTCACGTGACGGCACTCACCCGGCGGCGCACGCCGGGCCGTTGCGGGCCGCGGACCGAAAGACCGGCAGACCACCGGGCCGGCGCCGCCGCACCGCGGGCACAACGGCACCACGGAACAACGGCACCACAGCACCACGACACAACGGCACAACGCGAAACCCCCGGTCCGGATTTCTCCGGAGACCGGGGGTCTCATCTGTGCGCGAGGGGGGAGTTGAACCCCCACGCCCTTTCGGGCACTGGAACCTGAATCCAGCGCGTCTGCCTATTCCGCCACCCGCGCATGGGTGCTGCCGGTTTATTCTCTCACGCGATCCGGGCCGTTCGGTCCGGGTCTTGCGGGAGCGCCTTCCGACACCGAGAACATTAGCACGCTGTCGGGGGTGCCTTCACACGCCTTTCCCCCGGTCCGCGGCCCGCGCGGTCCGCGGGGCACTCCGCGGCGCCCCCGTACGTTGCTCTCGACAGGAACCGGCGTTCGGTGGGCGAACGGCGGCCGGCGGCCGGAGCCGGCACCCGCCCCCTCGGGCGGGTCGGCGGTTGCGGGACACTGGTTACGGGGCACATCTACGATCGCAGTGCGGGACGGCGGCGGAGGTGAGCGGCGGGAGAAGGGCAGGCGGCGGGCAACCCTGTGGTGGGCGACACTCGTCCTCCAGGCGGGAAAGCGGAACCACCCGATTTCCCGGCGCGTGGATACGATCAGTAAGCAGTATCAGGACGACCCTGAGGAAGACTGGGGAAGGAGGTGCCCCGTGGGAGTACTGAAGCGCTTCGAGCAGCGACTCGAAGGTCTCGTCAACGGCACCTTCGCCAAGGTGTTCAAGTCCGAGGTGCAGCCCGTCGAGATCGCCGGCGCGCTGCAGCGCGAGTGCGACAACAACGCCAGCATCTGGAACCGCGACCGCACGGTCGTCCCCAATGACTTCATCGTCGAGCTGAGCACCCCGGATTACGAGCGGCTGAGCCCGTACAGCGGCCAGCTCGGCGACGAGCTGGCGGGCATGGTCCGCGACTACGCCAAGCAGCAGCGGTACACCTTCATGGGACCGATCAAGGTCCATCTGGAGAAGGCCGACGATCTCGACACCGGCCTGTACCGCGTCCGCAGCCGCACGCTGGCCTCCAGCACGTCCCAGGAGCGGCCGGGGCAGGCCGCGGCCGCGCGGGCCGCCGCGCCACCGCCCCCCGGCGGCCATGTGGCGCCGCCGATGCCGTCGTCGCCGCCGCCCGGCACGCCGCCGGTGCCCCGTACGGCGCCGCCCGGCGCCGGGCCGCAGCCGTACGCGCAGACCAGGCGGTGGATCGAGATCAACGGCACCCGCCACCAGATCTCGCGTCCGAGCCTGGTGCTGGGCCGCAGCACCGACGCGGATGTGCGGATCGACGACCCCGGGGTGTCCCGGCGGCACTGCGAGATCCGGGTCGGACCGCCTCCCACGATCCAGGATCTGGGTTCCACCAACGGCATCGTGGTGGACGGGCAGCACACCACCCGCGCTAGTCTCCGCGACGGCTCGCGGATCGTCGTGGGCAGTACCACCATCGTTTACCGGCAAGCCGAAGGGTGAAGCGGGGGCAATGTCAGAGCTGACCCTCACGGTCATGCGGTTGGGTTTCCTCGCCGTACTGTGGCTGTTCGTCATCGTGGCCGTCCAGGTCATCCGCAGCGATCTGTTCGGCACGCGCGTCACACAGCGCGGCGCCGCCCGGCGCGGCGGGTCGGAACCGCGCACCCAGCGCCAGGCCGCCGCCCCTCCGCAGCAGCCGCGCCGCCAGGAGGGCGGCCGCGGCGGGGGCCGGCAGCGGCGCGGGGCCCCCACCAAGCTGGTGGTCTCCGAGGGCACGCTGGCCGGCACGACGGTCGCGCTCCAGGGCCAGACGATCACGCTGGGCCGGGCGCACGACTCCACCATCGTGCTGGACGACGACTACGCGTCCAGCCGGCATGCCAGGATCTACCCGGACCGTGACGGCCAGTGGATCGTCGAGGACCTCGGTTCCACGAACGGCACGTACCTTGACCGGACCCGACTGACGACCGCGACTCCGATTCCCCTGGGAGCCCCGATCCGCATCGGCAAGACCGTCATCGAGCTGCGGAAGTAGTACGACAATGAGCGAGCGGAGCGAGCGAGCCGTAACGGTCCACTCGACGGACCCGGGCGTGCTCCCGACCGGAGGGTGGGCAGTGTGGCTCGACGAGACCGGCTGTACCCCGAGCCGACGGGTGAGGTGCGCATGAGTCTGTCGCTGCGCTTCGCCGCCGGATCGCACAAGGGCATGATCCGTGAGGGCAACGAGGACTCCGGTTACGCCGGTCCCCGGCTGCTGGCCATCGCGGACGGCATGGGCGGCCAGGCCGCCGGCGAGGTCGCCTCGTCCGAGGTGATCTCCACGCTCGTCCAGCTCGACGACGACGTTCCCGGTTCGGACATCCTCACCTCCCTGGGCACCGCGGTGCAGCGCGCCAACGACCAGCTGCGGGTGATGGTCGAGGAGGATCCGCAGCTGGAGGGGATGGGCACGACCCTGACCGCGCTGCTGTGGACGGGCCAGCGGCTCGGCCTGGTGCACGTCGGCGACTCCCGGGCGTATCTGCTGCGGGACGGGATGCTGACGCAGATCACCCAGGACCACACGTGGGTGCAGCGGCTGGTCGACGAGGGCCGGATCACCGAGGAGGAGGCCACCACGCATCCGCAGCGGTCGCTGCTGATGCGGGCGCTGGGCAGCGGCGACCACGTCG
This sequence comes from Streptomyces sp. NRRL F-4489, assembly GCF_001509485.1. Lineage (GTDB taxonomy): Bacteria > Actinomycetota > Actinomycetes > Streptomycetales > Streptomycetaceae > Streptomyces. The sequence continues at coordinate 10,707 of NZ_LLZI01000113.1, forward strand.
AGCCGGACCTGTCGATCCGCGAGGTGCGGGCCGGGGACCGGTATCTGATCTGCTCGGACGGGCTGTCCGGGGTGGTCAGCCACCAGACGCTGGAAGAGACCCTGGCCGGCTACCACGGGCCGCACGAGACGGTGCAGGAGCTGATCCAGCTCGCGCTGCGCGGCGGCGGTCCGGACAACATCACCTGCATCGTCGCCGACGTCCTGGACGTGGACGGCACGGAGGCCGCGGCCGGGCAGCTCAACGACACCCCGGTGGTGGTCGGCGCGGTCGCCGAGAACCAGAACCAGCTCAACGACCCCAGCACGCTGCAGACGCCGGCGGCGCGCGCCGCGGAGCTGGGCCGCCGGGACGCCGCCGCGGCGCCGGGGGGTGCCTTCGGGCCGCCCGGGAGCGGTGAGGCGGACGCCGGCGGGGCGCCGCAGGGGTCGTTCGGGGCGTTCACCGACGAGGAGTTCCTCAAGCCGCGGCGGCGCGGCAAGTGGCTGAAGGCGTCGCTGTTCACGGTGCTGGCGCTGGGTGTGGTCGGCGGGGGCCTGTACGCGGGCTACCGCTGGACGCAGACCCAGTACTTCGTCGGCGCGAAGGACGATCATGTCGCGCTGTACCGCGGGATCAGCCAGGACCTGGCGTGGATCAAGCTGAACGCCGTCGACGAGGACCACCCCGAGATCGAACTCAAGTACCTGCCGGTGTACCAGCGCAACCAGGTCAAGGAGACCATCGCGGTCGACAACCGCAACCAGGCGAGCGAGAAGGTCACCGAGCTCGGCAAACAGGCCAACGCCTGCCAGGCCAAGGAGCGGCGGGAGGCCGCCGAGCGCGCGGCGGCCGGCGCCAAGGGCCGGCCCGCGAAGCCCGGTACGGCCGCCGGCGGGAAGACCGGTACGGCCGGCGACGGCAGCGGCGTGGCCGGCGCGCTGTCGTCGGCGGCGGGCTCCACCCCCACACCCACCCCCAGCGGGACTCCCTCCGAGGAGCAGCAGAAGCTGGAGAAGAATTGCAGCACCCAGCAGTGAGGGCGTAGGGGGCCGGAGATTTCATGAGCAGTACAACGACCACGACGACCGTGGGCACGTTCGCCGCCCCGAGTCGCCGTAACACCGAGCTGGCCCTGCTTGTCTTCGCGGTGCTGATCCCGGTGTTCGCGTATGTCAACGTCGGCCTGGCGAAGGACGGTTCGGTGCCCGCCGGGGCGCTGGGCTACACGCTGGGGCTGGGCCTGCTGGCGGGTGTGACGCATCTCGTCGTCCGCAAGTGGGCGCCGTACGCGGATCCGCTGATGCTGCCGATCGCGACGCTGCTGAACGGCCTGGGGCTGGTGTTCATCTGGCGGCTGGACCAGGAGCCGCAGATCAGCACGCCGCAGCTGGGCGGGGCGATGGCGCCGGGTCAGCTGATGTGGTCGACGCTCGGGGTCGCGCTGTTCCTCGGCGTGCTGATCTTCCTGAAGGACCACCGGGTCCTGCAGCGCTACACCTACATCTCGATGGTGGTCGCGCTGGTGCTGCTGATCGCGCCGATCTTCTTCCCGGCGCGGTTCGGCGCGCGGATCTGGATCACGATTCCGGGGGTCGGGTCGCTGCAGCCGGGCGAGTTCGCGAAGATCATCATCGCGATCTTCTTCGCGGGCTACCTGATGGTGAAGCGGGACGCGCTGGCGCTGGCCAGCCGGCGTTTCATGGGCCTGTATCTGCCGCGCGGCCGGGACCTGGGGCCGATCCTGGTGATCTGGGCGCTGAGCCTGATGATCCTGGTCTTCGAGACCGACCTGGGCACCTCGCTGCTGTTCTTCGGCCTCTTCGTGATCATGCTGTACGTGGCGACCGAGCGGACCAGCTGGATCGTGTTCGGCCTGCTGCTGAGCGGCGGCGGCGCGGTCGCGGTGGCCACGTTCGAGTCGCACGTCAAGGTCCGCGTCGACAACTGGCTCCACCCGCTGCAACTGCTCAACGGCGGTGTCACGGAGACCGCGCAGGCGATGTACTCGTTCGGTTCCGGCGGGATCCTCGGATCCGGGCTGGGCCAGGGCTACTCGCGGCTGATCGGCGGCATCGCCCCGAAGAGCGACTACATCCTCGCCACGGTCGGCGAGGAGACCGGTCTGGCCGGGCTGATGGCGATCCTGCTGCTGTACGGCCTGCTGATCGAGCGGGGTATCCGTACGGCGCTGGCGGCGCGGGACCCGTTCGGCAAGCTGCTGGCCGTGGGCCTGTCGGGCGCGTTCGCGCTGCAGGTCTTCGTGGTGGCCGGCGGTGTGACGGGCCTGATCCCGCTGACCGGTATGACGATGCCGTTCCTGGCGCAGGGCGGCTCGTCCGTGATCGCCAACTGGGCGCTGGTCGGGATCCTGCTGCGGATCAGCGACACCGCGCGCCGCCCCGCGCCCGCCCCCGCTCCCTCCACCGACGCCGAGATGACCCAGGTGGTCCGCCCGTGAACAAGCCCCTGCGACGGGTCGCGGTCTTCTGCGGCCTGCTCGTCCTCGCCCTGCTCATCCGCGTCAACTGGGTGCAGTTCGTGCAGAGCGACCAGCTCAAGAACGATCCGAACAACCGCCGGGTGGCGATCGAGCGGTACAGCACGCCGCGCGGCAACATCATCGTCGACGGCAAGGCCATCACCGGGTCGACGACCACGTCCAGCGGCGACTTCAAGTACAAGCGGACGTACAAAAACGGCAAGATGTGGGCGCCGGTGACGGGCTACGCGTCGCAGGCGTTCGACTCCAACCAGCTGGAGAAGCTGAACGACGCGATCCTGACCGGCACCGATGACCGGCTCTTCTTCAGCCGCACGGTCGACATGTTCACCGGCGGCAAGCAGAAGGGCGGGAACGTCGTCACCACCCTCGACGCCAAGGCGCAGAAGGCCGCGTTCGACGGGCTGGGGGACAAGAAGGGCGCGGTGGTCGCGCTCAACCCGGAGACCGGCGCGATCCTGGCGCTGGCCAGCACGCCGTCGTACGACCCGTCGACGTTCGCGGGGATGAGCAACAAGGACGCCGAGGCGTACAACGCGCTGCTGAAGAAGAACAACCCCGACGACCCGATGCTGAACCGCGCGCTGCGGCAGACATACCCGCCGGGCTCGACGTTCAAGGTGGTCACGGCGTCGGCGGCGCTGCAGAGCGGGCTGTACCACGATGTCGACACCAAGACCGATTCGCCGGTGCCGTACATCCTGCCGGACACCGCGCACCAGCCGCTGAACAACGAGGGCAACATCCCCTGCGAGAACGCGACGCTGCGGGTGGCGCTCCAGTGGTCGTGCAACACCGTCTTCGGCAAGATCAGCGCGGATCTCGGCAACGCGAAGATGAAGGCCGAGGCGGAGAAGTTCGGCTTCAACAACCCGAAGATCGACACGCCGGTGCGGGCGGCGGAGAGCGTCTACCCCAAGGACAACCGGCCGCAGAACGCGATGGCGGGTATCGGGCAGGCGTCGAACCGCGCCACGCCGCTGCAGATGGCGATGGTCGCGTCGGCGGTCGCCAACGGCGGGAAGCTGATGAAGCCGTACATGGTCGACCAGCTGGTGGCGCCGAACCTCAACGTGGTCCAGCAGCACACGCCGCAGGAGATGAGCCGGCCGCTGAGCCCGGAGAACGCCCAGAAGATCCAGAGCATGATGGAGACCGTGGTCAAGGAGGGCACGGGCACCAACGCGCAGATCGACGGGGTGACGGTCGGTGGCAAGACCGGTACGGCGCAGCACGGTGAGAACAACAAGGACAACCCGTACGCCTGGTTCATCTCGTACGCGAAGACCGGCAAGGGCACCCCGGTCGCGGTGGCCGTCGTGATCGAGGGGTCGGACACCCTCCGCGGCGACATCGCCGGTGGCAAGCTCGCCGCTCCGATCGCGAAGAGCGTGATGGAGGCGGTCATCGAAGGCGAGCGGTGACGCCGGTCATGGCGGTACCGGTCAGATATCAGGTTTCGGCTCCGGCCCGGTCCGGTACGGCGTGCCGGGTACGGTATGCCCGGACAGCACACCGCCGGACCACGCACGGGTGCGGTCGGGACTGACGGAGAGGGCTGGAGAAGCTTATGGAAGAGCCGCGTCGCCTCGGCGGCCGGTACGAGCTGGGCTCGGTGCTCGGCCGTGGTGGCATGGCGGAGGTCTACCTCGCGCATGACACCCGCCTGGGCCGCACCGTGGCGGTGAAGACGCTGCGGGCGGACCTCGCCCGTGATCCGTCCTTCCAGGCCCGGTTCCGCCGTGAGGCCCAGTCGGCCGCCTCGCTGAACCATCCGTCGATCGTCGCGGTCTACGACACCGGCGAGGACTATGTCGACGGGGTGTCGATCCCGTACATCGTCATGGAGTACGTGGACGGCTCCACGCTGCGGGAGCTGCTGCACTCCGGCCGGAAGCTGCTGCCGGAGCGGTCGCTGGAGATGACGATCGGTGTGCTCCAGGCGCTGGAGTACTCGCACCGGGCCGGCATCGTGCACCGCGACATCAAGCCGGCCAACGTCATGCTGACCCGGACCGGCCAGGTCAAGGTGATGGACTTCGGTATCGCCCGGGCCATGGGCGATGCCGGTATGACCATGACGCAGACCGCCGCGGTGATCGGCACCGCGCAGTACCTGTCGCCGGAGCAGGCCAAGGGCGAGCAGGTCGACGCCCGCTCCGACCTGTATTCCACCGGCTGCCTGCTGTACGAGCTGCTGACGGTCCGGCCGCCGTTCGTCGGGGACTCCCCGGTGGCGGTGGCCTACCAGCATGTGCGGGAGGAGCCGCAGCCGCCGAGCACGTTCGATCCGGAGATCACGCCGGAGATGGACGCGATCGTGCTGAAGGCGCTGGTCAAGGACCCGGACTACCGCTACCAGTCGGCCGATGAGATGCGCGCCGACATCGAGGCGGCGCTGGACGGGCAGCCGGTCGCGGCGACCACCGCGATGGGCGCGGGCGGCTACGGCGAGCAGGACCAGCCCACCACGATGCTGCGGGCCCAGGACCCGGGCGGCCCGAAGACCACGATGCTGCCGCCGATGAACCCGGACGACGGGGGCTACGGCTACGAGGAGCGCGGGGACCGGCGGCGCGGCGGGCAGAAGAAGAGCAACGTCTCGACGATCCTGCTGGTGGTGGCGGCGATCCTGGTGCTGGTCGGTGCGATCTTCATCGGCAAGGCGATGTTCACCGGCAAGAAGAACAACAGCGTCCCGGTGCCGAACCTCGTCGGGAAGACGCTGGCGGAGGCCAAGTCCTACGGCGAGAACAGCTCCTTCAAGGTCGTCAAGGGTGACAGCAAGCCGTGCGACAACGCGAAGAAGGGGCAGATCACCGAGCAGTCCCCGGCGGCCGACACCACGATCGGCAAGGGTGAGACGGTCACCGTCACGATGTGCTCGGGTGCGGTGAAGATCCCCGTGCCGGATGTGACGGGGTACACCTTCGACCGGGCCAAGCAGATGCTGACGGCCAAGGGCTTCACCGACATCCAGCAGGAGTCGAAGGAGTCCGACGCCACGCCGGGCACCGTCATCGCGCAGGACCCGAAGGCGGAGAGCGAGGCCGCCAAGGACGCGACGATCACGCTGTCGGTGGCCAAGGCGGCGCCGAAGGCGACCGTCCCGGACGTCACCGGGCGGGACTTCCCGGCGGCCCAGAAGCAGCTCCAGGACCTGGGCTTCACGGTGAAGCGGGGGCCGGACCAGAACGTCACCGACCCGGCGCAGAACGGCAAGGTCGTCGCGCAGTCCCCCGGCGGCAACCAGCAGGTGGCGCAGGGCTCGACGATCACGCTGACGGTCGGCAAGTCGGCGCAGACGGCGGTCCCGGAGGTGCGGGGCAAGAAGGTGAAGGACGCCAAGCAGATCCTGCAGCAGGCCGGTTTCACCAACATCCAGTTCGCGGACGGCAGTCCGCAGGACGACAACGCGATGGTGATGGCGGTGGACCCGCAGCCGGGGACGCAGGCCGACCCGGCGTCGACGCCCGTGAAGCTGACCACCGCGGGCGGCAACAACGGTGACAACGGCGGGAACAACGACGGCGGTATCTTCGGCGGACCGTTCGGCTGGGGCGGCAAGAAGCACTGACGTCAGGACGGTCGCGGCCCGTACGGCAGATACGGCGCGGATACGGCGGAGCCCCGGCGGCCCTTGGCGGGCGGCCGGGGCTCCGCCGTGTGCGGGGGCGGGCCGGGGTCAGCGGAGTTCGGCGGGCGGGGTGCGGTCGGCGTCGACCTTCTGGGTGCGGACCAGCTCGCCCCAGACGATGTAGCGGTACTCCGAGGTGTAGACCGGGGTGCAGGTCGTGAGGGTGATGTAGCGGCCGGCGCGGTGCTTGCCGGACTCCGCGGGGATCTTGTCGAGGACGCTGACGTCGTACTTCGAGGTCTGCGGCAGGGTCGCGTAGACCTTGTAGACGTACCAGGTGTCCTTGGTCTCGAAGACGATCGGGTCGCCGGTCTTGAGCTTGTCGATGTTGTGGAACTTCGCGCCGTGGCCGTCGCGGTGCGCGGCGAGGGTGAAGTTGCCGGTGGCGTCCTGAGGGAGGGCGGACTTGACGGGCTTGGTGTAGTAGCCGGCGACGCCTTCGTTGAGGACGTCGGGGTCGGTGCCCTTCTTGACCAGCACCTCGCCGTTATCCATCGCCGGTACGTGCAGGAAGCCGATGCCGTCCTTGGTGTCCAGCTCGCCCGGGCCCTTGGGGCCCGGTTTCGCCGCCCAGTGCTTGCGGACCTGGTCGCCCTGCTGGTGGGACTCGCGGTCGGCGAGGACGTTGGTCCACCACAGCGAGTAGACGACGAACAGGCCCATGATCACGCCGGCCGTGATGAGGAGTTCACCGATGACGCTGACGATCGCGGCGGCGATGTGCCGGCCGCGTCGGGGCGGCGCCGGTGGCGTCGCGGGCCGGTCGTTGTCCTCGTCGATTCCGCTGGCAGTCACCGCGTCGCACCCCTTTTAGTTGTCCGCTCAGCCGGCGAGCGCTTCCGGTTTGCCCTTGCTCCGCGGCCGCTCGTCGACCATCTTGCCCCAGACGATCAACCGAAAGGTACTGGTGAATTCCGGGGTACAGGTGGTCAGGGTGATGTACCGGCCCGGACCGGTGAAACCGGACCCCGGCGGCACCGGCCCGATCACGCTGGTGTTGCTCGGGGAGGTCTGCGGGAGGATGCTCTCCATCTCGTACGTGTAGTACGCGTTCTGCGTCTCCACGACGATCTTGTCGCCCTTGGTGAGGCGGTTGATGTAGCGGAACGGCTCGCCGTGGGTGTTGCGGTGGGCGGCGACGGCGAAGTTGCCGGTCTTGTCCCAGGGCATCGCGGTCTTGATGCCGCTGCTGGCGCCGTAGTGGCCGATCATGCCGTGGTCGAGGACCGTGTTCTTCTCGATGCCTTCGGCGATCGGCGCCTTCATGTCGAGCTTGGGGATGTACATGATCCCGAAGCGTTCGCCGTCCGCGAGGTTCTTCTTCTCGCCGCGGCCGCTCTCCCACTCGTGCTGGAGGGTGGTGGCGGCGCCGCCCGCCTCCTCGTCGGCCATCACGTTCGTCCACCACAGCTGGTAGGTGACGAACAGCAGCATCAGCACGCCGAGGGTGATGAACACCTCGCCCAGCGCGCGGCTGGCGATCAGGCCGGGGCTGTCCTTGGCGGCGCGCTGGGCGCGGCGGGCCTCGACCCGGGTCATGGGGGGCTTGGGTGCCTCGGCGGCCGAGGCGGTGGCCGGGGCGGCGGCGCGGGTGCCCCGGCGGCCGTGGCGGCCGCCGCGTCGGGTGGCTGCCTGGGCGGCCTTGCGGCGGGCCGCGCGGCCGCCGGTGGCCGGCAGCGGCGATGTTTCACGTGAAACGGCTGTCGCGGAGCCGGTTTCACGTGAAACATCGGCGTCGCCGGGGCTGCTGGTTTCACGTGAAACATGCGCGCCCGTTTCACGTGAAACATCGAGGCCGGTTTCACGTGAAACGTAGGGGCTGGTTTCACGTGAAACATGGGCGGCGGTTTCACGTGAAACATCGCCCGGGACGCCGCCGGCGCCGCGCGGTCCGGCCTGGCGCAGCGCCATGGTCTCGTCGTCGCGGTGCGACGGGGAACCGGCCGCCGCCGTCGGCGCGGGCGGCGCCGGGAGCAGCGGGGAGATCCTGGGGAGGGGCGCGGTCAGGCCCTCGGGGGCGCCGTACGGCCCGGGTATCGAGGTGCCGGGACGGATGGTGGGCGCGGGGTAGGCGCCGGTGCCGAGCCCGCCGGACACCTGGCCGTAGGCGTCGGCGTCCGGGCCGGGCCCGCGGTACGGGTCCGCCACCTGCGGGGTGTCGTCGGGGCCGGGCCTGCGGTGCCGGGCGGCCGGGCGCGGCGGGGCCGGTGGCTGAACCAGAGGCGGGCCGGCCGCCGGCGGCTGGTGGGGCCGGAACCACGGGGAGCCCGCCGCGGCCGCTCCCCCGCCCGCTCCGCCATCGGCGGCGGCAGCAGCCGGCCGCTCCGGCTCGTAGGGGTCGGGGAGGGGCGTCGCGGCCGGGCCGGGCAGGGGGTCGTTCAGCGGGTCGTCCAGGCGCTCCACCGCCGCCTCGAACGCGTCGGTCCGCCGGTGGGCGCCGGCGGCCGGCGGATACGGCTCGTGCGGCGCGTACGGCTGCTCCCCGTGCGGCTCGTAGGGCCGCCCTTCACGCTCGGGGCGCAGGTCGGTCACGCGCCGGCCTTGCCGACCACCGGGGCAAGCCCCGCCGAACGCTCCACCGCTCCCTGGTCGCCGCACTCCACCAGCCAGTTGGCCAGCATCCGGTGTCCCCATTCGGTCAGCACCGACTCGGGGTGGAACTGCACGCCCTCGACGGGAAGTTCGCGGTGGCGCAGCCCCATGATGATCCGGCCGCCCGGGGCGTCGTCGGCCTCCGTCCAGGCGGTGACGGCCAGTTCGTCCGGGACGGTGCCCGGCTCGACGGCCAGGGAGTGGTAGCGGGTGGCGGTGAAGGGCGAGGGCAGTCCGGCGAAGACCCCGGCGCCTTCGTGGTGGACCGGCGAGGTCTTGCCGTGCAGCAGCTCCGGCGCCCGGTCCACCACGCCGCCGTAGGCGACCGCCATCGACTGCAGGCCCAGGCAGACGCCGAAGACCGGGACGCCGGTGGCGGCGCAGTGCCGGACCATGTCGACGCAGACCCCGGCCTGTTCGGGCGTACCGGGCCCGGGCGAGAGCAGCACCCCGTCGAAGCCGTCCTGGGCGTGGCGCGTGGCGACCTCGTCGTTGCGCAGCACCTCGCACTCGGCGCCGAGCTGGTAGAGGTACTGGACGAGGTTGAAGACGAAGCTGTCGTAGTTGTCGACGACGAGAATCCGCGCGGTCATCGGGTGGCTGCCATCCCTTGGTCGACAGTGACGTCATTGAAGGGGAGCAGCGGCTCCGCCCACGGAAAGACCCACTGGAAGAGCACGAAGACCACCGCCAGGACGAGCACCGCGGAGATCAGCGCCTTCACCCACGTGTTGCCCGGCAGATGCCGCCAGATCCAGCCGTACATGCTGTCGCTGTCCCCTTGCCGATGCCGTTGACGATGTCGATTGCGACACCAGAGTAAGGGGAGAGGCTGCGGGCGGGTGGGTCAGCCGGGCAAAGCCGATGGCCTTCCCTGGGCGACGGGTTGGGTGGAATCGAGGTGGGCCCAGGCGATCAGCCGGTGGCTGTGGCCCCATTCCGGTTCGCAGGTGGTGAGGGTGAGGTAGCGGCCGGGGCCGGTGTAGCCGGACTCCTGGGGGACGGGGTCGAGGACGCCGGTGTCGGTGGGCAGGGTCGTGTAGGGGCGGTTGTCGACGCGGTAGGTGAACCACGTGGTGCCGTCGGTGAGCACCACGGCGTCACCGGGCCGCAGCCGGGGGAAGTCCTTGAACGGGTCGCCGTAGGTGCGGCGGTGGCCGGCCACGGCGAAGTTGCCGGTGGCGCCGAGGCGGGCGGTGCGGTCGTAGTGCCCCAGGCCGCGCTGGAGCACCTCGGTGCCGGTGCCCTCCAGGACGGGTTTGGCCCAGTCCGGCCCGAAGCGGGGGATGTACATCACGGCGAAGGAGCGGCCCGGGGCGTAGCGGCGGGGCGGGGCGGCGGGCGCGGGCGCCGGGGCGGGGGTTCCAGCAGCGGCGACCGGGCCGGCGGCCCACTGGTCCTGGAGCCGGCCGATCTCGCCGTCCATGGCGCTGTCGGCCCGTACGCCGGTCCAGTAGAGGAGGTAGACGACGAAGAGGACGATCAGGGTGCCGGCGGTGACGCAGATTTCGCTGGCCGTCCGTACGATCCACCGCACCGTCATCCGGCCGCCCCTCCCCGCCGTCCCGCGGGGCGCGGGTCACGGCTTCACAGGCTGTGCGTAGTGCAGGTCCACTGTGCCGGAGTAGCCGGGGAGAGTCACCGCCTCGTGCTGGTCGACTTTCCAGCCGAGGCCGTAGGCGTTGACGTACTGGAGGTAGTTCTGGATGGCCGGGGAGGCGGTCAGGGCGCGGCTGAGGGCGTCCCGGTCGCCGACCGCGGTGATCTTGTAGGGCGGGGAGTAGACGCGGCCCTGGAGGATCAGGGTGTTGCCGACGCAGCGGACCGCGCTGGTGGAGATCAGCCGCTGGTCCATGACCTTGATGCCCTTGGCGCCGCCGTGCCAGAGGGCGTTGACCACGGCCTGGAGGTCCTGCTGGTGGATGACCAGGTCGTTGGGCTGGGGGTCGGGGATGCCGGGGATCTTCGGGGTGGCGTTCGGCGGGGCGTCGGTGAGGGTGACGGTCAGGCCGGGACCGGTCAGCGGCCGGCTGCCGGCGCTCTTCTCCAGCGCCTTGAGCCGGGCCTCGGCGCCGGCGGAGGGGGCGGTGTCGCGGCGGGCCAGGGCATCGACCTCGGCGCGCAGGCCGGCGTTGCGCTCGTCCTGGAGGCCGTTCTTGTGGCTGCGTTCCTGGATCAGGTCGGAGAGCCGCAGCATCGAGTCGTCGGACCGGAGGTTGGTGCCGCGGGCGGTGTCGAAGCTCAGCCAGAACAGCAGACCGGCCAGGGCGAAGACCACGAGGGTGAGGAGGCGGACGGGGCGGAGCCGGGGGCGGGAAGGGCGCCCGGGGGAGCCGGCGGTGGTGCTCAACGTACCCTTACTCCTTACGACGCCGCGGACGCACTACGCTAACGGACGCCCGGGAAGGAAATCCGTTCCCCTCGTGTCCGTACCCTGGCTCCCGTCCGGTACCGCTCCGCGCGGTGGGGGGACCGCCCGTTCGCCGTGGAGAGCGGGGGGAGCAGCACATCGACAGGAGAGTTCCTCGTGCCGAAGTCACGGATCCGCAAGAAGGACGACTTCACGCCGCCGCCGGCGAAGACCACCAGCCTGAAGCTGAACTCCGGCCGGGGCTGGGTCGCGCCGCTGATGCTGGCGATGTTCCTGATCGGGCTCGCGTGGATCGTGCTGTTCTACGTCTCCGAGGGCGATCTGCCGGTCAAGGCGATGGGCAACTGGAACATCGTGTGCGGGTTCGGCTTCATCGCGGTGGGGTTCGGCGTCTCCACGCAGTGGAAGTAGCGCGGGGCTTTAAGGGGGCGTAGCGCAAGTCCTGCCCAAGGCCATCCACACAGTTATCCACAGCCGGGGAAAACTTCAGAAGATCTGTGGATAACCCTCTGGGGGTTGACGCCGGTGTGACCGGCGGCGGGCCCACCGGCCGGCCGCCATCCCCGCTTCTGCCTGCGAAAACGCCGTAGCGTACGGCATCGAGGCGGGTTTCCGCACAGCATGCACAAGATCCGCCACGCACTGTGGACAACGCGGGGAGCGGACCCTCAGCCGGTCAGTTGCAGGGTCCGTACCCACACCACGGCGACGATCGCGAGCAGCACCACCGCGCACGCCCCGGCGTGCACCAGCGCCCGGCGCTCGCGCGGCGCGTGCACCATCCCGAACGCCACCGCGGCGCCCACGACCAGCCCGCCGACGTGCGCCTGCCAGGCGATGTTCGGCCACAGGAACGTGAAGGCCAGGTTGAGGACGAGCAGGATCAGCACCGGCCGCATGTCGTAGCGCAGCCGGCGCATCAGCACGGCCGTGGCGCCCAGCAGCCCGAAGATCGCTCCGGACGCGCCCAGCGAGGGCTGGTTCTGCGCCTCGAGGAGGTAGCTCAGGGCGCTGCCGCCCAGCCCGGAGAGCAGGTACAGCGCGGTGAAGCGGAGCCTGCCGAGCGCCGCCTCCAGCGGCGGCCCCAGCCACCACAGCGAGAGCATGTTGAAGCCGATGTGCGCGAACTGCTGGTGCAGGAAGACCGCGGTCAGCAGGCGGTACCACTCGCCGTGGGCGACGCCCACCCACTGGTAGCGGCTGGGGTCGACGGCCAGGCCGAGCATGTCGAGCCGGCCGACCAGGTCGAAGCCGGACTGCTCGCTCGCGAGCACCGCGAGGAAGAGCGCGACGTTGAGGCCCAGCAGGATCTTGGTGATGAGCCGCGGGTCGGCGGTGACCGCGCCGCCGGCTATCGTGCGCGGCGCACTGGCCCGCGGGGCGGGGCCCGCGCCGCCGCCGGTGCGGACGCAGTCCGGGCACTGGAAGCCGACCGAGGCGCTGACCATGCACTCCGGGCAGATCGGCCGCTCGCAGCGGGTGCAGCGGATGCCGGTCGGGCGGTCGGGATGGCGGTGGCAGCCGGGCAGGCCGTCGTGGCCGTGCGCGTGCTGCGGCTCCTGCGGGCTGCCTGGCTGGTCCATGGGTCCCCTCGTCCTCCTGCTCACCGGGGCGCCGGCGCGCGCCGCCCGGCGGCGAGCCGCACGCCCGCCCGCCGTCGCCCGGCCCCGCCCCGCGACACGCTGCGCGCCCCGTCTTCCTCATCTACGACCGGACGGGGCGCGATGGTTCCCCGGACCACCCGGGGAGCGTCAAACCGCTCAGCGGGTCTCGATGACCACCGACTCGATGACCACGTCGTTGACCGGGCGGTCGGTGCGCGGGTTGGTCTGGGTCTCGGCGATGGCGTCCACGACCTTCTTGCTGGCCTCGTTGCTGACCTCACCGAAGATGGTGTGCTTGCCGGTCAGCCAGGCGGTCGGGGAGACGGTGATGAAGAACTGCGAGCCGTTGGTGCCCGGGCCGGCGTTGGCCATGGCCAGCAGGTACGGCTTGTTGAACGCCAGGTCGGGGTGGAACTCGTCGGCGAACTGGTAGCCGGGGCCACCGGTGCCGTTGCCCAGCGGGTCACCGCCCTGCAGCATGAAGCCGCTGATCACGCGGTGGAAAACGGTGCCGTCGTAGAGGGGGGCGGTGGTCGGCTGCCCGGTCTTGGGGTCGATCCACTCCCGCTCGCCCTTGGCGAGTTCGACGAAGTTCTTGACCGTCTTGGGGGCGTGGTTCGGCAGGAGCCGGAGTTCGATGTCGCCCTGGTTGGTCTTCAGGGTGGCGTACAGCTGCTCAGCCACGGTCTACCTTCCATAAGTCTTCACTGACGGTCCCCGATCCTCGCATGAAGCGGGTACCGGCTGCCGGGCCGCCACCTCTTGTGGCACGTCGCACTGATTTCCCGCGTGGGACGAGCACCGCGTGGCATTGTCGTCACAAGACTCCGGAAGGTCCGCAATGACCCGGATGCCCGCCCGCGCATGCCGTACGCGTACGAAGCGGGCATGCTCGTCAATCGGGTGGACAGGCGACACAGCACAGGGGGAAGCAGCCCCCGGACCCGGACACCACCGAGGAGGAGGATCCCCGTGACCCGCAAGGACAGCGTGCGCGCCGCGACCCACACGGCAAAGGACGGCGTGCGGCACGCAGCGGAGGTGGTGGCTCCCTATGCCGGTACGGCCAAGGACGCCGCTGTCCACTACACGCACGAGGCCCGCGCCCGGCTGGCCCCCAAGGTCGCCGAGGCCGCCCACCAGGCCCGTGCCCAGTACGGCTGCCACGTCGCCCCGCGCATCGAGCACGCCCGCGGGGCGCTGCCGCCGAAGGTGGACGCGGCGGCGGCCAAGGCGGCCCGCCGCACCCGCAAGGCGGCCCGGCAGGCCGCCGAGTTCACCGCCCCGCGGCTGGAGAACGCGGTGGCCGGTGCCCGCGCGGCCGCCGAGCCGGTGCGCGACGAGGCGCTCGCCCGGGGCGCCGCGGCGCTGGCCGCGCTCCGCGGCCAGGTGACCGCCGAGGAGATCGCCAAGCTCCAGAAGAAGCAGCGCCGCCGGTGCGCCTGCGGCCGGGCCGCCAAGCGGCTGGCCCTGCTGGGTGTCCTCGCGGCCGGCGCGGTGGCCGCCTGGAAGTGGTGGGACAAGCAGGCCAACCCGGACTGGCTGGTCGAGCCGCCGGCCCCCACCGAGGTCGGCGACCGCGCCCACCTCAGCTCCGTCGACGGCAGCCAGAGCAGCCCGCTCGCCCCCGATGTCCAGGCCAAGCAGGACGAAAAGGACTCCGGCGACCGCGACGGCGACACCCCGGCCTGACCCCGCCACCGCCACTACCGGGCCGTGCCCCTGCCAGGGGGCGCGGCCCGGTGGCGTATGCCTGGGGGCGCCGACGCGGCCCGGCGATCGCGCGCCGGCCGGCCCGGGCACCGGCATGCAAAAAGCCCCTCCGACCGCGTATCCACAGGTCAGAGGGGTAGGGGGTGGAGCCTAGGGGAGTCGAACCCCTGACATCTGCCATGCAAAGACAGCGCTCTACCAACTGAGCTAAGGCCCCTTCGCCGAACAGGGTACCCGGTGTCGGGCCGCTTTCCCGACCGGGTATCGCCGCGCACGGTCGCTCTCCGTAGGATGCTCCGCGAGATTCGCGGCAGCGAAGCGCGATCGGGGATACAGGGGAGACGGCATGGACGCAGCACAGCAGGAAGCCACCGCGCGGGCCCGGGAGCTCCAGCGCAGCTGGTACGGCGAACCTCTGGGCGCGCTGTTCCGCCGGCTCATCGACGATCTCGGCCTCAACCAGGCCCGGCTGGCCGCCGTACTCGGGCTCTCCGCGCCGATGCTGTCCCAGCTGATGAGCGGGCAGCGCGCCAAGATAGGCAACCCGGCGGTGGTCCAGCGGGTCCAGGCGCTCCAGGAGCTGGCCGGCCAGGTGGCGGACGGCAGTGTCAGCGCCGCCGAGGCCACCGACCGGATGGAGGAGATCAAGAAGACGGCGGGCGGATCCGTGCTGAACAACACCGCGCAGACCACGTCGTCCACGGGGGCCACCACGGTGCGCCGGGTGGTGCGGGAGATCCAGTCGCTGCTGCGGTCGGTCTCCGACGCCGGCGACATCATCGACGCGGCGAACAGCCTCGCCGCCACCCACCCCGAACTCGCGGAGTTCCTGCGGGTCTACGGTGCCGGCCGCACCGCCGACGCGGTGGCCCACTACGAGTCGCACCAGAGCTGACAACCGCGGCCGGCCACCGGGGAGTTGGCCGTACGGAGACGTGATCCAGCGGCGGACGGGGCGCAATGGGTGAGATCTTCGCCGGTCGGTACGAGCTCGTGGACCCGATCGGACGGGGCGGAGTGGGCGCGGTCTGGCGCGCCTGGGACCACCGGCGCCGCCGCTATGTGGCGGCCAAGGTGCTGCAGCAGAGCGATGCGCACACCCTGCTGCGCTTCGTCCGCGAGCAGGCGCTGCGGATCGACCATCCGCACGTCCTGGCCCCGGCGAGCTGGGCCGCGGACGACGACCAGGTGCTGTTCACCATGGACCTGGTGCACGGCGGGTCGCTGGCCCATCTGACGGGGGATTACGGCCCGCTGCCGGCGCGGCTGGTGTGCACGCTGATGGACCAGCTGCTGGCCGGGCTGACCGCGGTGCACGCCGAGGGCGTGGTGCACCGGGACATCAAACCGGCGAACATCCTGCTGGAGGCGACCGGCACCGGCCGCCCGCATCTGCGGCTGTCCGACTTCGGCATCGCCATGCGCAAGGGCGAGCCGCGGCTGACCGAGGCCAACTACGTGGTGGGGACGCCCGGTTACTTCGCGCCGGAGCAGATGCTGGGCGCCGAACCGGACTTCCCGGCGGACCTGTTCGCGGCCGGGCTGGTGGCGCTCAGCCTGCTCACCGGCGCCAAGCCGGACACCGAGGCGCTGGTCCGCCGGTTCCTGGACCACGGCGGCATCCCGAACGCCCCCGAGGACGTGCCGGAGCCGCTGTGGCAGGTGCTGGCGTCGCTGCTGCACCCGGATCCGGACGCGCGCTTCAAGACCGCGACGGGGGCGCGGAAGGCGCTGCTGGCGGCGGCCGAGCTGCTGCCGGAGCTGACGCTGGAGGACGAGGTCGTCGAGGTCTTCGACCACATCGGGCCGCTGCCGGCCGGCTTCGGACCGGAGGGGCCGCTGCGCCCGGCGGAGGGCGGGGACGGCGCCACGGGGAGCAGCACGACGGTGGCGGCCGCCGGTCCCGGTGCGGCTGCGGGTGGCTCTCCTGAGCCCGGTGGGGCTGGTGGGGCCACTGGGCCTGGTGACGGTCGGCCGGGGGCGCCTGGTGGGCATCCTGGGGCCCCTGGCAGTGGTCCCTGGGTGCCTGGCGGTGGTTCCGGGGCCGGCGGTGGCACTGGCGCCTTCGGTACGGGGACGGGGGCAGGTGCCGGTAGGGCCCCCGGCTCGGATCCCGGGCCCGGCTCCCGCCCCGGCACCGCCGGCTTCCACCTCGCGCCGCCGGAGCCCGCGGTGCCGCCGCCACCGAGCACCCCGCCGTCCCTGCCTCCGCCGCCGCCCGGGCCGCCCCCGGTGGGCACCCCGCCGCGGGGAACCGTCCCGGCGCCGCCGGCGACCCGCCCGTACACCGCCGGCCGGCCCCCGCTTCCGGACCGGCCCCCGGCCGCAACCACCGGAACGACCGGGGCGGGCGGGGCGCCCGTGCCGGCTCCCGCGGGAGGCCCGGTACGGAAACCGGGACCGCCCCCGAAGGTCGCGGTCCCGGTCCTGATCGTGGCGCTGCTCTGCATCGCCATCGGCGTCTGGGCGCTGCTGGCCGGCTGAGGACGTTCGCCGGGCTGCCGGCCGGCGCGCACCGCGCCACCGCACCTCGTCGGCCACCGCGCCGCCCGACGCCCGCTCACCCCCGCCCGTACGCCCCGGCCTTCCGCCGGGCCACCACGTACGACAGCCCCAGGCCCGCGAGCAGCAGGACGCCCACCACGCCGACGGAGACCCCGGCGACCCGGATCGCGGGCCAGCCGCCCGTCGCGCCCGTGCCCGGGGAGCCCGTACCGCCGCCCTCCGCCCGGCTCCTGGCGGCCGCCTCCGGTCCGGCCTCCGCCCGGCCGAGGACGGCGACCCGCAGCACCACACCGACCGGCGCGTCCTTGGCGATCTCGGCGGCCCGGGCGCCGAGGGTCACCGCGATGGTGAAGTCGCCCGCGGCGTGGGCGGGTTTGATGTTGGACCGCGCCTCGTAGCGGTTGGTCCAGGAGACCGGCACCGTGCCCATGCTCAGCGAGGCCGCCCGCCCGTTGTACGGGACCTGCGGGTTGAACACCCCGGTGCCGTTGCCGACCGGCGCCCGGAACGGCGTGTAGACCTGGGTGCCGGCGAAGGAGTAGGGGGAGCCGTGGCCGGACCGCGGTGCGCCGGCGAACTCCACGTCGTACCGCAGCTGTTGGCCCCAGCCGACCGGCACCTTGTACCAGAGCGTCTGCCCGGGCAGGATCCGGTCCCGCCAGACGCCCGGGCCCAGCGGCCGGGCGTCGTTGAAGCCGGTGCCGCCGGCGGCGTCCCGGGGCGCGGTGGTGGGCAGTGCGGCGTCCTTGCCGCCGGCGCCGTAGTCCGCTGCCGGCGGTGCGGGGGTGGCGCCCTTCGCCAGCGGATGTTCCACGTGAAACATCAGCTCGACCGGCCAGCGCGCGGCGTCCGCTCCATGGGCCGCGTGGCGCTCGACCACCAGCAGATACCGCCCTGCCGTATCGCAGGTGCCGGTCCCGCTCCGCGTCGGGACGCGGCTGACGGCCGAGGTCAGCGGGGCGGCGCCCTCCCGCTGCCCGAACATGGCGGCGGCCGAGTCGCAGGTGCCGCTCCCACTGCGGACGATCTTGGTGGTGAGGGAGTCGACGAGATCGACGGAGGCACCGGACGGCGGCACCGCGGTCGCCGAGAAGTCCGCGGCCGACGCCGCGTCCAGATCGGCGGCGTAGTACCGCTTCTCGTTGGGCCCGATGCTGTCCAGATACTGCCCCGGGGAGAGGGCGGGCGCGCCCTGCTGCCCGGTCGCGCCGCGGATCGGCCGCCCCTGGAACCGGTAGCCCCGCGCGGCGAGTTGGCCGTCGCGCTGCACCTGGCGGACCGGCGACCGGGCGTCCGTGGCCCCGCCACCGCCGGCCGGCGACGGGGGCGCCGCGGCGGCCGGCACCACCGCCCCGGCCAGCGCCAGCAGCACCCCTCCGACCAGCGTCACCGTGCTGCGTGGTGGTCGTGCCATGTCCTCGTCGTCCCCCTCGCGTCCTGCCGGTCCCACCCCGGACCCCGGCGTCACCACCAGATGATTCGCTGCCGCAAATTACTCGTGTGCGATGGCAAACTCACAGGGCTCCGCCCGGCCCCGGTACGTACGAAACCCCGGCCGCCCTTGGGCAACCGGGGTCCATACGAACTGTCTGTGCTGTGTGGTGCTCACACACCCGAACCTGCGGGCACGGAGTCGGTCGCCTCCGTCCACAGATCCTGCTCGGCGCGATCCGCCTGGATCTGGCGGTACACGAGGAGCCCGCCGATGGCGGCCAGTGCGACCAGGAGAAGCTTCTTCACCGCGCGACCTCGTCTTTCGTTGACGTAGGGGACCCTTTGTCGGCCGATGATACACACCGGTCGATACCGATCGGTTATCTAGCCCGCGCCGGGCAACACCCCGTACGGAGGCGCCCGGCGGAGCTCAACTCCCGCCTCTTCCCAACGAATCGCACCGGGCCCGCGGTTCCCGCCCCGCCGAAGGCGCGGCGAAGGCGCGGCAAAAGCAGCGGCCCGGCCGGAGAATCCTCCGGCCGGGCCGTCTGGGCGGTGCGGCTACCAGGACTTGAACCTGGGGCCTCTTCCTTATCAGGGAAGCGCTCTAACCGTCTGAGCTATAGCCGCTCGTTCGCTGCACCGAAAGATTAGCGCACTTCAGAGGCGTTCCCAAAATCGGTTCCCGAAGCCCTGGGAACGCCCGGTGCCGGCGGCCCCCGCAGGGGCTCACTCGTCCTCCGCGAGGGTCAGCTCCACCCCGCCGACGAAGCCCGCGGAGAGGTTGTAGATGAACGAGCCGAGGGTGGCCAGCGCGGTCGCCAGCACCACGTCGATCACCGCGATGACCGAGGTGAACAGCAGCACCCGCGGCAGCGAGAGGAACGACTGGAGGTCGAAGCCGCCGCCCTCGGCGGAGCCGGTCGCCTCGCTGATCGTCCGGCCGACGGTGGAGAAGACGCCCATCGCGTCCATCACCATCCACAGCACCGCCACCGCCACCACCGTGCAGATCCCCAGCGCGATGGAGAGCAGGAAGCTCACCTTCATCACCGACCACGGATCCGTGCGGGCGACCCGCAGCCGGGCCTTGCGGGTGCGCGGGACCGTCCCGGCGCCCGTACGCGGCGCGCGCACGGCCGGTCCGGCCTCGTCCCTCCCGCCGCCCGTGCGGTACGCCTGGGGCGGCTCGTACGGCTGCTGTGCGCCGCCCCGCGGCTGCGGCTGGGGCTGCGGCTGCCGGGTACTGCTCATCGTTCCCCCCTCGTGGGCGTCCTCGCGGCGGGTGCCGCCGGACGCGGCGGAGCCACGGGCGCTGCGCTCCTTACCCGGTGCGGGTTCCTCCGCGGAGTCCGGTGTGACTCCCGTTCCACCCGCCGCAGCGCCCGTGGCTCCACTCACGCTCTACTCCTCGTGCTACTCCGCCGCGGACTGCTCGCCCCCGGCTGCGGTGGCCCCGGACTCCTCGGCCGCCCCGGTCTCCTCGGGCTCGCCGGCCCCGTCGACCTCCTCGGCCTCCCGGCCGGCCTCGGCGTTGCGCGCGATGCCGACGACGGCATCCCGCTTGCCCAGGTTGATCAGTTGGACGCCCATGGTGTCACGGCCGGTCTCCCGGACCTCGTTGACCCGCGTGCGGATCACGCCGCCGCCGAGCGTGATCGCCAGGATCTCGTCGGTGTCCTCGACGACCAGCGCGCCGACCAGCGAACCCCGGTCCTCGACGATCTTGGCGGCCTTGATGCCGAGGCCGCCGCGGCCCTGGACGCGGTACTCGTCGACCGCGGTGCGCTTGGCGTAGCCGCCGTCGGTGGCGGTGAAGACGAAGGTGCCGGCCCGGACGACGTTCAGCGACAGCAGCTCGTCGCCCTCGCGGAAGCTCATGCCCTTCACGCCGGAGGTGGCCCGGCCCATCGGGCGCAGCGCGTCATCGCTCGCGGTGAAGCGGATCGACTGGGCCTTCTTGCTGATCAGCAGCAGGTCGTCGGTCTCCGAGACCAGCTCGGCGCCGATCAGCTCGTCGCCGGTGCCGTCCTCCCGCTCGCGGAGGTTGATCGCGATCACGCCGCCGGAGCGGGGCGAGTCGTAGTCCTTCAGCGGGGTCTTCTTCACCAGGCCGGCCTTGGTGGCCAGGACCAGGTACGGCGCCGCCTCGTAGTCGCGGATCGCCAGGATCTGCGCGATCTGCTCGTCCGGCTGGAAGGCCAGGAGGTTGGCGACGTGCTGGCCGCGGGCGTCCCGCCCGGCGTCGGGCAGCTCGTACGCCTTGGCGCGGTAGACCCGGCCCTTGTTGGTGAAGAACAGCAGCCAGTGGTGGGTGGTGGAGACGAAGAAGTGGTCGACGATGTCGTCTTCCTTGAGCTTCGTGCCCCGCACGCCCTTGCCGCCGCGCTTCTGCGCGCGGTAGTCGTCCGTCTTCGTGCGCTTGATGTAGCCGCCGCGGGTGACGGTGACGACGATGTCCTCCTCGGCGATCAGGTCCTCGATGGACATGTCGCCCTCGAAGGGCACCAGCTGGGTGCGGCGGTCGTCGCCGTACTTCTCGACGATCGCGGCCAGTTCCTCGCTGATGATCTGGCGCTGCCGCTCGGGCGAGGCGAGGATCGCGTTGTACTCGTTGATCTTGCGCTGGAGCTCGTCGTGCTCGGCGGTGATCTTCTGGCGCTCCAGGGCGGCCAGCCGGCGCAGCTGCATCTCCAGGATGGCGTTGGCCTGGATCTCGTCGATCCGCAGCAGGCCCATCAGGCCCTCGCGGGCCACCTCGACGGTGTCGCTGCGCCGGATCAGCGCGATGACCTCGTCGATGGCGTCCAGCGCCTTGAGCAGACCGCGCAGGATGTGCGCGCGCTCCTCGGCCTTGCGCAGCCGGAACTTCGTCCGGCGGACGATGACCTCGACCTGGTGGGTGACCCAGTTGCGGATGAACGCGTCCAGCGAGAGGGTCCGCGGCACGCCGTCGACCAGCGCGAGCATGTTCGCGCCGAAGTTGGTCTGCAGATCGGTGTGCTTGTAGAGGTTGTTGAGGACGACCTTGGCGACCGCGTCCCGCTTGAGGACGATGACCAGCCGCTGGCCGGTGCGCGAGGAGGTCTCGTCGCGGACGTCCGCGATGCCGCCGATCTTGCCGTCCTTGACGAGGTCGGCGATCTTCTGGGCGAGGTTGTCCGGGTTGACCTGGTAGGGCAGCTCGGTGACCACCAGGCACTGGCGGTTCTGGATCTCCTCGACCTCGACCACCGCGCGCATCGTGATGGAGCCGCGGCCGGTGCGGTACGCCTCCTCGATGCCCTTGCGGCCCACCACCAGCGCGCCGGTGGGGAAGTCGGGGCCCTTGATCCGCTCGATCAGCGCGTCCAGCAGCTCCTCGCTGGACGCCTCGGGGTGGGCCAGCGCCCACTGCGCGCCCTCGGCGACCTCGCGGAGGTTGTGCGGCGGGATGTTGGTGGCCATACCGACCGCGATACCGGCCGAGCCGTTGATCAGGAGGTTGGGGAAGCGGGCCGGCAGGACCGTCGGCTCCTGGTTGCGGCCGTCGTAGTTGTCCTGGAAGTCGACGGTCTCCTCGTCGATGTCCCGGAGCATCTCCATCGACAGCGGCGCCATCTTGCACTCGGTGTACCGCATGGCCGCGGCCGGATCGTTGCCCGGGGAGCCGAAGTTGCCGTTGGAGTCGACCAGCGGCATCCGCATCGACCACGGCTGGGCCAGGCGCACCAGCGCGTCGTAAATGGAGGTGTCGCCGTGCGGGTGGTACGTGCCCATGACGTCGCCGACGACGCGGGCGCACTTGTAGAAGCCCTTCTCGGGGCGGTAGCCGCCGTCGTACATCGCGTACAGGACGCGGCGGTGCACCGGCTTGAGGCCATCGCGGACGTCGGGCAGCGCGCGCGAGACGATGACGGACATCGCGTAGTCGAGGTAGGAGCGCTGCATCTCCGTTTCGAGCCCGACGGGCTCGACGCGCATTCCGACACCTTCGATGGTGGCGGGGGCGCCCTCGGCGGTCACGCCGTCCGGGGTCACAGGGGGGTTCTCGTCGGCCATGGTGGTTCAAAGTCCTTTCGAGCTGCGGCTGGTGTGCGGGCCGACAGGGCTCAGATGTCGAGGAAGCGGACGTCCTTGGCGTTGCGCTGGATGAACGAGCGGCGCGCCTCGACGTCCTCGCCCATCAGGACCGAGAACAGGTCGTCGGCACGGGCCGCGTCGTCCAGCGAGACCTGGCCGAGCACCCGGTGGTCGGCGTCCATGGTCGTCACGCGCAGCTCCTCGGCGTTCATCTCGCCGAGACCCTTGAACCGCTGGATGGAGTCCTCGCGGGTCCGCTTGCCGTTCTGCCTGCCGCGCTCGAGCAGCGCGTCCCGCTCCGCGTCGGAGTAGGCGTACTCGAAGTCGTCCCGGCCCCACTTGATCTTGTAGAGCGGCGGGCGGGAGAGGTAGACGTGGCCGGCCTCGACCAGCGGCCGCATGAAGCGGAAGAGGAAGGTCAGCAGCAGGGTGTTGATGTGCTGGCCGTCGACGTCGGCGTCCGCCATCAAGATGATCTTGTGATAGCGGAGCTTCTCGATGTCGAAGTCCTCGTGCACGCCGGTGCCGAACGCCGAGATCAGCGCCTGGACCTCGTTGTTCTGGAGGATCTTGTCGACCCGGGCCTTCTCGACGTTGAGGATCTTGCCGCGGATCGGGAGGATCGCCTGGTACTCGGGGTTGCGGCCGGACTTGGCCGAGCCGCCGGCGGAGTCACCCTCGACGATGAAGATCTCGCACTTGGTCGGGTCGTTGGACTGGCAGTCGCTGAGCTTGCCGGGCAGCGACGCGGTCTCCAGCAGGCCCTTGCGGCGGGTCAGATCGCGCGCCTTGCGGGCCGCGACCCGGGCGGTGGCCGCCTGGATGCCCTTGCGGACGATGTCCGCGGCCTCGTTGGGGTTGCGGTCCAGCCAGTCGTTGAGGTGCTCGTGGACGACCTTCTGGACGAAGGTCTTGACCTCGGTGTTGCCCAGCTTGGTCTTGGTCTGGCCCTCGAACTGCGGCTCGGCCAGCTTGACCGAGATGATCGCGGTCAGACCCTCGCGGATGTCCTCGCCGGTGAGGTTGTCGTCCTTCTCCCGCAGCAGCTTCTTCTCGCGCGCGTAGCGGTTGATCAGGCCCGTCAGCGCGGCGCGGAAGCCCTCTTCGTGGGTGCCGCCCTCGTGGGTGTGGATGATGTTCGCGAAGCTGTAGACGCCCTCGCTGTACTGGGTGTTCCACTGCATCGCGAGGTCGAGGGAGAGCATCCGCTCCTTGTCCTCGGCCTCCACCGAGACGACCGTGGGGTGGACCAGCTCGCCCTTGCGGGAGTTGAGGTACTTCACGAAGTCGACGATGCCGCCCTCGTAGTGGTACCGCACCGAGAGCGGCTGCCCGTCCTCGTCGACGTGGTCCGGGCGCTCGTCCTTGAGCGTGATGGTCAGGCCCTTGTTGAGGAAGGCCATCTCCTGGAAGCGCCGGGACAGCGTCTCGAAGCTGTAGGTGGTGGTCTCGAAGATCTCCGGGTCGGCCCAGAAGGTGACCGAGGTGCCGGTCTCGTCGGTGGCCTCGTGCTGGGCCAGCGGGGCGGTCGGCACGCCCTGCTTGTACTCCTGGGTCCAGCGGTGGCCGTCCGTGCGGATCTCCACCGCGACCCGGGTCGACAGCGCGTTCACCACGGAGACGCCGACGCCGTGCAGACCGCCGGAGACCGCGTACCCGCCGCCGCCGAACTTGCCGCCGGCGTGCAGCACCGTCAGCACGACCTCGACGGCCGGCTTGCCCTCGGACGGGACGATGCCCACGGGGATACCGCGGCCGTTGTCGACGACCCGCACACCGCCGTCGGCCAGGATCGTCACGTCGATCGTGTCGGCGTGGCCGGCCAGCGCCTCGTCGACGGAGTTGTCGACGACCTCCTGCACCAGGTGGTGCAGTCCACGCTCGCCCGTGGAGCCGATGTACATACCAGGGCGCTTACGGACCGCGTCCAAGCCCTCGAGGACGGTGATCGCGCTGGCGTCGTACGACGTCTCCGCCGAGGAGTCGCCCACGGCGCCGGCCGAACCCCCCTCTTCGGTAGAAGCCATGTTGTTCTCGTTGAGGTCGCCGGAGTCGGCCACGAAGCGCCCTTTCTGGCACAGCACGAGCCCTTCCGCACCTGCTGGGATCTCCCCGGGAAGGACAGGTGGGAGCGGCTCGTCGTTCGACTTGTTCCGCGAGTGGGCGGGATTGCTACCAGTGTACCGGTGGCGCTGACACTCATGGGGGTTTGCAGGCGCCTGAGTCGTCATGTGCCGCCCTGAACTGACGTCCGCCGACTCCCCATATGTGAGACGGGGCCCCAGGACGCTCACACCGGCACTCAGCGCTTCGGGCTGTCAACCGCCGGCTACCGTGAGCGGAGTCTCTTCCGTCACACGTCTTTACCGCTCTCGTACGACTGTGCGCTGTTTCACGTGAAACAGCGCGTGACCGGCCGCGGGAACGGCGGAGGGGGCGATGTTTCACGTGAAACACCGCCCCCTCGCCACGCCTTCCGCGCCCCGGCCGGGCCTCAGCCGTAGGTGTCGCCGGGGCCCCTGCTGCCCGGCGCGCGCAGCGGTCCGTACCGGCGGGCGGGGCCGCCCGGCCCCAGCACCTTGATCATCTTGACCGAGCCGTGGCCCAGGTCCTGATTGAGGCGGGCCACCAGCTGCGGGGCCAGCAGCCGCAGCTGCGTCGCCCAGGCCGTCGAATCGCACTGCACCGTCAGGACGCGGGCCTGCTCGTCGTACCGCTGCGGCTCGCAGTGCTGCGCCACCTCCGGGCCGACCAGCTGCGGCCAGCGGCCCATCACCCCGCCGACCGCCGCCGGGGTCTCCCAGCCGCGCTCGGTGATCAGCCGGCTGATCGCGGCGCCCAGCGGCAGCGGGTCCCGGCCGTCCGCCCGCGCGCCCGAGCGGAGCCCGCCGCGGCGGGCCTGCTTTCGCTGCTGGACCGCGGCACCACGGGCCCGGGCCTGCTCCTTGGCGGCCACCAGCGCCTGGCGGGCCAGGTCAACGCCGGACAGCTCGGGGGCCTTGGGCCCCTCCGGTCGCGGTTCGGTCACCGGTCCGCCCTCTCCACCGTGCCGCCGGAGACCGCGTACCGGGCGCCGGCCAGCACGTCCGGCACGTCGTCGTCCACGGCCGCCGTCACCAGCACCTGCTCGCCCGGCGCGACCAGCTCCGCCAGCCGCTCCCGGCGGCGGGCGTCCAGCTCGGCGAAGACGTCGTCCAGCACCAGCACCGGCTCATTGCCCTCCGCCCGCAGCAGCTCGTACGACGCCAGCCGCAGCGCCAGGGCGTAGGACCAGGACTCGCCGTGGCTGGCGTAGCCCTTCGCGGGCAGCTGCCCGAGCTTGAGCAGCAGATCGTCCCGGTGCGGGCCGACCAGCGTCACCCCGCGCTCGATCTCGCTGCGCCGGGCCTCGCCGAGCGCCGCCAGCAGGACCTCGTACAGCTCCTCGCGGCTGGTGGCGGTGGCCATCGCCGCGCCGGCCGAACCGCGGTACTCCAGCCCCAGCGGGCCGCCGCCCGGCGCCAGCTGCTCGTACGCCTTGTCCGCCAGCGGCCCCAGCGCGGCGATCAAGTCGAGCCGCTGGGCCAGGAGTTCGGCACCCGCCCGGGCCAGGTGCTGGTCCCAGACGTCCAGCGTCGACAGGTCCATCTGCCGCCCGCCGTGCCGCCGGGCCAGCGCCGCCGTCTTCAGCAGGGTGTTCCGCTGCTTCAGGACGCGGTCGTAGTCGGAGCGCACCCCGGCCATCCGCGGCGAGCGGGCGGTGATCAGTTCGTCGAGGAACCGCCGGCGCTCGCCGGGGTCGCCCTTGACCAGCGCCAGGTCCTCCGGCGCGAACAGCACGGTCCGTACGATCCCCAGCACATCGCGCGGTCTGACCTGCGACGATCTGTTGATCCGGGCGCGGTTGGCCTTGCCCGGGTTGAGCTCCAGCTCCACCAGCTGCTGCCGGTCGCCCTGGACGACCGCGGCCCGGACGATCGCGCGGTCCGCGCCCATCCGCACCAGCGGCGCGTCCGAGGAGACCCGGTGGCTGCCGAGCGTGGCCAGATAGCCGACCGCCTCGACGAGGTTGGTCTTGCCCTGCCCGTTGGGCCCCACGAACGCGGTGACGCCCGGGTCGAGCGGGACCTCGACCCGGGCGTACGAGCGGAAGTCGGCGAGGGACAGGTGCGTGACGTGCATAGCTGTGCGCCGACCTCCCCCGGCTGCTGAGCTGTTGTGCGGGTGGTGCTTACTTCGTGCTCTCGACCGCGTGGCCACCGAACTGGTTACGCAGCGCGGCGATCATCTTCATCTGCGGCGAGTCGTCCTGGCGGGAGGCGAAGCGGGCGAAGAGCGACGCCGTGATCGCCGGCAGCGGCACGGCGTTGTCGATCGCGGCCTCGACCGTCCAGCGGCCCTCACCGGAGTCCGCGGCGTAACCGCGCAGCTTCTCCAGGTGCTCGTCGTCGTCGAGGGCGTTGACGGCCAGGTCCAGCAGCCAGGAGCGGATGACCGTGCCCTCCTGCCAGGAGCGGAAGACCTCGCGGACGTTCTCCACGGAGTCGACCTTCTCCAGCAGCTCCCATCCCTCGGCGTACGCCTGCATCATCGCGTACTCGATGCCGTTGTGGACCATCTTCGCGAAGTGGCCGGCGCCGACCTTGCCGGCGTGCACCGAGCCGAAGTCGCCCTCGGGCTTGAGCGCGTCGAAGACCGGCTGCACCTTGGCGACGTCGTCCTTGGAGCCGCCGTACATCAGCGCGTAGCCGTTCTCCAGGCCCCAGACGCCGCCGGAGACACCGCAGTCCACGAAGCCGATGCCCTTGGCCGCCAGCTCCTCGGCGTGCTTCTCGTCGTCCGTCCAGCGGGAGTTGCCGCCGTCCACGACGAGGTCGCCCGGCGAGAGCAGCTCGGCCAGCTCGTCGATGGTCGACTGGGTGGCGGCGCCGGCCGGCACCATGACCCAGACGACCCGGGGGCCCTGGAGCCTGTCCACAAGCTCCTTGAGGCTGCCCACATCGGCCAGGTCGGGGTTGCGGTCGTATCCGATGACGGTGTGGCCGGCGCGGCGAATGCGCTCGCGCATGTTGCCGCCCATCTTGCCGAGACCGACGAGACCGAGCTCCATCAGAGACCCTCTTTGCACATAGTCGTTGCTGTTCGTACCCGAGTCCGAGCCTACGCCCGGGACCCTGTGCACAGCTGTGGGCTCAGCCGCTCATCGGGGCCTGTCAGCCGGTCGCCGCAAGGCCCCGGCGCAGCGGCCGGGGCCCGGGTCGGTACGAGAGCCGTCCGCCGCCGTCAGCCGGAGAGGCGGACGGGCATGATCAGGTACTTGTAGGCGTCGTCGGCCTCGGCGTCCTTGGCGGGGCGGCCGCTCAGCAGCGCGGGCTTGGTGGAGGTGGTGAACGACAGCTGGGCCACCGGGGAGTCGATCGCCGACAGGCCCTCCAGCAGGAAGCCGGGGTTGAAGGCGATCGAGATGTCGTCGCCCTCCAGGTCGGCGTCGACCCTTTCCACAGCCTGTGCGTCGTCGCTGGAGCCGGCCTCCAGGATGAGCACGCCCTGCTCGAAACTCAGCCGGACCGGGGTGTTCCGCTCGGCGACCAGCGCGACACGCTTGACGGCCTCGACGAACGGGGCGGTCTCGATCACCGCGACGGAGTTGAACTCCGTGGGGAAGAGGGTGCGGTACTTCGGCAGGTCGCCTTCGAGCAGGCGGGTGGTGGTCCGCCGCCCGGCGCCCTCGAAGCCGATCAGGCCCTCGCCCTGCCCGGAGCCGGAGAGCGCCAGGGTGACGGTGTCGCCGCCGCTCAGCGACTTGGCGGTGTCCAGCAGTGTCTTGGCCGGGACCAGCGCGACCGCGGAGGCGTCCGGGCTCTCCGGCTTCCACAGGAACTCGCGGACCGCGAAGCGGTAGCGGTCGGTGGAGGCCAGCGTGACGGTGTCGCCCTCGATCTCGATCCGCACGCCGGTGAGCACCGGCAGCGTGTCGTCGCGGCCGGCGGCGATCGCCACCTGGGCGGCGGCCGCGGCGAAGACCTCGGCGGAGACGGTGCCGGTGGCGGTGGGCATGGCCGGCAGCGAGGGGTACTCCTCCACAGGCAGGGTGTGGAGGGTGAAGCGGGAGGAGCCGCAGACCACGGTCACCCGTACACCGTCGGTGGAAATCTCCACCGGGCGGTTGGGGAGGGCCCGGCAGATGTCGGCGAGCAGCCGGCCGGAGACGAGGACGGTGCCCTCCTCCTCCACCTCGGCCTCCACCGAGACCCGCGCCGAGACCTCGTAGTCGAAGCCCGAGAGGCTCAGCGCGCCGTCGTCGGCCTTCAGCAGCAGGCCCGCGAGGACGGGCACCGGCGGACGGGCCGGGAGGCTCTTGGCCGCCCAGGCCACTGCCTCCGCGAGTACATCGCGCTCCACCCGGATCTTCACCGGAAACCGCCTCCTGCTGTTGCTGGCTCTCGCCCTGCTGGCTCTTCGTCGTCGTCGGCTGGGTTGCCGCCAGACCAGTCTGACGTACGCCGCGGGGAGCCCGTGCGGCTCGGGGTCAAGTCGGCTCGGACGGAGCGGCGCGCTCCGGAGCCGGGTTGTGCACAGGGCCCGGTTCCGAGCGAATTCCCCGGTTGATATCCGTGGTCGTAGTAGTAGGCCCTGTGGAAACGGTGGACAACTCACTTTGCGCAGGTCAGCGCGGATTTTTTGTCCACCGGCCCTGTGGGTGGCCGCCGTGGATAACCCGGCCCGGCTGTGGATCGCCGGAAGTTCTGCACACCCCGTGCACAGGGCAGGGGCACTTCTCCCCAGTGCCGTCCCCAGGTTTACCCACGTTCCCCACAGCCCAACCCACCGAGTCGGTGTGACCGCTTTCACTCGCGGCAGTGAGGAGGGGTGTTGTGTTGCCGAACAGTGGACAGCGGTGTGGAGAAGCCGGCGATCACTGGGGACAACGGCGCTTCTCCTGTGGGCGGCCGGTGGACAACCCGCCGCCACTCCTGTGGACGAAGAGTCTGTCCACAGCCTGTGGATGACGGTTGGCCACAATTCCACACCCGGCTGACCTCGCAGGATGATCCTTTGAGGGCCCGGCCTGTGGATCCCACAGGGATAACTTTCCCCTCCCCAGCCTGTGGACGGAAGATTCTTGCCCAATCTGTGGAGAGAGGCCGTGACCTCGCCCGGAATCGAACAGCGCCGGGCGGCTTCCACAGGCTCGGGACGGCGGCGGAGGGCGCCGACACCGTCCCGGACCGGCCGCGAGCACCTCCGGAAGCCGTCCCCACGGGGTCTTCCGGGGCCGTAGGACGCCTCTCCACCGCTGTACGACGCGGCTCCGGGGCCCGTACGGCGAAGGGCGCCCCGGGACGGGATCCCGGAGCGCCCTGGACGGCGGTGGCGGCCGGCGGGCCGCCCGTCAGCCGTTCTTGATGCGGTTGGTCAGCTCGGTGACCTGGTTGTAGATGGAGCGCCGCTCGGCCATCAGCGCGCGGATCTTGCGGTCGGCGTGCATCACGGTGGTGTGGTCGCGGCCGCCGAACTGCGCGCCGATCTTCGGCAGCGAGAGATCGGTCAGCTCCCGGCACAGGTACATGGCGATCTGGCGGGCCGTCACCAGCACCCGGCTCCGCGAGGAGCCGCACAGATCGTCCACGGTCAGCCCGAAGTAGTCGGCGGTCGAGGCCATGATCGCGGTCGCGGTGATCTCCGGCGCGGTGTCCTCGCCCCCGGGGATCAGGTCCTTCAGCACGATCTCGGTGAGCCCCAGGTCCACCGGCTGCCGGTTGAGCGACGCGAACGCCGTCACCCGGATCAGCGCGCCCTCCAGCTCGCGGATGTTGCGCGAGATCCGGGACGCGATGAACTCCAGCACCTCCGGCGGCGCGTTCAGCTGCTCCTGGACCGCCTTCTTGCGGAGGATCGCGATCCGGGTCTCCAGCTCGGGCGGCTGGACGTCCGTGATCAGGCCCCACTCGAAGCGGTTGCGCAGCCGGTCCTCCAGGGTGACCAGCTGCTTGGGCGGCCGGTCGCTGGAGAGCACGATCTGCTTGTTGGCGTTGTGCAGGGTGTTGAAGGTGTGGAAGAACTCCTCCTGCGTCGACTCCTTGCTCGCCAGGAACTGGATGTCGTCGACGAGCAGGATGTCCATGTCCCGGTAGCGCTTGCGGAACGCGTCCGCCTTGCCGTCCCGGATGGAGTTGATGAACTCGTTGGTGAACTCCTCCGAGCTCACGTACCGCACCCGGGTACCGGGGTAGAGGCTGCGCGCGTAGTGCCCGATGGCGTGCAGCAGGTGGGTCTTGCCGAGGCCGGACTCCCCGTAGATGAACAGCGGGTTGTACGCCTTGGCCGGCGCCTCGGCCACCGCGACCGCCGCGGCGTGCGCGAAGCGGTTGGACGCGCCGATGACGAAGGTGTCGAAGAGGTACTTCGGGTTCAGCCGCGCGGTCGGCTCGCCGGGGCCGGTCGCCGGCGCGGGCTGCGCGGCGAGCGGGCCGGGGGCGCCGCTGGGCGCCGGCAGCGGGGAGCCGGGGCCGCCGGGCCGGCCGCCGGGCGGCGGCAGCTCGGGCAGATCGCGCCGCTGCTGCTCGTACGGCGGGCGCGGGCCCTCGGGGGGACGCGGCGCGCCGCGGTCCGGCCCCTGGGAGCGGTAGTCGTTCGGGTGCTGCTGGAGGTGCGCGGGCGGCCCGGAGCCGTACGGCTCGCGCCACTGCTCCGAGGACGTCTCGCGCTCCGGGTAGCCGGTGTGGTGCTGCCAGCCGTACTCCTCGCGCGGGCCGACCGCGTCGGTGACCGAGTGCTGCGGCCAGGCGCCGGGCTCGTGCCGGGGCCGGTCGTAGTCCGGGTACGCGGGCCGGACGGTGGGGAGGTCGTCGGGCTGGTGCCCGTAGCCCTGCCGGGAGTCGTGGCGCGCGTCGTGGCGCGCTTCGTACCCGTCGTAGCCGTCGCGCTGCGTCTGCGTCTGCGGGTGCTGGCCGTGCTGCTGGGGCGGAGCGGGCGGCTGGGCCGGCGGCTCCTCGGAGGAGTCGTCGACGGTGATCGCGATCCGGATCGGGCGGCCGCACTCATGGCTGAGCGCCTCGCCGATCAGCGGCGCCAGCCGGCCTTCGAGCACACCCTTGGCGAACTCGTTGGGCACGGCGAGCAGTGCGGTGTCCGCGACCAGCGCCAGGGGCTGGGTCCGCTTGAGCCAGTCCTGGTCCTTGGGCTTGAGGCCATCGGCCTCGGCCCGCAAGAGGTGATCGAGTACACGTGGCCACACTGCGGCAAGATCGGCAGGTACATCAGCCACAGGGCACGCTCTCTCACAGTCCCACGAATGTGTGATTCTCAGGACGGGCGGGAAGGAAATGGAGTTCAGCCACGGTAGTCAGGGCGGGCCTGGGGATTCAAGTTGTTGTCCACAGGCTGTGCATAGTGTGTCCTGGCGGAGGCTGTCCGCACCGTCGCGGAGCTGGTTTGACCGGATGGCGTAGCCCCGCGTACCGTGAACCGGTCGAGTTGTCGATGGCTGCTGCCGCCTGCCTCCGATGGGCAAAGATCGCGCTCTCGTGATCGTGTAGCGGTGCACTCGGGCGTGGCGAGCTACTCGTGGGCGCACGGTGACAGCCAGTCGACGCCCCACATCCGTCTCGTACGAGACATCAAAGATCTCTGGAGCCCCCGAGTGAGCAAGCGCACCTTCCAGCCGAACAACCGCCGCCGCGCGAAGACCCACGGCTTCCGTCTGCGCATGCGGACCCGTGCCGGCCGCGCGATCCTCGCGTCGCGCCGCAGCAAGGGCCGCGCCCGTCTGTCGGCCTGAGCAGCCCGACCTAGGTCCATGACGTGCTGCCTACCGAAAATCGGCTGAGGCGGCGCGAGGACTTCGCGGCCGCGGTACGCCGGGGACGCAGGGCCGGTCGCCCGCTCCTTGTCGTGCATTGCCGCAGCGGTGCAACGGACCCGCACGCAGCGGGGGGAAGTGTTCCCCCGGCGCGTGCGGGTTTCGTCGTCAGCAAGGCCGTTGGCGTCGCGGTCGTCCGCAACAGGGTCAAGCGCAGGCTTCGCCATCTCGTGCGCGACCGGCTGGACCGGCTGCCCGCCGGTAGCCTGGTTGTCGTACGGGCCCTGCCCGGCGCGGGCGCGGCGGAGTACGACCAGCTGGCCCGCGACCTGGACGCCGCTCTGGAGCGGCTGCTCGGAGGGGCGCCGAAAGGCAGCAATCCCCCCGGGGCTGCGAACGGCGGTACCTCCGCCGGCCCCCGGGCTCCCGGACGGGACCCGGGAGGGAGCGCACAGTGAAGTACCCGCTGCTGCTTTTGATCAAGATCTACCAGTGGACCATCAGCCCCCTGCTGGGCCCGGTCTGCAAGTACTACCCGTCGTGCTCGCACTATGGCTACACGGCCATCGACCGGCACGGCGCGGTCAAGGGGACTGCGCTGACCGCTTGGCGCATCCTGCGGTGCAATCCGTGGTCGCTCGGTGGCGTCGACCACGTCCCTCCCCGGAAGCGCCCGGT
The DNA here is from genome assembly GCF_001509485.1 of Streptomyces sp. NRRL F-4489. Lineage (GTDB taxonomy): Bacteria > Actinomycetota > Actinomycetes > Streptomycetales > Streptomycetaceae > Streptomyces. Next base: position 43,566 of record NZ_LLZI01000113.1, read on the forward strand.
TTGGCATCAGCGGCTGAGGAGCCGCCTGGGCGGGACGACCGTCCCTGAGCCTGTCGCCCAGCCCGAGACTCCGCCCAACGCCCAAGGAGCCTGATTCGTGGACACGATCCTCAAACCTCTTTATTACGCAGTTTCCTGGATCATCGTCCAGTTCCACTCGTTCTTCGGCCTGATCTTCGATCCGGACAGTGGAGCTGCGTGGGGTCTGTCCATCGTCTCGCTGGTGGTGCTGATCCGTGTCTGCCTGATCCCGCTCTTCGTGAAGCAGATCAAGTCGACGCGGAACATGCAGGCGCTCCAGCCGAAGATGAAGGCGATCCAGGAGCGCTACAAGAGCGACAAGCAGCGCCAGTCCGAAGAGATGATGAAGCTCTACAAGGAGACGGGCACCAACCCGCTCTCGAGCTGTCTCCCGATCCTGGCGCAGTCCCCGTTCTTCATCTCGCTGTACCAGGTCCTCAGCCACATCGCGCAGAACAAGACCGTCGGCTTCATCGACCCGACGCTGCTGGCCAGCGCGCAGAAGGCGCACATCTTCGGTGCCCCGCTCGCGGCCAAGTTCATGGACAGCGCGGCGAAGATCCAGAGCCTGGGCGCCTCGCTGACCGATGTGCGCGTGGTCACGATCATCATGATCGTCCTGATGTCGGCGTCGCAGTTCTACACCCAGCGCCAGCTGATGACGAAGAACGTCGACCTGACGGTGAAGACGCCGTTCATGCAGCAGCAGAAGATGCTGATGTACGTCTTCCCGATCATGTTCGCGGTCTTCGGTATCAACTTCCCCGTCGGTGTCCTCGTCTACTGGCTGACCACCAACGTGTGGACGATGGGCCAGCAGATGTTCGTGATCCGCCGCAACCCCACCCCGGGCAGCAAGGCGTACACCGAGCGTCAGGAGCGGCTGCGGGCCAAGGGCAAGCTGGTCGAGAGCCCCGCCGAGATCGCCGCGAAGAAGGCCGTCGAGGAGGCGCGCCAGAACCGCCAGCAGCCCAAGCGGCAGCCGAAGGCCAAGCGCCAGACCGGTGCGGCCGCGCCCACCGGTGCCGCGCGGAACCGTACGCGGGCCAGCTCCTCGGCGAACGGCACCGCCGCCGAGCAGAGCGGCACGGCCGCGCAGGAGGGCAAGGGGAAGGGTGGTGCGTCCGCCAAGGGCGCTGCCTCCGGGTCCCGTAACACCAAGTCCGGGCAGCGCAAGGGCCAGCAGCGCCCCAAGCACCCGTCCAAGAAGTAAGAAGGAGTCCTTACGTGACGGACACGACCCCTGGCACCAAGGGCGCCGACACCCTGACCCGCCTGGAGCAGGAAGGCGAGATCGCGGCCGACTACCTCGAGGGCCTGCTGGACATCGCGGACCTCGACGGGGACATCGACATGGACGTCGAGGCGGATCGCGCCTCGGTGTCGATCATCGGCGACCCGTCCAGCCGCGACCTCCAGAAGCTGGTCGGCCGGGACGGTGAGGTGCTGGAGGCGCTCCAGGAGCTGACGCGGCTGGCGGTGCACCGCGAGACCGGTGACCGCAGCCGTCTGATGCTGGACATCGCCGGCTTCCGGGCGCGCAAGCGCGAGGAGCTGGCCAAGGTCGGCTCGAGCGCCGCGGAGGAGGCCAGGAGCACCGGCCAGCCGGTGAAGCTGGACCCGATGACGCCGTTCGAGCGCAAGGTCGTGCACGACGCGGTCGCCGCGGCCGGCCTGCGGAGCGAGTCCGAGGGCGAGGAGCCGGAGCGCCGCGTGGTGGTCCTCCCGGCCTGACGCCGCGTGCGCAGTCTTTCTTTGGCCCCGTCTGCTCGCAGGCGGGGCCAAAACTTGTCAGCCTTCTGTGTTATCCCCGGTCGTACGGCCGGGTTCCCGGCAGGAAAAGCAGTACAGAGGAAGGGCGGTCCCCGTGACGGAGGCATCAGCGGAGCTCCCTCCCGCGCCGAAGGCGGCGCAGGAGGTTTTCGGCGAGCGCTTTCCGGAGGCCGTGCGGTACGGCGAACTGCTCGCCGACGCGGGGGTGAAGCGCGGGCTGATCGGTCCGCGCGAGGTGCCCCGGCTGTGGGAGCGGCATCTGCTGAACTGCGCGGTGCTCTCCGAGGTGGTTCCGGAGGGCGTCTCGGTCTGTGATGTCGGCTCGGGGGCCGGGCTGCCCGGTATTCCGCTGGCGCTGGTGCGCCCCGACCTCAAGATCACGCTGCTGGAGCCGCTGCTGCGGCGGACGAATTTCCTCCAGGAGGTCGTGGAGCTGCTCGGGCTGGACCACGTCACGGTCGTCCGGGGCCGGGCGGAGGAGGTCATGGGCAAGCTTCCGCAGGTGCATGTGGTGACGGCGCGGGCCGTCGCGCCGCTGGACCGGCTGGCCGGCTGGGGCGTGCCGCTGCTGCGTCCGTACGGGCAGATGCTGGCGCTCAAGGGGGACACCGCGGAGGAAGAGCTGAAGGCGGCGCGGGCCGCGCTGAGCAAGCTCGGCGTGGTGGACACGTCGATCGTGCACGTCGGCGAGGGCGTGGTGGATCCGCTGTCGACCGTGGTGCGGGTCGAGGTCGGGGAGAGCCCGGGCGGGGTGCGCTTCGCGGCGAAGCGGGCGAAGGCGGCGCGCACCAGCCGGGCGTCGCGGGGCCGCCGGCGCTGACGCGGCAGACCGCAGGGGTCCGGTCGGGATTCCTGCGGTGTGCTGATCCCTCCGCGGAACAGCGGACAGGGCCCTTTCTGCAGGCGTGGCAAAAAGCCGCGAGACGGAGTGTCGCGGCTCAATCGGTCGCCGCGCTGGCATCGTGTTTCACGTGAAACGTCGTTCTCTGCTGCAAGGGATCATCGGCCGCGGGCGTGCGGCTGCCGCGCCGTCCGACCGGAAACCCACACGGGTGACGAAAGTATCCACAGGCGGGGCTTCATCCACAGGAGAAGGGACCTCACTGGTTCGCGAAGCCGGAAGCATGGCAGGCTCTCACCGTTGTGAGCCCGATGTCGAGGAGAGTGAACCCGTGCGGTCCGACGCCAACACCGCGGGACCGATGACCGATCCGGTCCCCGGTCCCCGTAATGAGTCGTTCGGGGACGACGTTTCACGTGAAACGCCGCCCCCGATGGACAACACACCGGTAGGTCGCGCGGCACAGCTGGCGGTAGGGACGATGGGCCGCGTGGGAGAACTGCCCCGGCCGGACGAGACCCGGGTCATGGTGGTCGCCAACCAGAAGGGCGGGGTCGGCAAAACCACGACCACGGTGAACCTCGCCGCGTCGCTGGCCCTGCACGGCGCCCGGGTCCTGGTGATCGACCTCGATCCCCAGGGCAACGCGTCGACCGCGCTGGGGATCGACCATCACGCCGAGGTGCCGTCCATCTACGACGTGCTGGTCGAGAGCAAGCCACTCTCCGACGTCGTGCAGCCGGTGGTCGAGGTGGAGGGGCTGTTCTGTGCTCCCGCCACCATCGACCTGGCCGGTGCCGAGATCGAACTGGTCTCGCTGGTGGCACGGGAAAGCCGGCTGGATCGCGCCATCAAGGCGTATGAACAGCCGCTGGACTACATCCTCATCGACTGCCCGCCCTCGCTCGGCCTGCTGACCGTCAACGCGCTGGTCGCCGGTGCCGAGGTGCTGATCCCGATCCAGTGCGAGTACTACGCGCTGGAGGGTCTGGGGCAGTTGCTGCGGAACGTCGAGCTGGTGCGGGGGCACCTCAACCCCAAGCTCCATGTCTCGACGATTCTGCTCACCATGTACGACGGACGTACTCGCCTGGCCTCCCAGGTCGCCGATGAGGTGCGCAGCCACTTCGGCAGCGAGGTGCTCCGGACGAGCATCCCCCGCTCGGTCCGGATCTCTGAGGCACCGAGCTATGGGCAGACGGTGCTCACCTACGACCCCGGATCCAGTGGTGCGCTCTCCTATCTGGAGGCGGCCCGGGAGATCGCGCTGCGGGGGGTTTCGCAGCCCGGGGAGCAGGGCCTGAGTGTGAACTACCAAGCACAGCACAGCATCTCGGAGGGGAATCAGTGAGTGAACGACGTAGGGGGCTGGGCCGAGGGCTCGGTGCGCTGATCCCCGCGGCACCGCAGGGCACGGATCAATCCGGGCCGGCGGTGGGGAGGGGAGCGACGTCACCGTCGTCCGTACCGGTTCTGACCCCGGACCGCGGGGTGGCTGCCGCCAAGGTGGCATCGCTGCCGACGCCTCATGTTTCACGTGAAACGGAAGCATCCGCCGGGGCGGAGAAGAGAAACGACATCACGTCGGAGGTGGCAGGCGCGCACTTCGCCGAGGTGCCGCTGGACGCGATCCGGCCCAATCCGCGGCAGCCGCGCGAGGTGTTCGACGAGGACGCCCTCGCCGAACTGGTCACCTCCATCAAGGAGGTGGGACTGCTCCAGCCGGTGGTGGTCCGCCAGATCTCGCCGGAGCGCTATGAGCTCATCATGGGCGAGCGGCGCTGGCGGGCCTGCCGCGAAGCGGGGCTGGAGAGAATCCCCGCGATCGTGCGGGCCACGGAAGACGAACGGCTGCTGCTTGACGCGCTGCTGGAGAACCTCCACCGGGCGCAGCTGAACCCGCTGGAGGAGGCCGCCGCCTACGACCAGCTGCTGCACGACTTCAAGTGCACCCATGACGAGCTGGCCGACCGGATCGGGCGGTCGCGTCCGCAGGTCACCAACACGCTGCGGCTGCTGAGGCTCTCGCCGTCGGTGCAGAAGCGGCTCGCCGCGGGCGTGCTCTCGGCCGGGCACGGCCGGGCCCTGCTGTCCGTGGACGACCTGGAGGAGCAGGAGAACCTCGCGCGCCGGATCGTGGCGGAGGGGCTGTCGGTCCGCTCGGTCGAGGAGATCGTGACGCTCATGGGGTCGAGCCCCACGAGTTCCGGCAAGCCGAAGAAGCCCCGGGCGGGCGCTCGGGTATCCCCCGCGCTCACCGGTCTCGCTTCCCGGCTGTCCGACCGCTTCGAAACCCGGGTGAAGGTCGATCTTGGCCAGAAGAAGGGAAAGATCGTCGTCGAGTTCGCCTCCATGGAAGACCTGGAGCGCATCCTCGGAACGCTGGCTCCCGGCGAGGGCCCCGTTCTGCAGGCGCCGTCCGAGGAGAGCGGCGAAGAGAAGTGAGCTGACGCGAGCGGCTCGTGGGCGAGCCGTGTTCCGTGCTGAGAGCGGAACACGGCTCGCCCTTTGCTGTTCGGCGGTACCCGTGCCCGTAAAGGGTGGTTACGATGCGATCGGGTATGGCACGCGTTCACCACACCTCCACGTGGAGAGACCTCACACCGAGGAGAGGGCCATGCGATCAGTGAGCCGCACCGGACTGCTGGCGGCGGGGTTCGGCCTCGCCGCCCTCGGAGGGTTCGTTGGTGGTCTGCTCAGGGAGCAGGCGGCGCTGACAGCGCTGCGCGGTGCGGCAGGCGAGGGAAGCGAGGACCTGGTTCCATGGGCCGTCGGCTCGTACCGCTCACGCTGGACAACCTTCCGGATCTCCCCAAGCGCTGCCGCTCCTGCGTCTTCTGGGAGCTCGATCCCGTCAGCGGCGAGGCCGCGGTAAAGGCGGGGCGCCCGGAGCTGGAGAAGGAAGCCTGGATTTCCGCCGTCCTGCTGGAGTGGGGCTCCTGCGGGCGCGTTGTCTATGTCGATGACGTGCCGGCCGGGTTCGTGATGTACGCGCCGCCGGCCTATGTCCCGCGCTCGACGGCTTTTCCTACCAGCCCGGTGTCACCGGACGCGGTGCAGCTGCTGACGGCGTGGCTGACGCCTGGTTACCAGGGGCAGGGTCTGGGCCGGGTGATGGTCCAGACGGTGGCCAAGGACCTCATCCAGCGGGGCTTCAAGGCCATCGAGGCGTTCGGCGACGCCCGCTGGACCGAGCCGGCGTGTGTGCTGCCCGCCGATCATCTTCTGGCGGTGGGGTTCAAGACCGTCCGACCGCATCCCCGCTATCCGCGACTGCGGCTCGAACTGCGCAGCACGATTTCGTGGAAGGAAGACGTGGAGCTCGCGCTCGACCGTCTCCTCGGAGCCGTGCAGAAGGAGCCGGCCCTCCGGCCCCTCTAGGGCGCTGCGCGATGTTTCACGTGAAACACGACCCACGTTTCACGTGGAACATCCCCCACGTTTCACGTGAAACATCGGCCATGTTCCACGTGAAACATCGGCCCGCCCCCTTGGTGGGGACGGGCCGTGTTTCACGTGAAACGCTGCTGCGCGTCTCAGGCGAGGTAGTCCGCCAGGTCCTTCTCGATCGCCGCCTTCGGCTTGGCGCCGACGATGGTCTTGACGACCTCGCCGCCCTGGTAGACGTTCATGGTCGGGATCGACATGACGCCGTACTTGGCGGTGGTCGCGGGGTTTTCGTCGGTGTTCAGCTTCGCGATGACGATCTCGTCATGCTCGGCGGCAATGGCCTCCAGGGACGGGGCGATCTGGCGGCACGGGCCGCACCAGGTGGCCCAGAAGTCCACGAGAACGGGCTTGTCGCTCTTGAGGACGACCTCTTCGAAGTTGTCGTCCGTCACGGTCACCGTGGCGCCGGCCATGGCTGTCTCCTTACTGAGTGGGATGGGAAAGCTGGGGGGCGGATCAGGCGGTGGGGGTCTTCTCCGGCTCGGGCGCGGACTCGCTGTCCGAGAGCGCCGCGAGGAACCGCTCGGCGTCCAGGGCGGCGGAGCAGCCCGTGCCGGCCGCGGTGATCGCCTGCCGGTAGGTGTGGTCGACCACATCGCCGGCGGCGAAGACGCCCGTCAGGTTCGTACGGGTGCTGGGCGCGTCGACCTTGAGGTAGCCCTCGTCGTCGAGGTTCAGCTGGCCCTTGAACAGCTCGGTCCGCGGGTCGTGGCCGATCGCGATGAACAGGCCGGTGACCGGGAGCTCCGAGGTCTCACCCGTCTTGACGTTGCGCAGCGTCAGGCCGGAGAGCTTGTTGTCGCCGTGGATCTCGGCGACCTCGCTGTCCCAGACGAACGAGATCTTCGGATCGGCGAAGGCGCGCTCCTGCATCGCCTTGCTCGCCCGCAGGGTGTCGCGGCGGTGGACGACGGTGACGGTCTTGGCGAAGCGGGAGAGGAAGGTGGCCTCCTCCATCGCGGTGTCGCCACCACCGATCACGGCGATGTCCTGGTCCTTGAAGAAGAACCCGTCGCAGGTCGCGCACCAGGAGACGCCACGGCCGGAGAGCTCGTCCTCGCGCGGCAGACCGAGCTTGCGGTGCTGCGAGCCGGTGGTGACGATGACGGCCTTGGCGCGGTGCACCGTGCCTGTGGTGTCGGTGACGGTCTTGATCTCCTCGGAGAGGTCGACCGAGACGATGTCGTCCGGCACCAGCTCGGCGCCGAAGCGCTCGGCCTGGGCGCGCATGTTGTCCATCAGGTCCGGCCCCATGATGCCGTCGCGGAAGCCCGGGAAGTTCTCCACATCGGTGGTGTTCATCAGCGCACCGCCGGCGGTGACGGCACCTTCGAAGACGAGCGGCTTCAGGGACGCGCGGGCGGTGTAGAGCGCTGCGGTATAGCCCGCGGGCCCGGAGCCGATGATGATCACGTTGCGGACGTCGCTCACGGGTGTCTTCCTTGTCTTCGCCGACGGCTTGCTGGGGTCTCGGGACTCTCACCCCACCCAACGGATCCTAAGGGGCGAGCATTCCCGGAGTGCCACAGCGCACATGCCGTCGTTCAGTCTCGCCGGTAGGAGTGGGTCAGCAAGACCTTCCCGGGAGCCGGCGGGGTGGCCGAGACACACGAGGCAGTGACGACGTAGGCGGAGACGCGCTGAGGGTCGGACGGGTCCGGCAGCACGACCAGGAAGGCGTCCTTCCCCTCATAGGTGCCGCGGGTCGAGGCAAGGGGCGACTCGGGGCGGCCGATGCCCTGCCGGACACAGGACGGGACGGTGTCGGTCTCGCCGCGCAGCGGGGTCTCGGGGGAGCTGCGGGTGCCGAACTCCGGCGCGTTGTGCGCCTTCTTCGCGGCGAGCAGCGCATGGACATGCGAGCCGAGTGTCCCGGCGGTCAGGACCGACGGCGCTTCGCTGCTCGCCGAGGCCCCGCTGTCCTGCTTGGTGGCCTGGACCGCGTTGGTACCGGCGCTCTGGAGAAGCAGTCCGCCGACGCCGAGCACAGCCGCGGCGGCCGCGGTGCCGAGCAGGACCCGGGGCCACCGCCGCGAGCGCGCGGAGCGGCCTCCGGAAGTCCGGCGGCCGGGCCCGGAGGCGCCGCGCCCGCGCCCCGCCGGAGGGGCCGGCGAAGCAGCACGCGGAGGCGTCGGCCCTTCGGTTTCACGTGAAACATCAGCGGGTGCGGTCGATGTTTCACGTGAAACGTCAGCTGGCCCACCCGATGTTTCACGTGAAACATCAGCCCGTCCGTCCCCTGTTTCACGTGAAACCAGGTCATCGCCGAGCAATGTTTCACGTGAAACGTGATCGGGCTCGGTCGATGTTTCACGTGAAACAAGCGCTTCGCCCTCGGCAGGGACAGAGCTCAGCAGTGCCTCGGCGGCCAGGGCCGCATCGATGCGTTCCGCGACATCGGCCGGCATGCGGGCTGGCCCCGGCAGCGTGCCGAGCAGGCCCCGGATCTCCTCCAGCGACGCATGGACGTCTTCGCACAGCGCGCACTCGGCGAGATGATCCCGCAGGTCCGCGGTGCGTGAGGGGGAGAGCAACCCGTCCGTGAAATCGGAGATCTCGGAGACCTCCGGGTGCTCGCCTGCGCCGGTCGTCGACGTCACGCTCGCCCACCTCCGCCCTTCACGGCATCTGTGCCCTTCGGTCCTGCCGTCGGTGGGACGGATGTCCCCTGCGCCCGGTTCCTTCCCCCGCGCTCGGGATCGCTACCCCTTCCGTCGCCACGCAGATGGGTGACCAGCGGCAGCAGCCGCGCGCGGCCTCGTGCGCAGCGGCTTTTCACCGTCCCGGTCGGGACGTCGAGGATCGCGGCGGTCTCCGCGACGGAATAGCCCTGCATATCGACGAGCACGAGAGCGGCACGCTGCTCCTCGGGGAGAGTGCGCAGCGCGATGAGGAGCTCCCGGTGCAGATCCTCGCGCTCGGCCGGGAGGGCGGCGGATTCCTCGGGTTCGAGGAGCTGCTCCAGCCGCTCGGTCTCCGCGACCGGAGAGGTACGCCGCGAGGCGGCCTTGCGCGCCCGGTCCAGGCAGGCGTTGACCGTGATGCGGTGGAGCCAGGTCGTGACGGCCGACTGGCCGCGGAAGGAGCGGGCCGCGCGGTAGGCGGAGACCAGCGCGTCCTGTACGGCATCGGCGGCTTCCTCGCGGTCACCGAGGGTCCGCAGAGCGACGGCCCAGAGCCGGTCGCGGTGCCGCCGGACGATCTCCCCGAAGGCATCCGGGTCGCCCTTCACATGCAGCGCAAGGAGATCGGCGTCGGTTGGTGTCGAAGCCTTGTCGCTGTCGGTGGACACGGGCCCCCCGGCCGTAGCTGCCTGATCTCGGTCCCATTGAAGCCCGCCGGATGAGGAAAGTAAATGCTGGGAAAGCTACCTCCCCGGCCCGAAACGATCTCGGTAGACCGAGGGGCGGGGCTACAGGAAGCCGACCGATTGGCAGCCGCGTCCCGTACCCACGCCCCTCGCGGGATGTGTCCGTTCAGCTGGTGAAGGAGACCTCCGTCACACCCTGCTTGTAGCCGGCGCCGCTGTAGTCGTCGGCCTCCGAATAGGGCATCGCGGTGATCCACACGACGACATAGCGCGCCTTCTCCGGCGACTTCAGCGTGACCTTGGCGGTGCTTCCCGACGTCTTGGCCGTACCGAGTTCCCGCATGGAGCTCAGCGGTTCGGACGGCGAGAGGGAGTTGGCGGCGTAGAGCGTCACCGTCGTGTGGCCGCCGGTGTAGTGCAGCCCGATGGAAGCGGTGCTTATCGGTTGCGTCGAGCCGAGGTCGTAGACCAGCCCGACGCCCTTCTTGAAGGCCGGATTGAGGTCGGGGCCCTCGCGGTAGCTCTTGCTGCGCCAGTAGGTGGCCGGGTCCCCGTCGTAGGTGGCCCGCGCCTGGTCGGGGTGTTGCGGCTGGCCGTCCGGGTAGTACTCGGCGCCGTCCTCGATCTTGATCGGCTTGCCGTCGGGCTTCTTGGCGGGGCCGCCGGCGGTCTGCGAGCTGCCCGGGTTGTCCGGGTCGTTCTCCCGCTTCAGCAGGGTGTCCGCGAGCTGCCAGCTGCCCAGGCCCAGCGCCGCGATCAGCAGGGCGGAGACCGACCACTTCAGTGCCTTGCCGGTACGGCTCTGGAGCGGGGGCGGCGGCGTGGCCACCGGCTGGGTCGCCCGTACGGACTGGCCGTTGCGGGCGGCCGGCTGGCCGTAGGAACCCTGCTGGTAGCCCGTGCGCTGGTACGGCGGCGGGGACGTGAACGCGGTCTCCGGGGGCCGGATCTTGGGCATCGCGGCGACGGCTTTGGCCAGTTCCTCCGGCGTCGTGCAGGGCGGCTCCTGGCGGGACGCGGTGGCGCCGTCGTTCACCAGGGCCCGCATGGCCAGCTCGGACAGGCCCCGGTGCACGCCCGCGCGCACCTGGTCGGGCGCGATCAGCCCGACGCCCTTGGGGAGGCCGGTGAGGCCGTAGGCGTCGTTCTCGTACGGCCAGCGCTGGGTGAGGGCGGCGTACAGCAGCGCGCCGATCGCCTCGGTGTCCGTGCGCTGCGGGTGCTCGCAGGTGATGCCGCGCAGCGCGGCCATGACCGCGAGGCCGCGGATGCGGTACTGGCCGGCCTCCGTGCGCAGCACCGAGCCCGGGGTCAGCCGGAGATGCGAAAGCCCCTCGCGGTGGGCGGCGGCCATGGCCTGGGAGACCTGGCTGACGAGCTGGTAGGCGTCGTGGGGTTCGAGGGGGCCGTTGGCCAGAACCGTGGCCAGCTCGACGGCGTCGGGGAGCCACTCGTGGACGACGTAGACCAGGTCGTTGTCCTCGACGGCGTCGAGGACCTGGACGAAGCGGGGGTCACCGAGGAGCGCGGAGGACCGCGCGGCCGAGAGGACCGGCCGGGCCCGGGGGTGGTCGGCGGGCAGGACGTGCACCCCGACGGCCCGGCGGAGCTTTTCGTCCACCGCACGCCAGCTGCTGAATCCGTCCAGACGGGTGACGCACTCCTCGAGGCGATAACGTCTGGCGAGCTTGTGGCCGCTGTGGAGTTCCGGTGGCTGGGAATCGGCCGCGTCGGCACCTTTCTCGCCGGTGCGTGGGGCGTCCTGTTCCCTGCCGGATACCTTCTCGGCCTCCGCACCGTCGTCCGTGGCCTGACCCGCCTTGGCGGTCAGCGGCTCTTCGCCGCTCGTGTCGGCCACGTCGACGGCAGCCGTGCTCCGTTCCGCCACCGTCGTTCCTGCCTCCCCATCCGTTGCAGGCTCAATGAGCCAAGACAATTGTGCCCACAGTCCGCCACTATGCACGACACACGGTGGCAGTCGATGGTTGTGCCCGATCAGCGTCCCAGCTTGGACCTGACCATGCCGACCAGCGCGTTCAGCTCCTCGATCCGCATCTTCCGGGCGGCGACGTAGAAGACGCCCAGAAGCGCGGCCCCGCCGGCGATCAGCGCGGCCAGCGAGCCCAGGAATCCGCTGCCGAGGGTCTGCATCAGGACGTACACCAGCACGCCGGAGACGATCGTGGCCGGGACGCTGGCGCCGGCCAGCCGCGCGTAGGTCCGGACGACGTGCGGGGTGTCGAGGTCGCCGCCCATCCGCTTGCTCAGGCGGCGCCAGGCGACGCCGACGCCGATCACGTACGCGAGGCCGTAGGACGCCGCCATGCCGATCACTGCCCACTCGGCGGGCAGGACCAGGAAGCACAGGGCGGAAGCCGCGGCGTTGACGGCCGCGACGATCACCGTGTTGTAGAAGGGCGTGCGGGTGTCCTCGTACGCGTAAAAGGCGCGCAGGACGACGTACTGCACCGAGAACGGGATCAGGCCCACACCGAAGGCCATCAGCATGTACCCCATCGGGATGCCGGCGCCGGACGAGCCGTAGACCAGCGTGCACAGCGGGATGCCGAGGGAGAGGAACCCGAACGAGATCGGGACGATGGCGACGGCCGAGGTGCGCAGCCCCTGGGACATGTCGTCCCGGACCGCGCCGGTGTCGCCGTCATGGGCGGAGCGCGCGAGGCGCGGCAGCAGCGCCGCCATGACCGAGACCGTGATGATCGCCTGCGGCATGTTCCAGATCAGCTGGGCGCTGGCGTAGGAGATGAAGCCGGTGCCCGGGTGGCCCTGCCGGTCGGCGGTGTTGCCCGCCCAGGTGGAGAGCTGCGTGACGACCAGGACGCCGGCCTGGTTGGCGAGGACGAACAGCACGGTCCACTTGGCGAGCTTGGCGGCCTTGCCGAGGCCGTGGCCGCGCCAGTCGAAGCGGAGCCGCAGCGTGAAGTCGGCGTCGCGCAGGTAGGGGATCATCGCCAGCGCCTGGACGACCAGGCCCAGGAGCGTGCCGATGCCGAGCAGCCGGATGCCCTCGTCGGGGATCGTGGTGACGCCGATGTGGGACGTCTTCGCCGTGCCGTAGACCCAGATGAACAGGCCGAACGTGGCGATCATGACGATGTTGTTGAGGACCGGGGTCCACATCATCGCGCCGAAGCGGCCGCGGGCGTTGAGGATCTGGCCCATCACGACATGCAGGCCCATGAAGAAGATCGTGGGCACGCAGTAGCGGGTGAAGGCGACCGCGACCTCGTTGGCCGCCGGATCGCGGGAGATGTCGAACGACACCAGTTTCACCAGCAGCGGTGCCGCGAACACCGCCAGCACCGTCAGCACGCCCAGGACGACGATGACCAGGGTGAGCAGCCGGTTGGCGTACGCCTCGCCGCCGTCGTCGTCCTCCTTCATCGCGCGGACGAGCTGGGGCACGAAGACGGAGTTCAGACCGCCGCCGATGGTCAGGATGAAGATCATCGTCGGCAGCTGGTAGGCGACCTGCCAGGAGTCGCCGAGCACGGCGCCGCCGAGCGCCGCGACGATCAGCGCCGAACGGACGAAACCGGTGAGCCGGGACACCATCGTGCCGGCGGCCATCACGGCGCTGGACTTCAGCAGACCGGAGGCGCGGCCGCCCGACTGCTTGCCGGCCGCCGCGACGGGCGCGGGCTCCGGCTCGGGGATCTCGGCGGTCTGCTGCGCCACCGGCTCGGGGCCGGGGGCCACCGCGGGAGCCTGCTGTGCCACGGGGACGGGGGCGGTGGGCGGCGCCTGGTAGGGCTGCTGCTGGTCCCGGAAGAGGTGCGCGAACGCGTCCCGCTCCGGGCGCTCGCCGCCGCCCTGGGCCATCAGCGCGTCGCCGCCGGCGAACTGCACCGTCGCGTCGGGGTCGCCGTAGGCGAGATCGTGGGACGGCGCCCGGGGCTCCGCCGGGGCGGGCGGGGCCCACTGCTGCGGCGGGCCGGGCGGCTGCTGGTAGAGGGGGTGCGCGGCGCCGGGGGGCGGCGGGGGCGCGGGGTGGTTGCGGCGCGGCTCGGCCGCCGGGCCCTGGGCGGCGTAGCCCGGTGCCCGGTAGTCGTCGCGGTAGGCGGCCCGGCCGTAGGGGTCCTGGTCCCCGGGCGGCGGCGGCGTCGGAGGGACCGCCCCCGAGGGATCGCCGGCGGCGCCCCGGTCGCGGTCACCGTCATACGGCGCATTCATCGCTGCCCCACCTCATCCGTCGCCGGCCATCCGGCCCCGTCGCCTATCAACGGTCCACTTTCTCACCTGAGCCGGACGGCCCGGAGTCTTCCGATCCGGTGTCCGGTGCGGGGTCACTCGGCTGCTCGGGGCTGTCGCCGCCCGTGCTGCCGCCGTCGCCGTCCTTGCCGTCCGCGGCGGAACCGCCGCTGTCCTCGCCGTTCTCGCCGTCCTGGGGGCCCTCGGCCGCCCTCCGCTTGCGCTGGAGGTAGATCCGGACGCCGGCCAGCACGAGCAGCAGGACACCGCCCGCGATGACGAGCATCACAGTGGCGGTGATCTCCGTGACGTTCACCCGGAACGTCATCGGCTCACCGTAGGGCTTGCCGTCCGCGGTGTAGAGCTGGGCGGTCACCCAGGCCAGGCCGTTGGCGTTCGCCGTGGTCTCGAACTTGAACGACTGGCTGTGCCCGCCGTCCACCTTGATCTCCTGGGGCTTCCCCACGTCGAGGCGGTTGGGCTGCGAGGAGGTCAGGCGCAGGGTCAGGCCCTGGACGCCCTGGAGCAGGTTGTTCTGGACCGTCACCGGGATCGTGGCGCTGCGCCCGGAGAGCGTCGCCTCCGACTTCGGGATCAGCCGGATCTTCTTCGTCAGCCCGTCCAGGTAGTCGCGGACCGAGGTGCGGAACGCGCCGGCGCCCTTGTCGTCGCCGCGCCACTCGGTGGACGTCTCGCGCATTATGGCGTTGCCGAACGGGGTCACCACCCGCTCGGGGTGGGCCAGCACCACCTGGAAGTCGTCCAGCGCGGCCTGGGTCTCCTCGATCTGCCGGAACGCCTCGGTGGGCAGCTCCTGCCGGCGCAGCCACGAGGGGTACGCGGAGCGGCTGGGGATCTGGCGGTTGGCGTCCGGGTCGGGCTTGGCCTTGGCCGCGTCACCCAGCTTGGCCGGCTCGGTCCAGCCCGCGGACTCGAGGTTCCGCAGGGCGCCGGCCATCGCCTGGGCCTGGGTCGCCGAGGGCATGCGCTGCGGTGCGACGACGATGCTGCGCTGCTGCTCAGGGTTCTCCAGGCCGATCATCTGGGCCTGGGCCAGGAATTCCTGGATGGCGAGGCCGGCGTTCCGGGACTTCGACATATCGCCCTCGAAGGCCCGGGAGAGCTGGGTGTCGGTGACGATGGCGGTGTTGCCGCCGCCGATGGGCCGGGCGGCGGTCGGGGTGTACGGCAGGTGGGTGTCCCGCAGGCTGTCGCCGCGGGTGATGACGTTGTGCGCGCCGGCCGAGGTGGCGACGTCGACGATCGAGGAGTCGATGGCGCCGTTCACCGGCCAGGTGAAGTCGGTGCGCGGCTTCACGCCGAGGATGGTGTCCACGGTCTTCGAGGCGAGTTCGGTGGCCGGGCCGAGGTGGCTGAGGGCGCTGGGCACGCTCTTACCGTGGTGCGCCAGCGAGGCCAGGTCGGGGTCGCCGAACGGCAGGGCGACGACCTCGTGGCCCTTCACGGCGTTTCCGAGGTCGTTGAGCCACTGCATGGCCACGGACTGGTTCTTGCCCATCGGCCCGTCCGGGCCGTGCACCCGGTACGGCTTGGTCATGGCCTCGACGGTGGCGAGCAGGTCCGGATCGATGACGAAGGTCACCGGGAGGTTCTTGCCGAGCTCGACCATCTTCTGGAGCCGGCCGCCGGGCGCGATCTCCGCCGCCAGGTCGTCGTTGCGGAACACCGGCGTCTGCTGCGCGTCGGCGCCGGTCTCGGCGGTCAGATGCGTGGTGGAGATCAGCGGCCAGAGGTACGTGAGCTGGGTCTTCTTGGCCGGGGCGGAGTCCTGCCAGGGCAGGAGGGTCCGGTCGATGCCGAGCACCTGGTCGTACGACGCGCTGGAGGTGTGGCCGGAGAGGGTGACGCCGAGCGGGTACACCCCGTTGTCGCCGAGGCCGAGGTCCTTGACCGGGACGCTGACCGTGAAGGTCCGGCTGGCCCCCGGGTCGAGTTTGTCGATCTTCTCGGTGTGGTCGGCGATTTCCTTGCCGTCGGTTCCCGGCGCGTAGCCGGTGCGCTTGGTCACCGCCTCGATCGAGCTGCGGTCGTTGAGGGCGGCACCGCGGTGCAATCCGACGTGGGCGCCGGTGATCGCGCTCTTGGTGTCGTTGGTGAGCGTGCCGGAGACGGTGACCGTGTCGTCCTTGCCGGGGGCGGCCGGGGACATCGCGTTGATCTGGACACTGACCGGGTGCGGGCCGCCGGTGGCGGCCTGGGCGGTGGTGGTGTGCGGGAGCTGGAGCATCCCGGCGAGCAGGGGTACTCCGGTGAGCAGCGTCACGGTCCGTCGCAGCCACCGGCCACGCGGCCGTTCACTCGCCAAGAACCCTGCCGCATCGGCCACGCGCTCGCCCGTCCCTCGTCGTCGTCAGTGGTCGTCGGAATGTGCGTCCACGAATGGTAACGAGGCCCGGCGTGCCGTAGTGCCGGGGACCGGCTCACATGATCATTGCGTTGCGGCGGGTCTGGCTTGTCCCCTTTATTAACGTGACGCCGGTTGCGGCGCGGCCACGTACCCTTTTCTGTTGTGCCGAACCCCAACAATGACTTCCCCACCACGCGGTCCGAGCGGACTCCGGAGCCGACGAACGCGCTGAGCCATGTGCAGCGCCGTGCCGTGAGCGAACTGCTGCGGGTGTCCCCCGTCGCGGACGACCTGGCCCGCCGCTTCCAGGAGGCCGGGTTCACGCTTGCCCTGGTCGGCGGGTCGGTCCGGGACGCGCTGCTCGGCCGGCTCGGGAACGACCTGGACTTCACCACCGACGCCCGGCCGGAGGACGTGCTCAAGATCGTCCGGCCGTGGGCGGACGCGGTCTGGGAGGTCGGCATCGCCTTCGGCACGGTCGGCTGCAAGAAGAGCTCCTTCGACATCGAGATCACCACGTATCGCTCCGAGGCGTACGACCGGACCTCGCGCAAGCCCGAGGTCTCGTACGGCGACTCGATCGAGGAGGATCTGGTCCGCCGGGACTTCACGGTCAACGCCATGGCCGTGCTGCTCCCGCAGAAGGAGTTCGTCGACCCGCACAACGGCCTGGAGGACCTGGCCGCCCGGGTGCTGCGGACGCCGGGCACGCCGCAGGAGTCGTTCTCCGACGATCCGCTCCGCATGATGCGGGCGGCCCGGTTCGCCGCGCAGCTCGACTTCGAGGTGGCGCCCGAGGTCATCGAGGCGATGACGGCGATGGCGGAGCGGATCGAGATCGTCTCCGCGGAGCGGGTGCGCGACGAACTGAACAAGCTCATCCTGGGCCGCCACCCGCGGAAGGGCCTGCGGCTGCTGGTGGACTCCGGTCTGGGCGACCGGGTGCTCCCGGAGCTGCCCGCGCTGCGCCTGGAGAGCGATGAGCACCACCGCCACAAGGACGTCTACGAGCACAGTCTGACCGTCCTGGAGCAGGCCATCGATCTCGAGGACAACGGCCCCGACCTGGTGCTGAGGCTGGCGGCGCTGCTGCACGACATCGGCAAGCCGAGGACTCGGCGCTTCGAGAAGGACGGCCGGGTCTCGTTCCACCACCACGAGGTGGTCGGCGCGAAGATGACCAAGAAGCGCATGACCGCCCTGAAGTACTCCAACGACATGATCAAGGACGTGTCGCGCCTGGTGGAGCTGCACCTGCGCTTCCACGGCTACGGCACGGGCGAGTGGACGGATTCCGCGGTGCGCCGCTACGTCCGGGACGCCGGTCCGCTGCTCGACCGGCTGCACAAGCTGACCCGCTCGGACTGCACCACCCGCAACAA
The DNA here is from genome assembly GCF_001509485.1 of Streptomyces sp. NRRL F-4489. Classification (GTDB taxonomy): domain Bacteria; phylum Actinomycetota; class Actinomycetes; order Streptomycetales; family Streptomycetaceae; genus Streptomyces. Next base: position 60,923 of record NZ_LLZI01000113.1, read on the forward strand.
GCGCAAGGCGGCGGCCCTGTCGCGGGCCTACGACGGGCTGGAGGAACGCATCGCGCGGCTCCAGGAGCAGGAGGAGCTGGACTCGATCCGCCCGGACCTGGACGGCAACGCGATCATGCAGATCCTGGGCATCGGCCCCGGGCCGGAGGTCGGCAAGGCGTACAAGCACATGCTGGAGATGCGGCTGGAGCACGGTCCGATGGACCATGAGACCGCGGTGGCCGCGCTCAAGGAGTGGTGGGCCGCGCAGAGCTGAGGGCGTCGGCCGCCCGGTCCGCGGGAAACGGACGATGTTTCACGTGAAACGTGACCTGGCGAGGGCGCCATGTTTCACGTGAAACATGGCGGCGCGGCGATGGGGCGATGTTTCACGTGAAACATGCGGCAGACGCGCTGCCGTTTCACGTGAAACATCGCCCCATCGCGTTCCGGGCGCCGGCCCCGCTGCTACTTGGCCTTCTGCAGGCAGAGCACGAAGCGGGTGTCGGAGGCCCGGCGGCGGTGCTGGGTCTCCGCGTAGGCCGTGGTGTTCTCCGGGCACAGCTTCGTGTCGGTGGTGTCGGCGTGGACGGCCGTCACCTTGTACGTGGCCTCCGCCGTGCCGCAGTCCACCACCTTGAGGTCCGGCTTGATCTCGTTGCCTTCGTTCTTGATGCAGTCGCCGACCTTGGCGGTATCGGCGTCGTTCCAGCTGCTCACCCAGGCCACGCCGATGACGATCACGCCGACGGCCACGACGATGCCCTTCAGGATCGCCTTGGGGGACTTGCCGGTGCGGGCGGGCTGGGGCGGAACGGGTGCCCCGCCCTGCGGGTAGGGCTGCTGGGGTGCCTGCGGATAGCCCGGCTGCGGCTGCTGGCCGTACGGTGCCTGCGGCTGCGGAGGGTAGGAGTAACCGCCCGGGGGCGGTCCGCCCTGCGGCTGTCCGTACGGGGCCTGTGGTGGCTGGGGTCCCTGCGGGTAGGGAGCCTGGCCGTAGGGCTGCTGTCCGTACGGTGCCTGTCCGTACGGCTGCTGCCCGTAGGGATTCGGGCCCTGGGGCGGCGTGGTCATGGGAATTCCCCCGATACTGAGGCGTCCGGACGCTGCGATGTCCGGACGGGTGAGTGACGCCCCGTAAGGTATCGGCTCGCGCGGGGCCGCCGCACCGGCGAGGTCCGCCCGGCCGGCGCCCGCGCTCAGCGGCGCCCGAAGCGGACCAGGGCCGCGGCGACCACCGCGTAGAGCGCTGCCACCACGATGACCAGCACGGCCGAGCGGCCGTCCGGCGGCAGCATCAGGGCGGCGACCGCGGCGGCACCGACGAAGGCGACGTTGAAGAGCACGTCGTAGATGGCGAAGATCCGGCCCCGGAAGGCGTCGTCGACCGAGGACTGGACGACCGTGTCGGTGGAGATCTTGGTGCCCTGGGTGCCGAGTCCGAGGGCGAACGCGGCCACCAGCATCGGCACCGGGCGGAAGAAGAGCCCGAGCGCGGGTGCCAGTACCGCTCCCGCCGCGGCGCAGCAGGCCATCCAGCCGAACGGAGTAAGCCGCCCGACCGCCCAGGGGGTGATCACCGCGGCCGCGAAGAAGCCCGCGCCGGACACCGCGACGGTGACCCCGAGCAGGGCCAGGCCCGCCGCCTCGCTGCCGGCCCAGGCGTACCGACACAGCATCAGCACCATTACGGTCAGCGCGCCGTAGCAGAAGCGGACCACCGTCATGGCGGCGAGCGCCCGGGTCGGAACGGGGCGCGCGGCGAGATGGCGCAGACCGTCCCGCAACCCCCGCACGGTGCCCAACAGGGCTTCCCTCAGCCCCGGTTGGACCGCGCCGGGGTCGGGGCCGAGCAGTGCGGGTGGCATCCGCAGGGCGGTGAGGGCGGAGCAGAGGTAGAGGACCGCGGCCAGCAGCAGGACGAACGCGTCCACGTCGGCACCGGCCAGCCGGATGGCGAAGGCGAGGCCGCCGCCGATCGTCATCGCGAGCGTCCCGGCGGTCGGCGCGAGGGAGTTGGCCATCACCAGCTGCTGCCCGCCGTCCACCACGCGGGGCAGCGCGGCCGAGAGTCCGGCGAGGACGAAGCGGTTCACGGCCGTCACGCACAGCGCGGAGACGTAGAAGAGCCAGTCCGGGACGTTCGCCGCGATCAGTACGGCGGTGACCACGGCCAGCAGGGTGCGCAGCAGATTGCCGTACAGCAGGACCTGCCGGCGGCGCCAGCGGTCCAGGAGGACACCGGTGAACGGACCGAGGAGGGAGTACGGCAGCAGCAGGATCGCCATGGCGGAGGCGATCGCTTCGGGGGACGCCTGCTTCTCGGGCGAGAAGATCACGAACGTGGCGAGGGCTGCCTGGAACACCCCGTCGGCGCCCTGGGAGAGGAGCCGGGCGGCCAGGAGCGACCGGAAGTCGCGCAGCCGGAGTAATACGCGCAGACCGCGCACAGCATGCATGGGGCACAGCCTCACACAGCCCGCCGGCCCCCGGGCGGAATACCCGGGGGCCGGCGAAGGGAGCGAGCGGGGAGCGCCGTCAGCGCTCGACCTCGCCGCGGATGAACTTCTCGACGTTCTCCCGCGCCTCGTCGTCGAAGTACTGCACGGGCGGGGACTTCATGAAGTACGAGGAGGCCGAGAGGATCGGCCCGCCGATGCCCCGGTCCTTGGCGATCTTGGCGGCGCGCAGCGCGTCGATGATGACGCCCGCGGAGTTCGGGGAGTCCCAGACCTCGAGCTTGTACTCGAGGTTCAGCGGAACGTCGCCGAAGGCGCGGCCCTCGAGGCGGACGTAGGCCCACTTGCGGTCGTCCAGCCAGGCCACGTAGTCCGACGGGCCGATGTGGACGTTCTTCTCGCCGAGGTCCCGGTCGGGGATCTGCGAGGTGACGGCCTGGGTCTTGGAGATCTTCTTGGACTCCAGGCGCTCGCGCTCGAGCATGTTCTTGAAGTCCATGTTGCCGCCGACGTTCAGCTGCATCGTGCGGTCCAGGATGACGCCCCGGTCCTCGAACAGCTTCGCCATGACGCGGTGCGTGATGGTGGCGCCGACCTGCGACTTGATGTCGTCGCCGACGATCGGCACACCGGCCTCGGTGAACTTGTCCGCCCACTCCTTGGTGCCGGCGATGAAGACCGGGAGGGCGTTGACGAAGGCGACCTTGGCGTCGATGGCGCACTGGGCGTAGAACTTCGCCGCGTCCTCGGAGCCGACCGGGAGGTAGCAGACGAGGACGTCGACCTGCTTGTCCTTGAGGATCTGGACGACGTCGACCGGGGCCTCGGGGGACTCCTCGATCGTCTCGCGGTAGTACTTGCCCAGACCGTCGAGGGTGTGGCCGCGCTGGACCCGGACGCCGGTGTTCGGCACGTCGCAGATCTTGATGGTGTTGTTCTCGCTGGCGCCGATGGCGTCCGCGAGGTCCAGGCCGACCTTCTTGGCGTCGACGTCGAAGGCGGCGACGAACTCGACGTCGCGGACGTGGTAGTCGCCGAACTGCACGTGCATCAGACCGGGCACGCGGCTGTCCGGGTCGGCGTCCTTGTAATACTCAACGCCCTGTACGAGCGAGGCGGCGCAGTTGCCCACGCCGACGATGGCTACGCGAACCGAACCCATTCCGGTTGCTCCCTGTGCTCTCGATGAGGGCCTGCACGGCAGGGCCCCATGTGGTGGTGTCATTCGGACGGATCCGGCCGGGAACCACCCCGGTGCCGGGGCAGGCCGCCCGTATCTCCTGACTGATTGGTCTCGTCCCGCGCTGCGGAGTCCGGGGCGCGCTGATCGCGCCCGGCGCGCTCGCTCTCGATGAGCTCGTTGAGCCAACGGACCTCGCGCTCCACGGACTCCATGCCGTGCCGCTGCAGTTCGAGGGTGTAGTCGTCCAGCCGCTCGCGGGTCCTGGCCAGGGAGGTGCGCATCTTCTCCAGGCGCTCCTCCAGCCGGCTGCGGCGGCCTTCCAGCACGCGCATCCGCACATCCCGCGAGGTCTGACCGAAGAACGCGAAGCGGACACCGAAGTGTTCGTCCTCCCAGGCGTCCGGTCCGGAGTGGCTGAGCAGCTCCTCGAAGTGCTCCTTGCCCGCCGGGGTCAGCCGATAGACGATCTTGGCCCGGCGGCCGGTCAGTGCCGTGGCGGGAACGCCTTCCGGGGTCCCGCCCGTTTCCTCCACCAGCCAGCCGCTGGCGACCAGCGCCTTGAGGCAGGGGTAGAGGGTGCCGTAGCTGAACGCGCGGAAGACCCCGAGCGAGGTGTTGAGCCGCTTGCGCAACTCGTAACCGTGCATCGGGGATTCCCTGAGCAGGCCCAGGACGGCGAATTCGAGGATGCCGGAACGCCTGCTCATCCTCCGCCTCCTCGGCCCTGTGCGGTCTTTATCTCGTGCTGATGTATCGACTCGATACATCCAGACGATAGAACGGGGCCCTGGGAGGAACAAGCGGTCGGGCGGTGAACGGCGTCACATCACTTATTCGTGCGACGTAACCTGACTGTTTTGGAGTGAATTTCAACACTGGTCAGGTTTTGGCCGTGCGTAGTCTGTGCGGCATGCAGACTGCCGGGAACCGTGGGCCTATACGTGGCGTCCCTGACCTCGGTGTAGTGCGGCCCGCGCGTCAGGAGCGGGTCGTGCATCGGGGGGACCTGAAGCCAACTACCGCCTTCAGGCGACGAGACAGCGCGCCTGCCCGAGGAGTATTCGTTCCATGAGCGAGCACCGTCGCAAACCACCCCAGCCGCAAGGTGGCGGGCGCGCCGCTGCCAGACGTGCCGCACAGTCGTCAGGGCGACGTGCCGCCCCGTCGCACGGTGCCGATCCGCAGACCCCGCAGCCGCGGCCGGGCGGACGCGCAGAAGCGCGCCGGGCCGCCCAACGCGGCGGCCGCCGGCGGACATCCGACTCCGCGGCCATGGCGTCCGGCGGTGGCGCCGGCCACGGGGGCGGGCGCCGCGGCGGCGGTGGCGGTGAGGGGGGCCGCGGGCGCGGCCGCGGCGGCGGGAAGCCGCCGAAGAAGCGCCTCATCGACTACCCGCGGGCCAACCGCACGGGCTGGCGGCGGTGGATGCCGTCCTGGAAGCAGGTGACCAGCCTGTGCGTCGCCGGCTTCGGCCTGGTCGTCGGCGTGGCCGGCGTCGGCCTGGCCCTGGTGCAGGTTCCGGACGAGAACAAGGCCGCCCAGTCCCAGAACAACGTCTACCTGTGGGACAACGGCAAGGTCATGGCCCGCGACGGTGACACCAACCGTCAGAACGTGAAGATAACGGAGATTCCGCTCTCCATGCAGGAAGCGGTCATCTCCGCGGAGAACGCCTCGTTCCGGACCGACTCCGGCGTCGACCCGATGGGCATCCTCCGCGCCCTGCTCAACATGGCCCGGGGTGGCGAGACCCAGGGCGGCTCGACCATCACCCAGCAGTACGTCAAGAACGCCATGCTGAGCCAGGAGCAGACCCTGGACCGCAAGTTCAAGGAACTCTTCATCTCGATCAAGGTCGGCTGGACCAAGTCGAAGGAGGAGATCCTCCAGGGCTACCTCAACACCAGCTACTACGGCCGGGGTGCCTACGGGATCCAGGCCGCGGCGCAGGCGTACTACGGCAAGAACGCCTCCGAACTGAAGCCGGACGAGAGCGCGTTCCTGGCCTCCGTGCTCAAGGGCGCCAACCTCTACGACCCGGCGGGCGGCATCGGGTCGAACGCCACGCCCGAGCTGAACACCGCCCGGGCCAAGCAGCGCTGGGCCTGGATTCTCGACCGCGAGGTGGAGAACCACCACATGTCCCAGGCGGAGCGGAGCAAGTACAAGGTCTTCCCGATGCCGCAGAAGCCGAAGCCGGTGGCCAGCAAGGCCGGGCAGGTCGGCTATCTGATCGACGTCGCCAAGAAGTACGTCCTCAAGCACACGGACATCAGCGAGGCCCGCTTCGACAAGGGCGGCTACACGATCCAGACGACCTTCAACGAGAAGAAGACCAAGGAGCTCGCCGCCGCGGTCAAGAAGGTCAACGACCATTACATCGACCCGAAGAAGCGGCCGGACAAGGACAAGTACGTCCAGTTCGGCGGGGCTTCGGTCGTACCGGGGGACGGCAAGATCGTCGCGCTGTACGGCGGTGACGGCTACGACAAGGGCCACTTCAGCAACAACGCCGACACCTATGGCGTGCCGGTCGGTTCGACCTGGAAGCCGTTCGTGCTCGCCGCGGCGATGCAGTACGGGAAGATCGGCAGCGGCCAGCCGCTCTCGCCGGACAGCAAGTACAACGGCAACGACCACCTCAAGGTCCGGAACCCGGACGGCACCTACGTCCTGAAGAAGGACAACACGCCCTTCTACCAGGTCAACGAAAGCGAATTCCCGTGGGGCTACATCTCCCTGCGGAAGGCGATGGAGCAGTCGGTCAACACCCCGTTCGTGCAGCTCGGCATGGACGTCGGGATGGACAAGGTGCGGTCCATGGCGCAGGCCGCGGGCATCGCGCCGGCCAGCTTCGACAAGCACCTCAACCCGTCCTTCGCGCTGGGCACCTCCACGCCGAGCGCGATCCGGATGGCCGACGCGTACGCCACCTTCGCCGCCTCCGGAACGCAGGTGGAGCCGTACTCGGTGACCAAGGTGATCTCCCAGGGCGAGGAGCTGAAGGGCTTCGGCAAGCCCGAGCCGCACGAGGCGATGAATCCGAACATCGCCAACAACGTCACCGACGTCCTCAAGAACGTGATCAAGAACGGTACGGGCAAGCAGGCCCAGAAGCTGGGCATGCCGGCCGCGGGCAAGACCGGCACCACCGACGAGAACAAGTCGGCCTGGTTCGTCGGCTACACCAAGCAGCTGTCGACGGCCATCACGATGTTCCGTGAGGACGCGCAGAACCCCCGGCAGCTGTCCATGAACGGCGTCGGCGGCTTCGACTCGATCCACGGTGGCGCGCTGCCGACGGAGGTCTGGACGCAGTACATGATCCAGGCGCTGGAGGGCGTCACGCCGGTGGACTTCCCGCCGGCCGAGCCGATCGGGCAGGTGATCAACGAGCAGGGGATGCCCTCGCCGTCGCCGTCGATCACGCCGAGCTCCACGCCGTCCTCGACGCCGTCGAGTACGCCCAGCCAGTCGGCCACGCCGACGCAGTCCCCGACCGCGACGCCGACCCAGAGCTGTTCTCCCTGGGACATCAAGTGCAAGAACCACGGAGGGACCGGCGGAGCCACCGGGGGCGGTAACGGCGGACCCGGCGGCGGCACCGGTGGCGGCACCGGAGGAACGTCTCCGACACCGGACCCGACCAGCGGTGGGAGCAGCGGAGGAGGCATCTTCGGCGGACCCAGCGGCGGCTGAGGCCGCTGAACGTTTCACGTGAAACATCGGGCCGTGAAACGTCGAGTGTTTCACGTGAAACATCGGCTCGTTTCACGTGAAACATCCGCCGGTTTCACGTGAAACATGGCTCCACGAAGCCCCCGACCCGGAGCGACCGGGCGGGGGCTTCGCCGTGTTCGTCCCCAGTGCGTACGGCAGGATGGGCCCATGACGAGCCTGCGACAGGACGAGCCCGTGCGGCCGACGAGACGGGACGAGGTGGCGGCGGCCGGCAGCGAGCTGATCGGCGGGCCGATCGGCCGGCGCGCGCTGCTCGGGGCGCACTGGATGACGCCGGTGCGGGTCATCGCCCTCGTCGCCATCGGCATGTTCGCGCTCGGCATGGTGCAGAAGCTGCCCTGCTACAACGGCGGCTGGTTCTTCGGCGCGACCAGCCAGTACATCCACGCCTGCTACTCGGACATCCCCCACCTCTACTCGGGCCGGGGCTTCGCCGACGGGCTGATCCCCTACTTCGACCGGCTGCCCGGCGATATGCAGTACCTGGAGTACCCGGTGCTGACCGGACTCTTCATGGAGGTCGCCTCCTGGATGACACCGCACAGCGGGGCGCTCCAGGACCGGGAGCAGATCTACTGGCTGGTCAACGCCGGGATGCTGATGATCTGCGCCGCCGTCATCGCGGTGTGCGTGGCCCGCACCCACCGGCGGCGCCCCTGGGACGGCCTGCTGATGGCGCTGGCGCCGGCCTTCGCCCTCACCGCGACCATCAACTGGGACCTGCTGGCGGTCGCGCTGACCGCCGCGGGGATGCTGATGTGGTCCCGCAGCCGCCCGCTGGCGGCCGGCGTCCTGATCGGCCTGGCGACCGCGGCGAAGCTGTACCCGGTGCTGCTGCTGGGGCCGCTGCTGGTGCTGTGCTGGCGGGCCGGGACCTGGCGCGCGTACGGGCGGGCGGTGCTCGGCACCGTGGTGTCGTGGCTGGTGGTGAACCTGCCGGTGATGATCAGCCATGACGCGTCCGGCTTCCACATCCGCGAAGGCTGGGCGAAGTTCTACACCTTCAGCCAGGAACGGCCCATCGACTTCGGTTCGGTCTGGCTGCTGATCTCCCAGCGCACCGGCAACCCCCTGGAGAACGCCAACGTCTACGCGACGGTGCTGATGCTCCTCGGCTGCGGTGCCCTGGCGCTGCTGACTCTCTACGCGCCGCGCCGCCCGCGGTTCGCGCACCTCGCCTTCCTGGTCGTGGCGTTGTTCATCCTCACCAACAAGGTCTACTCGCCGCAGTACGTGCTGTGGCTGATCCCGCTGGCAGCGCTGGCGCGGCCGCGCTGGCGGGACTTCCTGATCTGGCAGGCGTGCGAGGTCATGTACTTCCTGGGGATCTGGATGTACCTCGCCTACACGGGCAACGGCGACAAGCACCAGGGGCTGCCGCCGGAGGGTTATCAGCTCGCCATCGCGCTGCACCTCCTGGGCACGCTCTACCTGTGCGCCGTGGTCGTCCGCGACATCCTGCTGCCCGAGCGGGACACCGTTCGCAGGAGCGGGGACGACGATCCCTCGGGCGGCGTCCTGGACCGGAGTGCCGATGTGTTCGTCCTCGGGCGGGCCCGCCACGCGCTGCCGCGCCACGCGGTGCGCTTCGAAGGGGCGCCGCGGGTCCGCTGGGGCGTGGCGCGGGACTGAACCGGATCGAAACGTGAAGGGGCCCGGCGCTGCGGAGTGTTCCGCGGCCGCCGGGCCCCTTCGCATCGGCCGGGTGCGGGCCGGCTCAGCGCTCCACGAGCCTGTCGTACTGCGTGGTGGTGTGCCGCAGATGCGCCACCAGCTCCTCGCCCACCTTGGGCTCGGGGGCGTCCCCCGGCACGAACAGGATCGACACCTGCATGTGCGGGGGCTCGGCGAACCAGCGCTGCTTCCCGGCCCAGACGTACGGCGAGAGGTTGCGGTTGACGGTCGCGAGGCCGGCCCGGGCCACGCCCTTGGCGCGCGGCATCACGCCGTGCAGCGCCTTGGGCGACTCCAGCCCGACGCCGTGCGAGGTGCCGCCGGCGACCACGACGAGGTAGCCGTCCGACGCCGCCTTCTGCTGGCGGTAGCCGAACCGGTCGCCCTTGGCGACGCGGGTGACGTCGAGCACCGAGCCGCGGTACTCGGTAGCGTCGTGGTCGCCGAGCCACAGCCGGGTGCCGATCCGCGCGCGGAACCGGGTCTGCGGGAACTGCTGCTGGAGGCGGGCGAATTCATCGGCCTTGAGGTGGCTGACGAACATCGTGTGCAGCGGGAGCCGGGCCGTGCGCAGCCGGTCCATCCACCCGATGACCTCTTCGACCGAGTCCGAGCCGTCGGTGCGGTCCAGCGGCAGGTGGATCGCGAAGCCCTCCAGCCGGACGTCCTCGATGGCCGCGGCCAGCTTCGGCAGGTCCTCCGGCAGGACGCCGTGCCGCTTCATGCTGCTCATGACCTCGATGACGACCCGGGCGCCGACCAGCCCGCCGACGCCCTCGACCGAGGAGACCGAGCGGATCGCCCGGTCGGGCAGCGGCACCGGCTCCTCACCGTGCCGGAACGGGGTCAGGACCAGCAGGTCGCCGCTGAAGAAGTCCTTGATACGGGCCGCTTCGTAGGTCGTGCCGACCGCGAGGATGTCGGAGCCGAGCCGGGTGGCCTCCTCGGCGAGGCGCTCGTGGCCGAAGCCGTAGCCGTTGCCTTTGCAGACCGGGACCAGCCCGGGGAACTGCTGGAGAACGCTCTGCTGATGCGCCCGCCAGCGCGCGGTGTCGACGTAGAGGGTGAGCGCCATGGCCGGCCCGGAACCTTTCTCGTGGCTGGGTGTGTCGGTGCGGACGGTGCGGTGGAGCGGTCAGCGCCGCGACATGTAGATGTCGAGCGCCTTGTGCAGAAGCTTGTTGAGCGGGAAGTCCCATTCGCCGAGGTACTCCGCCGCCTGCCCGCCGGTGCCGACCTTGAACTGGATCAGACCGAAGAGGTGGTCGTTCTCGTCGAGCGAGTCGCTGATGCCGCGGAGGTCGTAGACCGAGGCGCCGAGCGCGTAGGCGTCCTGCAGCATCTTCCACTGCATCGCGTTGGAGGGCCGGACCTCGCGGCCGATGTTGTCCGAGGCGCCGTAGGAGTACCAGACGTGCCCGCCGACGACGAGCATCGTGGCGGCCGAGAGGTTCACGCCGTTGTGCCGGGCGAAGTAGAGCCGCATGCGGTTGGGGTCCTCGGAGTTGAGGGCCGTCCACATGCGCTGGAAGTAGCCGAGCGGGCGCGGCCGGAACTGGTCGCGCTTGGCGGTGATCTCGTAGAGCCGCTGCCATTCGGCCAGGTCCTCGTAGCCGCCCTGGACGACCTCGACGCCGGCCTTCTCGGCCTTCTTGATGTTGCGGCGCCACAGCTGGTTGAAGCCCTTGTGGACCTCTTCCAGCGAACGGTCGGCCAGCGGCACCTGGAAGACGTAGCGGGGCTGGACGTCACCGAAGCCGGCGCCGCCGTCCTCGCCCTGCTGCCAGCCCATGCGGCGCAGCCGGTCGGCGACCTCGAAGGCGCGCGGCTCGATGTGGGTGGCCTCGACGTCCCGCAGCCGCTTGACGTCGGGGTTCTGGATGCCCGACTTGATCGCTGCGGAGTCCCAGCGGCGGATGATGACCGGCGGGCCCATCTTCACCGAGAAGGCGCCCTGCTGCTTGAGGTGGCTGAGCATCGGCCGCAGCCAGTCCTCGAGATTCGGCGCGAACCAGTTGATGACCGGGCCCTCGGGGAGGTAGGCGAGGTACCGCTTGATCTTGGGGAGCTGGCGGTAGAGCACGAGGCCGGCGCCGACGAGCTGTCCGGAGGCGTCGAACCAGCCCAGGCTCTCGGACCGCCACTCGGCCTTGACGTCTGCCCAGGCCGGGACCTGCATGTGGCTCGCCGCGGGCAGGCTCTGGATGTATGCCAGATGCTGCTCTCGACTGATGGTCCTCAGGGTCAGGCTCATGCGGGGCGCTCCTCGGCTGGTGTGTCCCCTTGGTCGGGGCTCCGGCTCTCGCGCCGAAGCCTACTGTGGCCGGGGAGCGCTCCGTCTGGGCCGTGCGGGGCGGGGCCCCGTATGCCGCGGGTGGCGGGTCAGCCGAAGAGGCCGCCGAAGAGACCGCCGTGCGCCAGGCCGATGTAGAAGCCGAGGCCGGCCGCGCCGAGGCCGATGATCAGCAGGAAGCGTTCGCTCGTCGTGGACGAGATGTACTGGCCCCAGAGGCCCGTTCCGATCCCGATCAGGCCCACCCAGGAGCTGATCAAGTGCAGGCTGGGTGAGAGAGCGGTGAGGGCGGCGATCGCGCCGAGCACGAGGGTGGTGACCGCGAGGGTGTTCTCCACCGGGTGGGGCCGGCCGTCGCTGTTGAGGATAGAGATCAGATTCCGCTGGGTCCGTACTGCCTGTGCCATGCGGCACCTCCACTGACAGGGCGGCGCACTGTAACGCCGCTCACACCCGTTGTGTTCCAGATTGCGGGGTCCCCCGGGCGGATTTCAACCGGAAGCGCGTAGGCAGGTACTCTGTACGGTCTGCGCCCATGTCTGCCCGGATCCTCCGGCGGGACCGGCGCGGAACGCATACGACCCTCCTGCCACGGAACGACCGTGGCCGCTGAGTCCAAAGGAGGTGGGTTCACCATGCGTCACTACGAGGTGATGGTCATCCTCGACCCCGATCTTGAGGAGCGCGCTGTCGCCCCCCTGATCGAGAACTTCCTCTCCGTCGTCCGCGAGGGCAACGGAAAGGTCGAGAAGGTCGACACCTGGGGCCGTCGTCGTCTCTCGTACGAGATCAACAAGAAGCCCGAGGGCATCTACTCGGTCATCGATCTGCAGGCCGAGCCTGCGGTCGTCAAGGAGCTCGACCGTCAGATGAACCTGAACGAGTCGGTCCTCCGGACCAAGGTCCTCCGTCCCGAGACCCACTGAGCGCGTACGCGTCCAGCGGTAACCGGGTTCGAGTAGCAGCAACACCAGCAGCCAGCAGCACACCCGCCGAGAGGTTCCCCTAATGGCAGGCGAGACCGTCATCACGGTTGTCGGCAATCTTGTCGACGACCCCGAGCTGCGCTTCACCCCGTCCGGTGCGGCGGTCGCGAAGTTCCGCGTCGCGTCCACCCCCCGCACCTTCGACCGCCAGACCAATGAGTGGAAGGACGGCGAGAGCCTGTTCCTGACCTGCTCGGTGTGGCGTCAGGCGGCGGAGAACGTCGCCGAATCCCTTACGCGGGGCACCCGCGTGATCGTCCAGGGCCGTCTCAAGCAGCGGTCGTACGAGGATCGCGAGGGCGTGAAGCGCACGGTGTACGAGCTCGACGTCGAGGAAGTGGGCGCGAGCCTGCGGAACGCCACGGCGAAGGTCACCAAGACCAGCGGTCGCGGTGGCCAGGGCGGTGGCGGCTTCGGCGGCGGCCAGCAGGGCGGCGGTGGCCAGGGTGGCGGCGGCTGGGGCGGCGGCCCCGGCGGCGGCCAGCAGGGCGGCGGCGCTCCGGCCGACGACCCGTGGGCGACCGGTCCTTCCGGCGGTGGCCAGCAGGGTGGCGGCGGTGGCTGGGGCGGCGGCTCCGGCGGCGGCTACTCGGACGAGCCGCCCTTCTAGGTCCGTACGACGGGTTCGGCCGCGCGATGTTTCACGTGAAACGGCGTGTGTGTTTCACGTGAAACGAGGCCGGAGACCGTCAGGGCCCGAGGGCGACAGCACACACTTCTTGAAACTCACTGGAGAGAGACAATGGCGAAGCCGCCTGCTCGCAAGCCTAAGAAGAAGGTTTGCGTGTTCTGCAAGGAGAAGATCTCCTACGTCGACTACAAGGACACGAACCTGCTGCGGAAGTTCATCTCCGACCGCGGCAAGATCCGTGCCCGCCGGGTCACCGGTAACTGCACTCAGCACCAGCGTGACGTCGCCACGGCCGTGAAGAACAGCCGTGAGATGGCGCTGCTGCCCTACACGTCCACCGCGCGATAAGGGAAGGGTGACCGACAAATGAAGATCATCCTCACCCACGAGGTCTCCGGCCTCGGCACCGCCGGCGACGTCGTTGACGTCAAGGACGGGTACGCCCGCAACTACCTGGTCCCGCGCGGTTTCGCGATCCGCTGGACCAAGGGTGGCGAGAAGGACGTCGAGCAGATCCGCCGCGGTCGCAAGATCCGCGAGATCGCCACGATCGAGCAGGCCAACGAGGTCAAGGCCAAGCTCGAGGGCGTCAACGTGAAGCTGGCCGTGCGGGCCGGCGACGCGGGCCGCCTGTTCGGCTCCGTCACCCAGGCCGACATCGCCTCGGCGATCAAGGCCGCCGGTGGTCCGGACGTCGACAAGCGCCGCGTCGAGGTCGGTTCGCCGATCAAGACCCTGGGCTCGCACCAGGTCTCGGTGCGTCTGCACGCCGAGGTCGTCGCGAAGCTCGGCGTCGAGGTCGTCGCCGCCTGAGTGCCGTACCGAGCGCGGTACACAGCACAGCGCTGAAGGGCCGCATCCCGTCATGGGGTGCGGCCCTTGGCGTTGCGCGGGTGGCCTGGGGCTGATGGTGCTCCGGGGCGGGGTCAGTCCTCGTCCTGGGCGCGCTGGTAGAGCTGGGCGACGTCCTCGTCGAAGTACGAGGCGTACGAGATGTCGTCCTGGTCGCCGCCGCCCTCGTGGCCGCCGAGGACGCCGATGACCGTGCCGGTGTGGCTCTTGGGGTCGTAGTCGGCGAGCCACGGGCTGCCGCTGGTGCCGCCCTCGAAGTCCGTGCACTGGATGCGCATCTGGTTGTCGCTGAACTTCGTGGTGCGGTTCTGGCAGGAGATCGGGGTGTCCCGGCTGGTGGGGTAGCCGGTGATCTTGACTTCGTTGTCGAAGCCGCGGTCGATGCCGATGCTGTTGCCGCCCAGCACGTCCTGGATCTGCTTGCCCTCTTTGGCGTCGAGGATGAGGAAGGCGACGTCGAGGTCCTCGTCCTGGGACTTGGCCCAGCGGTCGTCGACCACGACCTTGTTGACCTTCCACAGGCCGGTCGGCTCGTCGCCGTTGCGGTAGTCGGGGGCGAAGACCAGGTCGTCCACCGGCTTGCCGCTGTCCGCGTCGAAGGCGCAGTGGGCGGCGGTGACCAGCATGTTGCGGCCCCGGCTCTGCACCACGCTCGCGGTGCAGAAGTGGGCGCCGCGGTCGTCCTTCTCGAAGACCGCGCCGATCCGGGCGTTCTCCTCCGTGCGGCGCGGGGTGTAGGCGTTGCCGTCCCGGGGCGGGGCGGTGGCCGACGGATCCTGGTCCTGGGGGGCCTGGCCGGGTTCGCCGGACTTGCCGTAGCCGCTGCGGCCGGTGGCTCCGCTCGGGTGGGTCTCCTCGGCGGCGTAGCCCACCACGGCGGCTGCCCCGACGATGACCAGCGTCAGGGGCAGCAGGGATTTCCTGGCAAGCGCGCGCACAAGGTCATTATCTGCGCGGGCCGCGGAATGGGGAGGTCCTTCACCGGGAGGCCCCGGTCACAATCCACCGTCCGGAGCGGGTGCGCAGCCAGAGCGTCACCATGCGGACGGTCATCATCAGGGCCATCGCCCACCACAGGGCGACCAGGCCGCCGCCGAGGGCCGGTACGGCCAGCGCCACCGGCGCGAACAGGACGAGCGTGACCACCATCGCGCCGGCGAGGTAGGGACCGTCGCCCGCGCCCATCAGGACGCCGTCGAGGATGAAGACGACGCCGGAGACCGGTTGGGTGAGCGCGACGACCAGGAGGGTGAGGAGCAGCGGGCCGCGCACGGCCGGGTCGGTGGTGAAGAGCGGGATGAACAGCGGCCGGGCGGCGGCGACGAGGACGCCGAGGACGAGGCCGGAGGCGATGCCCCACTGGACCATGCGGCGGCAGGCGGCGCGGGCGCCGTCCCGGTCCCCGGCGCCGAGGTAGCGCCCTATGATGGCCTGCCCGGCGATGGCGATGGCGTCCAGGGCGAAGGCCAGCAGCTGCCAGAGCGACAGCACGATCTGGTGGGCGGCGATCTCGGCGTCACCGAGCCGGGCGGCCACCGCGGTGGCGATCATCAGCACCGCGCGGAGCGACAGCGTACGGATCAGCAGCGGCACGCCGGCCTGGGCGCAGGCGCGGATGCCGGCGGCGTCCGGGCGGAGCGAGGCGCCGTGGCGGCGGGCGCCGCGGACGACGACGGTGAGGTAGACGGCGGCCATCCCGCACTGGGCGATCACGGTGCCCCAGGCGGAGCCGGCGATGCCGAGGCCGGCGAGGTAGACCAGGCCGGCGTTGAGGGCGGCGTTGGCGGAGAAGCCGCCGAGGGCGACGTAGAGCGGGGTCCTGGTGTCCTGGAGGCCGCGCAGGACGCCGGTGGCGGCGAGGACGACCAGCATCGCGGGGATGCCGAGCGCGCTGATGCGCAGGTACGTCGTGGCGTACGGGGCGGCGGACGGCGAGGCGCCGAAGACTTCGACGAGCCAGGGGGCGGTGGGCAGGACGGCGGCGATGACGGCCGCGCCGAGGAGCAGGGCGAGCCAGATGCCGTCCATGCCCTGGCGTATCGCCGCGGGGAGGTCGCCGGCGCCGACCCGGCGGGCGACCGCGGCGGTGGTGGCGTAGGCGAGGAAGACGAAGACCGAGACGGCGGTTGTCAGCAGGGCAGCGGCGACGCCGAGGCCGGCGAGCTGGCGGGTGCCGAGATGGCCGATGACGGCGCTGTCGACCATGACGAAGAGCGGTTCCGCGACGAGCGAGCCGAAGGCCGGCAGGGCCAGCGCGAGGATCTCGCGGTCATGGCGGCGGAGGGCGCGCCGTGGCGTCGCGGGGGCCGAGGTCATGGGGGAAATCTAATCGTCCACAGGTAAGTGGTGCAAGTGTGTTGCGCTCATTACTTTCCGCTGTGCGGAGGTGAGGTGCGCGCGGGGTTGGCGCCGATCATGAACAGGTTGCCGAAGTTTTTCTCCCCCACAGCCTATGGATGGGGAAACCGCAGGTCAGAGCCGTTGGGGTGGCGTGATTGTGTGCTTGTCCACAGCAGTTTCCCCCAGCCCGTGCACAGGATTCGGGGAGTTCTCCACAGGTATGGGCCGGTCATCCACACGGCCTGTGGATAACCAGATTGGCGGACGGTGCGCGCGGGCCTACCGTGGTCCGGCACCCGCCGCCTGTTCCGGCCCTTCACGCCGTCCGAACTCGACGCGCCGTAACCGGAGCCGGGCGTCTTCGATTGTCAGGGCTGTGCCGTAAGAAAGAACCGCACAGCAAGGTCCGCGCCGCGGACGGGAGGAGGTGCCGGGGTGAGCATTCCCGAGCCCATGGACGACCCCTGGGCGGACTCCGGTCCCAGCGACCTGCTGCCGGCCGCCCGCTCCCGCCGGGGCGAGGGCAAGGGCCGGGGCCGGGGCGACCGCCCGGACCGCGACGAGGACGGCGGCGGCTCCTGGGCCGGCGGCTTCGAGCGGGTCCCGCCGCAGGACCTGGACGCCGAGCAGTCCGTGCTCGGCGGCATGCTGCTGTCCAAGGACGCCATCGCGGACGTCGTGGAGGTCCTCAAGGGCGAGGACTTCTACCGTCCCGCCCATGAGCTGATCTACCAGGCGATCCTCGACCTCTACGCCAAGGGCGAGCCGGCCGACCCGATCACCATCGCGGCCGAGCTGACCAAGCGCGGCGAGATCGGCCGGGTCGGCGGCGCGTCGTATCTGCACACCCTCGTGCAGTCCGTGCCGACCGCCGCCAACGCCGAGTACTACGCGGAGATCGTCCACGAGCGGGCCGTACTGCGCCGCCTCGTGGAGGCCGGTACGCGGATCACGCAGATGGGATATGCCGCCGACGGCGACGTCGACGAGATCGTCAACAAGGCCCAGGCCGAGATCTACGCCGTCACCGAGCAGCGGACCAGCGAGGACTACCTCCCGCTCAGCGAGATCATGGAGGGCGCGCTCGACGAGATCGAGGCGATCGGCTCGCGCCAGGGGCAGATGACCGGTGTGCCGACCGGCTTCACCGATCTCGACGCGCTGACCAATGGTCTGCACCCGGGCCAGATGATCGTGATCGCGGCGCGTCCGGCGATGGGCAAGTCGACGCTCGCGCTGGATTTCGCGCGGGCCTGCTCGATCAAGAACAACATGCCGAGCGTGATTTTCTCGCTCGAAATGGGCCGCAACGAAATCGCGATGCGTCTGCTGTCCGCCGAGGCCCGCGTGGCGCTGCACCATATGCGCTCCGGCAGCATGACGGACGACGACTGGACGCGCCTGGCCCGCCGTATGCCGGACGTCTCGGCCGCCCCGCTCTACATCGACGACTCGCCGAATCTCTCGATGATGGAGATCCGCGCGAAATGCCGTCGCCTGAAGCAGCGGAACGAACTGAAGCTGGTCGTCATCGACTACCTCCAGCTGATGCAGTCCGGCGGTTCCAAACGGGCCGAGAGCCGCCAGCAAGAGGTCTCGGACATGTCCCGAAACCTCAAGCTGCTGGCCAAGGAGCTGGAACTCCCCGTCATCGCGCTCTCCCAGCTGAACCGTGGCCCCGAGCAGCGTACGGACAAGAAACCGATGGTCTCGGACCTGCGTGAATCCGGCTCCATCGAGCAGGACGCCGACATGGTCATCCTGCTCCACCGCGAGGACGCCTACGAAAAGGAATCCCCGCGCGCCGGTGAGGCCGACCTGATCGTGGCCAAGCACCGTAATGGCCCGACCGCGACCATCACGGTCGCCTTCCAGGGGCATTATTCGCGGTTTGTGGATATGGCGCAGACGTAGGGGTGGGGTTCGCAGGGCCTCGCGGCTGATGTCGTAATCTCACGACGGACGTCGTATACGACATCACCGTGAGCCGGCGCGTGAGCTGGCGCGTGGGTGCTGCTGCTCAGCGCCTCGTCTCGTACCTGGTCAGGACCACGCCGCCGGGAAATGTCCGCGTCTCCACCAGATTCAGGTTCACCCAGCTGTCCAGCGCGGTGAAGAACGGCGTGCCGCCGCCCACCAGGACCGGATAGGCGGCGATCACGTACTCGTCGATCAGCCCCGCGCGCATGGCCGCCCCGGCGAGCGTTGCGCCGCCGATATTCATCGGGCCGCCGTCCTCGGCCTTGAGCCGGGTGATTTCGGCAATCGCGTCGCCGGTGACCAGGCGGGTGTTCCAGTCGACCTTGCCGATCGTCGAGGAGAACACCACCTTCGGCGTTTCCCGCCAGTTCCGCGCGAACTCGATTTCCGCAGGGGTGGCGTTGGGTTGCTGGTCGCCGGTCGGCCAGTAGGAGTTCATCGTCTCCCACAGCTTGCGCCCGTACAGCGACAGGC
Source organism: Streptomyces sp. NRRL F-4489 (assembly GCF_001509485.1). GTDB lineage: Bacteria > Actinomycetota > Actinomycetes > Streptomycetales > Streptomycetaceae > Streptomyces. The sequence goes on from NZ_LLZI01000113.1 coordinate 79,515, forward strand.
CACTCGCCTGCTCGTGGTCGAGCCACCACTGGAACAGCTCGTCGCTCGGCGGTCCGCTCCAGCCGATGTCGTCGCCGGCCGCGGCGATATAGCCGTCCAGGGTGAGGTTCATGCCGTAGATCAGTTTCCGCATGGCCCAGCCTTCCGTCCGTGGGTGTCCGGCGTATGGACCAACGCGGCGCGGAAAACTCAGGCGTTGGGCATCACCGTTTACCCGCCCTTTTATACACACCACGGGCTCGGCATTGCCTTCGGTGAGCCCGTCTTCGTCAACCAGGGGTGCACCTTCATGGACCAGGGCGGAATTCGTCTGGGCGACGGTATCCTGATCGGACCGAAGACCGATCTCATTTCCACCGATTACCCGGTGGAAGGCGCTCAGCGAAGGGAATTCATCACGCTGGCGCCTATCACGATCGAGGCCGAGGCATGGCTCGGCGCGGCGGTATCGGTTCTTCCCGGTGTCACGATCGGGCGTGGTGCGGTGGTCGGTGCCGGAACGGTCGTTACGAGGGGTGTTCCTCCCAGCGCTCTGGTGACCGGGGCGGCCGCGTTCGAGCGCAAGCGGTGGGAGGACCGAACCATGGTGCCGGCAGCGGCCCTGCCGCCCGGGCGTAGTGCCGGCGCTTCGGTTTTTATTCCGTGAGGGGCACGCACTCGGAGAGCAGGTCGAGGACGTCGCGCCAGGCGCGATCCGCGTGGCGGGGGTGGTAGCCGACGCCGGGGACGGTGGGCTGGTCGACCGGCGGGTGGTGGAAGGCGTGCAGGGCTCCGCCGTAGACCACGAGGCGCCAGTCGACGCCGGCGGCCTGCATCTCGGCGGTGAAGGCGTCCCGTTGCTCGGCGGCCATGATCGGGTCCTCCGATCCGACCCCGGCCCATACGGGGCAGCGGATCTTCGCCGCCTCGCCCGGTCGGCCCGTGGTCAGCGCGTTGATCGTCCCGATCGCCCGGAGGTCGACGCCGGCGCGCCCGAGTTCCAGCGCGATCGCGCCCCCGGTGCCGTAGCCGATGGCGGCGATCCGGTCGGGGTCGGTGCGCGGTTCGGCGAGGAGGACGTCGAGTGCGGCGCGGCCGACGTCCCGCATCCGGTCGGGGTCGGCGATCAGCGGGAGGGCGTGCGCCAGCATCTCCTCGGGGTCGGTGAACCAGCGGCCGCCGTTGATGTCGAAGGCGAACGCCACGTAGCCCAGTTCGGCGAGGGCGTCGGCGCGGCGGCGCTGGAAGTCGTTCAGGCCCGTCCCCTCGGGACCGAGGAGGACCGCGGGCCGGCGGTCGGCACCGGCGGGGAGCGCGAGGTGCCCGATCATGGTGAGGCCGTCGGCCGGGTACTCAACCGTGCGCGTGGTGACAGTTGTCATGAAGGGGGACTGTAGTGGTGGTTGGGGTGGGGTGGTCGCGTCTTCACCGTGGGCTGAACTGGGCGGCGAAGGGCGGCAGTTGTGATGTACGAGGGGTGTGGTGCGGTTTGGGGTGAGTGGGGCGTGAGGGGCGTGCGGGAGACGGGGGCGGGGGTGGGCCGGCGTGGCGGGGGGGGGGGGGGGCGGTGGGCGGGGGGGGGGGGGCGGGGCGGGGTGGGGGGGGTTGG
>NZ_LLZI01000114.1 GCF_001509485.1 Streptomyces sp. NRRL F-4489
GGCGGGAGAGCATCAGCAGGCGGCCGTCGGTCTGTTCGAGGAGGGTGACGGATCCGGCGGGGCGGGGGAGCAGCGTGGCGTAGTCGCGCTGGAGGGGGCCGCCGGGCCGGTCCTGGTGCCAGCGGAGCATGCCGGTGCGGGTGGTGGCGTAGATCTCGGTGGTGCCGCGGCGCAGGGTGACGGCGGTGGCGCCGTCGAGGGTGCCGCCGCCCAGGTCGCGCCAGTTGCCCCAGCCCTGGGCGGAGGCGTTGCGGGCGCTCAGGCCGGTGCCGAAGTTCCGTACGAGGACCATGGGGTGGCCGGAGGAGGTGACGGTGGCCACCGGCATGCCGAGGGAGCGGCGGCGGTCGGGGTTGTGCTGGTCGTGGGGGCTGCCGAGGTTCTCCCAGGTGCCGAAGTCGCCGCCGGGGGAGGTCTGCCGGAGGTGCATGACCTGGCGCCGGTGGTCCTCACGGCGCGGGCCGACGCGGGCGCTGAGGGCGAAGAGGTGGAGGCGGCCTTCGCGGTCGCGGACGGTTTCCAGCCGGGCCAGGCAGCGGGCGTCGTCGTCGGTCCAGGTGCCCAGCGGGTGCGGGCCGGTCCAGGCGGTGCTGTCGGGGGCGGTCTGGGTCCAGTGGACGGGGCGGCCGCCCAGGACGGCGAACGCGGTCAGGCGGCCGTCGCCGCGCGGCTGGAGCCAGGTGGTGGACGGGCGCCAGCGGTGGGTGGTGCTCTGCCCGTAGTAGCGGTTGAACGCGCGGTTGCCCAGGGGGCGGTCGCCGCACTCGCCGGGCTTCTTGAGGCAGTCGTGGCCGTCCTCGCCGCCGTAGACGGCCAGGTAGTGGAACTTCTCGGCGGCGGCGGTGGCGCTGAGGTTGTCCGGCTGGAGCTTGTTGCAGTAGCCGGCGTAACTCTCCACCACCGGGCGGTGGTACGGGGATTCGCGCTCGTAGGCGGCCAGGGCGGCGAGGGAGAACAGCGCGGTGGCGGTGTGGTCGCTGTTGTCGCAGGGGGTGACGGTGTCGGTGGCCGCGTCGTAGGCGGTGCGGGCCGGGTCGGGGTTCATGACGCGGACGACGGCGGGGCGGTAGGTGCGCAGGAGGTCGGTGAGGGTGCCGATGACGCCGTCGCGGGTCAGCGGCCGGCCGTCGTGGTCGGCGGGTATCGGGCTGCCGGTGGGGCGGAGGGTGGCCAGTTCGGCGATCTCCTCGTGCCACAGGTGGTGGATCCGGTCGTCGGGCAGCTCGGCGCAGGTGCGGAGGTTGAGGAAGACGAGGGTGATGCGGCCGTTGTCGAGGGTGTTGATCTCGGCGGACACGCCGCCCCGGACGGTCAGGGTCTCGCGGGTCCAGGGCGCGCGGCGGCTGCCGGTGGCCATGGCGGCGTAGGCGGCGCGGATGCCGTGCTGGCGGGCGGCGGTGTAGCCGGGGTAGTCGGGTGCGGCGTCCTTGCGGGCCGGGTCGTCCATGGCGAGGTTGATGCCGTCGGCCTCGCCGGTGGTCAGGTAGACGGTGACGACGGGCAGGCCGGCGCGGACGGTGTGCAGCAGGTCCGGCGTCATGAAGTACAGGTCGTCGTCGGTGTGCGCGCAGATCTGCAGATGCGGGGCCGGTGCGCCGGCGGTACGGGGCCGATCGGGACCGGCGGCCGACTGGGGCGGGGCGGAGCGGCGGAACAGGCGCATGGTCGGGCGGACCTTTCAACTCGGTGGGGGCGCCCGGCACATGGCGTCCGGGCAGGCGGAGCGGATCGCCTGCGCGGACGGGCGGGCGGATGTGCGCGGGGTGCTGCGGGCGGCGGTGCCCGCTAGGGGCGGAACGGGCGCCGCGGCACCACGGGATGCCTCGGTGCGGGCTCGGGCAGCGACGACCGTGCCGGTGTGCGGTGGCTCCCCCGAGGCGGAGGGCCGGGCCACGAGGCGGTACCGCGCAGTGCGCGGCGGGCCGGCGGGAAACCGGACGGCCGTGACGGCTTCGCGTCAGCCGGCCCGGCCGCGGCTCTGCCGCTCGCCGGGCCCATCAAACGTCCATCTGCACTGCGCGAAACCCCCCGAAGCTTTACACAGAATCTATATATCGCAGATCTGTCCGTCCCGGTATCAGAACGACAGGTGTAGGTGCGTTTTGGTCGGAGTCGGTCGGGGGTGGGGGAGTTGGCCGGAGTTGGCTGGAAAGCGCGGGTAGCGGGTAGCGGGTAGCGGGTAGCGGGTAGCGGGTAGCGGGCAGCGGGCAGCGGGCAGCGGGCAGCGGGGTGCGCTACGCCGCGCGCCAGACCGTCATGTCCGCCGTCAGGAAGCTGACGCCGCTGTCCGGCAGGGCGGTTGACTTCACCTGGACCACCAGGAGCGCGATGGTTCCGGAGGGGTGCTTGACGCAGATCTCGCTGCCGGCCGCCGCGGCGGCCAGCGGCAGGCGGTGGCTGGTGGCGCCCCTGAGGGTGAGCCGGCAGTCGTCGAGCGAGGCGCCCGGCTTGGCGTACCGCATGGCGATCACGCTGGTGCCGCTCTCCAGCGCGCAACCGGCCACCTTGCAGGTGAAGCGGAGGTCGCCGGTGCGGTCCTTGCGGTCGACCGGTTCGTTCAGGCTCACGGAGTTCTTCTCGTCCAGCCACTGCTGCGGGTACGGCACGGCTGTCGGTTCCGTGGACGCGGTGGAGGTGGCGGACGGTGCCTCCGGTGTCCGGCCGCCGGCGCCCGGTTTCGCGGCGGGGTGCGGGGAGGAGCCGGAGGACGGGTGACCGGACGCTGCCGAGGAGGGGGCGGACGCGGTGTCGCGGGGCTTCCCGGACGAGGCGGAGACGCGGGCGAGGGAGCGCAGTCCGTCCAGGACCGTCCAGGCCAGGCCCGCCATCAGCAGCACGCCGGCGGTCACGGCGGCGGTGACGACGATCGCGGTGCGCCGGCGCCGGGAGCGCCGCTCGTCCGGCGCGACGGACGCGGACGGCGAGACCGGCGCGAACGGGTCCCCGGCCACGGCCGGCCCCGCCGCCCCCGGCGGCTCCCCCTCCGTTCGCGTCGGCAGCGGCAGGGTGTGGACGGGCGTGGGGTCGGGGACCGGCGGCGGAACGGCCACCTCCGGCCCGGCGACCTCGCGCCAGACGGCCGGCCCCCCGCCCGCGTCGGCGTCCCGGCCCAGCCGCCGCCGGCACCACGCGACGACCTCCGCCGGGGTGGCCCGCTCCGCCGGATCGGCGGCCAGGCACCGGGCGATCAGCGGCCGCACCTGCTCGGGCAGCCGGGCGAGACCGGGCTCCTCGTGCACGATCCGGTACAGGATGTTGACGGCGGGACCGTCCCCGTAGAGGGGTTCGCCCAGGGCCGCGAAGGCCGCGGTCTGGCCGAGCGCGAAGATGTCGGTGGCCGCCGTCACCTCCCCGGCGGACGCCTGCTCGGGCGCCATGTACGCGGGGGTGCCGACCGCGGCGCCGGTGGCCGTGTGCGAGGTGGCGTCGGACGCCAGCGAGATGCCGAAGTCGATGACGCGCGGGCCGTCCGCCGCCAGCAGGACGTTCGACGGTTTGAGGTCCCGGTGGACGATGCCCGCCCCGTGGATGGCCTGAAGCGCCTCAGCCACCCCCGCCATCAGCCACAGCACCGCCGGCACCGGCAGTGGGCCGCGCCGGGCGACGGCCTCCGCCAGCGAGGGGCCGGGCACGTACAGCGTGGCCAGCCAGGGGGGTGTGCGTCCGCGTCGGCGTCGAGCAACTCGGCGGTGTACGCGCCCCGTACGCGCCGGGCCGCGGTGATCTCCCGGCGGAAGCGGCGCCGGAACTCGGGGTCGTCGGCCAGCTCGGGCCGTACGACCTTGAGCGCCACCGGCCGTCCGCCGCGGGTGTGCGAGAGGTAGACCCGGCCCATACCGCCCGCGCCGAGCCGGGCGGCGAGGCGGTAGCCGGCTATCAGGGGCGGGTCCTCCGCCCGCAGCGGCTGGAACACCTCTGTCGCACCGTTCACCGGTACCCGCCCCCCTGAACCCCTGATCCCCTGAACCAGCGGACCCCGGCCTCGTGCCGGCCCTGCGGCCCCTGATCCGTTGATCTGATGAATTGATCAACGGTGGGAGCTTATAGGGCGACCTGCGGCGGGTGAACGGAACCGGCGAGCGGCCCAACGCCCCCAGCTCCCGGGCAGCCCTGAGCCCCCGTCAGCTCGGCCCGCGCCCCACCCCAGTGGCAGTGGCCGCGCTCGCCTCCGTCTGGGCGTCCGTCCCGGCGCCGCCGCTGACCGCCGTTGAGCGCAGGGTGGCGTCCGGGGCCAGGTGGACCAGGACGGGGCGGCCGGTGGCGTTGGTGGTGAGGGTGGCGGGGGTGGCGAGGGGGGTGCGGAG
>NZ_LLZI01000115.1 GCF_001509485.1 Streptomyces sp. NRRL F-4489
GAGGTCGGTGGGGGGTGGGGTGGCGTCGCCGGAGGGGGAGGCGAGGTGGAGGGCGAGGGTGAGGTTCCTGCTGCGCTTCTTGCGCTCCCTGGGTCCGGCCACGACCGTCCCGATGCCGCTTTTGTACCGCAGCGATCCGGCCAGGCGCTGTACCACCAGCTCGGGCTGGGCGGAACGGCGAGTGAGACCCGCGGATTGCGCGTGATCGATCAGCACCAGGTGGTCCCGGCCGAGCTTCTTGATCCGCTCGCCCCACTCGAACGCATAGTGGCACCCGTCCAGCACGCCGAGTTCGCTCAGCAGTGCGCGGAGCAGGCCCTCCGCCGACTTCCCCGTCGCGTCGAGCAGGATGCTGCCGGGGACGCGCCGGTGCACCTCCCGCAGGACGGACTCGGCGGCGCCGTCGTTCCGGTCCACGGTGAGGTGGACCAGGCTCGCGTCACCGCGGTGGTGCTCCCACCAGTCGACGACGCGGTCGGCGGCCTCGGCGGGGGTGAGGGCGGGCTGGTCGGCGGTCGGTTCTGTCATGGGGTGCTCGCTTGCGGGGAAACGATGTGCGTCATGGACTTGGCCCAGACCTGGCCCACGACGGCGAGATGCCGGTCCATTTCGGCGGTCATCTCCTTTTCGGCGCCCGACTCTACCTTCTTCACGGCGTTGTTGATTTTCCTGCTGATGTCCTTCAGTGCCTCGCGGCGCTGGGCATCGTCCTGGATCTGGTTCGCCTTCTCGATCTGGGAGGCGTACTTCTTGCGCTGCTTCTCCCGCTCGTCGGCACGCATCTCCAAGCCTTCCGGGTCGGTGCGGTACGTCGTGCTGTAGTACACCGGCTTTCCGTGCATGGACGTGTGCGAATCGAGTAGCCGGGAGCAGTGCGCGTGGCCCTGGCCGCTGCCGCAGGGCTCCCGTTCCGTGTAGAGGCTCGCGACGGTGTATTTCTGCCCGTCGGGCTTCAGTGAATTCTGCCGTTCCACCCAGTCCAGCAGGTGCTTCTCGGAGTGCCGGGGAGTCACTCCGCTCCGTTCGGCGGGGACGGACGAATCGACGATATAGGTCGTGTTGCCCTTGTGGTCGGTGACTTCGACCACCGCGTAGTTCTTCCCGGAGAAATCAGGCTTGTGCCGGCCGATGGAATTGACGATGTCATGGACTTCGGCCGCGTTCGGCTTGGCCTTGGTCTTGCCGGTGAGCTGCTCGTGCAGGGACGAGATATCGCTCGGCGCGTCGCCTTCCTTGCGGTACTTGGGCGGGAAGTTGGGATTGGCGTCCTCGCGTGCCTGTGCGCTGACCGGCCGGTCGGAGGACTTCGCCGGGTCGGGGGTACCGTCCGCACGGTTGCCCGCGTTGGCGTACGGCTGGGAGTCGTGGTTCGGGTTGTGCCCGACGCCCTGGCTCTCGTGGTAATCGCTGCTCACGCGGGCGAGCGTGGCGACCACGGCCATGCGCTCACCGTCGTTCATCCGCCGGAAGTCGTCACCGAGGTGGTGCTCCAGTTCCTGGTGGGTGAACGCGGTCGGCGGGGGCGCCTCGCCGTTCTTGAGCGCGGCGCGCTCCGCCTGGAGACGCTGGTGCGACTCCTCCAGGAGGTTGGACAGCCGTCCGTCGTCCGCCCAGTGGAGCATCCGGTCGTGGACGTGGTCCAGGTCGATGCGGTGGACGGGCGAGTGCTCGCGCAGCGACTGCTGCTCGGCGTCCGGTTCGATGCCCAGCTGCTGCTGGTGCGGGTCCTCGCGGTCCGGAAGCGGGCGCCGGTCGTGGTCGGTGTCGTGGTCGGCGTCCGTCATGTGGACGTCGTCGTCGCCGTGGTGGTGGCCCTGCGAGTGCGACGGCTCGTCCAGGTCCATGGGCTCCGGCGAGTGGTGCTGGCCGGGCACCGGGTGCGCCCCCGGGTCCGGCGGCGGGAGCATGCCGGGGTTGCGCGGCGGCGCCGCGGCGTGCGGGTGCTCGGGGCCGGTGTGGGGCTGCTGGTGCGTGGAGTCGTGGTCCGGCGTGTGGTCGGCGGAGTGCTCGGGCTTGGTGTGGTCCGGGGTGTGTTCCGGCTTCGTTCCGGGCGCGGAGGCGTCGTGGTGCGGGCGGTCGGTGTGCGGAGTCTGACCGTCGCCGGGGTTGTGGTGCGTTTCCGGAGTGCCCGAGGGGTGCTGGTTGGGGGCGTGCTGAGGGTAGGGCGGGTGCTGGGGCTGGTGCTGCTGGTACGGGTGCTGGGGCTGCTGGTAGGGGTGCTGTGGCTGCGGCTGCTGTGGGTGTTGCTGCTGCGGGTGCTGGACGTGCGGCTGCTGGGGGTGTTGCTGCTGCGGCACGTGCGGTTGCTGCGGCACGTGGGGCTGCGGCTGCTGGTGCGGGGCCGGGGCGTGCTGCTGCGGGTACTGCTGGTGCGGCTGCGCGTACGGCTGGTGCTGCTGCGGGTGCTGGTACTGCGGCTGCTGCGGGTGTTGCTGGTAGGGGTGCTGAGGCTGCTGCCCCTGGTGCGGCTGCTGCTGGTACGGGTGCTGGGGCTGCTGGCCCTGGTGGGGCTGCTGGTACGGGTTGTGCTGTTGGTAGGGGTTGGGCTGCTGGTGCTGCGGCTGGCCCTGGTGTTGCTGGTACGGGTTCGGCTGCTGGTGGGGCTGCTGCTGGTAGGGGTGCTGCGGCTGCTGCTGGGGGTGCTGGGCGTACGGGTTCTGCGGCTGGTGCTGCGGCTGGTGCTGGCCGTACTGGGGCTGCGGGTTCTGCGGGTGCTGCTGCTGCGGGTACGGCTGGTGGGGCTGCTGTTGCGGGTACGGCTGCTGGTGCTGGGGCTGCTGCTGGACCTGCGGGTAGTGCGGTTGCTGCTGGACGTGCGGTTGCTGCGGCTGGTGCTGCTGGTACGGGTTCTGGGGCTGGTGCTGGTACGGGTTCTGCGGGTGCTGCTGCCCCTGGTGCGGCTGCTGCTGGTAGGGGTTCTGGGGCTGCTGGCCCTGGTGGGGCTGCTGCTGATTCTGGTGTTGCGGCTGCGGCTGGTGCTGCTGCGGCTGGTGTTGCGGCTGCGGCTGCGGCTGGTGTTGGGGCTGCGGCTGCGGCTGCGGCTGGTGCTGCTGGGGCTGGGGTTGCTGGTTCTGGTGCTGCTGGGGCTGGGGCTGGGGCTGCTGCTGCGGGTGGTTTTGCTGGGGGTGCTGCTGGTTCTGGGGGTGCTGCTGGGTGGGGGCCTGGTGCTGGGTGGCGGTGGGGTCGAAGGGCTTGCGGTTGGCGTCGAGGGTGAGGTGCCAGACGCCGTCCGCCTGGGTGTTGATGGGCTGGTGGCTCACCTTGCCCGTCTGGCTGTCGACCCAGACGACCTTGCCGTTGTGGTTGACCGCGTTGAAGACGTGGGCGCCGCCGCCCGAGCCGTCCGGGTTCTTCGGCCACGTCACCAGGACGGCCGCGGCCGCGCCGTGGCCCGCCTGCTGGAGTTCGTGGGCGATGTTGTTGTAGCCGTCGTGGGCGTTCTGGCCGGAGTTGCGGAAGTTGGTGCCGGCCCACTGCTGGATGTTGTTCGTGCCGTCCCGTTCACCGGAGCGGGTGTCCAGGTTGCCGTGCGCGTCCTTGTCGTACGTACGGGGCGCGGAGACCTGGGGGTTGCCGTACCAGGACTCCATGAACGAACGGGTGCAGTCGGCGCAGTTGTTGGAGCGGCCGGGGACGCCCACGCCGCCGTCGTTCTGGTACTTGGCCCAGGGCTGGAACGGGTCGGGGTGGACCTGCGGGGTGCCGTCCGGGTTGCGCGGGAAGTGGTGCTCCAGCGCCTGCTGGTCGTGCGGGAACGGCGAGTACAGGCCGCCCGGGTGGTGGTTCAGGCTGGCCCGGACGTCGTTGAGGCTCGGCTGGTGCTGGGGTTGCTGCGGCTGGTGCTGCTGCTGCGGGTGCTGGGTCTGCTGGTTATGCGGGTCTTGCGGCTGGTGGTTCTGGTTGTGCTGCTGGTTCTGCTGGTGCTGGTTGTGCTGAGGGGTGTGCTGGGGCGGCACCTGCTGCTGGGGCTGGTGGTGCTGCTGGGGGTGCGGCTGGTTCGTGGGCTGGGGGTGGCTCTGGAGTGTGGGCTGCTGGGGGTGGTGCTGCTGCGGATGCTGCTGGTTCTGCTGCGGGTGCGGTTGCGGGCCGGGCTGGTGCGGCTGCTGGGGGTGCTGCTGCGGGCCGGGCTGGTGCGGCTGCTGGGGGT
>NZ_LLZI01000116.1 GCF_001509485.1 Streptomyces sp. NRRL F-4489
CGTGGGGGGCGAGGGGCGGCGAAGGTGGGGGTATGGAGCGTTCTTTCGAGGAATTGGTGGCGGAGGCCGATGAGGTTTCCGTGGCGGGCTGGGACTTTTCGTGGCTGGACGGGCGGGCGACGGAGCAGCGGCCCTCGTGGGGTTATCAGCGGCTGATGGGGGAGCGGCTGGCGCGGGCGTCGGCGGCGCTGGACATCCAGACCGGGGGCGGTGAGGTGCTGGCCGGCGCGGGGGCGTTCCCGCGGGTCATGGTGGCCACGGAGTCCTGGCCGCCGAACGTCGCCAAGGCGACCGAGCTGCTGCATCCGCTGGGCGCGGTGGTGGTCGCGGACGAGGACGAGCCGCCGCTGCCGTTCGCGGACGGCGCGTTCGACCTGGTCACCAGCCGCCATCCGGTGACGGTGTGGTGGGACGAGATCGCGCGGGTGCTGCGGCCGGGCGGGACGTACTTCTCCCAGCAGGTCGGGCCGGCCAGCGTGTTCGAGCTGGTGGAGTTCTTCCTGGGGCCGCAGCCGGAGGAGGTGCGGCGGGCCCGGCATCCGGAGGACGCGCGGCGGGCGGCGGAGGCGGCCGGGCTGGAGGTCGCCGATCTGCGCTTCGAGAAGCTGCGGACGGAATTCCTCGATATCGGGGCGGTGGTGTATTTCCTGCGGAAGGTGGTGTGGATGGTGCCGGGATTCACGGTCGCTGAATACCGGGAGAAATTGCGGGAGTTGGATGGGATCATTCGGCGGGACGGGGCGTTTGTGGCGCATACCACTCGGTTTTTGATCGAGGCGCGGAAGCCGGGGGTGTGAGCCCCGGGCCGGGGGCGTGAGTCCGGTCCTGTCGGCCCTCGGCGGCGCCTGTCAGCGGCGGGCGGCTGAGGCGAGGGTGGCGCGGGTCTCGGCGTCCGGGAGGCCGGTGTGGCGGGCGGCCGCGGCGAGGCGTTCGAAGAGTTCCGCGCCGAGCCCGGACTCGTACGCGCGGCACGCGGCCCAGAAGAGGCGGGTGTTGCGCTGCCCCCTGGGGGAGGCGCGGACGAAGCGGACCAGCGCGGCGGCCGCCTGCCCGGAGCCGGTGTACGGGCCCGCGCCCTGACGGCCCGTATACGGACGGCGGGCCGGCGGGGTGCCCAGTGGGGGGACGAGGAGCGCCAGCAGACCGGGGGGCGCCGGGGCGGGGCGGCGCGGGGCGTCCGGCGCGAGCACGTACCGGCCGTGCGTGGTCAGTGAGCCGGGGCCGACCAGATAGCCGCCCGCGCCCCGGACGTCGATCCCCGGGGCGAGCCGCCCGGCGGAGTTGGGGACGGGTGGCGCGGGCGGGCCGGTGAACCACAGGTGGCGGCCGCCGCTGGGCGTCAGGACGGTGGCGGTCGGCGGCACCGGGACGCCGTGCGCCTCGGCGACCAGGCGGAACGCGGTCCGGCCGTCGGCGCCGTGCTTGGAGTCGAGGTCGATGCCGATGAGGTGGTGCGGGGCGCGGCCGCAGGCGATGCCGTAGCCGGTCGCCCAGGGGGCGGCGGCGAACATCCGGCGGACGGTGAACGGGTCGGTGGAGGCGTCGTGGACGCCGTGCCCGAGCCGGCCGCAGGCGCCCCGGCAGGGCGGGGTGGGGGCTGCGGGGCCTTCCGGGTCGGTGCGTCCGCCGTGGCCCTCGTGACCCGTGCGCCCGTCGTGGTCCTCGTGACCCCCGTACGCGCCGTGGCCCGCGTGGTCCTCGTAGCCGGTGTCGTCGCGGTGCGGGGACGGCAGGGCCGGGAGTTTGGCGCGGGTCAGCGGGATGACCGGATAGCCCAGCTCGGCGGCGCGCAGGGCGTGCGTGAGGGCGGTGTGGTGGGCGTCCGCCGGAGCCAGGAGCGGGGCCGGCGGCGGGGTCGGCGCATCGGGGCGCCGGGGGACGGCCCGGAGGGCGGGGCGGAACTCGGCGGGGGCCTCGGGCGGGGCCTCGGCCCCCGGGTGTGCGGTGGGCGGTGCGGTATGGCGGCGGGGCGTGGCCATGGCTTTATTTTCGTACGAACGTTCGAGAAAGGGAAGGGGCTGGGGAGGGCGCGCGGACAAGATCGGCTGCGCGCCGGGTGTGCGCGGCGGCGCCCCGGAGTGATCTTGCCTGGAAGCGGGCGGCTCGCGGTGGATCACCGGGGCATCTCGGGGGCGCGAGTGGGGGCGTAGGGGTTTACCGGCGGTTTCTCATGCTTGCGGGGGAATCGGTCCAAGACGGTGGGTTCGCCGGGGATTCATGGGCAATCCTGTCGTCGCGACGTCGAGGCAGGCGCCGGGTGGTCGGCCAACTACCCGGTGGATCAATGGAGTTAGCGCTGTGCGGACCGGCCGGGGACGGCCGCCGGACGCGGGACCGGGAGGCCGGTCCCCGTCCGGACGGACCGGAAAGCCGGCTCCGCTTATCGGAACCCCCAGCCCAGAAGCTGTTCCCGTAGCTGTTCCGTAGGAGGAACGAATGGCAAGCACCCGTACCGCCCGTGTCATCGCTGTCGCCCTGGCCCTGCCGTTCGCGGCGGCGCTCTTCACCGGAGTGGCGCAGGCCGACAACGGCGGCTTCGCGAGCAACGGGTCGAGCTCCGCCGCCACCAGTCAGATCGGCACCGGCGTCGGCCACGACAACCACGGCAACTCCACCACCGGCCAGCAGGTGGCCAACGGTCCCGGCGCGTCCAACCAGAACAACACCGCCAGCGTGAACGGCCACGGCTTCACGGTCATCAACCAGGAGAACGCCGACGCCGACTTCGGCGGGATCGGCTGAGCCGGCGCCGCCGCGCGCGAGTGCGGCGGCTGACCGGCGGGTGAGACGAGGTTCCGCGCGGCGGACATAAGTGGGCCGCTCTGGGGTTCACCGCGCGGACCTTGACAGCGAGCGGGTTTCTGACGGACAGTCAGAAACCCGCTCGCTCGTTCGTACGGCCGTCACCCGAGGAAGGCCCGCCGACGTGCATCTCGCCCCCAGCCCCCGCCAGCAGCGGCTGCGCGCCGAACTCCGCGACTACTTCCGGACGTTGCTGCCGGACGGCCCGGTCGCCGATCCGGTGGCGCAGCGCGCGGTGCTCCGCCGGATCGGCGCGGACGGCCTGCTGGGCCTGGGCTGGCCGACCGCCTACGGGGGCCAGGGGCGCGGCCCGGATGAGCAGTTCGTGTTCTTCGACGAGGCGTACCGCGCGGGCGCGCCGGTCTCGATGGTCACCCTGAACACCGTCGGCCCCACCCTGATGAAGTACGGGACCGCGCGCCAGAAGGAGTTCTTCCTGCCGCGCATCCTCCGGGGGGAGCTGGTCTTCGCGATCGGCTATACGGAGCCGGAGGCCGGCACGGACCTGGCGTCGCTGCGGACGCGCGCGGTGAAGGTGGCGATACCAGCGGGATCAGGGGAGACAAGCGCGGGCTCTCCGGGGCCCGACCCCGGTCCCCACTGGCTGATCAACGGCAGCAAGAGCTTCACCAGCAACGCCCACCAGGCCGACTGGATCTGGCTCGCCTGCCGCACCGACCCCGACGCCCTCAAGCACCAGGGCATCTCGATCCTCCTCGTGCCGACCGACGCCCCAGGCTTCTCCTGGACGCCGATCGAGACCGTCGGCGGGCTGACGACCACCGCCACGTACTACGACGGCGTACGCGTCCCGTACGGCAACCTCGTGGGCGAGGAGAACGGCGGCTGGCCGCTGATCACCAACCAGCTCAACCACGAACGTGTCGCCCTGGCCGCGATCGGCATGCAGGCCGAGGACGCCTACGAGGCCGCGCTGGCGTACGCCCGGACACCGGACCCGGGGACCGGGGAGCGCCCGGCCGACCGCGCCTGGGTGCGCGCCCGGCTGGCCGAGGCGCACGCCCGGCTGGCCGCCACCCGGCTGCTCAACTGGCGGCTGGTCGGCGACGTCGGGGCCGGGACGCTGAGCCCGGGGGACGCCAGCGGGGTCAAGTTCGCCGGTACGGAGAGCGCGGTCGAGGTCTACCGGATGTGCCAGGAGGTGGTCGGCGACACCGCGCTCATCCGGGCCGGGGCCCCGGGCGCCTATGGGGACGGCGAGCTGGAGCGGATGAACCGGGCCGCGCAGATCAACACGTTCGGGGGCGGGGTGAGCGAGATCCAGCGGGAGATCGTGGCCGCGATGCGGCTGGGGATGCGGAAGGGGCGG
>NZ_LLZI01000117.1 GCF_001509485.1 Streptomyces sp. NRRL F-4489
ATGGGGGTGATGGGGGCGATGGGGGACGGTGCGGCGGCGCCCGGGATCCAGGTCCGTGCCGGGGCCGGGATGTCGGCCGGCGTCGCGGGCGGAGCGCTCGTCCGTGCGGTGGTGTGGCCGTGGGCCGGTGCCGGGGTGGTGGTCGAGGGTGTCGCGGTCGGAGCCTCGGCCCGTACTGCGGTCGGGACGTGGGCCGGTGGCCGGGTCCGGACTTGGGGCGGTGCGGTGGGGGCCGGGCCGGCGGCCCGGTGCGGTGGGGCTCCGGTCCCGGTGCGGGGCGTCTGCAGGATCGTTTCCTGGCGGTTCGTGTATCTGGCGCACGGCGGGAAGCTTGCGCAGTGCCGGGCCCGGACAGCCGCCGATCAGCGGCGATTCGTCCGAACGGGGGAAGCCCTGGGAATGCACGTCCGGACGCCAGCGCCCGTCCCGTCACCCGTGGGGGCGGTGGCACCCGTCGCACCGGCCCGGCTGCGGGCCCGTCGCACCGGCCCGGCCTGCGGGGCCGTCGCACCGGCCCGGCCCGCGCCCGCTCCGCCAGCTACGGGCGGCGCGCGCCCGTCTCGCCACCGGCGGGCGGCGCGCGCCCACCCCGCCACCCGCTCCCGCGTCAACCTGCCGCCCCCGTACGAGCCCGCCCTGACCAGGACGATTACCTGCCGGGCCACGCGCCTGGGGCACAATTCCCCTTTCGGAGCAGAGAAGTTGAGACGAGCGGCGGCGGGGCGGTACGGACGTGTCGGTGGATTCGGCGAGCAGGGTGGCCGGAAGGGGCGAGCCGGGAGGCGGCGGAACGCCCGGCGACGGCGGCGCGTGCCGGTGCGGGCAGTGCCCGCACGGCGCCCGCGAGGGGCACCGGCAGGCGCTCTCCGCGTTCGTCGCGCTACGTGAGGACTTCGCCGCCGGGCGGGGTGTACCGGCCGGACTGGCGCACTCCGCCGGCGCCGCCCGGCAATGGGTGTCGGACGAACTGACGCTCTCCGCCAAGGCATTGGCCGAACGGCGGGCCGCGGAGGGTGTCACCTGGGCACCGGCGGTGTCCCGGCGCACCGCGGCGGCGGTGTGGGCGGCGGTGCTGGCCCTGCTGCTCGCGCAGGCCCTGACCGCCCTCGGTACCGGCTGGACGGCGGGCCGCACGGCTACCCTGACCGCCGCCGCCGTACTGGCCCTCGGCGTGACCGCGACGGCCTGGCGCCACCGCCAACACGCCGGGATCATCGCGCCGTTGATCGGCGAGGACCGCCGGCTGTCCACCTCCCGCACGGTCGCCGCGGCATGGGTGCTGGCAGTGCTCTACGCCGTCCTCACCCTGGCCGTACAGCTCGCCGCGGCCCATGGCCCGGAGGGTCGGCGCCGACTCCTCCCGGGCCTGGGCCTGCTGCCCGCGGGCGGGCTGCTGGCCATGCTGGCCATCGCCTGTGCGGTGGCGGTACTGGCCTACGGGATGACCGCCGGGCGGGTCCGGTCCGGACGGGTGCAGAAGGTCCCGGCCGACCGGCCCCGGGCCGCTGACCTGCTCGCCGACGACGCGGGCCGGGGCAGCTTCACCGACGCCCAGTACGTGCTGGTGAACGCGGCCGTACTGGCCTTCGCGCTGGTCCGGCTGGCCGCCGACCCGGCCCGGCTCCCCGCGCTGCCGTGGGTGCTGGTGCTGCTCGCCGGGCTGTCCGGCGTGACGTATCTGGCCGGCAAGGCCGTCACCGGCGGCCGACCGGTCATCCTCTCCATCGTCCGCTCCCGGGAGCTGGGCGACCTCGCCGCGCCGATCCGCACCGGCGACGACATCGAGATCCGCGGCACCGGCTTCGTCCCGCCGGGCGCGGGCACCCCTGACCGCCTGGCCCGCACGATCGTCCGCATCGGCGCGGTGCACGTCCCCGTCCCCCTCGTCCCCATCCCCGGAGGCTTCGCCAACCCCACGGACGGTGTCCTGACCGTCCCCGTCCCGGTCGACGTCGAACCAGGCCCGGTCGACGTCCGCGTCATCACAGCAGCAGGCGCCGAAACCCGCCCCTACCGCATCGAGGTCCAGGACTGAGGAACGCGAACGGCGGAGGCCGAGGGGCCCGAACGGGCTGAAGGTGCTTGGGACGCGGAGGCGGATGAGGGGGGGTGGGACGGGGTGCGGCAAGGGGCAGCGACACGGGTGTAATGCAGAGCCCCGCAGCGTGAACTGCCAGCTCTCATCGACCAGTTGATACTGAACGTCCAGGTCCAGGCCCGGCATGCGGCGCCGACCAGCTGCGGTGTATCGCGGCGCGCGGCGGACACGGCCCGGCTCCGACGCGCCCCGGCCCCCGGCGTCAAGTCCGGCCGCTGTGAAGGGAGTTGGCGGGACGATCCGGCCCCGCGTGCAACGCCGAACGTTCGGTAACCGCCACCCACAGGAATCCCACCCACGTACACCCCGGCGTCTCGCCAAGCCGTACGCGCGGCGGCACAATCGTCTGCTCCCGTAGGCAACGGAGAGGCGAATGCCATGGCCCACGCATACCGCATACGCCCGCCCGACGTGGGTGACGGCCGTACCGGCGGCTTCCGCGGCCGACTGAGCCGCCACGCCCTGCTCCCGCTGCGGCTCTTCCTGGGCGGCACCTTCCTCTACGCCGGGCTCCAGAAGCTGACCGACCCGGCCTTCCCGGCCGCGAGTGGCCATGGCTCGCTCGGCGAGCTGCTCCGGCAGGCGCGTGACACCGCCGCCGTACCGCAGTTGGTGGAGCTGGCCCAGCGCAGCCCGGTGGCCGTGGCCTACGCGCTCGCCGGCGCCGGCGCACTGGTCGGCCTCGGCACCCTCGCCGGGCTGCTGGGACGGGCAGCGGCGCTCGGCGGCACGCTGATCGCCCTCACGCTGTGGCTCACCGTGAGCCGCCCCGCCACCCCGTATCACTACGGCAGCGACCTCGCCTACCTGCTCGCCTGGTCCCCGCTGCTGCTGGCCGGCGCACCCCGCCTCTCCCTGGACGCGGCCCTGTTCCACCGCCGCCGACGCCACGATGCGCGACTCCCCAACTGACCGCCCCGCCAGAGCGAAACGAGCCCCTTCGGTATCCCACGCCCCCACGCGCACCCACAACTCGCTGGCTTTCCGCGCTACGTCGGCCGTCCGTGCCACTTCGCCTGTCCAAGGCCCTACGGCTGCCGCTGCCCGGAGCTCTACGGACGCCCCCCGCTCTACGGCCGCCCCGCGTCCGGCGGTCGACCGGGTCTCTACGGCCGCCCCCGGTCCGGTGGCCGACCGGGTCTCTACGGCCGCCCCCGGTCCGGCGGCCGACCGGGGCTCCACGGCCATGCGCGATCCTTCGGACGCCCAGGGCTTTACGCGTGCCCACCGCCCCGCGGACGACACGTCTCGGCGGATGCCCCCGGCTCTGCGGACTGCCAGGCCCCTACAGCCGCCCAGCCCTGCGGATGACTGTGCCTCTCCATACGCCCCGGGGCCTGCGCACGATCGGTCCTCTCCAACCGCCCACGACCCTGCGGACGCCCAGGGCTCGACGCATGCCCACCGCCCTGCGAGCGGCCAGCGTCCTACGGCCCTCCACAGCCCCACACCTGACCGGAGCCAGCCACGCCAACCGAGCCAGCTACGCCGGCCCTGCCGACCACGGCAGTACCTCCGACCTGGCCTGCTACTACGCCAACCCTGCCGGTCACGCCGTACCGTCCCTCGGCCCCGGTCACGCCAGCCCCAGCGACCGCGCTCGCCCCACCAATCCCGCAAACCGGGCCCGCACGCGCCCCGCACACCGCGCTCGCCCCGGTAACCGCGCCACCCCAGCCCGCCCCGCAGCGCCACCCGGCGCCCCCTGTTCACACCGGCTCCCGGGATGGTGTGTCCCGCTGGTGGTGGCGGCGGGTGGTGGCCCAGACGGCGGTGGTGATGCCGGAGAGCAGCAGGCCGGCGGGGAGGGCGAGGAACAACCAGAGGCCGGGGGCGTGCCAGACGCCGAGGGCGTCGAGGCCGTAGCCGGTGCCGACGGCGAGGGCGGCGACGCCGGTGATCAGGCGGCCGGGTTCGAAGGGGTGGCGCGTCATCGGGGGGCTCCCTGGGGGGTCGGGGCCGAGGCGGGGGG
>NZ_LLZI01000118.1 GCF_001509485.1 Streptomyces sp. NRRL F-4489
GGGCCGTAGGGGGTGGTCGAACGGATCCCGTAGGGGGTGGCGAGGCCCCCTCGGGGCCCCAACGCCGGGGAAGGGGGCGGGTATTCCCGGCGTCGGGGCCCGTACGCCTACGCGCCCACCGGCAGCCCCGGCGCCGGGTAGGCGGCCAGGAAGTCGGTGACTTCCTTGCGGAGGGTGGACAGGGACTCCTCGTCGCCGGTGGCGGCGGCGCGGACGCCGCGGTCGAGCCAGTCCGCGACCTTCGCCATGTCGGACGGGACCAGGCCGCGCGAGGTGAGCGCGGGCGTACCGATCCGGATGCCGGAGGGGTCGAACGGCTTGCGGGGGTCGAACGGCACGGTGTTGTAGTTCACCACGATCCCGGCCCGGTCCAGCGCCTTGGCGGCGACCTTCCCCGGCACCTCCTTCGACGTCAGGTCGATCAGCACCAGGTGGTTGTCGGTGCCGCCGGAGACCAGGTCGAAACCGCGGGCCAGCAGCGCCTCGGCCAGCGCCTTGGCGTTGGCGACCACCGCGTGCGCGTACTCCCGGAACGACGGCGCCGCGGCCTCCCGCAGCGCCACCGCGATGGCCGCCGTGGTGTGGTTGTGCGGCCCGCCCTGGAGCCCCGGGAAGACCGCCTTGTCGATCGCCTTGGCGTGCTCGGCGCGGGACATCAGCATCGCGCCGCGCGGCCCGCGCAGCGTCTTGTGGGTGGTGGTCGACACCACATCGGCGTACGGGACGGGGGAGGGGTGCGCACCGCCCGCCACCAGGCCCGCGATATGCGCGATATCGGCGACCAGGACCGCCCCGGCCTCCCGGGCGATCTCCCCGAACGCGGCGAAGTCGATGGTGCGCGGCACCGCCGTCCCGCCGCAGAAGATGATCTTCGGGCGCTCCTTCAGGGCCAGCTCGCGCACCTCGTCGAAGTCGATCCGCCCGGTGTCGGCCCGGACGCCGTACCGCACGCCGTTGAACCACGTCCCGGTCGCCGAGACGCCCCAGCCGTGCGTGAGGTGGCCGCCCATCGGCAGCGACATGCCCATCACCGTGTCGCCGGGGGAGGCGAACGCGAGGTACACGGCGAGGTTGGCGGGCGAGCCGGAGTACGGCTGGACGTTGGCGTGCTCGGTGCCGAAGAGCGCCTTGGCGCGCTCGACGGCCAGGGTCTCCACCACGTCGATGTTCTGCTGGCCCTCGTAGTAGCGGCGGCCCGGGTAGCCCTCGCTGTACTTGTTCTGCAGGACGGTGCCGGTGGCCTCCAGCACGGCGGCCGAGACGTAGTTCTCGCTGGGGATCAGGCGCAGGGTGTCGGCCTGGAGCCGTTCCTCGGCGCCGATCAGCGCGGCCAGCTCGGGGTCGGCGGTGTGCAGGGCGGGGTGCGTGGGCGGGTGGGCCGTCATGGCGTCCTCCGGGGCGATCGATCTGGTCGGTCGTGGTCCCGGGGTACCCAGGCGGGCGGCACCTCAGCGGCGTGTGGCCGCGCACCACTCCCTCGGGGTCCGTTCCCCGTACGCCAGTCGCCGGTGCGCAGGGGAAGTCTATGGGGTGCGCCGCCCCGCAGGGCCGCCTCGGGCCCCCGACCGGCCCCGGCCCGGCGCGCGGGGACGGCCCGCGGCGGGAGAATGAGGGGCGGGGAGAGCGCAGGGGGCGGGCCGGCAACTGCTCGTACGACCGGACCGACCGGACCAGCGGCACCCAGCGGACCGGCCGGCCCGGCCCACCGGACGGAGTCACCGTGACCTCACCCGATGCCGCGACCCCACCCGGAGCGGCGACCGCGCCCGAAGCGTTCATCGCCGCCGCCGAGGCGCACAGCGCGCGGAACTACCGGCCGCTGCCGGTCGTCGTGGCCACCGCCGAGGGCGCCTGGATGACCGACGTCACCGGGCGGCGCTATCTGGACCTGCTCGCCGGTTACTCCGCGCTCAATTTCGGCCACCGCAACCCCCGGCTGCTGGACGCCCTCCGCGCCCAGCTGGAACGCGTCACGCTCACCTCCCGCGCCTTCCACCACGACCGGTTCGCCGACTTCTGCACCCAACTGGCCGAACTGTGCCGGATGGAACTCGTCCTGCCGATGAACACCGGCGCGGAGGCCGTGGAGACCGCGATCAAGGCCGCCCGGAAGTGGGGCTACCGCGTCAAGGGCGTCCCCGACGGGCGGGCGAAGATCGTCGTCGCGGAGAACAACTTCCACGGCCGCACCACCACCATCGTCTCCTTCTCCACCGACCCCGAGGCGCGCGCCGACTTCGGCCCGTACACCCCCGGCTTCACCGTCGTGCCCTACGGGGACCTCGCCGCCCTCGACGCGGCGGTCGACGCCGACACCGTCGCGGTGCTGATCGAGCCGATCCAGGGCGAGGCGGGCGTCCTGGTGCCGCCGGCCGGCTACCTCGCCGGGGTCCGCGAGCTGACCCGGGACCGGAACGCGCTGTTCATCGCCGACGAGATCCAGTCCGGCCTGGGCCGCGCCGGCACCACCTTCGCCTGCGAGCACGAGGGCGTCGCCCCGGACGTCTACGTGCTCGGCAAGGCGCTGGGCGGCGGCATCGTCCCGGTGTCGGCGGTGGTCTCCTCGCGGGAGGTGCTGGGCGTCTTCCGGCCCGGCGAGCACGGGTCGACGTTCGGCGGCAATCCGCTGGCCTGCGCGGTCGGGCTGGAGGTGATCGCGCTGCTGCGCACCGGCGAGTACCAGCGGCGGGCCGCGGAACTGGGCTGCCATCTGCACGACGTGCTGGCGCCGCTGGTCGGCGGCGGCGCGGTGGACGCGGTACGCGGCCGCGGCCTGTGGGCCGGAATCGACATCAACCCCTCCCGCGGCGACGGCCGCGCGGTCTCCGAACGGCTGCTGGCCCGCGGCGTCCTGGTCAAGGACACCCACGGCGGGACGATCCGGATCGCGCCGCCGCTGGTGATCTCCCGGGAGGACCTGGACTGGGGGCTGGAGCGGCTGCGGGAGGTGCTGGGGGCGTAACCGGGCGCGGGGGGCGGGCGCGGCCCGGGGGCCGCTGGAGGCTGTGCGGGGCCGCCGCCCCCGTACCGCCGGCGCGTACCCTCGGCGGCATGCTGCTCGGGATGGTCTGCGCGTTCGCCTCCGCGGTGTGCTTCGGCACCGCGTCCGTCTTCCAGGCCGTCGCCGCCCGGGACACCCCGGCCGGCAACGGTTCCGGGGTGGACGCCCGGCTGCTGCTGCGGGTGCTGACCCAGTGGCGGTACCTGCTGGGGCTGCTGCTGGACGGGCTCGGGTTCCTGCTGGAGCTGGTGGCGCTGCGGACGCTGCCGATCTACACGGTCGGCGCGGCGCTGGCGGCCACCCTCGCGGTGACGGCGGTGGTCGCCGGGCCGCTGCTGGGCAGCCGGCTGCGCCGCGCGGAATGGCTCGCGGTGGCCGTGGTCTGCGGCGGCCTGGCGCTGCTGGCGCTCTCGTCGGGCGCCGAGGGGCACCGGGCCGGCGGCACGGCGCTGCGGATCGGGGTGCTGGTGCTGGCCCTCGCGCTGCCGGCGGTGGGCGCGCTGGCCGGGCGGCTCCCGGGCCGGGCCCGGGCCGCCGCGCTCGGCCTCGGCTCGGGCCTGGGCTTCGGCGTCGTCGAGGTCGCGGTCCGGCTCATCGACGGTTTCGGGCCGGCCGAGCTGCTCACCAACCCGGCGGTGTACGCGCTGCTGATCGGCGGCGGCTCGGCGTTCCTGCTGCTGACCTCCGCCCTCCAGCGCGGTTCGGTCACCACCGCCACCGCCGGGATGGTGATCGGGGAGACCCTCGGCCCGGCCGCCGCCGGCGTCTTCTGGCTCGGCGACCGCACCCGCGACGGCCTGGCCCCGCTCGCCCTCGCCGGCTTCGCCCTGGCGGTGGTCGGCGCCCTGGCCCTGGCCCGCTTCGGGGAGGCGCCGGCGGGGGCGCGTACGGAGGACGGGGACGGGGACGGGAACCATCTGGGCGGCGGCACGGAGACGAAGACGGAGGCGGCCGCCGCGGACGGCCCCGCCAACGCCCCCGCACCCGCCGCCCCCGTCCGCGACGGCCGCCCCTGACCGCCCCCGCCC
>NZ_LLZI01000119.1 GCF_001509485.1 Streptomyces sp. NRRL F-4489
CCCCCACCGCCGACCGCAACGCGGACCCCCGTCACCCCTGTCACTCCCGCCACCCTCATCACTCCCGCCAGTCCCACCCCGGCACCCTCATCGTCGCCAACCACATCTCCTGGCTCGACATCCCCGCCCTGCTCGCCGTCGAGCCTCTCACCCTGCTCGCCAAACGGGAGGTGGGCGGCTGGCCGCTGGCCGGCGGCCTCGCCCGGCGGGCCGGCACCCACTTCATCGACCGCACCAGCCCCCGCCAACTTCCGCACACCGTCAGCGAACTGGCCGGAATCCTGGCCTCCGGCCGCTCCGTGGCGGTCTTCCCCCAGGCCACCACCTGGTGCACGCCCGGCCGGGGCGCCTTCCGCCGGGCCACCTTCCAAGCCGCCCTGGACGCCGGCGCCCCCGTCCGCCCGGTCACCCTCGCCTACACCCAGCTGGGCCGCCCCACGACGGTGGCCGCCTTCTGCGGCGAGGACACCTTCGCGGCCTCGCTGCGCCGGGTGGCCACCGCCCGCGGCCTGGCCGTACGGGTCACCGTCCACCCGGCGCTGCCCACGGCCGGCCGCGGCCTGGACCGCCGCACACTGGCGGCGGCCGCCGAACGGGCCGTACGGAGCGGGGGCTGCTGAACGGGTCGCGGCCCGGAGAACGACGGGCCGGTCAGGCGCTCGGCACGTACTTGTACCCGACCCGCCGCACGGTCACGATCGACGCCCGGTGCTCGGCGCCCAGCTTCCGCCGCAGCCGGGCGACATGGACATCGACCGTGCGGCCGTCGCCGACGTGCCCGTAACCCCACACCGTGGTCACCAGCTGATCGCGGGTGTGCACCCGGTGCGGATGCGCCACCAGATGGGCCAGTAGCTCGAACTCCAGGTACGTCAGGTCGAGTTGCCGCCCCTGGACGTGCACGGTCCGCTGCTCGGGGTCGATCCGTACGATCTCGTCCCCGGTCCGGGCCGCCGGCGCGGGCCCGGCGGGCGGCTGCGGCGGTACGGGCGCCTGCTCGGCCGGTACGAGGACGAGGTAGCCGACCATCGGCGGCTGGCCGGGCAGCGCCGGCAGGCTGTGCTGCGGCGCCGGGAGCCAGGTCGCGCCGGCGTTCAGCAGCTCGGAGACGTCCTGGAGGCCGTGGCGCACGGCGCCCGCCCCCAGGGCGGCGGCGGGCGGCGACGGGCGGGCCTCGTCGGGTGCCACGGCGCGGAGCCGGTGGCGGTGGTGGGGCTGATGCGGAACGGCGGCCGTCGGGGAACCGGCAGGGACGGTACGGAGATTGGTCATCGGAGGTCAGCTCTTTCGCGCAGGGGCCGTCGGGGGACGAGATGCGCGCGGGCAGGGCTGGGGACACCGGTCAGCGGTGTCGGAGAGGAGGGTGCGGGCCCGCGCTCAGTGCGCGCGGCAACACAGACGGTCGAAGGCGTGCGCCTGCCGGGACGGCCAGAACGGCTCGAGGTCGCTGCGACCTGTCGCGGTGTCGGGGAGGCTGGCCATGGCCCTATTGAACCAGACAGCCATAGATCTGTCTTTCACACCGCCGCCCGCTGCGACACGATCCCGCCGCACCCCGGCCCCGCGACGCCGGCACACCGGTGACACCCCGCCCCCGACTGCCCTTCACCACACCGGAGTTGCCGCCCGGCCCGCTATCGCGCCACCCGGCCACGTGGCCGGAAATCGCCCCCGTATGCCGTTCCGCGCCGCCCCTATCCCCACCCCGAGCACCAGCGCCGCCAGATGCCCGGCATCCGTGAACGTCCGCCCGCGCCGCACCACCGGCGCGATGCCCAGCCCCACCAGCCCGCCCACCACCGCGACCCGCACCCTCGGCCGCCCCCACGTCGCCCCCAGCGCCCCGAGCACCGCACAGAACCCATAACTCGCCCCGACATCGAGTGCCTGAGCCACCGCGTCCAGAGGGGCCGCCCCATGCGCCGCCGCGTCGTGTCCGGCGGCCTCGTGCGCCGCCGCCGTCTCGTGCGCGGTGGCGCCGTCGTGCGCGGTGGCACCGTGTGCGGACCGCGCGCCGCCGGAGGTGACCGCATCCTGGGCGGCGAGGCCGGTGACGGCGACGTCGGAGCCGGGACCTTCAGAGCCCGCGATCGCCGGGACGGCGGCCTCGGGAACGGCGCCATCACGACCCCTCGCCCCGGCCGCCACCCGCTCCCCACCTACCCGCCGCCCCCAGCCCACCGACCGCGCACCACCCGCCGAGCGCTCCCCGCCCACCGGCCGCGCCCTTCCCACCGGCCCCGACTCATCCACCGGCCGCCCCCGCCACCGGCCGCGCGCCCGGAGCCCCGCGTACACCAGCAGGCTGGCGCCCACGTGCCCGGCCGCGAAGACCGCCGCGGTGCGCGCGGTGCCCCAGCGCGCCTCGGCCGCCGCCAGCGCCGCCAGCAGCGCGGCACCGTACGCGGCCGGCAGCGGCTCCTCCACGAAGCCCGCGCTGGTGGCCAGCGTGCCCCACCGGCCGGCGTCCAGATTGGCCGTATTGGTGGAGTGCCGCCGCAGCAGCTCCGTACGCCGCGGCCCCGGCAGCCGGGCGGTGGCGTACGCGCCCGCCTGCAGCGCCGCCACGTACAGCGGCGCCGCCCAGGGCAGCGCCCCGCGCCACCCGCCGCCGTCCCTCACCCTGATCGCAACCATGCCACCAGCGTGCCACCCACCACTGACAACCGCCCCCGCCCGCCCCGCCGTTGGCGACAGCCGGGCCACCGCGTCGCCCCCTCGCCCATCGCACGCGAAAGGGGCCGGACCCAGCGGGTCCGGCCCCTTTCGAGGGAGCGATACCGTCGCGTCACACCTGCGCGCGCCGCTCCAGCTCCGTGCAGCAGGTGTCCACGATCAGCCGGGTGACCACGTACGGGTCGACGTTGGCGTTCGGCCGCCGGTCCTCGATGTAGCCCTTCTTGTCGACCTCGACCTGCCACGGGATACGCACCGAGGCACCGCGGTCGGAGGCGCCGTACGAGTAGTGGTTCCACGGCGCGGTCTCGTGCGCGCCGGTCAGCCGCTCCTCGATCCCGCTGCCGTACTGGCGGACGTGCTCCAGCGGCTTGTCGCCCTCGCCCAGCGCCTCGCAGGCGGTGATGATCGCGTCGTAGCCCTCGCGCATCGCGCGGGTGGAGAAGTTGGTGTGCGCGCCCGCGCCGTTCCAGTCGCCCCGGGCCGGCTTGGCGTCCAGGGAGGCGGTGACGCCGTACTCCTCGGCCGTACGGTGCAGCAGCCAGCGCGCCACCCACATGTGGTCGGAGACCACCAGCGGCGCCAGCGCGCCCACCTGGAACTCCCACTGGCCCGGCATCACCTCGGCGTTGATGCCGGAGAGCCCCAGACCGGCCGCCAGGCAGCGGTCGAGGTGCTTCTCGACGATCTCCCGGCCGAAGATCTCGCCGGCGCCGACGCCGCAGTAGTAGCCGCCCTGGGGGGCCGGGAAGCCGCCGCCCTCGGGGAAGCCCAGCGGGCGGTCGCCCTTGAGGAAGGTGTACTCCTGCTCGATCCCGAAGATCGGCTCCTGCGCGGCGAACCGTTCCGCCACCGGCCGCAGCAGGGCCCGCGTGTTGGAGGAGTGCGGCGTGAGGTCGGTGTTCAGCACCTCGCACAGCACCAGCAGGTGGTCACCGCCCCGGATCGGGTCCGGGCAGCTGAACACCGGGTCGAGCACGAGGTCCGAGGCGTGGCCCTCGGCCTGGTTGGTGCTGGACCCGTCGAACCCCCAGCGCGGCAGCGAGCTCCCGTCCTTCAAGATCTTCGTCTTGGAGCGGAGCTTGGCGGTCGGCTGGGTGCCGTCGATCCAGATGTACTCGGCCTTGATGGTCACGGGGTCCTCTTATACGGGTCGGTGCGGGTACGCGTGCGGGCGTACCGGAGCACTCTCGCAACAGGCCGTTTCCCGTCCATTGCCCTTATGTGAACCACGTGTTACCCACTCGGACATCCCCCGATTCCACCCCATTCCCCCACAAAACGACCGACACCTCTGGGGCCGCCACGGCGACAGGATTCCCAGCGACGCTCAC
>NZ_LLZI01000120.1 GCF_001509485.1 Streptomyces sp. NRRL F-4489
CCCCCCGGCCGCGCCCCCGCCGCCCCCCCCGCCGTCCGCTGGCCCCGGCCCCCGGACCTGCTCCCGGACCGGCCCCGGGACCGACTCGCGGATCGGCAGTCGGACCGCCACTCGGACCGCCCCCCGCCCCCGCCCCCGCCCCCGGTATATCCGGCGGCGGCGTAGGCGCCCCCGGGAGGGTGAGGAGGGCTTCGGTGCCGCCGCCGGGGGCGTTGCGGAGGCGGATGCCGCCGCCGGACTGTTCGGCGGTGCGGGCCACGATGGACAGGCCCAGGCCGCTGCCCGGGAGGCTGCGGGCGGAGGGTGAGCGCCAGAACCGTTCGAAGACGTGCGGGAGTTCGTCGGGCGGGATGCCGGGGCCGTGGTCCCGGACCGTCAGGGCGCCGCCGGCCAGCCGGACCTCGACCGTGCCGCCGGGCGGGCTGAACTTCACGGCGTTGTCGAGGAGGTTGACCACCGCCCGCTCCAGCGCGGCCGGCTCGGCCCGGACGTACCAGGCGTCGAGGTCGGCGGTGAAGGAGAGGGAGGGGCCGCGCAGCCGGGCCCGGTCGAGGGCGGAGCCGACGATGCCGTGGAGGGCGACGACGCGCAGCGAGGAGGTGCCGCCGCCGGTGCCGGTCTCCGCCGGGCGGGAGAGGACCTGGAGGTCGCCGATCAGCGCCGCCAGCTCGCCCATCTGGGCCTTCACCGAGGCGAGCAGGGCCTCCTTGTCGGCGGCCGGGATCGCCCGGCCGGACCGCTCGCTGCGCTCCAGGAGGTCGATATTGGTGCGCAGCGACGTCAGCGGCGTCCGCAGCTCGTGGCCGGCGTCGGCGATCAGCTGCTGCTGGAGGTCGCGGGAGGCGGCCAGCGCGGCGGTCATGGCGTTGAACGACCGGGAGAGCCGGGCGATCTCGTCCTCGCCGTCGGTGGGGATCCGGATCGTCAGGTCCTGGGTGCGGGCGACGTGCTCGACGGCGGCGGTCAGCCGGTCGACGGGCTTGAGCGCCGCCCGGGCCACCCACAGGCCGGCCGTCGCCGCGCCCAGCACCCCGACCCCGGCGACGATCAGCAGCACCAGCGCGAGTTGGTTGAGCGGATCGGTGACCTGGTCCATCGGCGCGGCGACCGAGATCGCCAGCCGGCTGCCCAGCGCGTCGGTGACCGGGCCGTGGTACGGGACGGTGGAGACCCGCATGGCGGTGCCGTTCTCGTCCTTGGTGGTGTGGACCGTGCCGGCCAGCCGCCCGCCGGCGACCGCCTGGTCCTCCCGCTGCGCCGGGATCGGGGCTTTGCCGGGCGAGGTGCAGACATAGCCGGACGGGGTGACGACCTGGATGGTGTACGGGGTCGGCTGGAAGCGGACGTTGAGCGGCTGGCCGGCGCACAGGGCGCTGATGGCCTGGACGTAGTCGGAGTTGACCTCGACGGTGCCGAGCGAGGTGTCGAGCTGCTCGGTGAGGCGGTCGCGGGTGATCAGCCAGCAGGCGGCGGCGGACAGCGCGACCGCGAAGGCGACCGCGACCGCGGTGAGCAGCGCCAGCCGGGAGCGCAGCGGCAGCTGGCGGAAGCGCGTCAGGCCGGTGGGGCCGTGCGGCGGGCGGGTGCCCTCCGCCTCCGGTGGCCGGCGGTCCTCGGTGCCGCTCATTCCGCGCCGCCCTCCAGCCGGAGGACGTAGCCGACCCCGCGCACGGTGTGGACCAGCCGCGGCTCCCCGGCCGCCTCCGTCTTGCGGCGGAGGTACATGACGTAGACGTCGAGGGAATTGGAGGTCGGCTCGAAGTCGAAGCCCCAGACGGCCTTGAGGATCTGCTCGCGGGTGAGCACCTGCCGGGGGTGGGCCAGGAACATCTCCAGCAGCGTGAACTCCGTGCGGGTCAGCTCCACCGGGCGGCCGCCGCGGGTGACCTCGCGGGTGGCGAGATTCATCCGCAGGTCGGCGAAGGTCAGCAGTTCGCTCTCGTCCGGCCCGGTGGCGCCGGCCGCGGCGGCGTACGAGCTGCGGCGCAGCAGGGCGCGGATCCGGGCCAGGAGTTCGTCCAGCTCGAAGGGCTTGACGAGATAGTCGTCGGCGCCGGCGTCCAGGCCGGTGACCCGGTCGCCGACGGTGTCCCGGGCCGTCAGCATCAGGATGGGCACGGTGACGCCGCTCGCCCGCAGCCGGCGGGCGGCGGTCAGGCCGTCCATCCGGGGCATCAGCACGTCCAGCACGATCAGCTCGGGGTCGTAGGCGGCGACCTTCTCCACCGCGTCGAGGCCGTCGACGGCCTGCTCGGTGCCGTAGCCCTCGAAGGCGAGGGAGCGCTGGAGGGCTTCGCGGACCGCGGGCTCGTCGTCGACGATCAGGATGCGGGCGGGGTGATCACCGTGCTCTGCGGGGCTCATGGGCGGACTACCTCGGTGTGCGTGGTGCGGACGGCCGGCTGGGCCTTTCTCTGGCTTCAGCCTGACACGGATGCCGGCGTCGGCGGTCGCCCTGTGGATAACGCGCGGTGGGCGATCCGGCCGCGGTCAGCCGCCTGTGGAAAACCCGGCCGCGCCCACCGGCTGTGGACGACCGCGCGCCTCGGGGCCCGCCGGGGCCTCCCCGCCCCGGCCGTGCGGACCCGTACGGCCGGCCCCGATCAGCCCCCTCACACCCCGCTGTTCCCCCCGCCGCTGCCGCCCGCCCGCAGCGAGTCCAGGTCGGCCTTGACGGTGTTGATCGGTATCGCGAAGCCGAGGCCGACGCTGCCCGCCTGGCTGCTGTCCGACGAACTGGGCGAGTACATCGCCGAGTTG
The DNA here is from genome assembly GCF_001509485.1 of Streptomyces sp. NRRL F-4489. GTDB lineage: Bacteria > Actinomycetota > Actinomycetes > Streptomycetales > Streptomycetaceae > Streptomyces. Next base: position 2,761 of record NZ_LLZI01000120.1, read on the forward strand.
ATGCCGATGATCTGGCCCTGGAGGTTGATCAGGGCGCCGCCGGAGTTGCCGGGATTCAGCGCGGCGTCGGTCTGGATCGCCTTGTACGTCGTCTTGGACGAGCCGGTGTCGCCGTTGTACTGGTTGCCGCCGAACTCGAACGGCCAGCCGCCGCCGAAGAAGCCGCGGCCCCCGCCCGGCCCCTGGCCCTGACCCTGGCCCTGGCCCTGGCCGTCCTCCTTGGGCACGGTCACATCGCGGTTGAGCGCGGAGACGATACCGCTGGTCACCGAGCCGGTCAGGCCCTCGGGCGAGCCGATCGCGACGACCGGGTCGCCGACCGCGAGCTTGCCGGAGTCGCCGAGCACCGCGTGGGTGAGCCCCTTGGCGCCCTGCACCTTGATCAGCGCGAGGTCCTTGTCGGGGTCGGTGCCGACCACCGCCGCGGTCTTCCTGCTGCCGTCGCTGAAGGTGACGCCGACCGTGCGGGCGCCGGACACCACGTGGTTGTTGGTGATGATCTCGCCGCCGCTGGTGAGCACCACGCCGGAGCCGGTGGACTCGCCGCCGCCGGTCCGCGCCTTGATCTCGACGATGGCGGGGCTGACCGCCTTGGCCACCCCGGCGACGCCGGAACCGGCCGAATTCTGCCCGGCGTTGACCAGCGGGGTGGAGATGCCGCCCGCCTGATTGCTCTGCTGCGTGGCGCCGGCGATCAGCGCCGCGCTGCCGCCGCCGATCAGACCCGAGGCCAGCGCCACCGCGGCGATCAGCGCGATCGGCCGCCGGGCCCGGCGCCGCGGCTCCGCGCCCGCCGCGCCGTCCTCACCGGGCTGCCCGGGGGCGTACGGGGGCGGCGGCGGGACGTCGCCGTGCGGGCGGTCCGCGCCGGGCCCGGCGGCGTACGCCGTCCCGTGGTCGCTGCTGTGGCCGGTGCCGTATTCGGTGCCGTAGGCGTACGGCCGGTCCTGGGGCATCTCGTCGCCGCTGCGGCGGTAGCTCTCGGTCATGGCTACGACTCTGGGGCCGCTGGATGAGAACTGCCTGAGAGCGTCCTGAGAGACCCGACAGAAGTGGGTATGCCCGGTATAAGGACGCGGGCCGGCGGGCACCGGCCGACAGGCAGGCGGGCACCATCCGGCCCGCTCAGGCCCTGGGCCCCGCCCCCAACTC
>NZ_LLZI01000121.1 GCF_001509485.1 Streptomyces sp. NRRL F-4489
CCCTCACCACCGTCCTCTTCCGCCCCACCGGCGCCGACGACACCACCCTCGCCACCATCCGCCGCACCCTCCTCACCGACGGCCACGCCGTCCTCGGCCGCGCCACCACCCCCACCGGCCTCTGGCTCAAGGCCACCCTCCTCAACCCCCACACCCAACCCGGAGACCTCACCACCCTCCTCAAACTCGTGGAAGGCCACACCCCCCGATGAACACCCCATCGCACACCGAACCCGGCACCGCCGACGCCCCCGGCCCCGACGCCCCCCTCGACCTCGCCGGCATCGGCATCGGCCCGTTCAACCTCTCCCTGGCCGCCCTCGCCCACCCCCTCACCGACCTCCGCACCGCCTTCTACGACCAGCACCCCGCCTTCCACTGGCACCCCGGCCTCCTCATCGACGGCGCCACCCTCCAAGTCCCCTTCCTCGCCGACCTCGTCACCCTCGCCGACCCCACCAGCCCCTGGACCTTCCTCAACTACCTCAAGGCCCGCGACCGCCTCTTCCCCTTCTACTTCGCCGAGCGCTTCCACACCCACCGCGCCGAATACGACGCCTACTGCCGCTGGGTCAGCGAGAACCTCCCCTCCCTCCACTTCGGCCACCACATCGACGCCGTCCGCTGGAACCACGAACGCCACCTCTTCGAGGTCGACTTCACCCAGCTCGGCGCGGACGGCGAAGCCGTGGCCCTCGGCCGCACCCACGCCCGCAACCTCGTCCTCGGCATCGGCACCGCCCCCCACATCCCCATCCCGCTGCGCCCCCTCGCCGAGGCCACCGGCGTCCCCGTCCTCCACAGCGCCGACTACCTCCACCACCGCGACCAGCTCCTCGCCGCCGACCACCTCACCGTCATCGGCGCCGGGCAGTCAGGCGCCGAGATCTTCCTCGACCAGCTCCGCGCCCGCCCCGCCGGCCGGGAGAACCTCCACTGGCTCGCCCGCACCCCCGCGTTCGCGCCCATGGAATACAGCAAACTCGGCCTGGAGCACTTCACGCCCGACTACACCCGCTACTTCCACGCCCTCCCCGAACGCGTCCGCGACGAGCTGCTCCCCGCCCAGTGGCAGCTCTACAAGGGCGTCGACCACGACACCCTCGCCGCCATCCACGACGAGCTCTACCGCCGCACCCTCGACGGCGGCTGGCCCAACGCCGTCCTCACCCCCGGTGTCCAGGTCCGCACCGCCGGCCGCGTCGGTACGACAAAGGTCGAGCTCCACCTCGAACACACCCAGCAGGGCAGCCGCTCCCGCCTCACCACCGACGCCGTCGTCCTCGCCACCGGCTACCGCGAACGCCGCATCGACACCCTCCTGGCCGGCCTCGACCCCTACCTCCGCCGCGACGCCTCCGACCGCCCCCGCGTCGACGCCCAGCACCGCCTCGGCCTCGACCCCGCCATCACCGGCGCCGTCTACGTCCAGAACGCCGAACGCCACACCCACGGCGTCGGCACCCCGGACCTCGGCCTCGCCGCCTGGCGCAGCGCCACCATCCTCAACTCCCTCACCGGCACCACCCCCTACCCCCTCCCCACCCGCACCGCCTTCACCACCTTCGGCCTCACCCAGCCCCCGACCCCGCACCCGCACACCATCCCGCGCCAGACCACCCACCTCGTCCCGCGCCACTGACGCACGGAAAACCGCCCCTCCCCCCCCGGCCGGGGACCGGACCGGGGGAGAGGGGCGGCGATCACTTGCTTGCGAACGGGCCTAGAACACCGGCACCCCCTCCCGCGTCAGCCGCCACTGGGCCGGGCCGAACGCCGCCGGATCGATCACCCCGCTCGCCTCCACCCACGCGATGATCAGATTCCGGATCTCCTCCGACGTCGACCACACCTGCTGCGCCGACGCCACATGCGGGAAACCGCCCCCGCCACTCGCCCGGTAATTGTTCACCGCCAGCACGAACCGCGCGTCATCCGCCACCGGCTTCCCCTCGAACGCCAGCTTCCCGATCCGCTGGCCCGCCGGCTTGGCGATATCGACCTCGTACGACACCCCGCGCACCACGTCGTAGTTGTAATCCGGAATGCTGTCCGCATTGGTGATCTTTTCCGGATCCACCGGGCCGCCCGCCGCCGTCCGCACGTAATACCGCGCCGAGAACTCCAGATACTCCCGCAGCTGCTTCCCCGTCAGCACCCGCGCTTCCAGGGTGTTGTCGAACGGATACAGCGCCGCCATCGACCGGATCGACACCTCACCGGCCGGCACCCGCGCCGTCCGCGAAAAACACGACGCCTGCGACAGCACCGGCAACGACGCCGACGCCGACCCCGCCAGCGCCTTGCGCACCGCCTCCGCCTGCACATACGCGATGAAATCGAGAATCGGGGTGTCCCGCACCGGCGCCTGCTCCGCCGACATCTCCACCACCGACTTGCCGATCACGCGGTTCACATACGTCACGACCTTCGCATGCGCCGCCCGCAGCATTGCCGTGATGCGCTCATCCTCCGCAGCCGTATTGGAATTCAGCACCCGCGACCCCAGCGACGCCACCTCCCACCGGCCCCGCCGCCATTCCACCTCCACCTCGAACAGCGACAGCCGCTGCCCCCACTTCAGCGGCTCCGACAGCACCACCTCGCGGCCCGTCGCCTTGTTCACCACCCGCCGCTCCGGGATCTCCACATGCGCGTGCCCCACCAGAATCGCGTCGATCCCCGGCACCTTCTCCGCCACCAGCGCCGCCGCGTTCTCCACATACGGCAGCTGATCCCCGTACGACGAGGTGCCGCTCGCGCCCGAATGCGCGGCCACGATCACCACATCCGCGCCCATCGAGCGCAATTTCGGGACCCACTTGGCCGCCTGCTCCTCCAGGCCAGGGAACGCCAGCTTTCCCTGCACATTCGCCTTGTCCCAGAGCGCGATCCCGGGATTCGTCAGCCCCAGTACCGCCACCCGCACATCCCGCCCGTGCGGCGTCCGCAACCGCTTGATCACATACGGCCGGAACGCCGGCCGCAGTGTCCGGGCGTCCACCGCGTTCGCCCCCAGCAGCGGAAAACGCAGGCTCTCCTCGAATTTCCGCAGTACCGGAATCCCGTAATTGAACTCGTGGTTCCCCAGCGCCGCCGCGTCATAGCCGATCGCGTTCATCGCCCGCGCCATCGGATGCACCGGACCGCCCGGACCCGTGATCGGGTCCACCTTCGCGTAGTAATAGGCCAGCTGCGTCCCCTGAATGGTGTCACCCGCGTCGATCAGCAGGGTGTTCTCCCGGCCCTTCGCCCGGCGCACCTCATCGACCAGTGTGGAAATCTTCGCCAGTCCCACATCGTTGTGCGCCGGATCGTCGAACTCGGCGTTGGTCGCGTAATCCCAGTTGAAGACATTCCCGTGCAGATCGGTGGTCCCCATGACCGTGAACGCGTACCGCTTCGTGTGCCCCCGCCCCGCACCGCCGTCCGCGGCGGTGCGGGGCGGGGGCACACGAAGCGGTACGCGTTCACCGTCATGGGGACCACCCATCTGCACGG
>NZ_LLZI01000122.1 GCF_001509485.1 Streptomyces sp. NRRL F-4489
CCCCCCCCCCGCCCGCCGATAACCCCCCACCCCCCGCCCGTTACTGTGTCGGACGGCCCGGTCGGTTTCCGCCGGCCGACGCGCGGCGGACAGGGCCCAGGCAAAACGAACAACACCGAAAAAACGGGGGTTTCCGTGCGCGTACGCAGACGGATGGCGGGTGCGGCGGGCGCGAGCCTGCTCATGCTGCTGGCGGTGGGATGCGCCGGCGCGTCCGGCGGCGCGCCGAAGCCGGGCGCGTCCGAGACGGTGCGGCCCGCCGAGCCGCTGCCCATGGAGTCCGCGGCCCGCGCCGCCACCTGGACCGGCACCGACCACAAGACCCACCCGCTGCGGCTCAAGCCCACCCGGCTGGCCCTCGGCCACCCCTCGGACCTCGCCCACATCCGGCTGGACGACGACCTCAAGGGCATGGTCCCGTACTACCTGACGGTCTCCTACACCAACACCGGGAAGGAGACCGCCGACAACCTCTACCCGGAGCGGAACTTCACCGTCAGCGGGACCGACGGCCAGGCCGGCGAGCAGGTCTCGCTGTTCCGCAGCAACCCGCTGGCCACCGGCTCCGGCCTGCCGCCCGAGTGCCAGGAGGCCGGCAAGGCGAAGCTGGCCCCCGGGGAGACCACGGCGGTCTGCCAGATCTTCATGCTCCCCAAGGGGCAGAAGCCGTCGATCGTCTCCTACAAGGACGACGGCGGCGACACCCTCCTCTGGCAGATCGCCGGCACCCAGACCGGCGCGGCCGGCGTCCTGCCCGCCCACAAGCCCGCCGACGCCGTCACCACGGACAGCGACCGCCGCACGGCGACCGTCCTGGCCACCCCGAAGAGCGTCCGCACCGGGTCGCTCGCCGACCTGAGCCGCTTCGACCTCAGCGCCGAGCAGAAGAAGCTCGTCCCGTATTACGTGACGGTCGAGTACCGGAACACCGGCACGTACGACCTGCTGCCCAGCCTGAACGACAACCTGGTCCTGACCAGCGCCAGCGGGCAGCAGGTCCGGAAGATGCTCCTGCTGGACATCGGCGGCCCCGGCGTCCCCCAGTGCCCCGACGCCGTCCCCGACAAGATGGTCAAGCCCGGCGCCTCGGTGACCGAGTGCACCATCCACATGCTGCCCAAGGGGGACCCGCCCGCCTCGCTCACCTTCCAGGGCGACGGTGACGGCGCCCGCCCGGTCACCTGGCGCGCCACCGCCGACCCCGGGGCGTGACGGTCCGGGGGCCGCGGCCTATTCCGGGCCGGCTGCGGCTCCCCGCCGCTCCAGCAGCGGCCCGATGTCCGGATCGCGCCCGACGACCGCGCGAAACGCCGCCATCGGGTCGAGGGAGTTGCCCCGGCTGAGCAGCTCCCGCCGGAAGATCTCGCCGCTCTCCCGGACCGTCCGGCCGTTCTCCCGGAACCACCGCACGGTGTCCGCGTCCAGGATTTCCGCCCACCGGTAGCCGTAGTAGCCGGCCGCGTAGCCGCCGCCGAAGACGTGGGCGAAGTAGCCGGTCCGGTAGCGCGGCGGGATCGCCGGGACGGCCAGCCCGTAGCGCTCCAGCGCGGCCGCCTCGAACGCCTCCGCGCCGTCCGGGCCGGGCAGTTGGCCGGCCGGGACGGTGTGCCACGCCCAGTCCAGGACCGCCGCGGCCAGGTGCTCGACGCTGTCGAAGCCCTCGCCGAACCGTTCCGCCTCCCGCAGCCGGGCCGGCAGGTCCGCCGGCATCGGCTCCCCGGTGCGGTGGTGCCGGGCATAACGGGCCAGCACCTCCGGCCACTCCGCCCACATCTCGTTCACCTGCGAGGGGAACTCCACGAAATCGCGCGGCACCTCCGCCCCCGCCAGCGACGGGTAGCGGACATCGGAGAACAGCCCGTGCAGCGCGTGCCCGAACTCGTGGAAGAGCGTGGTGACCTCGCTCCAGTTCAGGAGCACCGGCTCGCCGGGCGCCGGTTTGGCGATATTGAGGTTGTTGACGACCACCGGCCGCTGCCCCAACAGGTGCGACTGCGAGACCAGTTCGTTCATCCAGGCGCCGCCGCGCTTGGACTCCCGGGCGTGGAAGTCGCCGATGTGCAGGCCGAGCGGGCCGCCGTCGGCGTCGCGCACCTCGAAGACCCGCGCGTCCGGGTGGTACGCGACCAGATCCGGCCGCTCGGTGAACGTGATTCCGTACACCATCGTCGCGGCGTGGAAGACGCCGTCCCGCAGGACCGCCTCCAGCTCCAGGTACGGGCGCAGCGCGGCCGCGTCCAGGTCGAACCGCTCCCGCCGCACCCGCTCCGCGGAGAACTGCCAGTCGGCGGCGCGGACCTCCGGGACGCCGGCGGCCGCCGCCAGCGCCGCCGCCTCCCGCTCGGCGTGCGCCAGGGCCGGACCGATCAGCTTCCGGAACATCTCCTCCACGGCGGCGGTCGTCCCGGCCGTCTGGTCCGCGACCTGCCAGGAGGCGTGGCTGGGGTGCCCCAGGAGCGCGGCACGCTCGGCCCGCAACCGGGCCACGGCCACCGCGACCGCCCCGTTAGCGGCCCGCCCGCGCCCCATGGACGCGGCCAGCAGCCGCTCCCGCAGCACAGGGTCCTCCAGGGAGGCCAGCTGCGGCTGGTTCGTGAAATTGCGCAGGCTCAGCACATAGCCGCCGTCCCGGCCGAGCGCCCGGGCGTTCTCGGCGGCCGCGGCGATCTCGTCCGCGGGCAGCCCGGCCAGCTCCTCGGCGCGCTCCACCACCAGCGCGGCGGCCGCCGTGTCGGCCCGCAGATTCTGCTGGAACTCCGTGCACAGCGCCGCGATCTCCGTATTGAGCGCGCGCAGCCGCCGCTGCTCCTCCGGGGCGAGCCGGGCCCCGGCCCGCACCCGGGCGGTGTGGTGCCGCTCCAGCAGCCGCAGCCGCTCACCGTCCAGTCCGAGCCGCTCCCGCCGCCCGTACAGCTCCTCCAGCCGGGCGAACACCGCCGGATCCATCAGCACCGCGTCCTCGTGGGCGGCCAGCCGCGGCACGATCTCCGCCTCCAGCGCCTGCGTGGCCTCGTCGGTGTCCGCGTGCGCCTTGTTGAAGAACACCGCCGCGACCCGCCGCAGCACCGCCCCGCAGCGCTCCAGCGCCTCCACGGTGTTCTCGAACGTCGGCGGCGCGGGATCCGCCCCGATGGCCGCCACCTCCGCCAGTTGCTCGGCCATCCCCCGCTCGAACGCCGGCCGGAAGTGCTCATGCCGAATCCGCTCAAACGGCGGCAGCCCGTAAGGAAGTTCACTACCCGAGAAGAATGGATTCACCCCCACCTCCTCCCCCGCCCCCACCCCACCAACCGCCCACTCCCCGAAAAGCAGTCGACCCCGGCCTCCTCAACCAGGAGACCGGGGTCGATCTGTGTTCCTTCAGTCGGGGTGGCGGGATTTGAACCCACGACCTCTCCGTCCCGAACGAAGCGCGCTGCCAACCTGCGCTACCCCCCGAAGCTACGAGCTATAG
>NZ_LLZI01000123.1 GCF_001509485.1 Streptomyces sp. NRRL F-4489
CCGCCCCCACTCCCCACTCCCCGCTCCCCTCACCTCCCCTTAGGCCGCCGCAGCCCCGCCTGGGTGAGACGGCGTACCAGTTCCTTGGAGCCGACTTCCACCGCTCCCGCCCGTACGGCATCGTCATACCGTTCGGCGGGCAGGTCGTAGTGGTCGCGTTCGAAGGCCCGCCGGGGCGCGCCTATCCCGGCCGCGAAGCGGTGCAGTTCGTCGAACGACCGGTCGCTGACCAGGTGCGACCACATCCGGCCGTGCCCGGGCCAGGTGGGCGGATCGATGTAGATCGCCACCTCAGCCCTCCGCCGGCGCGCCCAGGCGCCCGACCGGGGCGACCGCGACGGCCGTCTTCGGGCACACCCAGTGCGGGTCCGGGCCCAACTCCGGCTCCACACCGAGCGCGTGCGGGTCGCCCGATTCCGTGCACACCGGACACAACGGCCAGCGCCCGTACCGCTCCAGCAGCGCGTCCTGGACGTCCTGGGCTATCAGTCCCGCGACGAACGGCGCGCCGTCAGGCCACTGCTCCACCCACCATCGGCGGTGTGTGACGGCGTCCTCGACGAGCGAGACGATCGCGGCGTCGGCGACGTCGTTCGCCATCAGGTCGGCGAGCACCAGGGCCCGCGCGGCGTGCAATGCCTGTTCCAGCTCCATGACCTCATTCTCGCGCGATCCGGCCGGACCGCCGAAGTTATCCACAGGGGGTCGGACGTCGCTCGCGGACTGTCCACAGCCCTCACGAAGGGTATTGACGCCTCACCGCGCTGAAAATACCTTTCAGACATGAGTAGCGGAGTGAAGGAAACTTTCAGCAGCGCGAGCAGGAGGGCGGCCGCGGCCCCGGCCCCGCCGGCCCCCGCGGCCCTCGCCGCCAAGGTCCGTACGCTCGCGCCGACGATGACCCGTTCCATGCAGCGGGTCGCGGAGACGGTCGCCGCCGACCCGGCCGGCTGCGCCGCGCTGACCGTCACCGGTCTCGCCGAGCGCACCGGCACCAGCGAAGCCACCGTCGTGCGCACCTCCCGCCTCCTCGGCTATCCCGGCTACCGCGATCTGCGCCTCGCCCTCGCCGCGCTGGCCGCCCAGCAGGCGACGGGCAGCGCGCCCGCCGTGACGGCGGACATAGCGGTCGACGACTCCCTGCTCGACGTCGTCGCCAAGCTCGCGCAGGAAGAGCAGCAGTGCCTCGCCGACACCGCCGCCGCGCTGGACGTCAGCCAGCTCGAAGCGGCCGTCGCCGCCCTCTCCTCCGCCCGCCGCATCGACGTCTACGGCATAGGCGCCTCCAACCTCGTCGCGCAGGACCTCGTCCAGAAGCTGCTGCGCATCGGCCTGATCGCGCACGCCCACTCCGACCCGCACCTCGCGGTGACGAACGCCGTGCAGATGCGGGCCCGCGATGTGGCCGTCGCGATCACCCACTCCGGCCGGACCACCGACGTCATAGAGCCGCTGCGGGTGGCCTTCGACCACGGCGCGACGACAATCGCCATCACCGGCCGCCCGGACGGCGAGATCGCCGCCTACGCCGACCACATCCTCACCACCTCCACGGCCCGCGAGAGCGAGCTGCGCCCCGCCGCCATGTCCTCCCGCACCAGCCAACTCCTCGTCGTCGACTGCCTCTTCATAGGCGTCGCCCAGCGCACCTACGAAACCGCCGCCCCCGCCCTCTCCGCCTCCTACGAGGCCCTCGCCCACCGCCACAACCCCCACCACTGAGCCCCCGCCGGCCCGCACCGCGCCCCGGCGCCCCACCGCGCCGCCACCGCCCGCCGTGGACAGCCAGCAGGCAAGCGGTGCCACCGGGGCCGCCCGTGCCTCCGTACTGATAGGGCCGGAAGCAGCGACAACCCGCCGACCGGGCAACCGCCCCGACACATCACCCCGCCCCGCAGCGGGGGCAGCCGGCAGCGACCCGGCCCCACCGGCGCCTGCCCAGCCGGCCACGCCACCGCACCCGAGGAGCCCACCCATGCCATCCACCGACCCCGACTACGCGGCGCTCCGCGCCCAGTTGGAATCCCTCACCACCGAGGCGTTCCGCCCCGAGCTGGCCGATATCGACCGCCGCCCCACCCTCGACATCGCCCGCCTGATGAACGACGAGGACGCCACCGTCCCCGCCGCTATCGCCGAACGCCTCCCCCAGATCGCCGCCGCCATCGACGCCACCGCCGCCCGGATGGCCCGCGGCGGCCGCCTGATCTACGCGGGCGCCGGTACGGCCGGCCGCCTCGGCGTACTGGACGCCAGCGAATGCCCGCCCACCTTCAACACCGACCCGTCCGAGGTCCTCGGTCTGATCGCGGGCGGCCCCTCCGCCATGGTCACGGCCGTCGAGGGCGCCGAGGACAGCAAGGAGCTGGCCGCCGCCGACCTGACCGCGGTCGCCATCGCCGACCGCGACGTGGTCGTCGGCATCTCCGCCTCCGGCCGCACCCCGTACGCCATCGGCGCGGTCGAACACGCCCGTGCCGTCGGCGCCCTGACCATCGGCCTGTCCTGCAACGCCGACTCCGCCCTCGCCTCGGCCGCCGAGCACGGCATCGAGATCGTCGTCGGCCCCGAACTCCTCACGGGCTCCACCCGCCTGAAGGCCGGCACAGCCCAGAAGCTCGTCCTCAACATGATCTCCACCATCACGATGATCCGGCTGGGCAAGACCTACGGGAATCTGATGGTCGACGTCCGCGCCTCCAACGACAAGCTGCGGGCCCGCTCACGCCGCATCGTCGCCCTCGCCACCGGCGCCTCCGACCTGGAGATCGAGACCGCGCTCAACGAAACCGGCGGCGAGGTGAAGAACGCCATCCTCGTCCTCCTCGGCGGCGTAGGCGCCCACGAGGCCGCCCGCCTCCTCCACACCTCCAAGGGCAACCTCCGCACCGCCCTCCAGTCCGCCGCCCCCACCCCGCACCGCGCCCCGACCCCCTGACGCCCGCCCAACGCCCTCCCACAGCAAGGCGCCACACATGACCCAAGACAAGCACCGCGCCACCGCCGCCGCGCTCCTCCCCCTTGTCGGCGGCGCCCGCAACGTCACCTCCGTCGCGCACTGCATGACCCGCCTCCGCCTCGGCATCCGGGACCGCTCACTCGTCCAGGACGACGCCCTCAAAGCCCTCCCCGCCGTCCTGGGCGTCGTGGAGGACGACACCTACCAGATCGTCCTGGGCCCCGGCGCGGTCGCCCGCATCACCCCCGAGTTCGAACGCCTCCTGTCCCAGCCCCCACAACCCGATCACCCTCCGCAGGAACTAATTACGCTGCGTAATCGTTGCCGTAAAGAGGAAGAAGGCGGCACCCCCACGGCCGCCGCAAGCCCGACCCCCGACGCCCCCCACCTCCCCAACACACCGCCCACAACCCGCCCCACCCCACCAACCACCCGCCCCCCGCCCCCCCCCCCCCCACCCCACCCCCCCCCCA
>NZ_LLZI01000124.1 GCF_001509485.1 Streptomyces sp. NRRL F-4489
GTGAGGGGTGTGAGGGGCGGGGGGCCGGGGGCGCTCGGCTACCCCAGTAGGCCACGGCCCGGGGGCCCGGGGCGGGCCCTTACGGGGCGGCGGGAACGGATCCCCTAGGGGGCGGCTGGGCCCCCTGCGGGGCCACAACGTGGTGGGGGCGGGGGATATTCCGGGGCGGAAGGGCGGGCTATTCCTGTTTCCGGGGGCCTACGGGACGGGTGTGGCTTCTGGGGCTTCCACGTCGGGTGTGGCTTGCGGTGCTTACACGTCGGGTGAGGCTTGCGGGGCTTCCACTTCGGGTGAGGCTTGCGGGGCTTCCACTTCGGGTGAGGCTTGTGGGGTTTACGCGTCGGGGGTGGCGCGGCTGGCCAGGCGTTCGTAGCGCTGCCGGGCCGCTTGGGGGGTGCCGAGGCCGAGGCCGAAGGCGATCTCCTGCCAGGTCATGCCGCGGCCGCGGGCCATTTGGAGGAGCCCGGTCTCCAGTTCGTCCAACTCACCGCGCACCAGCGGGACGAGGCTGAGCGCGGCGGTGATGTCGGCGTGGTCCACCTCCGGCTCACCGTCGTCGAGCTGCGCGGTCCCGCTGAGCAGGAGCGATACGAGGCGGACGGCTTCGTGCGGGCCGAGGAGCGAGGGGTTCACCTGCCGGTGGCGCTGCTGGTCGGTGGCCGCGTGCCGCTCGGCGATGCGGAAGAGGGACGCGTAGACGCGCTGCGCGCGCGCCTCTTCCGGCTGCGGGGGCGTGAACGGGTCGGTGGGCTGTTCGGGAGTTGACGACATGAGGAGAGGATGCGGGAGTTCCCGGCCCGTTGTCAACGACTTAATTTAAACGACTCGTTCAAGTGGATCGATGGCGCGGAACGTCGGTCGGCGAGGGCCCGTCATGCCGGGACAGGTGCGCCGGCGGCGTCAGGACGGCCGTGTGGTGGTGACCGCGTAGAAGGCCACGGCCGCGGCGGCGCCGACGTTGAGGGAGTCGATGCCGTGGGCCATGGGGATGCGGACCCACTCGTCGGCGGCGCGGAGGGCGCCGGTGGAGAGGCCGCCGCCTTCGGCGCCGAGCATCAGGGCGACGCGGTCGAGGGTGTGCGGGGCGGCGGCATCGAGGTCGGTGGCGCCGTCGGCCGGGGTCAGGGCGAGGAGCCGGAAGCCGGCCTCGCGGACCGTGGAGAGGTCGCGCGGCCAGTTCTCCAGCCGGGCGTACGGGACGGAGAACACCGCGCCCATGGAGACCTTGACGGAGCGACGGTAGAGGGGGTCGGCGCAATCCGGGGAGAGCAGGACCGCGTCCATCCCCAGGGCCGCGGCGCTGCGGAAGATGGCGCCGATGTTTGTCGGTGGCACAAGTTAACTACCTAGCCAACACGTGTGTGAAAAAGGATCATCCGACACACACGAGGGGCCCTGAATGGTCGACGTGCAGGAAAAGCCGCGCCGAAAGGGACGCGGGTACATTCGCGTCTCGAAGAAGCGCCGGGACATGATCAGCCCGGAGATCCAGCGTGACGAGATCAATCACCTCGCTGAACGCGAGAACATCGAGCAGGTAGCAGAGCCGATTCAGGACCTCGGCCTCTCCGGGCGAGAGTTCGAAGAGCGGCAGATCAACAAACTCGTCGAGGACGTCGAGGCTGCCATCATCCAGGTCGTCTTGCTTTGGAAGTGGAGCCGCTTCGGCCGCAACACGCTCCAATCCCTGCTGAACATTCAGCGCATCTACGACGCAGGCGGGGATGTCCGCGCAGCGACGGAAGATTTCGACGGCAAGACGAGCGTCGGACGCCTCCAGATCACCCAGATGCTCGGATGGGCACAGTTCCAGTCCGATCAGATCGGGGAGAACTGGCAGTCCGCACACAAGTACCGGCGGAAGAAAGGACTGCCCCACAGCGGCTTCAAGACGTTCGGCTACAAGATCTGTTTCACATGCCCACCACACGAACCAGGCGAACGCCGTAACAAGTGCGACAACTGTCGCGACGGCATTCAGAAGCTGGACCCGGACACGCAGGATGCATTGGCCGGAGTGTGGCGGCGCTTCACGTTCCAGAACGAGCCGATGAAGCGCATCTGTGACGACCTGTGGGAACGCGGGTTCCGAACCGAGAGCGGAGAACGGATCACGCCGACGCAGATGTACAAATGGCTGGACAGCGGCTTCAGTCTCGGTTGGGTGCGCTGGCGATCGAAGGAAAAGATCCTCCAGGACAAAAAGGTCGTCCGAGAAGGTAGGAAGAACTACTACCGAAGCTCTCGTCCGGAGTACTTCGACGTCTGGGTAACCGGAGCGCACGAGGCTGTCATCGAGGATCCCAACGAGCGGGAGCTGCTCTGGCTGACGTATCTGTCCAAGCGTTTCGGTTCGCCTCAGCTCCCCAAATCGCACCACGACCCGAAGTACAGCATCTCCGGTCTCGCTCGCTGCACAGGACTACGACTCTTCGAGATCACCCGAACGCGTGGCCAGTGGAAGACCGCAATCTGCGGGAGGAATGAGGGCGCCTTCTCGCGAGGCAAGGAAAGGATGGAGCAATACCCGCCGCTACCCAACGGAGATCGCAATCCTCACACCGTCTACTTCCGCTGCACCCATGGCGCCCTCTACAAGGATTGCACAGGCAGCGGTTCAATCGGCGTCGCGCGTGCCGAGAAGGAACTGCTCGATTGGTTGGTCAAGCAATCCCAAGGCGAAGCATCTGTCGACGAGAAGATCGCCGCAGCGAAGGACCAGTTCGCCTTGAAGGGATCAGCCGACGAACAAGCAGAGGTATCTAAGAAGCTCAAGGAGCTGGACGAAGAGTCCTCTCGCTTGGTGCGCGGCTACACGAAGGGAATCATCGACGAGGACAACTACGTTAAGGAGAAGCAACGCATCGAGTCCGAGATCTCAGCAGCGCGGGAGCGCCTGAAACTTTTCTCCGCGAAGGTCGTCGCCTTGCGTCCGGCACAGGCTCGGTTCCTTGGACTGGTCGAGGAATGGGAGCACATGACGTACTCGCGAAAGCGGCAGGCTCTGTCCACTGTGATTTCGCACTTCTGGGTGTACCGCGAAAAGGCGAGAAGCAAGCCACGAATCCGCGTGGTTCCTCTCTGGGCGGAGGAGCACGAACGGCTCGCCCCTCCGCCGCCAGGCCATCCTGCTGACGAAGTCGACTAGGCCGCGTCCCTGAGCGGTGGGAGTTGAGACTCATGATGGTCTTGCTCCCACCGGCTCTGTCGTTCTAGGACTGCTTGGGCGATCACAGCCCAAAAGCTGTCCCAGCACTGTTCTTCTCCGAGTGAGACCCTTTCGGATTCAGAAGGCACAGACACTACTTCTGCTACACCCTGGTCTTCCATTCGACCTCCTCGGCCCCGAGTTTCGGGAGCTGAGGCGAGCCTATGGAATGGGCAGAAAAACAGTTAGGTCCTTCAAGAGCGGCGGCTGAGCTAAGAGACAAGCGAGAACGAAAGAATCAGCAGAAACAGCTAAGGGGCCCCGGCCGGGGCCCCTTTTTTCATACC
Source organism: Streptomyces sp. NRRL F-4489 (assembly GCF_001509485.1). Classification (GTDB taxonomy): domain Bacteria; phylum Actinomycetota; class Actinomycetes; order Streptomycetales; family Streptomycetaceae; genus Streptomyces. The sequence continues at coordinate 3,496 of NZ_LLZI01000124.1, forward strand.
CGAAAACAGGAGGAAGCATGTCTCACGTATGGGTGGTATTCGCCTTCGTCGGCGCGGCGCTGGCCGGGCTCGCGGCGGTGTGGCTCGCCGACATATCGGAGGGTGAAGGGAAGCACCGGAAGCGCCGATAGCCGTGGGAGAGCCCAGAGTCAAGGGCTGGGCTCTCCACTGTTCCTCATACCAGGACGGTGCCGTTTCTCTCGCATTCGACGCAGGCGTCAATTTCTGGCCAGCGTCCCCGGCATCGAGGACAGGTCTTCTCTTCCACATCTGCCTCGTGACCGCCGTTCCAGTGCTGGCCGGTGGTCGAGTAGTTAGTAGTCATTCTTTCAGTCCTCGATTACGTCGGCATCGACGATGTTCTGCTCAGCAGCTTCGGAAGGCGTCGCGGGGAGGGCGTGGTGTGGTGTTTCCTGGGCTCCGAAGAGGCGGCTGATGAGTCCGGTTTCAGCGGCGCCCTTCTGGGTGGCCTTGATGGAGATGCTTACCGATGCCTCGTCGGCCTTACGTTTGCTGGCTGCGAGCTTGCTCCACCTGTCGATTTCCTCGGAGAGGACAGGGTCCAGTTCGTTTTCGCCGTAGGACTCTTCGGCACGGGCTCTCTTGTACACCCGGCCGAGTTGAAGTTCGAGGACTGTTGCCTCGGCGTCGGCGAGCTGCTCCTTGGTGCGGATTGTGGGGTTGTCTGGTCGGTGCCAGGGGGCGACGGTAGTTACTCCCTGGTGCCGCTCCTGGAGGGACTGGGTATCAACTGTGTTGGAGGCAAAATCCACGTTCGGTTCGGTAGTGTTTGGAGTCGTGGGAGTTACTCCCCTGATGCTGGCGTTGAGCTTTTCCATATAACGGGACCAGGCGTAGATGGATAGGCGTAGGACTTCGGTGGGGTCGTCCTGGTCGATAAGGTCGATGTCGTATCCAGCGTCGACGAACTCCTGGCGGTGCCGCTTGCGGGCACGGTCCTTCATCTTCTTGGGGTAGCGGCGCAGTTCTCCTCCGGAGAACCAGATGGTGTCCCCGAATTGGCTGGGTGAGAGCCAGCTCGTGCTGGTGACGGCGTGGAAGGGCGCGGTCTGGAGGAGGTCGGGCTTAGTGATGCCTAGGCCGAAGAGGCGTACGCCCGTTGAGCGGACGATGCGGGCCAGGCGGTGTGCGAGGTTGTTGTCGATGGCGTCCTTGGGGATGGCGACGTTGGGCCAGTTCTCGCAGATTTCGTCCAGGTCTTGGCCGGGGTGCCAGACGAATACCGCCTTGGCCCTGTGTTCCTCCAACCAGGGCAGGCGCTTCATGCGATGGTCGGCGTCGAGGCGGGCGGCGTCGAATTCCACGAAGAAGTCGATGCGGCTGAGGTTCGGTTGGATGAACTCGTCGTAGTAGTGGTCGGCGATGTCGGCGAGTTCATCGGCTGTCGGGGCGCTGGCGGGGTTGTGGTTGAGGCTGTAGGTGCCGGAGTCGATGAGGATTTGGACGGCCGGGTCGTTGTAGTAGGCGTTGATATCGAAGGGCTTGGTGAACTTGTTGCGCTTGCGCAGTGCCCAGTAGCTGAGCGAGTGCTTGAGGTGGCCTTCGGCTATGAGGAGTCGCCGGTACACAGGAAATTCTGTGCCCGCTTGGTAGAGGTCCATCGGATGTCCTAGAGGGGCTCGGCGCTGCGACGCGGATCGGTGGCGTATGCCTGGGCCTGGGTTTCGGTCTCCGCGACGAGTTCCGCCCAAGGGCGCAGGCCCTGTTGGTAGTCGGGGCGCCATTCCGGCTTGGCGAAATGCGGCAGGGTGAGCGTTGTTACGGGGTATCCGCGGGCGAGCAGCTCGACGCTGACAGCAGGGTCGGGCTCGATGACCAGGTCCAGCTTTATGCCGGTGCCGGTGAGGTGTCCTAGGCACTCCAGGCGTACGTCGGCTGGCGTTGCTGCGTTGGATGTTCGTCGCGGGCCGACGAGTCGCATGTGCGCTGTGAGGCCGGTGAAGGTGAGCCACTTGTGTGTGGTGGACGGGTTGCGGTCGTCGGCGAGGAGGTACAGCGCGTGGTCGGTGGCGAGGGCCTGGTAGAGGGCGTTGCCGAGGGGGATGGCGCCGTCGGTGTCGGTGTTGCGCAGGACGCCGTCGATGGTGATGGCGATGTTCACTTCTGGCTCCAGAGGGCGGCCTTGATCAGGGCGGTCTGGGCGTCGTCGATGGCCTGGCCATAGAGGTCGGTTTCGGTGGACTGCTGTGCTGTGGAGCCGATTTCCTTGAGTTGGCGCAGTGTGTGAACGGTGCCGTTCTCCTTGGCGGCCTGCCAGCGGAAATTGTTGAAATCGCTATACCCGCTGCCCTGGGGGCTGAAGGCGGCGCGGCGGCCGAGGTGGATGGCATCGAAGAGGCTGGTCGCCTTGGCGATGACATTGCGCAGTTCGGTGGCGTGGTTCATCCAGGCCGGGGAGCCTTTCGCGAGGGTGCTGAGGCTGGTGGCGTGGAAGCGGTAGGAGTCCAGGAGTTGCTTGGCCTGGTGTTCGTCCTCGGTAGCTGCCTCGTAGTAGCTCGTGGGGTATAGGGAGCGGACGTCGCTCGGCAGGTGGGGTGGGGTGACGGTCCACTCGTCGTGGGTGAGGGAGTAGGCCGCGTAGGGGTGGATCGAGGTGATGTCCTTCACGCCTCGCGCCGGGTTCCAGTAAAAGGTGACCTCGTACGTCCGACTCCCGATTTGGCTGTGGGCCGTCTTGGGCCATAGTCCGTTGCGCAGGCTCTCGTTGACGTACCTGGCGGTCTCTTCAGCTGTGAGTCCGGCGTAGCCGTCGTTGTGGTAGGTGAACTGGGCGTAGTTGACGCCGATCAGTACGTCGAGATCGCCGTTTCCTCGGTCGGCTGCCCACTGGTAGGTGATTCCGGAACCGGCCAGCCAGACCTCCGCCCACTGGTCGAATCCCGGGGTGGCGAGGAAGAACTCACGCAGCGTGCCGAGGATCCAGTCGCGGATGGACGGCTTGAGGTGGGTGCCGTCGAAAAGGTTGGGGTCGAGTTCTGCGGAAGGCTCGGAGAAGTAGCCGCTTCCGCCGTGTACGGGGTCGGGTATGTCTGTGAGGGACTCGGCGAGTCGATCGTAAAAGACGTTGGGGCCACTCATAGATGCGACGCTATGAGTGGCCCCAGACTAAGTGTTAGTGCTCGTTCTGCCTCTGCTAGTTCCTGGAGAGAGGTTCTCCGACGTCTACGGTAAGGCTTTCGTCGAACCCGCTTTCCAGCCAGCTCAGTAGGAGGCGCGAGCCGAGTACGAAGCCGCCGCTTACGAATTCGTTGGCTTCGTTGACCTGGGCGACGACGTCCCATTTGAAGGGGATGCCGAGGTAGGCGTCGCCGGGTTTTTCCCAGGTGGCCTCGTACAGGGCGCCGTTGGCATCTGTGCACCAGGCGTGCTCGGTGGGGAAGAAGGCGCTGGCGAATCCCTCGACGTAGGTGAGGTTGTCGTGGGCCCAGGTGGCTTCCATGGAGTTGTGGAAGCAGCGCTTGGCGGGTCCTGTGTTGTCGACGGGGAGGGCGCGGTCTGGACGGAAGACCCGGCCGTGCTTGATGAGGACCTCGCCGATGTGGTGATGCGCCCAGTTCGGGTAGCGCTTGGCGCTGTTGCCCTTGGCGGTGCTGGTGAGCATGTCGAGCCACTGCACGATGCGGCTGATGCCCTGGTCGATGACAGCCACTGCCGTCCCCCTTTGTTCGCGCTTTCTGGTGTGACGAGCCTACGACGTGTTCTCGCAGCTGATCCTTCCGGGCACCAAGGACGTTGTCGACTTCGAGGCCAGGGACTCCGGCGCCCCCGTCGGCGAGCTGCTCGGCGCGGGAGAATGGCTTGCCGGGGAGTGGGTAGGCAGCGACGGCATCACCGACGCCGAGGCCGTGGGGACCTGGTACCTGGAGCTGGACGACCTGATCATCAACGAGGTCGACGAGGCCCTGGAGGCCCAGGCCGACGCCGACGAGAAGGGCTCCAACGGCGCCGAGCGCCGTCACCCTTGCATCCACGAGATTCCCGTCCTGCGCCTGCCGAAGCTCGATGCGGCTCGGAAGGAGTGCCAGGAGGCGTGAACATCAACCAGCCATCCCTCACCGTCCCGCCGGAAGAGCTGGAACGCTTCGAGGAACTCGTCCGCTACCTGGCCGCCCACGACGGCAGGACGCCGACCGACGACATGCCGCTGGCCTGGTGGCTCGTCGAGGCCCTGGAACAGCCCCGGCTCTAGATGCTCGGGTTACGGCCCAGATACGCCAGCATCCCTTACGGGAAACTCTGGCGCACCGCGCTAATCGCAGGGGGCATTTCCTTACACCCCTGCGATTAGCGCAATACTCAATGAATTAACTGCAAGGCGCTTCGATGCGCCTTGCAGTTAATTTTTCGCTAGTCAGTTATTCGACTTCTTCTTGTCACGCTGGTGACGAAGGCGCGTATTTTCGGCGCGGGAGACCACACGGAGATTCGAGGGCCGGTTGTCGGTGTAGTTGCCGTTGATGTGGTCGACGGTTTCGTCCGAGCGCAGCGTACGGCCGAGCTTCTTTTCGGCAGCGAGGCGGTGGGCGTAGGTGACCTTGCCGGTCTTGGGGTCGCGGACGCTGCCGTAGCCCTTCTTCGTCTTGCCGCCGGTCCACTTGCCGCCCTTGGCTGCGGTTTCGCCTGCGCTGGGCTTCTTGGCCGTAGACATCAGTGCTCCTCGATGTGCTTGGGCCAGTGCCATGTGCCGCCAAGCTGGGCTTCTTCGTCCTGGGGGCAGCCGCTGTTGAAGTAGAGGCCGTTGGGGTTGAGGACGGCGAGGCTGATGCGGACGGGGCCTTCGGTGTCCTGGTGCTGGCTGGTTTCGGTGACGATGGCGGCGCGGCAGTGGGGCGGGTGCTGGCCGTCGGGGGTGCCGTGGGAGCGGTAGTGGACGATCCGTCCGAGTGTGGGCTGCTGCATGACTATTCCTTGGGAGTGGTTTTGGCGCAGAGGTCGGCGCGTACCCGGTTCATCACGGGGCAGAAGTCGCAGAGGTAGCGGTCCTTGGCGCTGCGGTACTTGGGGAGTCCGGCCGCCTTGCGGTCGGCGTTGGTGCCGGGGGTGAGCATGACCCTCTTGCTGCGGAAGTCTCCGCAATCGAGGGTCCGGTTGTGCTTCTTCCAGCAGACCATGGCGTCTTCCTGGAAGGTGTTCTTGGTGGTGTAGAAGTCAACACCAAGTCCTTCGGAGGCTTCGCCGCCAATATGCTTGGTGATTTTCTTGACGACCTCGTCCTTGTAGTGCGGGTTCTGCCAGTGCTTTTTAGAGATGGACATAAGCTGGCCGACGTGGCGATTACCGTCCGGGTACACGTGCCGTGCCGTGAGGTTTTCCAGGAGGAAATCCTCACGAGAGTTCCCCTGGTAATCGGGGAGTTCTTCAATCGTCTTGCACTCCATGCACAGCAGGAGTCGTACCTTTTCTTCAGCCACGGGGAGCCCTCTGGTCGGCGTCAGATTACGCCTGCCACCGTACGTCCGCGTTCCCCGTCGGCGTTAATCCCTTTCACTCCTTAATTAAGCGTCATTTCAATGGCGATAAGGTCCGGGTCGACATCCCAACTCTTCGCCCTTACCGTCCTCTTCATGCCACAAGAATTCACGCCGCAGTCCGCCGCGGAAATCATTGAGGAAATCATCGAGGCAGCCTACGAGATCGCTGATGGCTGGTACCAAGAGGCGCCGATCGACTGGGATGACCTTCTCTATCGGTTGGATGGCACTGAACTCGCAGACGGACGCGTGCTGTACATGCCGGAGGACATGCTGCATCCCGCGATCAAAGCTCTTCAGCGGGCGGTGCGTGCGTGCAGGAGGAGGCGCGCGGGTAGGCCGAGAGCTTCGTCACCGCAATCCGGCGGCGTAAGAACACTGGGGCCAAGCGCCAGGGCCCTGCCCGCGCAGGACGTTCTCTGCAATGCGGATCTGCTCGGCCCGGGTCTGTTGGTGCGGCATGCCGGAGCCGCCGTAGGCGCGCCAGGTGGCCAGGGAGAACTGAAGACCGCCGTAGTAGCCGTTGCCGGTGTTGATGTGCCAGTTGCCGCTTGACTCGCACTGGGCGAGCTTGTCCCACCGGATGATCGAGGTGGTCGGCGTCGGGGGGCGCTGGTGGACGCTGGGGGCGTTGAGGCGGAGCTGCTGGCCGGGGACGATGACGTCGGGGTCGCGGCCAATCGATTCCCGGTTAGCGTTGTAGAGGGCCTGCCACTTCGTTGATGAGCCCAGCTGTTGCTGCGCGATCTGGCTGAGGGTGTCGCCGGGCCGGACGGTGTAGGTCTTGGTCGAAGCCGCGGTCGCAGTGCCGGTTGACAGTGCGATTGCTGTGGCGGTGATGGCGGGGACAATCGCTAGGGCGAGCTTGCGAGTCATTTCGGTACCCAACGTTGGGGATAGGGGCCGTCTCGGCTCTCCCGCGAGTTTCCGCCCGAGACCTTTCGAGAGTATGGAGGCGCCCCGACTAGGAGTTAGTCGGGGCCCCTGTTTTCAGTTCTCGTTGCGCGCGTCTACGAGGACGTGCTGCTTTGCGGTCACCTTCGTTCGGGATTCGAGTCCGACGATGAGGACGAGGAGGGTGTTGAGTCCTCCGATCACTGCCTCGTTGGCCTCGACGCCTGCAAGGGCCGGGACGAAATGCACGAGAGCGGTGAGCAGTCCTACTACGACGGTGCGGGTGAGGATGGGGTTGTTCTTGATGTATTCGATCATCGCATGAGCCTCCTCCAGGTGACGGGGCCGACGTTTCCGTCTGCGTCGGTGCCGCGCCATCCTTGGTTTTCTTGGAATGCCTTGACCCCGGCTCGGGTTGTCTTTCCGTAATAGCTTGAGGGCCCGTAGGTGAGGTAATGGCCGTATCCGTGCCGGATGAGGGCCTGGTCGACCTGGAGGACTTGGGGGCCCTTCGTGCCGTAGCGGACGGCGGAGCGTCCCGGGTAGGTGCTGGCGCTGGTGGTGCCGATCAGCGCGCGCAGGGTGGCGGGGCCGGGGATGCCGTCGGCAGAGGCTCCTCGGTATCCGAGTGACCGCTGATAGGCGGCGTAGGCGCGGGTGTCTGCTGTGGTCCAGCGGGGGCCGGGGCCCACGGCGTAGTAGCTGCCCAGACCACGGCGTACGAGGGCCTGCCCGAGCGTGGTGATGTGGGTGCCGTAGGCGCCTGGTCCGTAGGCGAGTCCGTTGATGGTGACCTGGTAGGTGCCGAGCCCGGTGTTGTCGTGGGTGGGCGGCGGCTTGGGGTTGTCCGGCTGGCTGGGCCGCGCCCCTTGGGGCAGGTGCAGTTCCTGGCCGGGCAGGATGTGGCTGGGGTTCTTCACCTGCGGGTTGGCGCCGATGAGGCTGGCGAGGGAGACGCCTGCCGCGACCGCGATGGCCGCCATTGTCTGACCGGCTCGGACGATCCATGTGCGGTTGGTCGGCTTGCCGTGGCCTCCTCCCCCAGCTGCGTCGAAGAGCGCTGCTGTGTTGATCGCGCCCGGATCCCAGTGGTCGTTGCCTGGGACGTGGCAGTGCCCGTAATGGCCGCCGCGGTTGAGCCAGGTTGATCGGTTGCGGTTGTGGGCGGCAGCTGCCGTTGCGGCGGGAGGGCCCATGGGCCAGGTGTCGGGGACGTCCCAGGAACGGATGGCGGCCATCAGGGCGCGCCAATTGGGCCCTGGGCGCCAGTAGTTGGTGAAGGGATTGCTGGCGCGGGCCAGTACCTCGATCTGAATGCAGACGGATCCGGTGCGGTTGGTGCGGCTGGAGTCGTCGTTCTTCAGAGCGCGGGCGCTTTCATCCAGCGGCCCGTACTGTCCGATGCGGTCGGTGGTGGGGTCGTACAGGATGTGGGGTTCGGCGTTGATGTTGGAGAGGTAGGCGGCGACGTCGTCGAACGCTGCGCTGCCTGCGCCGGATTCTGTGGTGTGCCAGACGACGCGGGGCGGGAGGCTGGGGGTGTCCATGGCACCACCGATTCGGCCGCTGCCAATCCGCTCGGCGCCGGGTATCCATCGTGTGCCCATGGGGCTCCTTGGGGTCTTACGCGTACTGGTGGGATCTCTGCGGGTAGCGGCAGGTGCGGGCGGCTGCGGCATCCTCGTCCAGGCCGAGGGATCCGAACGTGCGCGGTTCGAGAGTGTCGGATCGGGACTCGTTGGTGAGGCGCTCGACGTAGCCGCCTCGGTTGGGGGCGGCCTTGCGGATCGTGCCGTCGCAGGCGCCGTAGCCAAGTTCGGTGGTGAGGGGGGCTCGGGGGATGTATGCCATCAGCTCTCGATCTTCCTGCGGGGCACGGGGGCGGTCAGGCGCTTGGTGGATCCCAGGAGTGAGCGGTCGTTGAAAACGTTCGCCAGGCGTGACTGGGCCAGGAGGCGCTCGTCGATGGTGACCTTGACGTTGTCGCCCCGGCCGCTTCGTCTGCGGTCGAACATGCTCATGGGCTGGCGTGGCTTATCCGGCATGGCTGTGCTCCCTTTGCGGTGGCGGATACACGGAGTCGACGTTGAGGGCGTCGGCCAGTGTGGGTGCGAACCAGCGCTTGCCGTGGGTGCCGTACACAGGCTTCGGTGGGTTCCAGGTGCCCTGTGCGACGGGTCGGGTCAGCGCGGCGAGGGTGTCGTCGACCTGCTGCTCACGGCTGGTCGACCAGGGGCGGGGGGCGTATTCCACGGGCTACCTCCAGGCCGGGAGCAGGGATCGCAGGTCGGTGCGGGGTTGGTCTTCGGTGCCGGGTGTCTTGGTGGGGTTGCGCAGGGGTGTGCCTTCGGGGTTGCCGGTGGCGGTCCATCGGCGTCCGCGGAGTTGGTGTTCGATCCCGGTCATGGGGTGGAAGTCGGCGGGCCACTGGTAGTCGGCGGCGCTGAGTCGGGTGCCTTTGTGGATGCCCCTGGTGGTGGGCCGGTTGTTGTTGCGTTGTGCGGTCCGTGCGCCGGAGTTGGCCAGCCGGTCGGCGCGGCGTGAGGTGACGGTGCCGAGATAGCCGTCGGGGTATTCGGCCTGTCCCAGGCGGGGTGCGGAGAGGTTCCTTCGTGCCTGGGAGATGGTCTGGGCGCCGGTGAGGTGGGTGCTGCCTCCACCGCCCACAACTGCGCTGCCTGCGCCGGGGAGTTGGTAGGGGGCGGAGTAGTACAGGTCGCTCACGTCGCGCGCACCTGGCTGTTGCGGACGGGGTTGGACCCGGCGTAGCGGGTGACGGTGTCCATGCCGGTCTGCTGGCTCTGGCGGCTCTTGACGACCTGGTCCGGGGTGATGCCGCGGGTGCGTGCCTCGTTCTGGATTTCGTTGATGCGTGCCAGGACGCCGGAGCGGTACTGGGTGTCGGCTCCTGCGAGGCCGCCGATGATGTTGGCTGCCATGGAGGTGCGTTCCATGGGCTGGGTGCCGGTGGCCATGTTGGACAGCTCGCGGCCGACCTTGCCGAACTGGGCGCCGTTAAGGACGCCGGAGCTGAAGTCTCCGAGGGCCATGGCGGCTCCTAGCGTGTGTAGACGGGGTTGGATTCCGTCGGCGGGTTCGGGGGGTCGGTTTGGCTGTGGGCGAGGGCTGTTCCGAACTGGGCGGCGCTGAGGAGGCGGGCTGCGGCGCCCGTTGATTCGGTGGCGGTGGCCCGGCCCAGGGTGGGCAGGGCGGTGCGGGCGGCGGCCAGGAGGAGGGGGAGCACGGTCACCTCCCGCTGGTGTCGAAGCAGAACTTGGTGGGAATGTGGGTGACTGCGCGGCCGGTTGCGCCTGCGACGGGGACGTTGGAGACGTGCCGGTCGGCCTTGATGGGGCCCGGTCCGGTGCGGTCGAGTTTGCGGCTGCGGATGCCGGTGGCGGGCTCGGGGTAGGGGCTGCCGCCTTTGGCGTTGCCGTTCTTCTTCACGGGCGTACCGCCCTGGGGCTGGACGTAGGTGCTCGCCAGGGCCATGGACTTACCCATGGTGGGGAACTGCCCGGATGAAATGATGTGCTCGCTCACGATGGCCTCCTGCGCCCTCAAGCAGCCGCTTTCCTATTCGCTTTCGAGAGTAGGTAGGAGGGTTCTTTTTGTGGTAACGGGAAGGCCCCCGCTGTCAGCGGGGGCCTTCTTCACGCCACCTGCTGCAATGGCGAAGCTCCTGTGGGTTTGAGGTGCTGCACTGCTGCTATCTCTTGCGGGGTTCCTCTGCCGGTGTAGACGGCGGAGGCAACGCGTGCCAGGGCGTAGGCGTCGGCGAGGTTGTCGTCGCGGAAAATGGCGCCGTATCTGTGGGAGACGGTGGCGATCATTTCCTGCTTCGTGGCATTTCCCTTTCCCGTGACGAACTTCTTGAGGGTGGTTGGGGGAACGACAAGAGGTCGCCGCCAGGGCTGCACGCCAGCAATCTCGGAGATGGCCAGCTTGACGGTCGCACCGAGTTCTCCGAGGGCCTCGCGCTGGTATTTCGATCCGTGAGAGTAGCCCTCCAGGGCGACTGCGGAGACTCCTCCGAAAGCGCAGCAGACGCCGGACAGCATCATTTGCACATCACGGAATATTCTGGCGAGCCGGTCGGACTGGGAGGCAAAATTCTTCGCTTCCCATCTGCTGGTCTTGGTCTGGTAAATCTCGCTGGGATGGCAGTAGATGGCCAGGGCGAAACCAGAGTAAGACTGATCGATCCCGATGAACGGATACGTCACTAAACCTTCTCCCACTGGATGGCCGCACGCTCCAGGTGATGGTCGTAGGACACTTCTTCTGGACCCTCGTAGGGCCGGTCGCGGTAGAGCATGGAAAGCACCCACTGCGCCGAGGCAAGGCTCGCGTACGGCCCATACCGGAGACGGCGCTGTGTTCCGCACTTGTAGGTGATGCGGCGCACGACGCAGTAGACCTCCGAGGAATCTGTGCGAATGCGTCTCATGCGGCCAGGTCCCCGTTCAGAACGGCACCGGGGATGTAGGGCGACCTGCGTGTGGTATGGGCACTGCACTTCAGGCAGACCAGAACGATGTGGGCCCTGGGGGTGCCTGGCGCGGCCACGGTGGTGGGCTGCCAGTTGTGGCGTGCCAGGTCTATGCAGGTGTTAGGGAGTCGGCGCAGGGCTGCTGACGGGGACCTGAGCAGGACGTAGCAGTCGGAGGTGAAGCGGGTCCGGAGAATGCGGGATGTGCGGCCTCTTTGGTCCAAGTGTGTGGAGCCGGAGTCGACGCGCCGCTGCGTTCGGTCGCTATTGGTGAGGACGACGACCTCCACGCGGTTCGGGTGGACCTCTTCGACGCGTACGGTTCGGCCGCGACGACGGCTGTCGGCGTCGGCCCAGACCTGGCCGGGTGCCACCAGGGATCGGCCCAGCTTGCTCATCTAAACGCCCTTCCAGTGCAGTTCGGTGTCCATGTCGGGCTCCAGGCGGCAGGCTGTGCACAGGGCCTCACCGTCGATGTACTGGCGTTCTTCGTCGGCGTCGATCTCGTAGCCGCAGGCGCAGACAGTGGCGCTGAGGTGAGTGATCACTGCTTCTCCCACTGCTCCAGGAGGCGGTCGTAGGCCGACTTGGAGCAGATGGCGTCAGCGCGCGCGGCGTCTCGCTCTGCTTGGGCCGCCTTCAGCTCCGCGCGCAGCCGGTCCATCTCCGCTGTGGCGTCTTCGAGCTGCCGCTTCCACATGGCAACGTCGGTGACCTGTACGGCCGCCCGCAGGCGCTTCAGGTCGCCTTCGTCCAGGACGAGGGACAGCGCGAGGCTGGTGTCCTTGCACGCCAGGGCACGGTTTTGTACGACGCTCCCGGAGGCCGTGGTGGCGTCGACCATGAGGTGGTGCCGAGTGCCGAGGGTGCTGAGGCGGAATCGTGTGGGCATTGTCTTGCTCCCGGTGGTCAGTTGGAGATGGGCCGGTAGTTCTTGGTGAGGTTTTCGGGACGGATGGATACGGCGGTCCGGCGGCCGGTGCCCAGGTTGTAGACGAAAGCGGATCGGAGCGCTGAGTTCGTCTTCGAGCTGCGGAGGACGGCGAGCTTCTGGAGGTCCTTGTGGAGATACATCTGTCCGTTGTTCACCGGCGTTTCCTTTCACGAGGACCAGCGCTGTGCGCGAGTCTCCCGGTCGTTGCGTCCGACGCGTCGGGTGAGTTCGCGAGAGACGACCGCGGCTTTGGCGTTGAGTCCGTTGTAGATGGATTCGAGGAGCTTGCGGGTGGCATAGGCGGTGTTGTAGGCGTCCATGAACTGGTGGACTTGCGGGTCTGCTGCTGCTGCGGCCTTCTGTGCGGTCACGGACTTCTCGCTTTTTGCTTTGACTGCCGCCAGGGCTCGGTAGCGTTCGAGGTTGGTCTCAGCTTGCTTCTCGTCGACTGCGGCTTGGGCGAGCCGAGTTCCGGCGAACTCGCTCCAGTTGGTCAGTTCCACGAAGGTCTGCATCAGGGCGTCGTCGGGAAGTTCCGTCAGGTCCGGCGGTAGCTCGGGGGCGTCCTCGCCGGGGCGCTGAGGGAGCTTCAGGCCCTTCACTCGAAGGCGCCGCACTGTCCGCTGTGCCAGAGTTGGCTCCGCGCTGTCGTCCGGGAACGCCTTCATCGCTCTCCTCGTACGCGTTGCATTCTTTGCAGCCGCCCTTGGGACAGGCAGGCGGATCGTTTCTTCCGAGCCGCTCATTGATTTCCTGGCACGTCGCTATGCGGTCTGCGATGACGTCGTAGTTCGCCTTGACGGTGAAGCTTTTGACGTCCTGCGTCAGCTTCGACTCGTAGATGAACTCGGCGCCGTCCACGTCGAGTCCCATGAATGTGTTGGCGAGCCAGATGTATATCTGCACCTGCCGGATGTGGGAGGGGAAGGGGGTGCGAGTGTCTCTCCACAGTCCCTTGGCGTTTACGTAGGGTCGGCCGTCTGCGTCTTTGTGGGTGTGCCGTGTCAGGAGCTGGGGGTGCTCGTAGCGGTAGGTGCCCTCTCCGACCGTCTTGATTTCCAGGATCTTGCGGATGGGGACGAGCAGGCCGTCGGCGTGTCCTGCGATGCGGTGGCTGGCGATGGCGCGAAGAGGGACTTCGGCGTACTCAAGTGCGGTTGAGCTGCACCGGTCGCACGCAGCAGGACTCTTGGCCCACCAGGTCTGCACGCAGTTGAGGCATCTGAAATTCCCTTCCAGCCAGCCGATTTCCCAGGCGCGGTCCTGCCACGTGCGGTGGGTTGCGTGCCCGTTGTCGAAGATGTTCAGGGTCTGGAACCCGAACTTCTGCTTGTGGTGGATGCCGGTCTCGATGCGCAGGTAGGTGGCTCGGGGGCACCAGTCAGCCTTGGCGACCTCCGAGGGGTGGATGATGTCCTGGCGGCGGCTGTTGTCCTTTGCGTGCTTGTCGAGGAGATGTGCCTTCGCCTTGGTCAGGAAGGTCTGAGGAGTGGTCTTGGTGAAGAGGTCGGCGAGGGAGGGATTGCGCCTTTGGTGGGCCTTCATGCTGCTGCCTTTGTGGTTTGAGGATCGCCCACGTGGCGCCATGTTTCGTGGCGGACGACGCAGCCTACGGCTGTCCGGCCTATTCCGTGTGCGCGGGCTAGTTCGGATTGGGTGTAGTGGCCGCTGTCGTATTGCTGGCGTATCTGTCGGACGGTTTCCTCAGTGAGCTTGGCGTAGGGGTGTGATTCGCCGACGTGACGCGGTGGGGGCACTCCGCGTCCTTTGTGCCACATATCGATGACGTTGTCGGCCTGCGTCCCTTCCGAGAGATGATCAGGGCGGACGCAGATGGTGTTGTCGCATGCGTGGAGGATGATTCCTTCGGGCATCTTTCCGGAGGCCAGATAGTAGGCGTATCGGTGTGCGTAGTAGCGCTTCCCCTGGGCCCAGAAGGTGCCGTATCCGTTGCCTCGGTTGCCCCCGGTCCATATCCAGCAGCCATCAGTCTTGTGTACTCGGGACCAGAACTCTTCTCCGGGGATCACTTTGCTCTTGCCTTTTCGTCGAAGAGGCTGAGCGGCGGGGCGTTTTCGACCGTCCACTTGTCGGGGAGCCTTCTGTAGTGCCTGCGCATCCAGCCGAGTTGCTGCTGGTTGAGCCCTCCCCAGCAGCCGAAGCGCTCGCAGTTGGCGAGGGCCTGGTACAGGCAGCTGTCCCGCATGGGGCAGACGACGCCGTCATTGGTTCCGTTGCAGATGTCGGCGGCGTGGTCCATGTCGTCGAACCAGGGATCAGTGACATTCGTGTGCGGCGTCGGGAATTTTCGGCACTTGGCCTCCTTGCAGGAGTCGTCGCCAGCGCTCCAGTCGGGTGCGGCCTTGCGTGAATACAGGGCCACTAGGCGTCCAGGAGGGTGTCGAAAGTCTCCTGGCTGATGACCATCCAGTTACGGCCGCCGAGTTCTACGGCGAAGACCATTTCCCGGCCGGATATAAGGGCGTTCCTCTCAGCCTTGAGGAGATCGTCCAGGCGGAGCGAGTAGGACTTCTTCTCCGTGGTCTTGGCTTCGAACGAAAACCGCGCGGACCGCACGTCATTCTTGTGGAGCCAGCCGTTTCCCGATCCCGGATTGACCACGCCCTGATACTTGGCGGCGAGAGCCTTTTCCTGCGCCTGGGACTTCTTCAGGCCGCCCCTGGTCACGCCGCCTCCAGCTCACGCTGGCGCGGATCCGCGGCCTGGAGTACTGCGGCCGTCAGGGCATCCTGGAGGTCGGCGTCCTCCCGGATGGCGCTGAGCATCTCCTCCTTGCCCTTCCACCGCAGTTCCTCGCCATAGGAGAAGTAGGCGCCGCGCCTTGCGACAACGTCGTAATAAACGGACCACGTGATGAGGTCCTTGACGGTGTCGAACTCCCCGGCCCGGAATCCGAGTGCAGCCGCGTCCTCGAAGTAGTAGTCGGACTGCGAGACCTTCTGTCCGGCTATCTGCTTGTTCTTGATGGTCTTGAACTTGCATACCTGGCCGACGCGGGCCTTGCCCTTGCCGGGACGGGCTTCGTCGATCCACTCGGCGCGAGCAACTTCCAGGCGGCAGTAGTACGCGAAATTCTTAGCGAGACCGCCTGGGGTGGTCTTGGGGACCTGACCGTGCATAGCGCGGGCGCCTATCTTCTCCCGCCACTGATTGATGATCAGGCCCGTCACCGGCCGCTGAGTGCCGGATATCGCCTTGCCGGTCTCCTTGCCGATCTTCCTGAAGAACTTCCCGACGAGCCGGGCGCCGAGCGTCATAGACGCCTCGTCCATGTCCTTTTCCGCTTCGCCGTCCGGCACGAGGGCCGGGTAGCTATCGAGGACGATGAGGTCGACGGCACGGGCCCGCGCCGCGTCGATCATGACCTGGAACGCCTCTTCCATCCGGTTCGTGGCGTGAACGATGACGTTGGCAGTGTTGACACCGAGCATCTTGGCCTGGTCGGAGTCGTAGGCTTCGGCGGCGATCCACAAGGTCACGAAGTCTTCAGAGCGGCGCTGGTTGTATGCGACGGTCTGATGGCAGACGGTGGTTTTCCCGGAGCCCTCCATCCCGATGACCTCGCTCCACTGATTGCGGGGGAACCCGCCACCCAGAATGAGGTCCAGGCTCAGAATTCCAGTGGGCAGCTGCCCCGAGTCCATCAGGGAACTGGCCAGCACGAGTGAGCCCTCCCCGTACTGCCGGTTGATCCGTGCCATGAGCGCGACCGCTTCATCGGTCAGAGCCATCCGCGCAACCTCCCCACATTTGTTGACAGATACGAAGCAAACGTCTGTCACGGCAATGCCGAGAGGCTATGCGGGAGTCACCAGCAATGTCCTTGCGGAGAGTTACTCCCCTGGATCACGAAAAAGTAAAGAACGTCAACGCGGAAAGCCCCCAGGGCATGTGAAGCCCGGGGGACTTTCCAACAGGAGTTGCTACGCTGTAAGTTCCACACCGACCCGGCGCAGCTCATCGATGATCTCGGTGAGCACCTGAACCCTCCCAGCGTCTTCCCCTGTCGCATAGGTCGACGACCAGTACTCGACGCGCTCTTCGAGTCCGGACGCGACTTCCTCAAGGACTGCCGCAATGGCCAGATGAATGTCCCTCACAGCTCCGCCACCTCCTATCTCACATCGCACCCGTTTGCCGAACAGGCGTACTCCTGGCTACCCGTGGTGTGATCAGACCCCTCGTAGAAGACGAGGTCCGACCACACCAGGCGGGGCATTTGGTCGGTGAGGTGACGGTACGTCGCGTAGTCGCATTCCTGGTAGGGCGCCTGTGCGTAGGTGTGGTCGGAGTACGGGAGGAAAGCGACACCCGACAGCTCATGCAGGTGCTTCCACACCCAGTCGCGGACCTCCTCCCATTCACTGCCTCGGACAGAGATGGTGACTGACGGCTTGTGCTCGCAGTAGTGACGCTGGTAATCGAGCCAGAGATCCAGATGTTGAATCGCGGAGATATTATCGCGTGTCCTCGAACCAGCTGCCGCCTGCTGCGGAAAGGAAAAAACAAGGTTCTGGTCGTTCAGAACGTCCATCTCATGCGGTACGCCCGCGTCGATCAGGAAATCGGAGATCGGGTCCTTGACGTCGCTGCGCACGGTGCGAACCCAGTAGCGGCTGTGCGGCGGATGCAGGCCCGAAGGCACATCCGCCATCTGGGACGTAGTACCTTCGGGCTTGATGGCGGTGATGGCGTCGGCAGCGGGGATGCCGAGCATTTCGGCTTCCAGCTCGTTCGCTACGCGGGCCTCATCGCGCAAAAGCTCCAGAACTTGGTTCTTCAGCTCCCGGCCGCGCCCGTCCGTCAGAAGCCGGTTGCCGAATATGCCGGTCATGGAGACGCCGAGCAGTCGCTCTTCCTCGGCATTGCGTGACCACTCCTCACGCAGGAAGGGGAAGCCGGTCAGGGTCGCCTGCCAGGTGCCGAGAATGGCAGCCAAAGTGATCTTGCGCTTCAGCTCGGCGAGGCGGTCCTGCGGACGCACCACGACGGTGGATAGATTGCAGAAGCTGCGGGGCCGGAGGATGATCTCCGAACACGGGTTGGTCCCGTATTCGATGCTGGGCTCCCGGCGGCCCCAGCGGGCCGCGATCCGGCGAGCGGCGTCCCGGTGGAAGATGCCGCGCTCCCCGCTCCCGGAGTCCTTGAGCATCCGCCACTCGGCGTCGAACTGCTCGCGGGTGACGCCGTCGTGGTAGACCGCGGAGTTGTTGGCCAGCTTCCGATAGGGATGGCTTTCCCACCACTCCCCCGACTTGGCCAGCGCCATCTCCTGGTCGTCGAGATCGGACAGGCTGATCAGCGCCGACCGGCGCACACCGCCAACCACGACCACCGACGCAATCTTGCACACCAGATCATGAGCCTCGATCGGCCGCAGCTTCCGGCCCTGGGCAACACGCAGCAACTCCACAGTGAACTCGAACAAATCCCGCAGCGGCTCAGGCCCGCTGGCCCGGCCTCCGAACGTCTTCAGGCGGGACCCTGCGGGCCGGATGCGGTCGTAATTGACGGTCGGTATACGTCCCTGGAGCCAGACCAGATCCAGTAGCTGGGCGTACGCCTCCGCCCAGCCCTGCTTGCTGTCCCCTACCCGCAGCACTGTGCTCAGGTCGAGTCGGGGGTGAGCGACGGGCGGCAACTTGTCGACGTAGCGCCGTTCCACGCTAAAACCGACCCCAGTGCCATTGAGCAGGATGAAGAGGACTTCCGAGAGGGATCGAATGTCATCGATCGGCGTGTAGGCGCAGTTGTACCCGGCGACGTTGGACAGATCGAGGGCTTCCCCTGCCGTCATCAGTGCGCGCATGGAGGGCAGCACCTCGTGGTTGAGTACGGCGTCGCGTAGCTGGTGGGCCAGCTCCTTCTCTGGGGTGTAGCCGTGCTTCTCCTTGAGGTGTCCCGTCATGAACTGGAAGAAGCGGTCAACCGTCTCAGTCCACGTCTCTCGGCGGCCGAGGTCATCGCGCCAGCGGGCGTAGCGGCTCTTTGCGATGTACGCCTGGTACGGGTCGGCGAGGTCGCCGTTGGTGTCGATGAGGGTCATGCGATGCCTTCGTTCCTATCCGACGCGGCCGATGATGGTGTTGAGTGAGGCGCTGCCTGAGATCTGCCCTCGGGCCGGGCGGGGCGGGCCGTCTGAGGAGGAGGCGATCATTCCCGATGTCGACTGGAGCCGGGGGTATCCGCAGTCGTAGCAGCGGTAGTTCTGCGTATTCGGCGCCGCCATGTAGTTCCCTGAGCGGCAGTTGGGGCACCGGGACATGTCGGAGGCTGACTGCGCCTTGAGAGGAGTCTGCTGTGCCTGCGCAGGAGTGGTCGTCGGCGGGGCGAGGGATCCGCTGACTGCTCGTGCCCAAAAACTACTCACCACAGCACTCCCCGATTTTCGTGTATCGAATGATCTTCTTGTCGAAGAGATTTGCAAGAATGGCGCTTGACGTTGCAAAGCAGAGGTCTGCCTGGTCGCGCAGAAACGCGTCCTTCTCTTCGTCACTCAATGAATGAAGGTCAGGGTGGTCAAGGATAACCTTGAACAGGCCCTGAGTGAGAAGATGCGCATATACACCGAGTAGTTCGCTCAGCGGTTCCACGGCGGCCGTGCGTCGTCGAGAGGCAGCGACTTCCATCGCCATTACTTCGGGGCTCCTTCCCGGCTGCCCCAGGCTCCTGAGACTGGCAAGCACCGCCGTGTCGACTTCCTTGCAGGCATCCATCAAAAGCTCTGACTGGATCGCCTCGAAGGAGATTTTGTTCATTCGCATTTACTTCGCCTCCGACCATCTGTCGCAGACCTTGACGTCTGCTGTGATAGGCACCTTGAGCATTTCTTGGATTCCGGGCCCTGTCATCGCCTTCTCAAGCAATACTGCCCCCTCTTCGACCTTGTCTTCTCGACAGTGCACAACTAGTTCGTCGTGGACTGTGAGTGAAAGTCGGAGCCATTCACTGTTTTGCTTGCACAGGTAACCCATCCGCACGATGGCCATTTTGTTGATATCGGCCGCTGAACCCTGGATGAGGCTGTTCAGACACTGCCTCTCAGCCTTTTCCCGGATCCAGTCAACTGGACTGGCAAGGTCAGGGAGGCGGCGCTTGCGGCCGATGAGTGTGCGGATGTGCGGTATCTCGCGAGTGAGGGCGTCCTGGATCAGCCAGCGGCGGAACTTGCCGACTTCTGGCATTTTTCGTTCCTGGAGTTCGAGGAACGCTTGGGCCTCGGCTACGGTGGCGCGCATCGACTTTGCGACCGTCGGGGCTTGGGCACCGAACAGGGTGGCAAAGGCGAGGGTCTTGGAGTCGTTGCGCTGGTCTTTCGTGACTCTCTCTGGGGGGACACCGAAAACAGCGCTCGCCGTTGCAGTGTGTGCGTCTATGCCTGCGTGGAATCCGTCGAACCATGCTCCGTAGCCGAGGAAATGGGCCATGACGCGCAGTTCGATCTGGCCGTAGTCTGCAATGAGCAGTTTCCAGCCTACTTCACGGAGGTGATCCTCCATGGCGACTGTCGCTCTTTCTCGCGGAGCGACGAATAGGCCGCGAACCGCCTTGCCCAGCTCTGTGTTGGGTGCTGGTACGTTCTGAAGGTTGGGCTCTGCTGAGGAGAATCTTCCGGATACGGTGCCGTACTGCTTGAAGGTGGGATAGATGCGCCCCTCGAAAATGATGGACGGTTTCCCAGCTGATTCGTCTCCGAGGTACCCGTGCACGTATGTGCCGAGGAGCTTGTTGACTTCCTGGTATTCGAGCAGTGCAGCGCAGACCGGATTGTCGTCGTGCTTCTTGAGTTCCTCGGCGTCGGCGCTATAGTCGTAGAGGGTGGGCGTGGCTCCCTCTCGCTTCTTCTTCTTTCCTCCCTTGGTCAGCTTGCTCGGTTTGAGGCCCTGGCCGCCGTCCCGCTTCTTTCCGAAGAGTATGTCTGCTTTTTGCTGGGTGGAATTGATGTTGAAGACGCGGCCCGCTGCCTTGTAGACCTGCTCCGTGATCTGCTCGATCCGCTCTGTGAGGTCGGTGTCGAGTTCGTGGAGGGCCTCTGTGTCGATTGGGGCGCCGGTGAGCGCCATGTCCAGGAGGATCTCTAGGACTTGCAGCTCCAGACTCATTGCCCGCGACAGGCCCTCTGCCTGGAGAAGGGGCACCATTCGCTGCCACAACAACCACGTGTACTTAGCGTCCAGGAGTGCGTAGCTGGCGACCTTGCTGAACGGGTGTATCTCAACCTTGCGGCCGACGTTCTCGGTGTCGTATTTGTGTCCGTAGGTCGCCTCGGTACGGGGCTTGAGGCCGTTGAGTCGGTTTTCGTCGAGCAGCCATGAGGCGACGAGAGTGCAGCCGTAGCGGGGGACGGGTAGTTGGCCGTCGTAGTATTTGGCTATGCTTACGAGGTCGAAGGCTGCCTGGTGGGCGATTTTGCGGTATCTGTCACCGAAGAAAAGAGGCTGGAGAGCTTCGAATACTTGGCTCGGCCTCAGCTGGGTGGGGGGCTCGTCCCAGACGGCTGGTATGGCCTCGAATTTCCCTGTGGCGGGGTTCTTTTTCCTGGTGGCCTTGGAGATGAGCGTGTCGCCGTTGGGGTGGCCCATAGGTATGACGATCGCGGTGCCGTACGTGGCCATGGAGAGCCAGGTGACCTGATTCTGGCTGGGGACGCTTCGGTGAGGGCCGACGGTCTCGACGTCAAAGGTGAATGCGTCATGCTGTCCGAAGTAGTCGACGGCGTCGGCGAGATCTTCCTTGTTCAGGATGATGTGGGGCATGTGGGTGCTTCCGGGTGTGAAAAGCCCGCCTCCCTATCCCGTCGGAACTGGAGCACGGGGAGGCGGGCTTGAGCGGACGCGCTTGCAGAGAGTTCGACTATTCGTCGTCCTCTTCCGTATCGTCCTCCAAGAGGCGGTGCACCACTCGCTTCAGCTCCTGGGGGCTGCTGAAGCGCTCCCACGGGTCGGTGTAGATGACCTCTTTGAGGGTTGTGAGGGTCTTGCTGTCGATCTCATCGACGTCCCAGTCCTCGTCGAGGTCTCGCGCCTTGACCGTCTCCAGGTGGTACTCGGTGCTAGTGCCCTTGCCTGTCTTAGAGATGGCGAAATACAGGTTGTCCTTGTCCAGCGGCCCCCTCTTGGGGTCGTCATTGATGGCCTTGAGCTTCCGGCCAATCTTTACGCCGACTTCCCAGACTCTGTGTTCCCACTCGTTGGTCGATTCGTTGAACAAAGCCACGTTGAACAGGGCCAGTTTGCGGGCGTAGTGGTCGAGGTCATCGCACAGCGGGCAGCTGTCCCCACCGCAGCGGAAGCTGCGCTTGCCTGTCTTGATCTCCTGAACGTAGTGCAGGCCGAAGGAGTCGAAGGGCGCGTCCTGGAGGATCTTGATGAGCTGCTGACTGTTGGTGACCCGCAGCTTGAGGGCGTTCTTGGCTTCGAAGTCGGTGTTGTTGCTGCTGCTGGCCGCGGCCTCGAACTCGTCCCACCCCGCAACAGCGCTGCGGCGGGCCGAATTGGTCCGGTGGCTGTGCTCCTCATCGGCCGCAGTCTCACTACGGCGGCGCTTGCGAGGCGCCTCGACGTTGTTATACGTCTCGTGGGGCGTGTCGTCGGCCGCGTGGCGGCGGCGCTTGGGCCGGGTGTCAATGTCATCAACGTCGAATGCGGCAGTGCGGGGCACGTCAGCTCCTCTTGGTGTGCAAGTTGGTCAGCGCGGGGTGGACATGTGCAACGGAGTTCTCTTCGGTGGTGAACTTCTTTGCAAACAGCCGTTCGCGGGAAAGCATCGCGTCGAGTGCGTCCTCAACGTCGGTGATGCTTTCCTCAACAGGGTCGAACTGGACGGAGGCAGTCACTTCGATGTGTTCGTAGGAGCCGAGATTGAAACGCTCGGTAACTTGCTTGGTGTAAATCACGCGGCGTCAACCCCTTCGGATGCCGAGAGGTCCTCGAATAGCTGGGCCACGCGCTCGGAGAACTTGGTAGCAGAGATCTGAATACCTTCGCCTTCGTGGTGGAGGATGCCCTCCTCCTCGGCGATGCGGATCATGCCCTCGATCTGGGCCCTGGTGTACAGCCTTCGGTTGCCGCGCTCAGTCTTTCCCCGAACCACGAAGGTAGGGGCGGGAATGATCCCCGTCCGTTCCCACTTGCGGATGGTAACCGGCTGACGGTTCAGCGCCATTGACAGATGACCGATGGAGTAGAACTCGTGGAGCACTCCGCCCACCCGGTAGACGCGCGGCTTGGAGTCCCAGAGAACTTCTGGCTTACTGGTCGGCTCGACCAGTCGCATCGTCTGCGGATCGATGCTGCGAATGCGTCTGGATGAGCCCGGGTAGTAACCAGGAGCCTGTCGGCTCTGGCCGCCTGCGATGACGGCGAATTCACGCTCCCAGCGGCTCACTTGCCCCCCACTCGCACAAAGGACCACACAGTCTTCTCCGGGAAGACCTGATCTACTTCTTCCTCGGTCAGGAGGCCCTCCTGAAAGAGGACGTAGACCTCCTGCGCGTCAAAGACAGGCCGAGGGGGGAAGAGACGGTCGTAGACGCTCTTCTCCTTCCCTATGCGGGAGGCCGCGTCCTCGTCCACCTCTCGGGTAACGCTCCGCTGATATTTGAGCCCAGTAAACGACTTCCCGCCCACCTCATAGGAACGGCCGAGGTCGAGGGCGTAGCTTCCCTTCTCGTCACGGACACCGAACTCCCGAAGGTCTTCGATCATCTCCTGCTTCAGGGAGTCGAGGAGCATCTGCTGAGCTGCTACGCGATCCCTGATCATGGCCCAACGGGCCGCTTTCCGCTGGAAATCGGACTCCGGAGTGTTGGCGCTGACGTAGCTCGCCAGAGGGGCGTCGCTGAACTCCATGGGATTCTCCCGCTGGTCGTTAGATGGCAGCGGCAGGGCATGTCCAGGCGTGCCATTGGCGGCCGTTGGCCTCCCCCTGCGGCTCTACAAGAACAGTACAACAGATGCACAGTTTCTCAACACCTTCACATCTGTTGAACACTTGTTGGTAGCTGCTCGGGGCGCGGTGCCCAAAGTGGCCGGGCGAGGACGTGCCAGTAGCAGGCGGAAACCGACTGTGCAGTCTTACGGGGGGAACAAGGCTTGCTGGCTAGTTCCCCGCGAGGAGAGGGTGCCGCGGACGTCAATCAGGCGGTGCGGCGCAGGACATCCAGAGACCGGACGAGGTTGGCGCGCAGGGACTCCACGTCAGCGAGCACCCGGCCGTCGTCGTCGGCGCCTCGGCCGTCCAGGATCGCCCTGGCAGTGCGGCGCTTGATCGCCAGGCGCTCCATGCGGCGTTCCTCGATCGTGTCCTGCGCCACGACGTTGACGACCTCTACCTCCTCGAAGAGGCTGCTGGCCCGGACATGGCGGGTGTTGCGCTGGTCCATGGCACCGCTGCTGTCGCGCTGGTCGTAGTTGAGCAGCAGACGTGCTTCGGGGAGGTCGAGGCCGTAGCCACCGGCATCGCTGGCGAGGAAGAGGCGGACATCAGGCTCGGAGGCGAATACGGCCTTCGCCTCTGCTTTCTCTTTCGCCGTCAGGTCTCCGGTGAAGTAGACGGCCGTCCACTGCTTCAGCTCGGCGGCCACCGCGGGCAACACGCCCTTGTTGAAGCTGAAGAGGATGACCTTGAGTGTGGGGTCGGCCGTCAGACGCTTCCGCAGGTAGCGCACCACCGCGTCGAGCTTGGGCGAGCGGGTGACGTCGTCGAGGATGCCCCGGTCGACGAGGCGTGCGGCGTACGTGCTGCCGCCGTCTCCAGCGGCGTGGGCGCCTGCCGAATCCCGCAGCAGCTCAGGGTGGTTGATGAGCATCTGAAGGGCGGAGAGCCGGGCCATGACGCGTCCCTGCACGGTGGTGCCGCTCTCCGCCCGACCGGCGTACACGGCGGCGAGGTCGAGGGTGCCGAACCCACCGAGCTTGTCGAGTTCCTTCAGCAGATCCTGGGCGATCTGCTCGTAGGCGGACAGGGTGCGTGGCCCGAGGCGGACCGGGAGGACGGTCTCCTTCACCTTCGGCATATACGGGGCCACGTCGGCGTCGCGGTAGGTACGACGGATCATGGCGTCGCTGATCTTGCTGTGCAGCAGCGGGAGGTTGCGGTACGCGACCGGGATGCCGGAGCGGGAGCGGTGGATGAACGCCTGGTCGAAGAGGTCCCAGCGGCCGAGCACGCTCGCGTCGATCCACTCGAAGATCGAGAAAAGTTCCTCGGGCTGGCCGTTGTCGATGACGGTGCCGGACAGGCCGAGCCGATAGCTGGCCGTCAGCCTCTTCAGCTTCTTCGACCGCTGTGCCCGGAAGCTTTTGATGAAGCTTGCCTCGTCCAGGACCACTGCGTCCGGCCGGATTTTCCGGACGCGCTTCCAGTCGTGGATGACGGCTTCATAGCTGACGATGACGTACTCGGGCCGCTGTGCCAGGATCTGCTCGTACTGCCGCTCCTTCTGCGCCTTGGAGCCGTCGACCACGACGCAGGCGGAGTCGTCTGGGACCACGACGGAAGCCCGACCCACCCGCCGCCGCTTGGTCGGCACGTCAGTGAAACGGGCGAGCGATTCGGCCCACTGCCATTTCAAGGAGGCGGGGACCACGATCATGCACGTGTCGACGTCGTCCTTGGCGAGCCACTCCTCCATGACGGCTATGGACAGCACTGTCTTGCCGAGGCCCATGGTGTAGGCGCACAGCATCGCTCCTCTCTCGACTATGCGAGAGAAATCGTCCTCCTGATATGGGTGCAGTTTTCCGGTGAACACCTGCTAAGGCTCGTCCTTAGCTCCGGACTTGTGTTAGTCGTTATGCCGCGCATTGCTTGAGGCGCCGACGGAGCGGCGTGTACGCAGCGTCGTAGCAGTCCCAGATCTCTTCGTCGGTCATCTCACCGGGATCTTTTGCTCCCGTGTCCAGATAGTTCCAGTATTTGAGCACGCTTCCTTTGCAGCGGTAGGAGTAGTAGAGCTGAGTGCGGGCAGACCGCCCGGCCGAATCGTTATCCTGGGCGAGGATGATGGTGTCTGCCATGCCGAGCGCCAGGTCCATCTGCGCGCGCGACGCGTGAGCGCCGTAGGTCGCCTTGCCCCCGTCGATTCCCGCGGAGTAGAGACGCACCGCGTCCAGAGGAGACTCCAGCAGCACGAGGGGGCCGTCGAAGTCGATGTGGGCGCCGAAGAGCGAGGTGCCCTTCGCTACGCCGTCGGGGTAGTTGCGGAAGTGGCGCTTGGACTTCTCCTGCCAGCCGAGCAGTTCGCCGTCCACGCTGCGGATCGGGAGTATCCAGCAGCGGCGGGGGCGGGTCAGGTCCCATCGGACCCCGAATTTCTCGCACGCGTCGAGCGTCAGGCCACGTTTGCGTCTGGCGGCTTCCGGCGGCGTGGTGAAGAGAACCATCTGCGCCTCGGACACCGGCTCCCCTGGTTCGACTTCGCTATGGCGGTCGTCTCCCTTGAGCAGCCGAAGAGCCCGGCCGATGGTGCCCTTCGAGGCGATCCATGCATTCGCGTGCGCCGAGTCGGTGCCCTGCATGTAGGCAACGAAACGAGCGAAAGATCCGGCCCAGTCGCAGGAGAAGCAGATGAACTGGCCAGAGTGGCTGTGGATGTAACAGGAGGGCCTGCGGTCGTGCTTGCCGGTGCGCTCCAGGTGGGCGGGGCAACGGAGTTTGTAGTTGTCGCCGTCGTCCCCCAAGACCTCGACGCCGAGGTCAGCTAGGGCAGAGAGTACGTCACCAGGGATGAGGTCGTCATGCCGCCTGGCGATCGAACCACTCGTCCGCCCCATCGTCACCTCCCTGCCCGTACCCGAAATCGACCTTGGCCTCCTGGAAAGTTGACGTCTCGTAATCCCACACGAGAAGGAATTCATCGTTGGGACAATTTCTGGAGGCCATGATCTTGAGCTTGGACTCCTTTGGGACGTCGGTGGCTTCCACACCGATCAGCACGTCACAGTCCTGCTCGAAGGCGCTGGTGTAACCGACGCTGCCTGCGGACAGACCGCCAGCGCCCAGCTTCGAGCGGAGGGACTGTGTGGTGACGATGACGGGGATCCCGCAAGCTCGCGCGAGTTGCTTGCTCCCACGACTGATGTTGGTGAGCGCCGAGTTCGTCATCTTCTCCCCCGTGATTTCATCGCGGAGAAAATAGATACCGTCGATGAGAACCACATCGGGCTTGACATCGTCGATCTTTGCCTGGATGGAGCCAAGGGTTGTGGTGGCCTTGACGTCCTCAGAGATGACGAAAGGTGTGGCGGCCTCTTCCATCTTGCGGATGGCTTTCTCCAGCCGCTTGAATTCGAGCTTGTCCAGGTCGCCGGACCGGAGCTTGGTCAAGGAAACCTTCGCCGCAATGGCGTCAACACGCTCGCTCAGCTCGGAGGCGATCATCTCGAAGGAGAAGACGAGCACCGTGTAGCCCAACGCGTTGATGTGCTGGGCCACCGTGATGGCGAGCTGCGTTTTGCCGGACTTCGCAAGACCGGTGAAAACGATGAGCTGACCAGGCTGAAGTCCCCCAGTGGCCTTGTCCAGCAAGTCGAAACCGGTGGGCAGCCCGCGGAGTTCGCCGTCGAGTTCCGCGTACTGCTGGTAGCGCTCCAGGCGCTCGTCGCCGGTCTGGGCCAAGTCGTAGTCGACGCCGGACGGCACGTCGTCCGCGATTGTCTGGAGCATCTCCCGGACCAGGCGCAGCGCTTCCTCGGTGTTGCCCTCCTCCCATGTCTCCGCGGCGAGGGTGAGGCCCTTCTCTGTGAGGGCGCGTCTCTTCGTCTCGCGGATGGAGTCGATCAGATACGCCAGTGGCTCTTCAACTTCAAGAAGCTTGAAGGTGGGGAAGTCCTTGCGCAGCACATCGGCCGTCGGGGCACAGCCGTATTCCTGTTGGTAGGCGAGCAGAGAAGCATAGACGCTTCGGCGATCGGGGTCGTGGAAGTGTCGGGGCTTGATACCTGCGGCGATGGCGCTGCGCAGGTCGCCGCAGGTAATGATTTTGGATATGAGCTTGTGCTCGACGTGCGCCAAGGCTGTCCGTCCGATGTGGTGGTCCGCTGTGAGTTCAGGTGCTTGCGGCGCGGTAGTCCGGGCCGCTGACGTAGACGATGTCGAACGCCTCCATGGCGAAGGAGGCGGTCGACTCGTCGTACACGGCGGCCCATTCGCCACCGCGCAGATTCGTGGTGATGATGGTCGGCAGCATGGCGTCGTGCCGGTGGCGCAGCAGAGTAGTGACCTGCTGCGCGGCATAGCCGGATGCGGTGCGGTGCTCCTTGCCGACGTCGTCGAGGACGAGCAGTGGCACGGTGTAGAGGCGCGTTTCGAGTTCGGCGAACCGCTCAGTCTCCGCGATGGCGGCCTCGCCGCCGAGGCCCTTGTCCACCTTGTTGTGCAGGGTGAAACTCTTGGTCTTGGACTGGACGTAGTCGGAGAAGCGGATGAAGTGTCCATCGACTTGGTACTTGCGGCAGATGGAGACCAGTGCCGCGCATGCCTGTGTTGTTTTGCCTCGGCCGGGCTCGCCCGAGAGCATCACGCCTCTGCCGAGTCGGGACCGGTCGCTGGGGAATTGGTGGAGCGGGGTGTCCTGGGGGATGTGGCGGTTGGGCCAGTCGAGGTGGAGGTCGATCAGTTCCTGGAACGGTTCGTCGAGGTCGCCGAGCCTGATTCCCCACGTACGGCCGGGCAGGCCCATCTGCCGCCAGTAGTAGGAGGAGTTGACGGTCATCACCGCCTCACCGCCGCGGCCCACGGGTCGGGCGTTGTCGGGTGGTAGCCGCCCCAGTTCTCGGTGATTTCCCGTGGGATGTCCAGCTGCTCAGCGGTTGCCCACGGGTCCGCCCTCGGCGGGGGCGCGGCTTGGGCCAGGAGGTCGTTGATGACAGCCCGGTAGAGGGTCCACGGCCTCTTCGCGGTGTGGTAGCGGGGGTTCGCAAAGAACTGGTCGATGCTGGCTTTGAGGGCGGCCGGGCCATGCCCGGCGTCGAATGCCTCGCGGAAGGTCTTGCCGAGCCCGCCTCGGTTGGTGTGGCCGATGAGGTGGTCGGCCCAGCGCGCCCGGGAGATGCACCGCGTCCAGTGGTTGACGAGGTCGTTGACCCCCCAGTCCTCCACCGGGCGTGCCAGGCCCTTCGTCGACTGGGTGTCTGCTGGCTCCGAAGGATTCCACAGGGTGTCCTGTACGGCCTGCATTGGGTTCAGGTCGTCATCGTCACGCTGTATTTTGCGGGGCGGTTTCTTCTCCAGTCGACGTGGCTGCCAGGAGCTGGTCAACGGTGCCTCCCTCTCTGCTGTGCGGTTTTGCGCGCTCCGCACACTACGCAAGGGATGAGAAACTCCTCAACAGGTGACCATCTTTTTGAGGGTAGTTGGTATACGTTCCCTCGCGAGCCGCTAGGCGAGTCGATAGGGGCGTAGCCCCTTGAGGGCTTCGCCCATCCTTCGCAAGCTCAGGAGCGATAGAAGAGGGAGGGTTCGGCTCCCGCGCAGTGGGTGATGGCCAAAGAAACACTGGGCCCATTGATTTCATTCCGTCGCGAAAAGTGACGCGCATCACACCAACTGCGGTGTTGTTTGTTGGTACGCAGCACGACGCTTGGCGCAATCACGTTTTCGAGAAGGGGGACCTTATTCTGGCCCGGTAAGCAAAAGAACCTCGGCTACCTCTCCCCGGCCGAGGTTCTTTTGCTATGCGTCTAACCCCTGTTGGGCTGATACTTGACCCACTTTCCCTTCGCGTGATCCATCACAATGTCGTGGATCTCCACGCCCTTACGCGGGCGCCCCTTAAGGGGGAGGTACTCCTCCAGCTCCTCGTTGTACCAGCCACGGCGTACCTCAACATCCGGTTCCGCGCCCGGTGCCTCCGCAGGGGAAGCCTTCGGGTCCGCTGCTGCATCGGCGTCAGGCTCCGCACTGCGCAGGGCCACCTTTATCTCGTAAAGTGCGTCGCGCTCCGCAGTGAGGTCTGCGGAGAGTGTGCTGTCCACGGTGATGAGGACGCTCTCGACGACCTCGGTGAGACGGCGCAGCAGCGGTATCAACTCCCCGGTAGCTGGGTCGCCTGCGGCGTGCGGCGCTTGTGAGCGGTGTGCCTCTGCGATGTCCGCGTCAATGTCCGGCGCGGCTTCCCCCGCAGACTTGCGCGTCGTAGGCATCAGGTCCTTGCCCTCTTCGGCAGGGGCGTCGTCTTCCTGGCTGGCGATCATGCGCTCGGCGGCGGCCTGTACCGGGTAGGGCATGAGAGCACATCCGAGGTCCAGCGTTTCGATTCCCGCCGTCGAGGCCGCGGTGATGAGTTCGTCGCACCCTGCGTTTGTGCCTTCGCCTCCGTTGGTGTCGGTCAGGATGAGCAGCGTCCGGTCGCCCTCCTGCTCACGGAGGTATGCGAGCATCTCCGCGTAAATCTCTTCGATGCCCTGGGATGCCTGCGCCTGTTCCGCATTTTCTACGATGAGCTTCACTCCCCGGTCATCGGTGTGGTTCTCCGCGTAGATAGTGGTGTAGTCGATGTTCGCGCGGCCTGTCCAGTTGTATACGTGCTGGAGCGTCCTCGAAATAAGGTCAGGGTGAGCCGGGAAAACGAAATGCGTATCCCGTGCGCGCTGGGTGGGTACGAACTTCTCGCCGCTTTCTTCGTAGCCAAGCCAGTCGGTCAGTAGGTCGTAGACGGCCGCCTTGCTGATGGCTCCGGTTCCGGCGATGGCCACAGTGCGCTGAGTCATGCTGCTCCTGAGTCAGAGGGAAAGCTCCACCCTGGATTTTATGCCTTCCTCCGCGATATCTTCTCAATTTTTAAGGGACGATCTGATGCTTATGCCTGTGGTGCACTGGCGTAGCGCAGGTCGTACGGTGTGCCGTGCTCGATGTGATCGCCGAGGACCTCGGCCAGTCGACGCTGGAGTGTGCGGCGCTCGCGGTAGTAATGCGACCGGGCGTGCTCGGTGACATCCCAGTCCTCCCACAGGTAATCCGGGTTCTGGCCGCTGCCGTCGAAGTACGGGCGCAGCACGTCGCCCTCCTCCAGGAGCACGTCATCGAGGTAGAAGGAGCAGACGGCGCCACTGTGGTACGTCTCAGGGTCAGGGCCCACCCACGCGGACACCCAGCGGTGCACGCCAGGCGGTGGGGTGAATATGTGGGAGATCCTGACCCAGTCGCCCTCCGTTCTTCCACGTGTCTGGCGCGCTTCCGCCGTGGATTCGCCCGGGTAGATCTCGCGCACCAGCCCCTTGCCAGGCACGTGAGTTGTGATTTCCACCCAGAGGCGGACAGGCACCGTGCTCTGCGGCTGTTCGGCGACGTACGCGGACAGGGTGTGTGGACGCCCCATGGTGATGATCTCCAGGGGGGTGGCGGCTGCTTGGGAGCTGGCGCTGGTGCCCAGTCCGATACGTGTGCCGGGCGCGGGCGGGTCGGTCGGGGACGCCGTCGCGGCGAAGCTCGCTGCGCCCGGCCGTGCTCGGCCGGTGGAGGACTGGATGGTGACTGTGCCTGGCTGGGTGCCTGGGAGGTAGGTGAGCCAGCCTGCGGCGTCGTTGGTGAGGGAGGGGTTGCGGGCGAGGTTGACGCGGTTGGCCCGCAGGTTGATCGTCAGGTGGCGGGCGGCCTGGTATGGCTCGGCGGGGCGGTTTGTTCGCAGGGTCTGGTAGCGAAGGCCGAACGCGTCGCAGTGGAAGGGCTGCGTGGTTTGCAGGCGGATGGTGACTGCGGCGTAGCGGGCGTTCGCCGGGGGTGTGGCAGTTCCTTGGTACGACGACCAGGCCCAGGCGCCGTTGGTGGTGAAGGTGGTGACGGTGCTGGTGCTGAGCAATGCCTGATCGGCGCCGTAGAAGTGGACCAGCAGCTCGCCTGGGGTGGGTGACTCCGTGGCGACGGAGCCGTTGGCGATCAGGGAGCTGTTGGTGGTCTCCAGGCGTGCCAGGGCTGCCGCGGTGGGTTGCGGCCCGGCCCAGGGTGCCTCAGTCGTCGGCTCGCACCTGAGACTGCGTGCGCCGACCAGGGCGCGGTCGGTTGACAGGGCTGTGCGGCACGTCGGGCCGCTGTAGCAGCAGGAGGTGAGCTGGTAGGCGGCGTCGCGGGGCAGGATGTTGACGGCGTTCTGCCGGGTGACCATCGCCGATCCCACCTGTATCTGTGCTCCTTGGGCGAGGGCGGGCAGTCTCAGGCGCACCTCGGCGTAGCGTGCGGCCGGGTAGGCGCTGTTTGCGGCGGGCACGGTGGTGGTGAGGGAGGCTCGCCGCCAGCCGTTGTTGGTGTCGGTGACTGCTGCGTTGATGACTTGGAGCGCTGCGGGGTCCATGCGGGCCGTGCGGACGGTCTCGGCGGTGGTGTTGTACTGGGCGATGCCGAGGTCGCTGTACGAGGCGCCAGGCCCTCCGGAGGCGACGAGAGCCGATCCGCTGATGGGTGCGATCAACGTGCCCTCTAAATCGTTTGTGCGGGAGGCGAGTCGGGCGGTGGCATGGGGCTGGAGCAGGGCCTGGTCGGTGATGGGCATGGTCGTCATCAGCTACCTCTTGATCTCGGCGAGGCCCACGTAGCTGCCCGTCGTCTGGGGGGCGGAGGGGTAGGTGTAGCGCGCCAGGTCAGTGGTGTTGAAGTCGTCGTTGTTGGCCTTTTTGACGACGATCAGGCGGTCGCCGTCGTAGGTGAGGATCAGGCGGTCGCCGTCTGCGAGCGGTGGGTAGGTGGCCAGCTGGTCGGCCTGGTAGCCGCCATCGGTCTTGCGGATGCGGTAGAGGCCGTCGCGCGCTGCGATGGTGAAGTCGCCGCCGTTGCTGGTGGCGTGCACGGCCAGGCCGTGCAGGGCGCTGGGGTCGGTGGGCCGGGACAGGACGGTGACTGCGAGGCTGACGGGTCCGGTGGGCTGGGGGGTGAGGGCGGTGGTCAGGTAGGTGCCATCTGGTGCAGGAGCGGGGGTGGTACTCAAAATGCCTGCCGCGACTGACCACGTACCTCCGCGTGTTGTCCACTTCTGGGCGGAGGTGCCGACAGAGGTTCCTGCCAGGTCGTTGAGGTCGACATCGAACGGGTCTCGAAGGGCCGCGGTTGTTGCTGCGGTGGCGGTGAGCTGGGGAAGGGGGCGTCCGGTGGAGTCGTACCACCCGATTTCGCAGGCCAGGTTGCTGATTGTGGTGCCGCCCGCATAGCGGGCGTGTACGGCAGCGGTAATCAGCTCCGTAGCTGCTCCTGCGAATGCCCAACTTCCCTGGTCGCTCCCCGAGTTCGCGGGCTGCTCGCCTTGGTTTGCGGTGATGGCCTCGTAGCGGGCGCGCCCGTGCGCGACGATCTCTCCAGGCTGGTAGAGGCGGTCCGGCGTCCAGGCAGAGACGCGAGGAAGAGGCACTCCGGCGGAGGCCACGAGCGCCGGGTCGGGGACGCCTTGGTCGGTGGCCAGCGACGGCCGCCAGTAGTCCTTGGCCTGGCCCGGCGCCTGCCCGGAGGAGGCGGTGGCCACCGCCTCCCAGGTGCGTCCCTGGTAGGTGACCAGGTGGCCGACGCGGTAGACGGTGGCCGCGTCCCAGGGGCGAGCCTGCGCGGGGGCGATCGAGGCGAGGGTGTAGGAGGCGGCTCGTGGCGCGGTGGCGGCGAGTGCGGTCGTGGCGTACTGGCTGTGTGGCCCATCAGGTGGGGTGATGCCGCTTTGGCTGCCCAGCGTTCCAGGCACGGTCCGGGCCGCTGTGTCGTCTGCTCGCAGCCACCAGGTGGAGGGGTCGAGTGTGGCCGGGGTCGTCTCCAGTCCCCAGTCACGTGGTGGCGCGCTGACCTCCTCCCAGAAGATGCCGCTGTCTGGGTGTCCGGCAGGAGGCACCGGCGACAGACGCTGGTCGGTCGGTGTCAGGCTCAGGGTGTTGATGCCCAGTTGCCAGCCGCTGGAGGCGACGTTGGCGCCGCTGACGGCGATGCGGATGGCGTGGTCTCCGGCGGCGAGCTGGCGGCGGCCCAGTGTGGCGGTGGCGGTGGACTGGGTGCGTGCGTAGCCGTCGATCGTGCGCAGCGTTTCGCCGTCGATGGCGATGGTCCAGATGCCGTAGCTCGGAGCGGTGGTGTACACCAGGGCGATGTCGTAGGTGGCGGCGGTGTCGACGGTCAGCTTGAGGGTGAACGCGTCGCCGTTCTTGAGGTTCCTGCCCAGGACTCGCGTGCCGAGCTTGTCTGTCTCAGCCACGACTGTGCCTTGTGTCTGGGTAGTTGTGGGCGGCAGCAGGCTGGTGGCGGGGATGCGTCGGGCGGAGGAGCGGGCGCGGAAGGTGCGGCCTCCGTAGGTGACGTACTCCCCCGCTGCGTAGCGCACGCCCGCAGACCAGGAGGGCAGCGCCGGATGCCACATGCCTGACTGGTCCTGGTCTGCCATGAGGTTGGGGCTGGTGTGGATATCGCAGTCCCAACCCGTCAGGTCGTGGATGAGCTGCCGCAGGCCCGCGTCGGTGCCCTTCGCCCGCGCGGCACGGCTGGCGTTCTCGACTCGGGCACGACGGAGCTGGGGCCGGGCAGACAGCGGTTGCTCCAGGCCGAGCATGTCGGCAGCACGCTCGGTGTAGGTGCTGGAGGTGGTGTGCTGGTCGTGGAGCCTGGTTGCGAGGTCGATACGGCCTTTGGCGGTGTCCAGCGGCTGGCCGAGCACGGTGAGGAACGCGGTGAGGTCCTCGTTGGTGCCGCTGTTCTCCGTGGTGATCTCCTGGGGCGCGGTGCGGTACGCGGGCGGCAGGAGGGAGTACATCCGCTGCGCGTAGCGGTGGTCGGCGACGGAGAGTCCTGCTGCGGCACCGGCTCGGACCCATTCCAGTGTGTTGGTGGTGGCCCGCCAGTCCTGTGATGCGCTGGAGGGTGCGCTGCCGCTGGTGGGGCGCTGGCAGAGGTAGGTGGTGCCGTTGTAGGTGACGCAGTCGCCGACGCGGTAGGAGGCGGCGGCCGACCAGGCTGGGTAGGGCACGGAGACGTACAGCGCGTAGTAGTACAGGCGGTCGGGCAGCAGATCGGTGTCCAGGTAGGTGGTCACCAGGCCCTCGTGTCCGGTTTCGTAGAGCACCGTTCCGTCGTCTGCGTCGCCGGGCACGCCGAAAGTGTTGCGGACCAGCCGGAGCCGGGTCCAGGAGTCCTCCCGTGACGGGGACCAGGTGACCTGGATTTGACAGGGGGCGACGGATTCTGCGGTGGCAGGCTCGACGCTGTACTCGACACGGACATCGGTGCCGTATTTGGACTGGGCGTAGAAATCGAGCCCGTACTGTGCCATGGAAGCTCCGGTCAGGGGGTCAAGGGATCGGCGTCCCAGTCCGGCCGGGTCACCATGTCCTGCGGCAGCGCCCGGATATAGGTGAACCCGGCCCAGGTGAACACGGTCTGCGGGCCGATCGGGTCGAACAGATTGGCCGCCGGGATGCGCAGGTTGCCCATGTGCCGGATCTCCACCGACAGCTTCTCGCCCTGATACCAGGGCCCGGAGTACACGGGGTTGTTGCGGTGGTATCCGTAGATGCCAAGCGGTGCCGAATCGCCGTCGGTGGCAACGTCCCTGGAAACGCCCTCGATGTTGACGCGGGTGTACATGGCATGGTCGGTTGATTTTGTCTGGGGCCGCTTGGCGGGCACCCACATCATCGTGCGCACCGAGATGATCCACCATCCGGTCTTGGGGCACGTCAGCGTGTACGTCGGCTGCTTAGCCATCCCCAGCGGATCGATGACCGCCCGGTCGAAGAGGATGGGGTGCCAGTCCTCGACCGGATGATTGGGATTCCCCTGGTTCACCGTCTGCGGGATGCTGGTGCCCGAGCTGCGCAGAGAGCAAACCGGCAGGTTCCAGCCGGTCTTCGCGGCGTCGAGCAGTCCGTCCTGGTAGTAGCGCAGCCGCTCCTGTTCGCGTTGGATGATGTCCAGGCGGGAGTCGACGGTGGTGTAGGAGACGGTGTTGCCGTTGGCGTCCAGGTATTCGGTGGGCATGACTCCGAGCGTGGAGCTGATGCCTGCTATCTCGTCCTGGATTTCGTTGACGTGCTCCGCCATGACGTAGTCGCGCTGATTGGCGTGCTGGGGCCACCTGCGGATGGCCTTCGGGTAGTGAGAGGGCATCAGAATCCTCCGTCGGTGACGAGGTACAGGTCGCCCGGCACGGGGATTTCCCAGTCGCGGCACAGGATGTCCTGGGCGCCGGTCTGCACGCCGTCGGCCCTGGCGAAGAGCGGGACCTTCACGTATTCGACGCCGGGCAGGGAGTCGAGCATTCGGTAGACACGGGAGATGGGAATCGTCTGCCCGAAGGCGCTGCGTGCGTCGGAGAGCAGCTCTTGCAGCGCGCGCCTGCCTGCCCGCGCGACGTCGGCGGCACGGTGGTTGGGGTACAGGCCCAGGATGATCGGGCTGGCTTCGCTGCCCATGTTGACGCGGACGAGGTCGCCTGGGGCGACCGTGACGCGTACTCCGGCGACGGCTCGCTGCTGGAGGTAGCGCTCCACGCGGTCCAGCAGCTCCAGGGCCGGGGTGGCGTTGGCGGCGCCGACGACGCGGACGGTGACGGAGGTGGTCTGGGTCGCCAATGCCTTGGCCTTGGCGATGCCGGGCACGGCCAGGGCGAGGTCGGCGTAGTCGCGTAGCGAGACCGCGCGGTCCTGCGTGCGATGGGCTCTGGGTGCGTTGGTGCGGATCGATTCCAGCGATTCGGCATCCCGGCCGCCGGTCATGGCGCTGCTGGTGGCGATGTAGACGCCAGGCAGCGCATCTGCGATGTCGATGAGTTGGTTGGCGGAGATGTTGCCGACAGTGCCGCCTCCGGTGCGGTACGCGGCGTGCAGGGCCTGCCCTGCGGCGGGGACGGCACCGGCCAGGCCGTCGCCCAGGACGATGATGGTCTGGCCATCGGCGGCGGTGTGTACCTCAAACACCAGGTCAGTGGGGCCGCATTCCAGGAGGCTGTCGACGCGGCGCCAGGGCACGGCGTCCTGGGCGGTGGAGACGTACAGGCGGATGCTGTCGTGCAGGGCGGGGCCCTCGGCAAGCACCAGGCGCTGCTCCGGCCGCCCGGTGGAGGTGCCCAGGGCCTCGGTGAGGATCTCCTGCTGCTGCGGTGTGTCCCGGGCGATCAGCAGCGGTGTGATCCCTGCGGTTTGGCCCTCAGTCACCGGGATGCTGGCTGAGCCTCCGGCTGCGGCCAGGGTGACGGCGGTGGTCGTCTCGTAGATCAGCGGACGGTCCAGGGCGTCGATGAACGCGGTTGTGATCTTGGTGCCCGCAGGGACGGTCACGGCAGTGGCCTGACTCGCCTCGGTTGCCAGGACCACGGTGCCTGCGGCGGCCGTTGCCACATCGGGGGTGTAGCCGAGCATCCGCGCCAGGTCCATGATGGACTCCCGGCGCGTTGCCGTCGGCAAGAACGCCTCGCGGCTGGCCGCATCGAGGTAGTAAGAGAGGATGTCACCGAGATAGGCGATTTCCTCGATCAGCGTGACGCCGAAATCAGCGGTCGCGCGGCCGGTCCATTGGGGAAATACCTGCGTGGCGTGATCGAGCATTGCTGCGCGCAGGCTCGCGAAATCCCGGGCGGTGTAGTCGATGACGGCAGGGACAGCTGCGCTGGTCTGTTCCGCCACGAAGACTCCTGTCAATGATCGTCATTTCGACATGCCCATTTTGTGCCAGGGCCTGGGTGTTGTATTAGTAGGTGTCGACCCGGCCACCCGGTCGGACAACGATTTCCTGGGGATAGGTGACAGTTTCTGGGCTTGCATTGGTGGTGCCGATATCCACCAGCACGTCCACGATTCCCTCCGCGTCGTCGTTGACGACAGGCCGAGCTGCGGAGACAACGGCTCCCGGCTCCCAACGAGCGACCGCGTCCTGTACCGCATGCCGGAGCGCCTCTTGTGTGACCGGGTCGTTCGGCGCGAACAGGAAGGGCCGCAGGTCCGTGCCGAATTCGGGCTGCATGACGCGCTCAGATGGCGCGGTAGCCACCACGGCACGCACCCGCTGCGCTGTCTGCCGGTCGGGGTTGGTGACGCTGGCGATTCGGCCGGAGGCGTCCACGGCGAAGGGGATGGCGAGCTGTTCAGACATTGTCGTATCTCCCGTTGAGCGTGGGTCCCTTGTACTCGATGGACATACGGATATTCGTTGCCGTCCCGGTCTGCCCAGCACGTAGCGCCAGCGTGATGCGTGATCCGGATTTCAGTGAGGCAAGCACTGTTCCGGTGGCCCCTTGCGCCACCGATGAGACCGATTCCTGAGACCAGATCCGGAATTCCGTGCCGCCAGCGTTCACCCACATTCGGTTCTGGGTGAGCGACTGGCCCCAGCGGCAGCTCACACTGATCTGGTACAGTCCGTCTCGGGTGGTATAGATTCCCATGGTGTCCTGCGAGGCGAACATTCCTGTGTCCGTCTGGGCCAGCACAGATTCCCAGGCGATGTCGGATGATGTCGGCGATAGGGCGAAACTATCTGTCTGGGTAACGATGTAAGGCCGCTTTTCTGCGACGGTCATCCACCGCCCGTTAATGCGCACCTGCGCGATTTCAGCGTCATTGAGGATGTAGAGATCGCCGTCGGCCGGATTGAGGACGTCACGTACCGCAGTAGAGGCCACGGCACGGATCCGTGCGGTGTGCTCGGGGAGGGTGCCGGGCCGTGCGGCGTTGCCCGGACGGACTGGTTCGACGGCCAACTGGCCCCCCGCGATGACGGCGAGCTGCTCGCCGTTGGGGTATGTCGAGTTGGCGTTGCACCAGTAGCGGGGGGTGATGGTGACGGTGGAGCCCGGAGTCAGCCCCTGGAGGAGATGGCGTTTCGTCGCAGCCAGTCCCCATGTTTTGCCGGAGATGGTCACGGCCTGCTGGAGTCCGTCACCGCTCCATTCGTAGTCCCCGCTGACGGACCAGCCCAGGCGCATCTCGGCCGTGTCGGAGACCTGGTTCCACAGGGTGGCACCGATGCTGACCAGGAGGCTGCCGGTGGCGGGCACGGTGGTGGTGATGGGGGCCCAGTCTGTGGGGGCGTAATCGGTCCAGGTGCTGGTGGCGGCGTACCGGGGGGCGGGATACGTCAGCAGTGTCTGCTGGACACGGGTGTCCTCCCCCTCGACCACCGGCTCGACGGCAAGCTGTCCAGACTGCGCCACGAAGGTCGTCACGGTGGTGCTGCTGTCTGTGCCATACACCGGGGTGATGCGCACAACCTCGCCTGGCACAAGGCCAGTTATAAGCGTGCGCCGGGTGGCGGCGGAGACCGCGGAGGCGTTCACGCTGGTGATTTGTTTGTACAGGTGGGACCAGGTGTCTTTCCACCCGGTGCTGCCGCTGAGCACCCAGGAGTACCACAGGTCATCGCCGACGGTGGCTGACGCCGGGGCGATCTTCCCGGAGATGGACACCCACATTTTCCCGGACGCTGGGACCACCGCGCGGATGCCCGCGAGATCGTCAACGGGGAACGGCGTGTAGGACGAGGCCAGGTATTTAGGCTGCCGGGACTGGTCGGTGGTCACCGGCATCACCGTCGCCGCAGGAACAGGCTCGACGACCATCTGGCCACCGGAGATGATGCGGGGCACGTACGCGGCGTCAAT
This sequence comes from Streptomyces sp. NRRL F-4489, assembly GCF_001509485.1. GTDB lineage: Bacteria > Actinomycetota > Actinomycetes > Streptomycetales > Streptomycetaceae > Streptomyces. The sequence goes on from NZ_LLZI01000124.1 coordinate 41,877, forward strand.
GTTCGCATGGGAATAGGCGGGCCGAATCTGCACACGGTGTCCCGGCGGCAGTCCCTGCACCAGATGCCGACGCGTAGCCGCGATAGTCCCCGCCTCATCAACGCCCGGCACTCCGCCCTGACGATGCAGGCTCACTCGACCGGTGTCGACGTACAGGTAGGCGCGGGTGTCCAGGTCGTAGACGCCCCAGGAGATCGCACACTGCGCACCCGGCCGACCCCCCGGATTCAACCGGGCTGACAGGGAGACGAAAAAGGCACCCGACTCCGGCACGACGGTATTGATGAACGGCCACTGAGCCTCGTCCCAGAGGTAGAAACTGGTGCCGTTCAAGGGCCGGGGGGCAAGGCGCTGGGCGGATACCAGTGGCTCAATCGGCTCGTAGTCGCGCTCCACTACGTCCGGGTCGGCTACGTAGACCGGGCGGGCCTCATCGCCTCCCTGATACGTGACCCACACCAGCTCGCCCACGGCCGGGACGCGCCCGCGCACCGCAGGCTCCGCCCACAGGGTCAGGGCCTCTCCGGAGACCTGGGGCACCTGAAGGCGGACGCGTCCTCGCAACTGCGGGTCGGTCGTGCTGGCCACGACCGCCTGGTACGTGCTCATGCTGCGCCTCCGATGTACTGGGCGCACCAGCGCTGCTCGGACAGGACGGTGCTGGCGGGTTGAGGCAGGGGCAGCCGGTGCGCATCCAGGCCGTCGGGCCGGTTGCGGCCCAGCACGAGATCGGTGACGTAGGTGCGCTGAGAGGGTTGGGTGGGATGGAGGGTCAGGCGATGACTGACCTGGCGGATCATCCACGTACCCACCGTGTGCGGACCAAGGCCCGCTCCTTGGAGCCAGATCTCGGTGCCGACCTTGAGCCGGGCGTCCCCCCGTACGCTGGCGTTTGCCGATACCCACAGTGCGGAGGCGGCGGAAGCGGCGCTCACGCGTTCCTCGGCCTCGGCGCGGGAGTCGGCGGGGAGCGCCGTGGCGTATGTCCGGTGCGCCGCTGTGGCGGAGCGGGCGTCGACGCTGCGGGACAGGTGCCGGGTATGGCGGTTGTAGGCATACCCCTCGATCCGAGTGCGGCGGCCACCGCCGGGCTCCAGCTCGCCGTGGAGGGCGTCGAAGGCATAGATGGTGTCGTGCAGGCCCGGCAGCTTGGTCAGGTGGGCTGAGGGGATTGCCTGGCCCCGGCGCAGGGTGGCCAGCGGGGAGGTGAGGTAGACGGTAGTGGCATCGGCGACCAGCCGCAGGCCGTACTCCTGGGCCAGGTCGCGCAGGAACGCGAAGTCGCTCTGGGCTGACTGCATCTTGGTCAGGCGTGTCGGCGTTCGCTCGGTGACGCAGGCCAGCTGGTAGTGGCGGCATACGCTGCGGGCGAGAGCGGAGGCGCTCGACATCTGCCAGGCGAGACTGCGCTGGGACTGCATGGTGGTGGTCGGGCCAGTGAGCGTGTAGGTGACGGTGACCTCGCTGTTGCGCTGGAGGCGGGCGTCGTCCTGGCCGGTGGTGATGCGGTAGGAGTGGACGTACCCATAGAGGTCTGCCTGTTGGTGTGGCCCGGAGCCGTAGCGCAAGTGCATCGGCGTACCCTCTGGCTGCACGATGCCGGAGGAGAGGGCCCAGCTGCGGATGCTGTCCGTGCGGGGCACGCTGATGCGTATGGAAATCTCCGCCACCTCGTGCGTGGCCTCGGCCTGGTGCACGGAGATGTGGGTGATGTAGTGGCGGCTGGTGGGTACGTTTGGATAGATGATGCGTGCGTGGGGCGCAAATTCCTTAATCGGCATGAGGAATCCTGATAGCAGTTCCGGGCGCTATTTCTGTCCAGTCCAGGATTTCCGGGTTGACCTCAGCGATGCGCCACCATTGCGTGGGGTCGCGATAGAACTCGGTAGCCACGGTGTCCACGCGATCACCGTCCTGCCACCGGTAGGAAATTGCACGCACGCGCAGTGTTTTCGGTGGGGCTGGGCCGAGGACCTGGCGCGTGGCTCCCGCAGCATCAGTGACGATCTCGACTGGGTGGTCTGCATAGCGGGAGCCACTGTTGATCATGTTTCTCCTATTTCGGCTGAGGGAGCCCTGTCATCGTAATGCTGAGCGACAGGCGTTGAGTAGTCATGTCCTGTGTCCAGTGCACCCATTGGATCTCGATATTGCTGATGTACCCGTAGTAAAAGAGGGCCCGGTCCTGGCCTCCGAAAAACGCGGTGCACGGCCGCATCTGCATCGGACCGGTCACCGTCTCAGGGACGTCTGACGTATCCGGTGAGGGCGCACTGTCCGGATCACTGCTCGACCCGGCCGAACCGCCCGTTCTGGAAACTGAGTTGATCCCGACCAGGTTGTACAGCGCATTCACGTCGTACATCACGCCATACCTGGACTGTGGGGTGTCCCGCCTGGCGAGGACGTCATACGTCCGGTCGTAGAAGAGGCTGAAAGAGCAGGAGGAGTTGATTGGCAGCAGCGCGGTCCCGGTATCCGACTCAGCGCGCTGCCAATCCGCCGGAGTAAGGTTGGCCTGGTCCAGTCCATGGCTCATCGACACCGTGGACGGGTTGTAGTGGAATTTGAGGTAGTACGGCTTTTCCTTCTTGGGAAGCCCACGGGTGTCGCTGACAATGTAGCCCTGCGGAAAGGTTAGGTAGTCGTCCTGGCCGCTGCCAACTCCCCCGCCCCACCAGCCGATTCCTCCCGCCGGGAGCTGGCGAGGGTCTACCGCCCCGTTGCTGTGCTGACGAGCATCCAGCTCTTTGTGAATACGAGAGAACACTAGACGCCCATCCCGATCTCCCTGATGCGCTTGTCGGCGGCAATCGCATCGACGATTTGTCTTCCCGCCTGCATGGCCGTACTGCTGCTCATCGCACCCTGCACGGTGATGCTGATCGACCCGGGCCCGAACTGCACTGTCACTCCCCCACCTGAGTTGGATGCCCGCTTCGGGCCTTCAAGCGCCGCGGCCGTGGTGGACCGCACGGGAATGGACTGCTGCATCAGCGCGTTGCGGATTGTCTGTGCGGTGCCTTTCGGCAGGATCATCTCGCCCTTGTGCACCTGGGCGATCTCGTCCTCCGGCAGATCCCACGCGCCCACGGCGTACCCCTTGGGCGGCCGGTCCGGGTCGGCCTGCTGGACCTTGCCGATGCTGCCGTAGCGCGCCTTGATCCAACCGATGGCGGCAGCAGTCGACGCTGCGGGGTCCGTACGGTCATTCGGCAATGACTTGGCGCGGTACGCCGCGAACGTCGACCCGATGACCTGGAACAGCCCCACCGAGGGGTCGCCATGCTGGGCATTGGCATCCCAGTCGTTGCGGGCATCCTTCCGGTAGCCCGACTCCCGGTAGGCGATGGTTGTCAAACCCCGTGCCCAGGCCGCCCCGGAGACCCCCTTGGCGGCCATGCCACGCTGAATCGCAGCCCTGACCCAGCCCGGCGGCGGTGGGACCTTCGTGTACCGCCCGTTGATGGCCCCCCAGGAGTACCCTCCGGAATCCGCAGCGGCACCGGCATCTTCACTTCCGGACCCGCCTTTCTTGGACGCCCCGGAGCCGGATGGGCCGCGACCACCGGAAAACAGGGACGCGGCCAGCGCCTCGATTTCGCTGACGCTTCCATAGGCGTTCGTGATAGCCCCGGTCGTGCTGGCTCCGGTGGCCGCCGGATTGTCGTTCCCCGCGCCTGCTTCAGCAGACGTCGATCCCGGCTCGTCGGAGGCAAAGGTGTCCCCGGCACCGGAGACGACCCGGCGGACCGCTATGTACCGCCCGAAACGGTCCTCGGAGTCAACGCGGATTTTCTGCCCCGTGCGCGGCGCATGCACGATTTTCCCGTTGCCGAGATACATCACCACATGTCCCGAATTCGGGAACATCAGGTCGCCAGGCTTGCGGTCCTCAAACGCGACGCCCTTACCCGCCTTCAGCTGCTCGTACGTTGTACGCCCCAGCCGGACACCGACCTTACTGAAGGCATACTGCATCAGCGAACTACAGTCGAATCCAACCGTTTTCGCACCCTGAGCAAATCCCCGAGACGGTCCCTCCGGCCCCCCGCCGCCCCACGAATAATCGACACCGATCTGGGACAGCGCCGCCTTGATTGCGGGATTTGCGCTGCCCTGATGCAGATTCGCCCGGGTCTTCGCGCCGCCCCCGGAGCCCCCCGATGCTCCCCCGCCAGTGGAACCACCACCAGATGCACCGCCGCCGATGAGACCGCCGATGCCACCAATAACGCCACCGGCCACCGCCCCTACTCCGGTACCGAGCCCGGGTATGACGCTTCCGGCCGCGGCACCAGTAAGAACGCCTAGCCCGGCGCCCTTCAGAGCCCCCGTCAGGCGCCCGCCACTGCCCGCGTCCACACCCTGGTATCCGCCCACGGTCTGCTTGACGCCAGGCAGCTCCAGAATGGCGTTCAACGCCTCTTTGAAATCAATGACGGCATCGGTGGCCGACTGCATAGCCGGACCGAACGCGTCCATCATCTGCGAGTCGTGACGCCGCTCCTCCCCCTCCTTCCGCTTCTTCTGATTGAGGAGATTGTCGACGTCCAGGCCGCCCTTTTGCAGCTTCCGGCGAGCGTCCTCCGCTTTGTCTCCCGTACCGCCCGCATCGCGCAGCAGCTGCTCGTAATCGGCCACCGACCCGCCAGTCTGCTCCCGCCAACGCGCTTGGGACTGAATCTGGGTGAGACGATTCTCCACCCACTCCTGCCCCAACCCGAGTTGCCGTGCCTGCGCCTCCAGCGTGGTGCGCAGCGACCCGCCCTGCTCGGACGCCGCCAGGACGTTCTTCAACCGGTAGCCGCGCTGGAACACCCTGTCCAAGATGTTCTGATTGAGCTGGCCCTGCGATAGCCGCTTGCCTCCCGCTCCGATGGTCGGGCCGAGCCCCATCACCTGGTAGAGCATGGACGCCTGCGGCGTGTACATCGCCGTCATCATCCGCGCGGAATCCGCCACACCCATCGTCGGGTCCAGCAGCGCATACCCCGACGCCTGCTGATGCAGCAGACGCCGCTCCACCTCGCTGCGCCCCATGCCAAGACGCCGGTCGACCTCGAACAAGCCGCTGTTGAGGTCTTCTGTTGACAGCGCGGTCGACGACTGCATCGCCGCATTGCGGAGTCGGTTCTTCTCCGACCAGTAGCCGGACTTCGGGTCGCCCCACGTGCTGTACGCGAACGCGGCGTAGCGATCCATCTCGTACGCCTGGTCCGTCATGTGGTCGACGCGCGACCGTATCTTCCCCGCGCCCCAGGACACCGCGCGCCCGGCGAGTTGCCCCAGTCCAAATGCCAGGCGCGGTGTGTCGATGGCCCTTCCAGCGCCGTCGGGCTGTCCGGCGCCCGCGGTCGGCGGATACGTCGGGCGAGGCGGAATGGCGCCTGCGCCACCGAGCCGGGCCGTCACCCGGGCACGCGCACTGGCGTCCGCCCGCTCCCGGTCCTGCCGCGCCCGTTCCTGGGCCTGGCGCATCGCCTGCTGCTGAGCCTCAGCGGCGGCGGCCCGCCGGGCGTTGGACTCCAGGCGGTCACGGTGCGCCTGGTCCCGCTGGCGACGACGTTCCTCCTCCTGCTGACGGCGCAGGTCAGCCGCCCGGAGAGTCGCCTCATTCTGCTGGGCCCGGCGAGCCTCCATACGCTGCCGCATGATGGCTGCCGCCTGCTGGGTCGCTGTGGCCCCAGAGCCGGGCAGAGAGCTGGTCTGTGCAGTTCCGGCCGGGCTCGGCTGATTCGCGGAGGGAAATCCCCCCCAGCCCATGCCGGACCCCACTCCGGTCGGCGTCATCCCGCTGAGCGCGCGATTCAGGCGGCCGATGTTGGTTCCCAGTGTTTTGATCTGGCGCTCCAGATCATCGACCTCGTGCTCCAGCCGGTTCACGCCGAGCAAGCGCCCAGCGATATTGGGCTCTCTACTGGACGCCATGCAGTGCCTCCTTCCGCTCCTTGTGCCACAGCGCGAGGTCTCGCCAGTAATGACGCTCGCGGACCGTCAGAGCCTTGATCTCGCTCGGTGGCCAGCGATAGGCGAAAACCAGCGATTCGATGTCGAGAAGTGTGGCCTCGATGTCACAGGTCCAGAAACGCATCCGCCACCGAAATCGGCAGCGGAATCTCCTCTCCGCAACTTTCATGGGTGACGGACACGTCGGTGAGCTGCGGGCCGGGAGCGTGGTCGGCCAGATACATCAACAGGGTGCGCCGGTCGGCGATACCCAGGCTCTGGGCGAAGGCCGCGCCGTCCTCCACGGGTGTCTCCCCCACAGCGGTCACACACCGCTCCAGCAAACGGGAGTTGACCCGTGCCGGGGTTGCGTCCCTCTCCGTCAGGACGAACCTCTGATCTGCTCCCGTGGGAAAACGCACCCGGGCGATCCTGCCATCGCGCAACGTCACCGTGGGCTCGCCCCCGGGCAAGGCACGCTGCTCGACCGTGGACAGATCGATGGTCACGTCGATGAGCGAGGTGCAGCTCGGGCACTTCACTCCCTGGATCTCCAGCGGGCTACCGAACGTTGCGACGCGGATCGCCAGAAGCAGGCTGTCGCGGTCACCGACGAGCATGTCCTGGAGCTGCTCGTCGGTAGGAATCTTCGACCCCAGAGCGGCGACACCACGGCGCAGGATGGTGTCGAAGAACTCCAGTGAGTTGCGGTCCACAGCCGCAAGAGCTTCTTCGTCGGCCCCGGTCAGCTCGCGTACGCGTGCCTCGCGCACCAGCTGGCCGTCAATAGTGATCCCGACAGGGAGCAGGGCCTGCGTGGGATTGGGGCGCGGCGGGCTCGGGGCGGGCCCGCTGCTCTCGGCCAGGACCTGCTGGATCGCACGGTTGGCGGCAGCGGCGTCGGTTACGGGGTTGATTGCGGGGGCAGCGGACTGGTCGAAGGTCCAGTCGTAAGTGAGGGGCTCGGTCACTGGATTCCTAATTCCTAGAGGGTGGCACTCGACTTGGCATTCGGGGCGACCTTGAAATCGAACCCCTCGTGCGCGAGTGTCATCTGATGCACGGCGTACATATTCTGGCCCGCATCGAGGTCACCGAACGCCACGCTCGTCGGCCACGCGTTGTACACCCGCCACACGGCCTGAACTTTTGCGGGCGACTTGGTCACCGGGTGCTCTATCAGCATGATGTCAACAGTGGCACGGAAATCGGTGCTGGTGTCGTAGGTCTTCCCCACGCCTTGCATGACGTTGAACAGCTGGCCCATCCAGTCCAGGAGCTGCTGATCTCCCGGGCACAACCCCTTGGAGAGCGTGATGGGGCTGAAATCGCTCTGCCCGGGGAGCTTCTGGGTGGACACGTTCATTCCACCGGTGCGGTAAGCGATCACGTCAGTGGTCGAGCTGAGACCGGACACCGCCATGAAGCCAAGCTTCGGGTAGGCCCCCTGTAGCCCCTGCGGTCCCGATATCTGGACGTGGAATTTGAAGGACCGCAACGGGTCCGTGGATATGGAGGCGAGGCTGGACCTCTGCTCCACTGTCGCCCGGGTCTTACCCGCCATAGCCCACTCCTTTACTGAAACGCCTCGGACGAGGTACTTCCGCCCTCGAACTGACCGATGTGGATCGCGATGAATTCCGCTGGGCGCAGCAGCGCCAGTCCGATGTCAATGTGGACCTCGCCGTTGGCGACTGTCTGCTCGGTGTTATTTGTCTCGTTGCACACGACTCTGAAGGCAGTTTCAGGGCTGCCGCCCTTGAGCTGGCCTGCCTGGGTCATTTCGGTCAGCCGCTGCGTGATGATTGTGGTCAGCGACGCCCAGAGATCCGGAGTGTTGGGCTGAAAAACAGCGTAACCAGTCGACTCAACGAGCAGTTTCCTCACATGGATAAGGAAACGCCTCACAGCTATGTACCGGTCTGGATACCCCGCCTTTATCGTGCGCCCGCCCATTGGGCAATAGCCCGCGCTCGGTACGTAGCGAATGATGTTGATGCCCGCCACATTCAGCTCATCGAGCTGTGCATCGGTGAAACGGAACTGGGCGCTGAAGACCCCGCGGAGCACGGCCTCCTCGCCCGCAGGAGTTCGGTGCGGCCCATGGGCGATGTCGAACCGCGCGAACTGGCCCATCAGCGCGCCCCCGGGGGGAAGCAGGCGCGTCGCACCCACAGCTGCTACTGCGGGATCTGCTGTCTGAATCCACGGTCCGTAGACAGCCGCATAGGAGGAGGCGCGCAGCGGTGCCGGAGTAGTTCCGCCATTGACCAGTGGGCTCAGTTCTCGCATCTTGGCCAGCGCCACCTCGGTCGGCGTGCCGTCAGGGACCTGCGGGGTGTCGACGATGAGGAAGGCGTACGCGTAGCGCTCGCACCAGTCGATGACCGGGTTGAGGACGGCGGCGTCGGATACCCCGGGGAGATTGATGTTGAGAGCCGCGTTGGTGGATTCGAGTGACTGCGCGGCAGCCGAAAGGTCCGGTGCGGCAGAGCCGTTCGAGCCGCCCGCGAGCGGCTTGTCGACTGTGACGGCGGGCGTGTTGTCGGTCGTCCACGCAAGGGGCCCGAGGTAGGCCAGAGAGATGAATCTGGATCCGCTGTCGGGTGCGTTGACGAGCGCGATAGCGTTTCGGGTGTCGGTGGGGTCCAGACTGACGTCGGTGTAGCGCTCAACGAGGCCGCCAGCGGTATCTCCAGCCGTCTTCACCGTCAGGGTGAAACGGCCAGGAGCCGTACCCGCATCGGTCACGCTGACCGTCAGTCCGTTGGCGAAAGCGCCCGGCGCGGTCGCGGTCACGCGCAGCACGTCCTTGGGGCTGGAGTTCTCACCCCCGGACTGGCGGTCCTTCAGCACCAGTGACGCCGTTTTCGCATCTGCTGAGACTGCCCTCACGACATAGCAGGCTCTTCCCCCGTTGACGAAAAACTGGTGCACGGCGAACGGAAGCATGGAGTCGGCGCTGAACCCGCCGTACAGTGACACGAATTCCGCCCAGCTCCGAATCAGCGTCGGCTTGGACGGTCCGAAATCATGGGCTCCCACAAAAGCTGCAATGAATTCCCCCGCCGGGGGTTCATTCACCACGATTGGATTCAGTGTCTCATCGACGAAGATTCCTGGACGCTTGTACGTGGCCATGCGGCTCCTTAGCACTACGGGACCTGCGCGTCGTGCAGATCGGTGATGACGGTCTTGACCGGCGTGGGAGTGGACACGGCCCCGAGGACCTCACTAGTGACGCTAACGAGGTAAGCGGCAGTAAGGAGGCGCTTTTGATGCTCGTCCCAGCCTATGTGAAATTCTGGCCCCTCTAGTTCGAGGCTACGTACAGTGCCGTCCTCGGGGACTTCCAGATAACCGAAGCGCACAGGAAGAAGGTCCACGGAGCTGAGTCGAGCGACCAGGTCCGTAAGATGCGCCTGCTTCCGGCACAGCACATTGACCTGGTATTCGATCCGGTATGGAATGGGATTGTCCGTGTAGTACGGAGAAGCCGCCCCATCAGCCATGCCGGGCCAAGGCGCGTAGCCCTCTGGCGCATAGCCGAGCTGCACAACACCCCGGGCTTCTCGACGCGGGTCGCGCACAGCGCGCGTGCGCTCCAGGACAATGAGAGGGAAAGTTTGATCGGCCAGCTCGCTTTCCGGATAGGAGAACCGCACCCCGACAGGGGTCTCCATGGAACCGTCTTTCACACTGAGCCCCTGGAGCTTTCGCCGCAATGCGGCATCCTCGTTCAGCAGCCACGGCATCGATTTGACCTCTCAGAAACTCCGACAGGTCCAGATTCACATCAGATGTGCATGCGGTGTTAGCTAGTCATTCTGGCGGACATGCCGCGAACCGAAACGCCGGTAATCGTCGAAAATGGAATCTGCCGTGATTTCATCAGGCATGATTTCGGTGAGCTTCAGCGAAACCACGAAATCGTGTCGCCTCAATCGGCCCAGAGCCTGGAGGTCGTCGATCCGGTGTAGACACCCGTCATAACCGATCCAGTCACTCAGATACCTGCGGGTGTCGATGTCTGGCTGACTGATGCCGACTCGGGCGAGCTGCCGCGCGGCGGCCGTCACGTACAGCGGAGCCACCTGGTACAGGCCCTGCGCGGTGCGCTCGACGGCGCCCTGGTCGCGAGAGACGTCCATCACTGGCACCGTGATCGGTGGATGGTAGGCCCGGCCTCCGGGAGCTGCGCCCTCGTCGTAGACGTCGTGAGCGTGGGACTGCGCTGGCGCGGCCCGGAACCACGAGACGCAGTCGCCCTTGCGGTGCTGCCAGGCACGCAGCCCGGCGTCGATCCGGGCCGCGTGGTATGCGGTGCTGAAGCGCCCGCTCTTCCAGTCGGCCCTCATCCGGTGAGCCCGCTGATGATGGGCGATGCGATGCCGGAGGGGTCTTCGTTGCGGCGGTCGATGGGCGGGAGCTGGCGCGTTGGGTAGGCAGAGTCGTCGTACTCGCGCGGCGTGAAGATGGGCACGAGACGGTTGTTGTACGGAGAGACGCGGCGCAGTGTCGCCATTTCGATGCGGTAGAGGCCCACGTTGAGCTGCTGACACAGGTCCCGGTATCGCGTCTCCAGATTCTCAATCTGCGCCATAACCTGGGTGTAGATCTGCCCGCGGGCGACGTGCGTGCCCTCTGCCGTGTGGATGTCGGGCTCCATGGAGGCGTCCGTCGCCACCGCCCACAGCACATTGACGGCCGCCAAGACGGCCAGCGGCAGCTCCTCGATCTCCGGCAGCGTCGCCAGGGTCACCGGTTCGTCCTCGTACCGGTAGAACCCCTCCGCCGACCGATACCGGACCGTGACGACCCGGTCGGAGCAGTGCTGGAGGACCGCGTCCTGGAGGTGGATGACCAGCTCCTGGTCGTCGACCATGCCGCCGGATCGTCCCTCCACGATCACCACGGCGCCCAGCGGCAGCGGTCCCAGACCCTCCCGGAAAATGACCCGCCCTTCCCGGGAGAGCAGGGTGTAGTCCGTACCAGCGGCCAGCTCACGGCTCTGACCGCCCTGGACAAGCAGAGCCTTGGTGATGGTGACGCGTGTCTGGGAGAGGTCGTATTCAGACAGCTCGCCCGTGCCGGTCAGCACATCGCGGAACTCGCTGCCGAAATCGCCGAGCAGCGAGCGGACCCGCGCAAGCATCTGTGCCTGATCAGCCATCAGCCCACCCCGCAGGACAGGGCCCCAGCCCTGATGGACACCGACTCCCCCGCATGCACCTCGTGCGGGTCAGTCAGCTCGATGACACTGACGACCCTGCCGGACCCGTCTGACGCCGCCAGCGTGACAGCGACGTGCGTGACGCTGACCGCCGCACCGCTCGGCAGCAGCGGCCCGAAAACGATCTCTGCGGCGTTCGCCGCCGCGCTGATGCGACCCTGGTCGTCGACCCCTATCTCCCCCAGCTCCAGCAACTGCGGGAGATAGCCCTCAGCGTCGATTTCGCTCTGCGCCAGCGTGGCCAGCGTGACCGTCCGCCCTGGATCGCTGGTCAGCAGATGCACGTGCCGAGCCACCTCCCGAGGCGGGACGGCGCCAACCTCGGCCTTCAGTGCGGCCAGACCCTCCGGTGTGGAGGCCGCCGCGAGCAGGTCCTCCAGAAAGCCGCGCGGCAGGCACCTCATCAAGGCGCCGCGCTCGGGAGTCACCGCCCAGGCCGTGTGAAGGCAGTCGCTCACCACCGCCGGGAGGTCCGGTGCGGCCACCATGGCACGCGTCAGCTCCACACTGGTCTGAACCGGGACGTATGTCGGCACCGTCACTGCACCTCCTGGGCAATCTCGTCAGGACTGGGAAGTTCGACCGGCGGCGGATCAGGGTCCGGCTGCGGATCGGGCGGCGGCACGACAGGCGGCGGGGTGTACTCGGAGAAGTGCTTTTTGAAAAACGTCTGCGAGTACCGGATCAGTCGAGGGGGCGGTGATGTCCTGCCAGCAGGGAACGAGAAAATGACGCTGCCATTGGCGACGGAAATAACATCCACGACGCTGCCCGGCTCCAGCCGCCCATACCCAATACCAATGCCGTCAGAAGACGTCAGCTGATACGAACGGCCTGCCATAACCGACGTCAGGCCCCCCACACGTAGCCCTTTTCTGCAAGATGGTTGTACACGAACGCAGGCACCTTGTAGGTACGACCGGCTTCAAAGGTGAACGTATTTCGGTAGCCGATCGTCACGTTCTCCAGATCCTCCACCACACGCATCTCGCGGGTGCTCTCACCGACAACGACCGGCAGCTGTTCAACATTGGCAGCAGGCGGGGCAGTCAGGTCCACGACCTGGGATCGGACCTCGTCAGCAACCTGCGCCTCGGCCAACTGCGCCTTGGCGGCTTCCTTCTCGGCCAGGTCGCGGTTCGTCTCCAGCGTTCGCTTGACCCGGCCGGTGGCATCCCGAGGGCTCGTCACGCGCTTAGCAGTCGTCGCCATCTCTAGACTCCTCACATAGCAAAATCCCTGCGACGGAATCTTCGCAGGGATTTTGCCTGGGGAGTTATACGGGTCGGCCTGTTACTGGGTTCCCCGCCCCGCGAACAGGCGGCTTCGATATCGACTTCGCCACCCAAGCAGTGCTATGTCGCTGACCAGCGGAGGTGCCCCTGGTCAGCCGTTGAGGCGCTGCACCTTGGTGCTCAAAATCGCTTGCATTTCGATGATGCGCCTAGGGTCCGGACGGGGGTGCATCCACTTGTTCTTGGGGTGCATCTGAGCCCGCAACGGCGCGGCTTTCAGAAAGGCACTGAAAGTATGGTCTTCCCACGGGGGTACCCACGCTCCGGAGCGGCATACGAAGCAGGCTGAGAAGGCGACCGGAGGCGGCACGCCGTCGTCAATAGACATGGCCACTTCTACTAGCGGCTCTTCGGTCGGGCGGTCCAGTGACTCACGCCATGGCGGAAAGTGGACGTGTAGCTCGGCGCCTGCCCACGCATGGGCCAACATCCAATTTTCGCACCGGATCCCGTCGCCGCTAGCCTTCCACTCTTCGAAGCTCGCGTGATTGAGCTTGCACCCCGCATCATGGTGCGCGTCGTACAGGTGGATCGTGTCCCACGAGCCTTCACCGCCCACGTCGCTTGGCCATAGATGCCCCGCCCACGCGTTGCTGTCTGCGTAGATCAACGGAGCCCCGTCCGTGAACCAGAACCGCCCCCAGAACCCGCCCCAGCCGCTCGCGGTGGGCAGCGGGACTCCGGCTTCGCTGAATCGCTTGGCGCGTTCCACCCACACAACTTCGGTGTGATGTTCGTCTTCGGCCACAGGCCATCCGTACAGCTCCGGGTGGGAGCCCATGGGAGCGCCAGCGTCCGGGTTGGGGAAGAAGAAGTCCCAGTCAACGACGAGCAGATGCATTCGGTTACCTCCTCGGGGGGCAGCTTAGCGGCAGACAGCACTGCCCCCGACCGCAACTTGCCAGCGGCCGGGGGCAGTTGATCACTCAGGCGTTCTGGAAGTGACCAGGGCTTCCGCTGCCGCCCTGGCCGTCGCCGTCCTCAACGTCGGTATTATCCGACCCCGTGGCCGCCGTCATCCTCGCCGCCGTGCGCGGCGGCATTCCTCTCCAGTGCTTCCTTGAGGGTCACAGGCGTTTGCCTTCCCAAGAAATTCGATTCGAGGAGTTTCCCCGGATCGTGGTGCACCTGCTGGCCCGGCCGCCTGATGGCCGGGGGCTTGCCCGCCCCCGTCGAGACTCTCGCCCCGGGTGGGGGAATGCGATTGTCTGCGACGGGTAGCGGAGTTTAAAGAGGCGTTATTGGCCATTCACGGCGCACCGCCAGAGGTTTTCACGTTCCGTACCAGCGCCCCTCCTTCTGGCCGCGCTCATCGAGGTTCTGCGACACCATCGCCTGTCGCTCCTTGGCGTTTTGAGTGCCAGCCACCTCCGAGTCCCGGTTGCGCCGCTCTTTAGCGGCCTTGATGGTGTGTTTTGCTTTCGACACTGCTTTTCCTCTCTTTCATCGGGCCCGTCCCACTAGTCCACCGTTGTTTGGGATGGCGGGCCGGGGTACGGATCCGGCAACGGCGCTAACGACCGCTATTTCCCGGACTGCCTGTCGGCAATCTCCTGTGCAGATTGCGCAGCCGCATCACGTACCGCCGGAGGGAGACTCTCATCTCCGGCTGCCTGACTCAGGCTTTTGATACTGGCGATGTCGTTGAAAAACTCGTCGTCGTCATTCTGCTTGCCCATGTCACCTCTTTTGAAATCGTTTCAGGTTTCTTACCGGACGAACGCAGGAGCGTAGCGACCGGCGGCACACATGCGGGAGTAGTCTCACGACTGTATGCCGCGGGTAGCTACCGTCCATGCTTCGGCCAGCATTCCGTACCTCCGCACTCGAAATCGATATTTCTCCGATTCGGCGGCTGTCGCATGCCGACACTGGTCGGGGTCCGCGTCCCATTCTTCCCCAAGGCCAGTTGATTCATCCACCAGCGTCGGAATACCGTCTCGGAAGTCCGTGACGCGGGCAACGGTTTTTCGGCCTTCATCAAACACTATGCTGCCGACCTTCCACATCGCGCACCTCCCAGAAGAGAAATGAGTGTGTCAGGAGAAGGAGTGCTCACCCTTGGGCCGAGTGTTTCGGATCAGGGACTTATCCCCTCAACGCTTTGGCGCTGTTTCGATCGAGCAGCCGCACTCCGCTCCAACGCCTCCGCATAGCCCCTCTGCATTTCTTCGCTTCGTCGCCCTCTTCGTAATTGAACGCCCGCCGCCAGCAACATTCTGTGCACGAAGTCACGTGACCGCCCAGTCGCACCCACTAGAATTGGGAAAGAGGCTCCCGCATCGTAGTGCCGCTTCAAAGCGTCGCGGACCTGCACCTTTTGCTTGGGAGTCAGCCGCTGCCGCGGATCCAATCTCGGTATCTCTGGCAATTCAGCCTCGCCCGTCAGACTCACGTCCCCTCGCTCCTCCCCTACCACGGATCTTTACGCCCCAACCGACGAGCGTGCCCTTCAGCCAGTACTCACTGACCTGGAAATCACTGGCGATCTTATTAAGCGGCTCCCCGCCGTCGTACCGATTGACCACTTCAGCCTTACTGCGTCGTACAGTCTGCCGCGCTTCTTCGACCTCTTTTTGAGTCCGCCGCGCCATCTACCCATCTCCCAACGTCGCATAGCTGCGGTACCGGCGGGTGTGGCACCTCGTACAAGAACTCCGGCCGCCATCGTCGGTCTCCCAACGGCACGGCTTTTCAGCTGAGTCTGTCGGGCCGTCGTATCTCAGTACGCAGATGTGACCCGCAAGACCGTGCGCGGCAATCAGTCCTCTCCAGTACCGACCCACCCCTACGTCACGAGAGAAATCCCTCTCGGCCTGAAGCGCTAGAGCTAACCACCCTTGGCACGTCTCACATTTACCGGAACCCTTACCCCGAGCCACTGCCATCCCCCGGTCACTTGGCAGACGCCTGATTTTCTTCACACTCGTCTTCATCTATGCAGGCGGGCGTGATATTTACAGCGCCGGTGTAGTCGTCGTGGTAAATCCAGACCTCAATCTGGTCGTACCGCCGTGGCACATGACAAACCGCACACCGAAAAATCGCTGGGTCGTCACCGAGCGCTGCCTCACACTTAGCGTCACAGAGTTTTGCAGCATCGTATTTAGAACTCTGACACCAGCTACGAACCGTGCACTGGGCCAGGTCCAGGCAACTCATTGTCAGTGCTTTTCGATAGTCCGTCATAAACCGGGAAATTCCGAGACGACTGATGGGGACTAGACAGGTACAGAACCAGCAAGAATACAGAACACTCCCCTGGACATCCCAATCGTCACCCATCACCGTCCCCCTACCTACGAGCCCGACTTCTGATACCCCGACCCCTTGCAAGACCGACAAATAATGGTCACGACTTTCCCTCGCTGAATAGTGATGATCCGCTTTTTGCCCTCACATTCCTTGCAGAACTCGACCTTCACTCCATGCCCCTCTTTTCTCTTCGTCGTGCTCGTACGGACAGGCAGAGCCTGTACGAGGACATGCGATCAACGCGATGTGCACGTACTTCTCTCGGTCAGAGACGTATTGGGTCATGACATCTTGTCCCGCCCACATACGGCTCCGCGCAGTCTCTTCGAATGCGGACGCCTCAATTCCACGAGGATCTGGCCTGTAGACACTGAGCCGCTCCATGTACCACTTAATAGCAGCATGAGGGTCATCAAATCTTCCCGCGTGCAGCTCATGCGGCTTTTTGAGCCATTCCCCTCGGACCATTGGGGGTACCGCGATCGAGGAGTCGCGGCGTTCTTCGGCGCTAGGCAAAAAATGCCCGGACCAGATGTATCCGTGGTAGTGCATTACTCCACCTAGAGATATCCGTGCCGAGAGATAATTTCGCTCACCACGAAGCTCACCAACAGCCAGAGGAAAATCACGACGAGACACCCGACCCCGATGTACGTCACCGAGGCACAAGGCTCAGTGCTCGATGCACCCTGGCCCTCAGCAGATTGTCCAGGCTCAGGAGAGGTGTCCATCTGCGCACTGCCGGAATCCCTATCGGCACCTGCGAGGACAGGGTGCGGAACAGGAAATGGACGGTGTAGACGACCTGAGCGGGGAGGCATTTCTCCGGATTCGCACGCACACGGCTAACATCGATCAACAGGGGGCACCGATCCTTCGGGGCCACCCAGACCTGATCCAGCCCGGTCGACCCCACCAATGAGCTGTACGTCAGCGAAAGAAGGTCTTCCGCATCGCACTCGGCCATCGCGACGAATTCCTGGTGCATGACCCAGTCCCGTATCCCGACGTCCCAGAAATGAAGGACCGCCTGGAACTCGTTGACCACCACTGCCGACACCACGATGATCGGACACTGCTCACAGGCCGCATCCCCACCATCGGCATGCCGATGAGACTCCAACGCCTCCACCAACACGCTGAGCCGGTCTCCCTCGTGAGGGTGGGCCGCCAGATAGCTCTCGACGGCCGTCGCCAACAGGCACCGCATGCTCATGGAGCCACCTCCAGCAGCAGACACGGGATGTCGAGCCGGAGACAAGAGACTTCGCGCACGCGCCCCACCACCCAAAAAGACGGGCCCTTCCCCACTGTGTCGTACGGCGCCGAGGTATACCCATCGAGCCATTCACCTCGCCTGCCGAGCGAGGCTCGGAGCCCGCGAATCACTGGTCGCCGAGCCTCGCTCGGCAGGCCACTCAGCAGCTCCTGCACGACCGCGTCGAGCCACAGCAGCGCTTCCTTCGGGGAGTCGAGGACCAGCTCGTGGCGCACAGCGCAGGGCGCAGTAGAGAGGCGGCTGACCACCGCGGCCAAGTAACGCGGCGTCACCTCGGTCGGAATACTCATGCGGAGCACCTCGCCAAGGAGCGCCGCCCTTCAGGCAACTCTGCCGGTGCGATGAGTGTGGCGCAGACGTCCTTGCCGTTCTCCACCGGTATGGCCTCCCACTTGTCGGAGAGCTGCTCGACGATGCGCATCCCCCGACCTCCAAGAGACGCCCACCCAGGGTCGGCGAGCACCGGGAGTTCGGAGGACCGATCGCGCACCGTGATGAAAAGGGACTGGCCTTCTACCGCAAGCGTGAGCACCGCGTATCCGTCCGCATGGTGCAGAACGTTCGTCAGAAGCTCGGTCACCACCGCCTCGGCAGGCTCCGCGAGAGCCTCCAGCTCCCACCGGCGCACGTAGGACGCGACCAGCTTGCGGACGGACCGGAGCCGCGCCGGGTCGACGTTGAAGGCGAGCTTGAACCGCTCCTGGCGCATGATTTGACACATAGTCAGCGACCTCCCTAGGTCAACCGCCGCTGGAGCCCGCCCAGGTGGCCAAGACAGGGACCATCAAGTCGCGGCAGTGAGGCCATGGTTGCTTGCGAGCAACATTTCTCGCAAGCTCTCTCACTAGAAAGAGTGCCGACGAGCAAGATTGGCATATGCCAAGCGCTCCACAGCCGGTACCCTGCGTGGTTACGGGAGGTAGACGGGATGACTGACGCACAACCAAACGTGCATCGGCGCCGACTCGGCTTGGCGCTCAGGGCCCTACGTAAGCGGGTCACCCTTCCCGACAGGGAGGACGGGGCCCTCACCCTCGCTGATGCAGCCGAGATGATAGGGCTGGCAGGGCAGTCCGCACTGAGCAAGATCGAGAGCGGCAAGCAGCGAGTGCCACTCAGTACCCTGCCGAGCTACTTCGCGGCATACGGAGTCGACGACCCCGCTGTCCAAGAGGAGTTGCGGACGCTCGCTACCCTCGCGTCAAGCGGCAAACGGTCAAATCTGCTCAACCAGTTCAAAGGGCCCCTGCCCGACCCCTTCGCGGAGTATCTGCACCTGGAGGAGCTGGCACACAAGAGCGAGGTGTATACCCTGATCATCCCCGGCCTCCTCCAGCACACGGAGTACGCCGAGGCGATCATTCGGCGCAGTCGTCAGTGGGAGTCCAACCGAGAGATCCGAAACTACGTCAACCTGCGGCTGGAGCGTCAACGTGCTCTGCACAGGGATGATCCCCTTCAGCTCTGGTGCATCATCGATGAGGCCGCCCTACACCGCAAGGTTGGCGGCCCGGAGGTGATGAAGGCCCAACTCCAGCACCTGGTGGACCTCTCGGACGAGCACCCGCACGTCACCATCCAGGTGCTGCCATTCGAGGCCGGACCGCATGCTGGTATCGACGGGGCCTTCACTCTCCTACACTTCCCAGCAGGGCCGCCTGTCGTGGTGGTCGAGCCGATGACGACTCACCTCTACCTGGAGGACGACAGCGACCTCGGACGCTATGAGACCTGCATCAGCCACTTGAAGGCTGAGGCGCTCGACCCGGACAGCAGCCGCCAGTTCATCATCAAACTGATCAAGGAAAAATACCTATGAAGAAGTCGGTCGACCTCACGAACGCTGTGTGGACGAAGAGCGACTACAGCAACGGCAGTGGCGCTAATTGCGTCGAGGTCGCCTTCGTTGACGGATTCGTAGCCATCCGTGATTCCAACGACGCGGACGACCCCACCATCAAGCCGACGATCGTCTCGGAACAGGACTACCGGTTCTTTACTCGCAGCATTCAGGAGGGCCAGGAGGGCCTCCTTCTGCCGTGAGGAATCTCTAGGAACACAAAAACCCCAGGGCTCGCCTGGGGTTTTTGTGTTCCTCTCGAAGATGCGGAATCAGTTCGTCTCGATCGTCACTACGGACTGATCCGTAATCATCCCCATGCCGTAGATGCTGTACCACGCTAGAGCGTGCTCTCGGCCAAAATCGAGCACACCGCCGTCGCGGAGTTCGACCGGCAGCGAGATCGCATGGCCGAAGGCGTTGTCCCCGATCATTGAGGACTGGTAGACGGTCTTGCCGTCCTTGTTCGTGACCTGGCGGACCTGTGTGGTCTCGATGAAAATGACGTCGTCGATTCGGCCGATTTCCCCCAGAGAGAAATTCCCAGGGGACGCGTATTTGGTCGCCTCGATCCAGCTGGGGTCCTCACGCAGCCACCGGCTCTGGTGCGGGTGCACGAAGCACACGTAGGTATCGCCGAGCCTCGGGATGTTCTTCGAGGCAAGTGTCTCGACGCCATCCTTGACGACGGCCGAGGTGAAAAAGTGCTCGGTGAGACCGTCTCGACCGACAGCGTTCTGTCCCTTGTCATAGGGTGACATGTTCGTGATCGGCTGCCCCGGCTTGAACTTATCACGGCCGTAAAGAACGCTCGTCGCGCCCAGAAGGACATCGCGGCACTGGCCGTCCAGGTACATCGCCATATTCCGGCCCAGCAGACGGCTGGCGCTCGCCATGACGTCGTCGAAAGAAGCGTTCAGCAGCAGCTCCGAGACCGCGACGGCGGCTCCGTGCTCCGCGACCGTAATCGAAAACTGGCTCGCGGAAAGGGCCTGGGTTTCCATGCGGACACCCTCAACAAGCTGCCGCGCTCCCTCCAGGTTGTTGTACCGCATAAAATTGATCTGAAGCCCCGGCGCGACCCCGAGTTCGGTCTTCTTCACAGCGAACTGCTCGTAGCGCAAGATCGGCATCGACTGGAACAGGATTTCCTTGCTCCAGATGGTCTGGATAGCCGGGGTCAGCTGAGTGTTGGAGCCAGGGTAGGCAGTCGGGTTCGCACCGAGCTGGCCAGTACCAGTGATCGCAGATGGCATATCGTGTCCTCCTGGTGTAGACGATAAAGACCGGTCTTACGCTCTAACTGGCACACCGTGTCTGGATCCGCCAAGGCGTACGCTGCCGTCCAGATTTAGTGTGATCGGCCCGCGGAATAATCTGTTACCCGAATAGGTACAAACACAAGGACACCCACCTCTCATGAACAGAAAGATGGGTGTCATATTCTTCAGCCGAACATTCCGCGGTCACCGGACGACGATGCAATGCCAGGGATCTGCTTTCGTACCTCTGCCCACCGAGACATCGGCATCGTCGATATCTCCTCCACGGAGAGCTGGCGGGTGTCTCCCATGGCACCGCCGGGCCCGATGCCGTAGCCAGTGGGCTGGGTGCCCCGCATCTGGGCACGGGCCTGGGTCTGGGCGGCCTGGATGCTCTGCACAATGGCGGCCGACTTGGCGGCCATGGCGGCGATCGACTCGTCGATCTCCTCCTTGGTGTTTCCCGTCACCAGGTCCTGCAACTCGGGGGCGATATTGTCGGCCGCCTGCGCCAGCGCGGCCGATCGGTAGCTCTGAAGCTCCGCAAATTCCCGCTCCTTGGCAGCCAGGGCATCCCGCTCAGCAATCTGCTTCTGGAGATCGGCCAGCTTGGCTTCCCACTCCTTTTCCTTTTCAGCAAGAAGGGTTTTCGCAGTCAGCTCGGACCGTCGCTTTCGCTCGGCCTCTTCCTCGGCGACACGCTGCGCCTCGGCAGCCGCCTCCTCGTCCGCCTTGCGCTTTGCCTCGCGCTGCTGTAGATCCGTCGCCAGCTTGTCCAGTACTTCCTGCTGCGACTCAAGGCGGTTCGTGAGCGTTTCGCGTTCCTGCTGGCGCGCTCGGGCGATGTCGTCCTCGGTGAGCGCCTTTGGCGCCTCGATACCCTGCTCCGGAGGAGGGACCATTACGGTGATGGTCTCCCCGGTCGGCTCGGACGTCTGCGGAGCGGAAGAGGCCGGGGCGGTCGGTTCGGTGTTCGGCATGGCTACATCCTCACGTCATCAACTGTCTTGCTCGGATTCGGAGTTCTGCGGACTGCGCTGGTCCTTTGGGTTGTGCGCCATGGTCACAACGCTGTCGAATATTTTTTTGGCGTCCATCCCGAGTTTCAGAGAGAATCCCGAATCATCAGGGCTTCCCGCTGGCTTTGCCGGAGCGACCTTGTTGTCAGTGTGCGGCTTCTCCGGCGGGATGCCCGCGGCTTCGAAAATACCAGCGTCAATGGACGCCTTGATAAAGTCCAAGGCTCCCTGGGCCATGACATCCTGCCTCTGCTCTTCCTCGATTTCCCGCAGCTTCTCGTCGGGAAATTCGACACCGAGTTCGTTGAGGGCGGAACGTTTGCTCTCCAAGCCGAGAGCCATCTTCAGCTGGATTTCATTGAGTTTGACGATGTTGTCAACAGGCAGCGGACTGGGCCAGACGACGTCGGCCTGGTACGCCTCGGGGTCGTGGACATCGATGATGGTCGGCTGGCTGGGGTCCTTCTTGATGCCCTCGGTGACGGGGTCGTAGGCGCGGGTTTCCGGCTCGTACGTGTAGAGGGTGAGGAGGACCAGGTCGTTGATCCGCTTGAAGCCGCTGCCGTATTGCATTTGTTTGAGGCTGGCCCGCTGGACCAAGGGGAAATGTTGGATTGCGAGCGCCACGCCTGATGTATTCGACACCGGCTGCGCCTTGCCGAGAGCGGTCTCGGGGACGCCGCTCAGCTCGTGCATGCTGTTCTTCAGGATCCCCAGGTACTCAAGCGGTCCCTGGAGGTTCACGGCAGATTCAAGGTTGAATACGCTTGCATCCTTGGGTAGGCCGCCCCAGACCTTTTTGGGTCCCTTTTCGAGGTTCGTGGCCTTGGCGCCGGTGATGATGGTGACCGGGGCTGCGTGGTAGTTGATGATATCCGCGATGGCGTTCGTGATGTTGTTGTATTCGCGGTTGAGGGGGATGATGTCGTCGAGGTCGCTTTTCCCCCAGGGCGAGCCGGAGACGGCGATGTTGCGAATATGCACGATCGGGATAACGCCGATCGGGTTGGGTCGGTCGTCCACCAGGTCGTCGTTGATGTACTCCGATATCCGATCGTCCGTCAGGATTTCAGTGTATGTATATGTGGTCCTGGTGCCGTCGGTCGAAGTGCCCCAGAACTTGTACTTGATCTTGACGCGGGTCAGCTTGTCTCGGTCATGCGGATGGTATTCCGGAAAAACATGGGCACTGGAGAGGGGAAGGATCCTGACCCTCCCGGGATGCTGGCGCCCAGCCTTGTCTTCCCAAGCCTCTTCGTAGGCGACTTTCACGAAGGCGTCTCCGGTGACTCCGCCGTTTTCGCCTATCTCGTAGAGAATCGACTTCTTGTCGTTGTCCTCTTCCCAGGCTCGCCGCAAGAGGGCTGGGATGATGTGGTCGAACTTCTTCTTGGTTTCGAACTGGATGCCGCGCCCGAACACGAAATGATTGACGTAGCGGCACAGCGCGCCTGTGTAGTTGATCGCGTTCTGGGTTTCTCCGGCCTCGCGTCGATACGAGTGGTGGAAACCGAGATAGAATGCCCAGTTGGTGGAGTAGCGGCTCAGACGCTGCCCGTGAACCTCGAATTCTTCGTCGCTGAGTTCGACCAGCCCCAGCGGCGAGATGGAAATGGCGAGATCGGAAGCGGCAGCTCGCATGGCCGGAGGATAGAACGCAACCGACGACATACGGCCTCACTCACATCGTTCGACATCAGATGCGTACATTCTTGAGGCCGCTGCGCGATATCTGTTAGGCGCGGGAGTGAAGAAAACCCTCGCCTCGTCTTGCTGAGGCGAGGCGAGGGTTTCCCGGGTGTGCGTTTGCTACTCGGTAATCGTCGCGTAGTTCTTGCGGAACTGGTGGCTACCATCACGGATGGCCGCCTGGAACTTCAACTCCGCTCCGGACCCCGCGCCGTCGGCGAAGGGCTGGAGATATTCCGGCGCCTCCGGCCAGGAGGCCGAGCCGACATGGGCGCGGGCCTTGAGGGTTTCCTCGGACGGCTTCTTCCAGACGACCTTATTGTGATTCGGGCGTCCCGGAGCGGTCTCGTAGCCGGAGAGAACTCCCACCCCAAAATCATGCGGGACATCTGTGTCAGTTCCGATTCCTTCTTCGAAGCGCAGGCGGCCCTTGCGTGCAGCGTTGGAGCCGGTCTTATTCGTGTACTCGGCCCGCCCCCTTTCGGCGACGTCCGGGACCGGTGCGAGTGGGCTGGAGGGCATATCGGTACCTCAATCGTGGATGAGCACTCTCTTTCATGATTGAGGTATTGGCCCCATTGTGTTATCGAGCGATGTGGGCCGGTGAGAACGCAGAGCAGGGCGGTGATGGTTCACCGCCCTGCTCGTTTTTTGTTGTTGGTGGGCCGTCAGCGTTAGCTGGCGAGGGCCAGGTAGCTCGGGGTCATGAACAGCGCGGCGAAAGCTCCGGGTCCGAATCTGCCGTCGAGCCAGGCGCACAGCCCTCGCATGTCACCGCTGATCATGGCTGCGAGGATGGTGCTGTGCAGGCCGGATGCCTCCGGCCCGCCGATCCGGTCGAGGAAGCGCCCGTAGCGCCCGTTTACGGTTGCCTGGTACCGGCCCATGCTGCTGAGGTACAAGGTGTGCTCGGGGCCCTCCCCCGGTACTCCGGCGGCCAGTGCCGCGACGTCGCCCTCGGTGAGGCTGCCGGTCACGTCCCGGTAGGCATACCGGTCGAGCCCGGCTGGCTCGGTGATGGCGTGGGTGTCAGCTGCTGCCCGGGTGATGGACCGCGCCTCTCGGTCGCAAGCCCCCTCCATCACGACACCCAGGTTCCTCGTACTTTCGGCACCCTCTTTGTCCCGCGCCGAGTACGATCTCCCTTCCGCCGAACGGTAGTTGATGCCGTACTGGGTGCGCACCACCTCACCGTCACGCCACTGGTATCGGCGGGCACTGCCGTAGTGCAGGCAATCGTGGGCGTACCCGCGCAGCAGATCCAGCACTGCCAGCTCGGACGGTTCGGCGTTCATGTCCCCGTACGCGGTCACGAGCGCCACCATTTGCAGATGCCGGTATCCCTGGTTCGGGTGGTGGAATCCGCCGAATGCCTGCTGCCGGGTGGAGCTGACGGCGACCAAGAACCGGTCCGGGGGGAGAAACTGGGTCAGCCCGAGGTCTCCGTAGCGGGTGGTGAGGTCCGCGTAGCCGGTGTGCCACGCAGCGCAGTCCACGCCCTGCTGCTCCCATGTGCGGATGACCGTCGTCAGCGGCAGGAACTCGTGGTCGGGGTGCTGCTCTGCGGCGTAGGCGAGTGGGTTGGCGCGCAGGTTGGACAGGGCGTCCAGCAGAGGGCCAACCTGCGCGCCGGTGAGGGTTTCGCCGGGAGTCAGTTCCCGGTTTCTCCGAGGATCAGTTCCCGGTGGGAGGGCTGAAGTCCTGCGGGGAGAGAGGTCGGGGTGCACCATTGCGCCTCCAGAATCTCGCTGCTGTCGATCTTGAGGGTCCCGCCGACGAGGGTGGCCTCGTATGCCACCTCGACGCGCAGTTTGTATCCGCTCTTGAGGTGGATGAGGCGGCCGGTTTTCACGTCCAGGCCGGTCTCCTCGTGGACCTCTCGCACCACCGTGTCGGCGAAGTCCTCGCCCCGGGTCGCGTAGCCGGTCGGCAGGCCCCAGGGCCGGTCTTGCGGCCACATACGGTGGCGGAGCAGGAGCACCCGGCCTTCGTGGTCACGGACTACGCCGGTCACGCCCACCATGTATTTCGCGTGGGCGAGCCAGAGGATGCGCCACTGCATCGGTCCTCGCAGTGCGCGCCAGACGCGGGCGACGATGGTCTTCATGTTCCTGCCTTCCGTAGGTGGAGGCGGATCACAATGGCGCATCTGGCGTGATGAGCCAAATGCGCTGAGTAACTCACCCCTCCATAGTGGCGTAGGCCACAGGCCACTGTCAAGGCTGATGCCCTATCATGTTTGTGGCCTAGTCCACCAGTTGAGGAGGAACGCCGTGAGCCCAGAGATCACGCGCCCACTGCCGCCCTACATGCAGGTGGTCACCCACCTGCGAGAACAGATCATCACGGGGGCGCTCGCAGACGGAGACGTCGTACCCAGCGAGCGCCAGCTGGAGCGGGACTGGGGAATCAGCCGGTCCACCGCGACAAAGGTCCTTGGCGTGCTGCGCGCCGAGGGCTTGGTGACCTCCCGTCAGGGCGTCGGCACCATCGTCACCACCAAGACCCTGCACCACTCCGCCTACGACCGCACGCGGGCAGTAGAGATCACCGGCCGCATCTATCCCAAGGGACAGTACGCCAAGATCCTCTCTGCCCGGATCGAGCCCGCCTCGGAGCGAGCAGCACAGGCCCTTGGCATCGAGCCCGGCCAGGAGGCCATCCGGCGTCAGCGAGTCACCTACGCCGAGTCCGGCGCCGCAGTCAGTGCCTCCACCAGCTGGTTCGACCTCGAACTCGCAGAAATTGTCCCGCAGCTGCTCAGCACCGAGCGCATTCCCGGAGGCACCGCCAAGGCCATCGAGGACGCCACCGGCCGGTCATGGACGGACGCCGACGAACTGCTCCAGGCGCGCATCGCCTCGGACGAAGACGCCGACCTGCTCGGCATCACGGAGCGCCCCTCCGCGATCATCGTCGGCTACAACCGGCTGGTGGACGAGTCGGGCCGCACCCTCGAATACGGCGAGTACCTGTGTCACGGCGACCGCATCACCCGCTACTCCTACGCACGACCACGCGACTGACAAAACCGGCAGGCAAGACGGCGGTTGAGCGTTGTGGGGGCGGACCCAACGGGTCCGCCCCCACAATCTTTGGAACCGATGTCAGCCACGCCGACGCTGGACGATGAAGATGCCGCTCTGGTCGTGGCTCTCAGCCCGTTTCAGAGAGCAGCCTGACTGGAGGGCTTTGGCTGCCAGGACGTAGCCGTCACCCGTGTCGACCACACTCACCGGCCCGCGATTGCTGTTGGCGATGATGGGCTCACCGGGAGCTGCGATGGTGTATCCGCGCCGCCTGTACCACCGCAGGACGCTCCGGTCGCGCAACGCGACATTTGCGACCAGCAGATGGCGGCCCAGTTCCCGCTCTTCGTCTTCTACCGCTGCCAGGAGCCCACCACCTAACCCGTGCTCACGGTGGTCCTCATATACAGCCAGCAGCTCGATTTTGGTGAACAGCCGGGCCAGGGATGGGCGGGCCGGAGCAGGATATTCGTCGAGCCAGGAAATTGGCGGAGCTGTATAAACCATGCCCGCCACCTGGCCCTGGTCGTCCACGGCAACACGGCAAATCCCTTGACCGTACCGCAGCGTGATACGACCGCCCTCGGCGTCGACCTGGCCGGGGAGCCCCCGGTCCGCATAGCCGTCGACAACACCGAGCGCGATGCCTGCCAGGGCCGCGACGTGGGGACCGTCGCCCGGCGCAGCCGTGCGGACAGAGAGCAGCCTCATGCTGAACTCCTCCCACTGCCCCACATGGTTTCTACCTCGCCGTGCTGGACAAGGGCGTCGCCCTCGGTGCGAGCATCCTCGCACTCGGTGCTCCACGTGCTCCCGCCGTCACGCGAGACTCCCGTGGCGAACATGCAACCCACTCCCGTCGCGTCATCGACCCCCTCCCACACGGTCCGAACCAAGACTCCGTGGGAGGGGGCCGATGACGCGACCGCTCGATACGTCATGTCGTTCCACAGCGCTGCCCACTCGTCAGGGGTGATCTCCGTGCCCTGCCGATCCCTATACACCATGCG
The DNA here is from genome assembly GCF_001509485.1 of Streptomyces sp. NRRL F-4489. Classification (GTDB taxonomy): domain Bacteria; phylum Actinomycetota; class Actinomycetes; order Streptomycetales; family Streptomycetaceae; genus Streptomyces. The sequence goes on from NZ_LLZI01000124.1 coordinate 68,737, forward strand.
GCCATCATCCCACTGCCTAGCTCACCAGCTCGTCCAGGCGTACGTCCGACTGGTAAGCCGAGGCACCGGGATCGGCTGATAGGGCTCGTCGACCTCCAGGGCGTGGAGCTGCTGGACAGTGTCACCCACACCAGACGGGACACGGATCATGAACTGCCGCCCAGCTGGCATGACTTCCCAGACCGAGTACGAGATCGCCGCGGCCAGTGACGGGCCGGTGGAAGCTGGAAGGGTCATCGCCAGCTGGCCGTCACGGACCGGCACACGCGTGGTTGTGGGAAGGATGCGGATGCCGGTAGTGGTGTCGACCAGAGGTGCTGCTGCGCGTACCAGAACACTGGCCCGGTAGACCGCTGCCTCACTCCCCCACAGGTACGTCGCCCCGAGCCTCACCTGCTCGATGTGCTCGGGGAACTGCGGCTTCTGCGTCGGGACCTGGTCGTGGCCGATGGGGCGCTGCGCCGTCCAGCCAGGAATCCACCAGGGATTGGTCTCCCAGCCCCGCGGCGGGTGCTCGTACGGGAAGCCGCCCATCTCAGGTCGTAACGACGGCGACGGCGGGAGTCGACCGGCGTCCGCTGGCGTCGATTGCGGTCAGGGTGAAGCGGTACCGGGGTGCTCGGATCTTGTGGCCGGTGAGGTCGAGCTTGTACGTGGTGAGGCCACCGTCGAGCTGTACGAGGAAGGCCCGGCTGGGGTCAGCGGGATTGACGTCGATCTCGCCCTCGTGGCGCTGGAGTTCGTAAGAGGCCGGCGCGCCGGAGGCGGGCGTGGTCCAGGTGAAGGTGATCACCGGAGCGGGCCCGCCCTGAGAGCCATTGAAGGACCCGGCCAGGTGCGTGGGGTACGACGGCGGCCGGGTATCGGGAGTCAGCGCCGCCCAGCCCTTGGTGAGGAACGGGTCGCCGGGGCGTGCCCGCCCTTGCAGGTCGTAGAAGTTGGTGGGTCGCCAGCCAAGGAGCGCCTGGTCGCGCTCCTTGGCCAGCTTGGAGGCGTCGGCCTTCAGCTGAGCGTTTTCTGCCGTCAGCGCGGCGATCTGGCGCTTCAGCTCATCGACGGTGGGGTCCGGCGGCGTGGTCATGCATCCTCCAGGAAAGCGGGCGGCTTTCTGGATTATCCGCGCAAACGTTCCCTCACCGGTAGAAGAAATTTTCCTGGGTTTGAATCTCCGGCATGGACATCTCCGCAGATGCCCACACTGATAGCGCCAGCGAATCCACGTAGTCGTCATGGGCGCCGGTTTCATCGGGAGCCTCGACGATGATATTCGGGCCCTGGAAGCGCAGTTCCGCATCTTCCATCTGCGTCTGGAAGCGCCGCCACACCTTAAGACGCCGCGCCTTCGAATGCCCCGGCCAAGCAAGCTTGCCCTGGCGCATCAATTCCATGAGGTGTTTCCAGCGTTTCGACTGTGCACCGAGATCCGAGTTGCACTCCACGATTTCGACATGCGGCATCAAAACTTTGAGACGGGAAGCGACCACGTCGCCGACGCCTCCGACATCGATGCAGATCGCCCATATGTTGTACGCGCTCAGCCAGTCGACGATTCGGTAGTACTGCTCCTCCCATTCGAGGCCAGACAGATCCAGCCAGTTGAGGACTCGGTGCTCATACATCCCGAACTCGTCAGGGTGGTCCCAATCCACCCACGTAACCGTGACAATGGTGGCGTCCTGTTTCCTGGCCGGGTCGATGCCTACGAGGACTGGCGTGTGATTCCAGGCCTTGACCACCTGCATGGAGCTGTCACATAGTGCCTCGAATTTCTCCCCGGTCGTGAGCATTCCTCGGTCCAGCATCCAGATGAGTCGGTAGCTCAATTTGAACTCGTCCGAGTCCTCACCGATCTTGAGCTTCTCGGCCTCGATGTAGACGCCGTAGTCGGGGTGCGCCTTGGCGACGTCCTTCCAGGTGGCCTCAAAGTGGTTCTGCCGCTGCCCTCGACGATTAGCCAAGCGCCTATTCTGCTGAATGATCTTGTAGAAGATGCCCTTGAAATAGGTCGGCGTGCCGGTGAGGACCATCGTCCCGCGAGTGCTGGCGAGCATCGGGGAGATGCTCTTGTTGATGACCCGCTCGTCAGCGACCTGCGCCTCATCGACCAGCACGACGTGGTAAGTCCGTCCCTCGATCTGAGCCCGCGGATGGCATGTCTGTTTCCGCACCAGTGACCCCGACTTGACCAGCTTCAGTTCCCGGCCCTTGCCTGAAACTTTGTCGTCGACCTCGGGGTCCTGCATGATCTCCTGGGCCCGCTCGGAGGTGAGCCGGGTAACAAACCTCGAATACAAGTTGTCCGCCATGTCATCAACTGGAGCGAAAGCTCCAACCCACACGCCTTCGGCGAAGCGCCCCATCAGGTTCGGAAATATTGGAGCGAGCTTCGGGAACATGATCATCGCTGCGGCGATCGTGTTGACTATGGTTTCGGTCTTGCCGGACTGCCGGGCCATGCACGAGGTAATGGTCCTGGCATCACCGAGAATCACCGATTCCAGGATCCGCCGGGCCAGGGGTTTCTGATAGTGCCTCAGAGGGTGCCCGGACAGCTCGTCGACCACCAAGAGCAACTTGTCGATGATCTGGTCGACGGTCTCCTGGCTGATCTCCGGGAATCTCTCGGCACCATCTTCTTCTTGCACCGCGACCGCTCCACCCATAAGCCCCGCTCCTCGAATTTCACGAAATCGAGATCGAGGCTATGAACCGGAGCAGAAAAAACGTTACTCCCAGATAGGCGGCAATCAGCCGCTTCCCTTCACCGAACACCCACGCCACCCACCCCTGCTGTAGCCTTCCCCGCACACAACGGGTCGGGGAGGGAACGTGCACAACGTGCAAAGAGCAGGCTGGGCGGCAGCTGGAGCACAACTCTGGGCGCAACAGGCCGACCAATGGCGTGACGTGCAGGAACACGGCCACGCATACGTCGAGCAGAAACGGCACGCAGCCTGGCAGGAGGCACAACTGCACTCCCCGTACTCCCCCAAGCGCCTGGCTCTGACCCGCATCTGCTACGTCGTCACCTACGGGATGCTCGCGCTCGCCGTCGTTGCCGCACTCATAGCGGGCGGACAGGACGGCGGCGGCGCCCGCGTCGTGCTGGGGGTCGGTGTCTACACCTGCCTGCTGTCGCTCCCCCTCTACCTGGCCCTCAGCCTGCGCACCGGACGCCTCATCGCACGCGCAACGGCGCTCACGACGCTGGAGGATCCCGCCGCCAGGTCTCGGTCGGCCGCCGAGTACGGTGTCCGGTCCGCGTCCCAGCCCCTGTACGCCGCCGTCGGCGCGCTCGGCTGCATGGTCGCCGGTCTTCTGCCCTGGCCCCGACTGCACATCCGCATGTACCAAGGCGCCCTGTTCGCAGCCCGGTACCGCGGCCTCGACATCTCCTGCGTCACCGACGGACGATAGCCCGGCGTGCCAGCTCCTCCAGCGTTCCAGCGACCACGACCAGGCCCTCAGCGGCCTGGTCAAGCTGCTCCTGGTCCACGTTCTTGCGCAGCTCACCCACTGCGCGGGACACCTGGGTGACCCCCTGGTCGGCCCACTCGGCAACATCCGCCGTCGGCAACGCTGCGCTCCGGCGGGCGACACGATCACGAAGCCGATGACCAGGCACCAGCTCGCGCAAAACCCTCAAAGTCCGCTTCACCGATCGACCCCCAGCATCTGAAGCAGCCGCCACTCGTCGTCCATATCGAGAGCAAGATCAGCGACCATCCTGCGCACCGTATCCGCGTCCGTGGTGGCATCGGCCTCGTAGAACTCGTCTTCCATCAGCCCACCATCCGGAAGATCGATCGCATCGCGGCATCCTCGTCGGCCAGCACTCGGGTATACCGGCCAACCGCCAAGCCTCTCCGGAACCCAATACGGACGACGTATGTCCTATCACTGCGCCGATAAGGCGCGGACGTTTCCTGTGTCCAAGTGATGAAGAAGGGTCTCTGCCCCTTGTTCACGCCGACTACGCGGCAAAAGAAATTAGTGGCCATGACCCGCATCCTTACGCGGGCCGGACCCAATCAGTTATTCCTGGTTCAGCAGCGACGAGGGCATACGTGCAGTCGTCTGCGGGTCGATACCGTGGGAGCGGAGCTGCACTGAATAGTCAATGCTGGATTCCCGGTAGTAGCGCAACAGCTCCTCCAGCTCTCGCACATAGCGCCGCAGCTGAAGGAGCGCAGCCTCCTGCTCTTCCCGGAGGTCGCGCTGCTCCTGCTGGGCGGCTGAGCGCCTGGCCTGCCAAACGGTGGCCCAGGTAGCCAGAGAGGCAATGCCGCCGCCGCCGAAGAACGCCGCAATTATTTCAGGCGACATCGCACCTCCTAGGAAATTCGACGGTACGGATGATTCCTCAAGGTGCTGTTGATGTACCGTCCCTCGGACGTGGCCTTACGGACGTGCCGCCACTGGCTCTCGGAGACCCGGTAGTACTCGTACACCGGACCTCCTGGACGCCCCCTGCCCTGCTCACCATTCCGGAACTGGATGCGCAGGGTGTGTGTCTTGTAGTCATAGCCTGCGGCCACCGTTCGCGGGCGCTCCGGGTTGACCGTGTGGTCAGGGTATGTCGAGAAGGTGAACAGTGCCGCGGTGTCGCCGTCCTCGAAGGCCGCCAGGCGCTCCTGAATTTTTGGGCTGGCGTTTTTCCGTGCTTGGTACTGGAGTCGCTCGATCTGGCGCTTGGTATACGGGCTGCGGTTTTCGAAGTTACTCCCGCGCGCGGGGAGCGGCTTTGGCCTGGCGTACTTTTTTGCCACGATGGCTCCTACGGCGAAGACGAGCGAAGTACATTGCAATTCTAAGTTTGCGGCCCCGCCATGAGGTACAGAAAACCCCCGCACCGGAAGCGGTGCGGGGGCTATTACCACGAACTCAGCGCGCCATCTCGCGCGGGCCCTGTTCAGACGCCTTGTCCGCATACTCCATCAGATAGACCGGCCACTGCCAAGCTCCCGCAACGTGGACCTGACGGCCGATTCGCACCCCGAATCGATCCGCCCCGCCCAAATGTTTCACCACGGACGCCCAATGATGAAGGGAATCAACCGCTTCCTGCCGCGAGTAGTGCACGTCGAGCCGCTCGACTATTCTGTCCCTGCTGCTCACGCTGCCTCCTGCCCGGGAGCAGCAGAGAAAAGTACGCGCTCCACATCGGCCTCCACGTAATTCGGCCCCTTGAGCACCTTGCCGTCGAAACGACGGATCGGACGACCGTCCAGACCGAGCTTGCTCAAATTACTGCGGTGCACCTCTTCGAACACCTGCGGCAGCGGAATATTCAGAACCTCAGCTGTACCGTAGGTGACGTACAGCAGGTCGGCCAACTCTTTGGCAAGAGCGATTCGGGCGCTGCGCCCGAGCTGGCGGCGCTCCACCCGCCGCGCCAGACGGGCCAGTTCCACGCAGACCTCGTCCGCCTCCTCAGCGACAAGTCTTCGGCGCAACAGCACGAGGTTCTCCTTGTCATCGGAGTCGCGCTCATTCTCAATTCCGAAAGCCGCATGGAATTCAGCGAGGCGAGCCATCGGGTCATATGTCATGCTGCTCTCCTGTCATGTTGAGAAATAGGGGCATCGACCGGCCTGCGTGAATTCAGCGCGGCCTCCTCCCGGAGATGGTCGGCGACGGCGAGGTACGCACGGAGCTGGCTGCCGCAATCCAGGCGGTTCTGCACCCACCCGCAGGTGCAACTGGCCTGTATCGAGGGGCCGTTCGTCCGACCCAGGTCGCGGTAGGAAGGCGTATGACGCATCTCAGGCGACCCTCCCGAAGAGCGCCTGCTCCAGCGCGAACACAGGCGACTCCTGGAGCCGCCGGGCCGCCCTGTCGTACCCGATGGTGGTCCTGATGTCCCGGTGCCGCATGACCTCCTGCACGCGCTCCAGCGCCTGGCCGAGCTGGAGCAGGAGTACGGTCGTCGTTGCGCGGAGCAGATGCGGGAAAAGACGGGTGACACCTGCCCGGCGGGCCATCCGGACGATGGTGTCGTAGGCGCCGGATCGGCTGAGCCGACGACCGGAACGGGTCACGAAAATCGGCCCGGTCGTACGGTCTCCAAGGTAGGCGTCGAGGGCGGCGAACGCGGCGTCCGGCAAGGGCATGGCGATTTTGTCATCACCACCCTTCGGCTTGATCCATAGCACCCGCTGGCCTGCGACCGTGCCGATGTCCTCGATGTCTGCGCCCAGCAGCTCGCTGATGCGCAGGCCCAGCAAAAGCAATGTGGTGACCAGCGCGTAGAGTCGGTCTGAGGTGTCAAACGCCTCCGTGAGGACGGCGACCGACTCCTCCATCGACATGCCCAGGGCGGGCTCCCCCGAAGGCTGGGGCTTGGCCACGTCCGTGAACGGGTTCTGGCGGGCGTACCGCCAGCGGATCGCGTACGTGTAGAAGGCACTGACCACGCTGAACGCCCGCCGACGCGTGCGCGGCGCGAGGCCGTAATCAACTTCCAGAGCACGAAGGAACGTTGCTGCCGTGTCGGGCCGGGCTCGCAGAGGGTCCACGTCGCGGGCCGCGCAGTGGCGGATGTAGCGCGTGATGTCGCGCTCGTACTCCTCCTGGGTGCGCCCGACCTTGGTCTCCAGCCACTCGCGCACAGCGCGTTCGGCTCTCTTGAAGCTGATCTTGCGGGTCACTCTGAGCGTCCTCCCCCACCAAGGCGTACGGCGTCTGCGCCGGTTCCGTGATGGCGGTCGCCAGCACCACCTACGCAAGGTGGACACTAACAAGTGAGAAACAGATGTTCAACTTAACAACAGGTGTTGGGGTCTTCCGGAAAGCCAGAAAGGGCCCGCGTCGGCGGGCCCTTTTGTCGCGTCACCACGCCTGTTATGACTGCTGATCGAGCTGGTCCACACGCTGCTGCGACGCGTAGATACGGCCGTACACCTGGAGCGCAATCGGCGGGACCTCGTTGCTGCGCAGCCCCATGATCATGGCCCGCTCCTGCACCGTGAACTGGGTCGGATCCTCGATGAGCGCCGCCCTCAGACCTTCGAACGCCTGGGTTGGGCTCACCGGGTCCCAGTTGGCCTCGACGTGAAGTTCGGGCCGAAGCCGCTCCCACAGTTCGACAAGCTCGTTGCTGACCCGCCCCAACTTTTTGGTTGGCGGGGCCTCCGACCAGGACTTGATGGTCGCCACGTGCTCCGCAGGGAGCAGGTCGGGACTGTTCTGAACGAGCAACTCGAACCAGGCGCGAATGTCATCCGAGGACGCCAGCACACCCGACTGGTCCATGTACCGCCTGCCACGCAGGGGCTTGCCACCGCCGTCCGCATCCGAGAGCGTTTCCAACAGCGCGCGGTCCAAGTCGATGGCGCACGGCCCGCAACGCCACAGATCGAGTATGTGCGACTGATTCAGCTCCACCCTGTACGCCTGCCCCTCGACCGGCGCACCGCACAGCGCTCCAGTCGGCAGACGGCGCATGCAGCTCTTCCTCATCAATCCCTTCCCGGCCACGAGGGCCTGCCCGGCCGCCTGCCACATAGGCCACAGAGGCAGCACCGCCGAAACTTATCAACTCTTCGACAACTGTTAGGCAACACCCAACGGTAACAGTTGATCAAAGAAGCCGGGGCCCCGTACAACCCTGTCGCTGCTCTCCGATACACAAGCAGCGGGCCCCCAGCAGGCCGCCGTACCAGTCGGCAACCGCTGGGGGCCCGCCCCCTTTCCCTCGCTCAGGCCGCGTTCACCGCGCGGCGACTGGACAGCATGTCCCTCAGATCCTCTTCGCGGACCATGACGACGACCTCCCCGGTGAGCCGGTTCACCCGATAACCATGGCTCGGCAGCCGCCCGCACACCCACGCAATCTCAGCCTCGTCCGACCCGATCCGCAGCTCTACCTCAGCCACCGACGCCCCTCCGCTCTGCGCAGCCGCCTCGGAGATCACCGGGGTCGCATCGTCGCCCGACAACCCTCGCATCTGCACCCCCTGTGTCCCGAGTGACGGCGTATGCCCCACTATGGTTCGAGTTCATCCGAACATACATTCAACCCAGTGAGCGAGAGGCTGGATAGTCTCCGCACCCACAGCACGGCACCCTAGCGAAAACGTCGCACATGGTTGGTTTTACTCACAGTGACGAACCGGACGGCACCACAACCCGCCGCCGACGACCCGAGACCCAGAAGACGGCCCACCCATGGCCGGTTGCACCAAAATTACGGGGAGATACAGCGAATCGCCTGTCAAACTCCACCGATCTCCGACTGCTCCACGAGCACTCAGAGTGACGAAGAACGATCCCGGCCGTATTCGCACACCAGTACTCAAAATCTGAGCACTAACAGACCTTCCCAACGCACGACACCTCTGATAAGGGCGCGACCCCATGGCACGTGAAGAGCTGCGCCGCCTGCTGCGCACAAAGCGTCGGGCCACCTGGCCGCAAGACATCGGCCTCGCTCCACGCGAGGAACCCGGCGTCTACCAGCACGAAGTAGCCGCCTGCATCCACCACTCCGTCCAGACCTACCGCCGCCTGGAGCAGGGGCAACTCCCCCATCCCGCCCTCGACCTCCTGGCCGCCGTCGCCAGGCTCCTCAATATGTCCGAGGTCGAGTGGGCCGACCTGTGCCGACTCGCTCTGGACTGCGACCCACCACACCCCATCCGACCCCACTCCGGCCTCGAAGTCCCCGCTGCCTGGGCCGAGTTCATCGAGGCCATCCCCCACCCAGCATGGACCAGTGACCAGTGCTGGACAGTCCTCTCCTACAACACCGCCTGGGCCAACGTTTTCCGATCCGGCAAACCCCCACGCAACCACCTGCGGTGGGGCCTGCTGGACCCCGACGCCCGAGAGAACACCCTCCTCGGATGGGAACGGTACTGGGCGCCCAACCTCCTACTTGAACTCCGCGCAGCGCGGGAGGCGCTCCGGGACGACCCCGTGCTCCTCGAAATCGACCACGCGGTACGTGAAGACCCAACGGTTGGGCCCATGTACGCCGCCCTCCCCCGCGCCTATACCGAAACCGACGGCGACTGCCGACCCCTACGCCATCACCTCCTCGGAGACATCTGGGTCACACTGCTCTCCGCATGCCCGACCCAATCACCCCGCGCCCGCGTCGGCGGCCTCCTCCTGTCCAAGCACAGACCACGCCCCCAGCGGCGCATCAGAGCGCAGTCACACGTGGCCGAAACACTGGCGTAAGTTGACCTCGCCTTTACTCAGTCCCAACCGCCTTCACCGCAGAGGACACCCATGGCACCCGCCTACATATCCCGCCCTGCCATCGCACTGGCCCCCCACAAGGTGCTCACCGAGGAGATCGTCAACGACATCAAGGCCCACCACCCCACCCATCCCCGGATCCGGACGATCCCGCGCCATATCACACGATCCGCGGTGGGAACCCGCTACTTCAGCCACCCTCTCCACAGCCCCTACGTCGGCGGTGCCGCCGACCCCACCATCGGCATCACTGAGCGGACTGCACAGGCGTACGCCGACGCCGTCGACATGGCCGAGGCCGCAGCACGCCAACTCCTGGACGACCAGGGCGTGGCACCCGAGGAGGTCGACGTCCTCATCACCAGCCACAGCGTCTCCGGCGGACGGCTACCGGGCATTGACATCCCTCTGGCCGATCGCCTCGGCCTCCGCCCCGATGTCTGCCGCATGCCCTTCAGCGTCGTCGCCTGCGCTGGCGGCGCACTCGCCATGGCAAGGACCGCAGACATGCTGGCGGCCCGGCCCGACGCCACGGTGCTCAGCGTCGTGTCCGAGCCACTGAGCACCACGTACAGCCACGCGGACCACGAAATCAGTCACATGATCTTCAAGGGCCTTTTCGGCGACGCCGCCGCCGCCTTCCTGGGCACCAGCACTCGACCGACCACCCCCAGCCTGCGCATCGACGCCTCTTTCGAGTACCGGCTGCCCACCTCCGCCGCGGCCTACTTCACGCGCCCCGACGCGGCAGGAGTCCACTTCGACTCCACCGCGGCCTCGCTCACCGCCGTCAAGGAGTGCCTCCCGAAGCTGACGGAGTGGGTACGGGACTGGAAGACCGACATTCCCATCATCCACACGGGCAGCCCAGGCATCATCACCGCCACCGCACACGCCCTCGGCCTCGACGACCAGGCAGCCAGACACTCCCACAACAGCCTGGAACAAATCGGCAACGTCGGCGGCTCCGCAGCCCTCGACATCCTCGCCCGGACACATGACGCCCCCCCGGCCGACGGCGCCAACGTCACGGTCGTCGCCTACGGTCCCGGTTTCTACATGGCAGCCTGCCGAGGAGTCTGGTGCGCCTAAGCAGCTCGTCCCACTCACCAAGATCGGAGGCCAAGTGAGTAAGCCAACCCGTCCCCAACAGGACCGTGCGATACGAACACGACAAAAGATCCTGGAAGCCGCCGGGGCGCTCTTCGACGAAGTCGGATACGCCGACACGACGATCGCAGACATCACCGCGCGCTCGGGAGTCACCAAGGGAGCCATCTACCACCATTTCGAAGACAAGAAGTCCATCGGGGTGGCCGTCATCGAGGCCCAGTTGACAGAGATGGCCCCCATCCCACCTCAAGAGATCGCAACGCAACAGCTCGTCGACGCGGGCTATTTCCTCGCCTACCAGCTGAGGAAAGATCCAGTGCAGCGCGGAGCGAGCAGTCTGGCGCTGGAGCAGGGAAAGGTCGATTTCGACCGCACCCGCTCCACACGGATGTGGATAGATTTCGTCACCGTGATCCTCACAGCAGCTCAGGAGAAGGGAGAGCTACGCGCCCACGTCAACGTCAGCGATGTGAGCTGGAATTTCGTCGCCGCCTTCGCAGGTATTCAGCATGTCTCAAATGCTTTCGACGGGCGCCAGCAGCTGACACACCGCCTGAAGGTGCTCTGGGAACTGCTCCTCCCCTCGATCGTGCAGCGCGACGTCCTGGTCAAGGTCGACCTCTCCATGGACCGTGGAGAGCGGATCGCGCAACAGCTGCTGGACCAGGCAGACCCGGCAGCAACACCAGTGGCGTGATCTGTACTGCCAGGCCCGCTGACGTCCGACTGCTCCGAAGAGCCCCAGCTTCCCCGCCGGGGCTCTTCTCTTGCCCTCCACCGGGCCTGACGCCCCATCAGACGCCCGTCGCTGAAAGTAGCGCTTGACTTTCCCTCTACTTCACAGAAAGCCATAACTGACGGCCCGTCGGCAACGCTGAGTGCCGAAAGTCGCCGGAGCGGACGTGACGCTTCGCATTGTCGACGGAATGTGCTGATACTGCCTTGCGTGAGGGGATGGCCAGCCGTGGGAGCGACCAGGGGGGCTGCCTCACGCTTGATCATTTAAGGGTGGGGGGTGGCTCTACGTGACATAAGGTCAGCCTTAGTGACGCACATCACTAGCTGACGGCATGTCACCTCGCCGCCGAGAAAAGCGCGCAATGTCCGTGTATGCGAGATATCACTACAACCAAATCAGTGTTTGGACTAAGTTCTCGGCTCGACGTAGCCGTAATGTCCGAGCTTGTCAAGCTGACGACTTATCAGTTACGACGCACCGAGAGCAAACGAGCACGGTAGGTAGCCGATGGCGCTCACGCTGCGCATTACTGACGACGCGTCAGGTAAGGGTGACCTTTCCTCACCTTGCGTAGCTGATACTGCTGCCCGTTACTGTCTGTGCGCTGGGGGTCACCCCTGACAAACGAGCCGTCAGCCATTACGGCGAGTTGCTACGCACATAGCGTCACGAGATTGACGCCGACACGCCTCCTGGCTCCCCATGATGCCTATGGGTATATGGACAGGTAGAGGGACCACCATGCCCCGGCCCCCGAAAATCTTTCCCCGGACACTTTCGCACAGCGTAGCCACATAGGCCGGGTCGTTGAACGACGTATAAAGGTAGACCAATCTCACTGGGCAGGCTGGGCCCTCGTTACGCATGGTTATGGCAGCCATGGCCTTGATCAACTGACGCCCCGTTATTTTCCCCGCCGTTCGTCGCCCCATGCGGTGCGCCATAGGACGCACCCAACGCGCGGCGGCGCCCCGTCCGCCGCGCGTTGGGTGCGGGCGCGCCCCATTGCCCCTCAGCGGCCTACAGGGAGTGCGCGGGGCAATGGGGCGCGGAATGGCATTCAGAGAGCCTCAGCGACTCGTCGGGGCCCTGGGCCCCCCGCCTCCTTCCGGGCGTCGTAGCGTCGCCCCTGGTCAGTAGGTGTCGGCTGACTTGGGGTTGACTGGGGTGCGACAGCCCCGTACTGTCGCTCTCGTTCCACCCCACCGGCCACCACGGCGGGAGGGCGGGACACCCCAGAAAGCGCAGTCCAGCGGGCCCGAGTAATTCGCACGATGCGAATGAATGCCCACTAGGCGGCGCCAGAGGACGTCTCGACTGGACAGGCCGTCAGGGGGTTCTAAACCCTGAGACAGTCTGGTAAGGTCGAGACCGCCGAACGACAGGCGGCCAGTGCGGCGCCGATCGGGCGGCAGGGCTTCGCAGACTGACACAGGGTTCTCAACCCCAAGCCAGTCTGATAGCGTAAGTCACGGCAAGAGCGGGAAGCGGGCTACGACAGCCGTCAACCGGGCATTACTCTAGGTAAGCTGACATGGGGTTCATAGCCCTACGACAGCTCCCCTAGGTCGGCACAGCAATACCGAAAGGACTCTTCGGGGCCCTTTCAACGGTCGGTGACACCGAGCTGTTAGCGGCGGATTCGACCTGGTTCTCCCTAAGAGTCCCATCCTCTTTCGAGAGCCATGTGACGCCGGGGTCCGAAAGGACATGGCGCACCGTGAGTAAGGGGTTAAGTAAGTCTCCCTTGTAGTCGTGCGGTGCGTACTGCGCAGTCCCGGTAATGCTCAGCATGAGTCCGTGATCAGCGGGACCAAGACGGGTTGGACTACCTGTCCCTACCGGCTGGACGTAACCAGGCCACTTTTGTACCTGGTGCGCTCGGTAGGCAAAAGCTGACACAGTGCGGATATGTCGCATGGTGCGGTTCCTTGAGAAAAGAATAAAGGCGTACAGGGCAAAAATCGGCAAGCGGAATAAGGCCACTCCCTATGACCGGGAGTCAGCAAGGTCCGAACTGCCGAGGACTGCATCCGATGCGTGAGAAAGTCCGTTCCGCCTAACAAGCGGACGGCCGACGGCCGAACCATGCCGCAAGCGACGAAGGATCCGATAGGATGCCGGAGTAAGCGAGCATGAAAGGTACCCCTAGCGATCGAAGCTGAGAGCGGCGACGCAAACAGGCAATAGGGCAGGGGTGTCCCACGCAACCGTCGCAAAAGAAACCCGCGTTTACGTCACCTAGGTACTCGTCTGAGTTATCGCTGTGAAGTGACAGCACAGACGACAGAGTGTGGCTGACGGCGCGGGCGGTCGCTCGCATGATGACCCTTCCCATAAGAACAGAGAGTGCGAGGGACTTCCACAAACTTTGGTCCCGGACCGAGAACCATGGGGTGTAGGAGGTTCGAATCCTCCTCCGGGAACTCATACATTCGTCACCGATAACGGGAGGTCCAACTATGCTGGAAACGCTTAAAGGGCAGAAGTTCCACTTCGCTTCCGCCCAGGTGCTCGGTGTTGGGGAGGTCGTCCTTCCGCTTACCTCTACCGTGACGTACGACCGAGTGATGGAGGAGTACACGGGGCTCGGGTGTACCGTCGGGCTCGCTGAGGGTTTCATGGAAGTTTCGGTTGGTGCGGGACGTTACGCCCGGTCTCTTTACACCTATTACGTGAAAGACCCCCGTCACTGACCCCGCTTTCCGTCAGTGTGCTTGGACGGGCGGTGAAATCTGCCGTCCGTCCCCCAAATCGAGCCGTGCGGGCACGGTGCCCGTCGGTTGGACACGGGAGAGAGTTCATGACGAACTACATCAACCGGAGTTTCACCTACGTGATCGCTGATCAGGTTGTGGCCTCGGGCCGGATCAAGACGTGGGAAACTGATGGTCGTGTGACCTTTCACGTCTACAGCTCCGCGTTCCCCGACCTCTGGCCGGTCGGCGGCATCGGTGTGCTGTACCAGGTGCTTTTCACCCGCCGGGACCTGATCAAGGTCGCCGCCTGACGTAGCCGTCACTCCGCCACTAACGTTCCCGAACTACGTCATCCGTCGTCGAGGAGCACGTGACCATGACCATCAAACTCTGCCGGTACTGCGACGACGAGACCCCGGCCGTCGCCCGTGTCTTCTTCGCTTGGACGCACCGTGACGGTCGTCGTGAGGAGGCTGAGAAGGATCTTTGCGCTATCCACTTGGGCAGCAAGCGAGCGGAATTCACTGAGGGAGGCGAAGGGGGACCGACCGACCCGGCCTTTGAGGTACAGGAGGAGTACGAGGCGGCGCTGGACGCTGTTGCGTCTGGACAGTGGGACCGGACGCTGACGTACATCCGCCCGAACGGCATCAAGTTCGTCTGGCACCGTGGCCTGTACATCGATGTGTTCATGGCGCCCGGTGATCAAACAGCGGTCACGGCGCTCGGGTGCTCTCTCGTTGAGAAGTCCACGTACGAGGAGTTCAAGCGTGCGTGCGACGAATGGTGGGACGGCCTCGACGGCCACGATCGCCAGGCATACCGGAGCGAAGCGTTCTGGCAGAACCGGGACAACCGTGACTGAGTGGATCGAGAAGGATCTGACCCAGTCGGAGGGCTGGGACGGGAACCGGGAATGGCACGCCACCATTGGCGACACCAGCTACATCGTGGTCGGCGTTCTTTCTCCGCGCCTCCCGTACTTCGAGCCGGATGGAGCGCTGAAGTCTCCGACGTGGACGTATACAGCTTGGGTGAAGGTTCCAGAGAATCTTCCGGCAACTGAGCTGGTGTGCCTGGAGTTGTCTTCATTGGAAGAAGCGCAGAAACGCTGCGAGCGGCACGAGGAAGCACACAGGAAGTGAATTAGCGGGGCCCAATGGTTGCCCGAAAGGGTGGGGGTTCGATTCCCCCACGGTCCGCCACGCCGCTTTTATGACGGCGCATAGTTTGAATGGGGAGGATGTGACATGTCCCACCGTGTGACCGGGGATGAGTACGTGACCTGTTTCCACTGCGGAAGCATGTGGTCGGACAGCGTGTATTACGAGAAGGACGAGGAGACCGGAGAGATCACCAATTCGGTGAGCTGGGACATCGGCCACTGCAACGGGTCCGAGGGTGTTCACGTCTCCGAGTGCGAGTGCCCGTGCTGCGCGTACGGCTGCGAGTGCGACCAGAGTTGCACCCCGATCGACGAGGAGCGGGCGAAGGAAGAGGCCAAGGCGGTGGCGGATTGGTACGACACCGAGCCGTGCTATCAGCCCATGCCCCGGCCGGAGCGCCACAAGCTGCGCAATCTGTACTTCGACGAGGCTGTGTACCGTGAGCTGTGGGCCGCCCTCGACTACGAGCTGTCGCCCCCGCTGTTGAACCACGATAAGGCCACCTATTACCCGATGGTCATCAACCTGCTCAACTTCGATTCCGCCCGCCAGAAGGAGAATGCCTGATGCTAATCATGGCCTTTGGTGCCGCTGTTTCTCACCTCTCCAGCGAACAGGTCGTCGAGGAGGTGGGCAGGTGGAACTACGGCGAGGGCGAGATCATCTCGGACCAGTGTGCGCAGACGATCGCGTCGTGGTTCCAGTCGTCGGGCACCTCCGGCATTCGGTTCGCCGCGCTGTCCACGTCGGGGAAAGTTCCTCTGGCCCTGGTGGACGACTGCGAGTCGGAGATTGACCGGCACATAGCCGAGAACTGCTCCGGTGTAGAGGCGGCCGACACTGACGTCTGCGAGGAGGCTTTCGGGTACGCCTGTCCTGGCCGAGGCTGAGAGATACACGCGCGCGGAAACGGAAGGGGCTGTGTCTGGATGGGTTGTGCGGCACAAAAGCAAGCACTTCGAAGGTGGGCGCTCACGAAAGAGTGCCCTCGAACAGGTCACGCTCGTGCTCGCTGAGTGAGGCTTCACCTAGGTACGACAACCCCCGCCCCGGATGAGTCCGGCGCCTCTGTCATGGGAGAGCGGGTGGTACTGGGACCCGCACCGGGCCCCGAATCGTGGGGCCGGGAGAGTGCTGTCCTTGGATTCCGGATGGCAGAAGGAGAGACATGCGCACATTGGCTGAGTTGATTCAGGCGAACAACATCCGCATGACGTCGGTCTACACCCATTCGGTAGATGGGCTGACCACGCCAAGCAAGAGCGAACGGTTCGACTATGACGTTTACGACTGCTTCCTCACTATCGAGGGCGAGCCCAGCTTGTACGGCGTTACCAGCAATAATCGAACGATGCTTTATCGGGGGTATGGGCAGGTGACTGCGCTGAGTCGCAAGAACAACGGCGGCGAACTCACTCCCCCGACGGTGGCGGAGGTCCTGGAGTCGGCCATTCACGACGCTGTCGATGTCGAGTCCTACGCTGACTGGCGCGAGTGGGCGATGAAAACCCAGGACACGTCCCAGGGCTTCGGGGCTGCGCTGTGCGCCTTCGAGAAGTGGGATGCACAGCGCCGAATCCATGACGACGTCCTTCGGTTCCTGGGGCCTGAATTTGAGCAGTTCAAGAACGCTGTCCTGAACGGCGCAGGCTGACTCGATGGGTTAGCGCGCGTCCAATCAGTATCTCTAAAAGCCCCCGGAAATCATTCCGGGGGCTTTTGTTTTGGAGGAGAGTTTGTTTACTGAATCGGAGATCCGTACGGCGCTGGAGGAACAGCGGCAGTGGGGCTGGGGTGAGCCGCAGGACAGCCTCCAGACGGCACTCATGGACATCTACGGTCGCCAGAATCACGATGCCACGGTCGTCGCTGTCGTGGTCAGCTATCTGATCGAGCATCTGCACGCCTCCCAAAAGGGTCTTTGGTCCTTCGCTAATCTCGACGCCGCTGAGCGTGCCTTTCAGCGCACGTATACGGATGCCGTGGAAGTGGCGATGGACTGGGCCGATGAACACTGGGATGGGTTCAACGAAGTTGGTGGATCCTTCTTCGACTACGAGGCGTTCGGCAAGTATCTAGTCAGCGATAGCCCGGACGTCTTCATCACCGAGCCTAATTCGGGTCAGCTCCACTGTTTCTGGAGCCCCGACAACATCCCGAGCGGAAGGTAGGTACGACATGGCGGCGAAGGAAAAGCAGTATTTCCACGCTCCCCCGTTCCGGTATGACATCGATGCCGCATGGCGGCTCATTGAACGTTCTCCGCGGGAGACTCACAGGATTAAGGTGTCGGAGTGGGCCAGGGCTCTGGGGCTTGCGAAGACTCCGGAGGAGTATCAGGCGGATGGAAAGATTCCGTTGGTCAATTACAACGTCGACGAGGAGTATGCGAAGACGGTCGACATCTCCAAGCCTCTGATTTTCGTGGACGTCTCCGGTAAGGGAGAAGAGGCGACGTACATCATGATCGATGGTGGGCATCGTCTCCGGCGTGCGGTGATCGAGGGCGTCGAGGAGTTACCTGGGTACGCTCTCGACAAGGCGGAAGCTGCCTTGATTCGTGAGGTCAAGTTCTACCGCTGATCCACCAGCCCCAGACACGCCGCGACGGTGCCGGATCGAATCCGGCCTGGGGCTTTCGTCTGTCTCCGCCCGCTGTCAGTGCGGCCTCTTAGGCTGCCTTCGAACGAGGAGTAACGCATGTCCGACGCCAAGATCACTGCCTCTGATGCGGGGTGCTGGCTGGAGGGTTCCCAGGGCTGGACCAACAACCACCGAGTTGTGGGCCGGGCTGTCTCGTACGGCTTCGTGGTGCCCAAGGAGTACGAGGAGGCGCTGGAGGACTACCGCCAGAACGGTCCGTCGGCGTCGGAGAACTCGTGGGAGGCCATGGTCGGTCAGGGTGGGTTGAGCGACCAGGCCACTGACTTCCTCCAGGCCCTGGCTCCCAACGACTACGAGTTCGTGTGGGACGCCGGGGAGCTGTCGCTCATGACGAGCGCTGAGGCCGAAGCGTTCGGGCACCACGGATGAGCGGCGAGCAGCTTCCGCTGTTCATCGACGGCGTCTCGGCCGAAGAGTTCCTCGCGGAGCTTTTTGAGTTCGAGCTGTGCGCGGAGTGCGGCGGCGAGCACGACCAGCACACAGCAGCGCCGGACATGTTCGGCAAATGGCACGCCTGGTGCCAGGGCGTGGAGACGGTCGGTGCGGAGCCTCCGAAGGACTCGCCGCTGTGTGGCTGGCAGACCGAGTATGGAACCGTGAACGGTCCGAAGTTCTGCGCCGTGGACAAGGAAGCCGGGAGCGACTGGTGTGAGCAGCACAGACGGCTCATCGACGAAGCCGAAGACGACGAGTTCAAGGTGGGCAGGACATGATTCATCCCTCTGAGACGTACACCGTGCGTTTGGAGTTCACGGGAAGTCTTAACGGCCCGCAGTGGGTGGCGCGCTACCGGGGTGAGTGGATCGGTAGCGCTGAGGGACGGCTGGAGGCGTGGCGGCTTGCGTTCGGGCGTGAGCTGGACTGGCTGTCGGCAGTGCTTGATTACGCCAGCGGTCCGTACAGCCTCTGGGAGAAGAAGTCGGGCAGCACCGCTTGGGCAGCCTTGGGCGACTTCGAGGATGAGGCAGCCGCCAAGTCGAAGGCGTTGTGGCTTGAGCTGCGCGGCGGGGAAGTTGCTGTCTTTCGGCACAAGGGCAGGCAGGTGGTCCATGCCACGGTGCTCGACAACTTCGAACGGTTGTTGCCCTCCAGTGACAGTGAGTACGTTGCTGCGCAGTTTGATCGGATGACTCCCGCTGACTCCTACAAGGTGCAGCTCCGATCCGGTGCCGACGGGCATACGAAGTGGATGGACATTACGGCTGCTCAGGCAGCGAAGATCCAGCAACTTCTCATGGAAGGGCCGTAGGGATGGCTCACCACTACCACGTCGGTTTCAACCTGGTCGGGCGGGCGCCGCAGGCTGACGATGTTCAGTGCGTCGAGGACGCGGAGGACGCGGTCCTGGCGCTGGAGGCCCTGTTGACCGAACAGATCGACGAGTGGGCGGAGCGGTGCGATCACTTCGGCAATGATCCTGAGTGGGTCGGGTGCTCGTGTGCCTGGTGCAACCTGGTCCTCGATGTCGAGCGCGTCCGTGACCATATTGGAGATGAGTCCCTCGGCTTCAAGTTGCGCGAGCACGGGCAGGCCGGTGAGGTTTTCTACGCCCCAGGGAGCGGCGGCAAGGCGTTCTGGATCAAGCGAGTGGATGGTAAGAGCTGTGCCACGTAGGTACGACGAGCAGGGCTTCGTGATCGTGGTGGACAACTCTGACCGCTGCCGGGACTGCGGCGGGGACGACGAGAATGTCTGCTACGAGGACACCGATCCTCACACCTGGAAACCGACGGCCGTCTACTGCCTTTGCAAGAAGTGCGACACGGAGCGAGGAAAGGAACAGCGTCATGCCGGGAGCTGAGGTGGTCCGTCAGATGGTGGCGAACGAGTCCCCCGAGGGGGCCTACGGCTGGATCATCGACATCGAGCACGAGCCAATGGAGGGGCGCACCGAGACCGGCACCATTGGGCCGGGCAACATCGGCCCCGAGATCGCGGAGCGGCTGCGGAACGGTGAGGGCCGGACGTTCCGGATGTACGACGATGACCGCGTGCTGAACTACACCGGCAGGATCATCACCTCCGAGGAGGACGAGGGCGGCGAAATCGACTTCGCACCGCTCGACGACTTCGGCACGCCCAACGCAGGCTGCACGTCGATCCACTACTTCGACGCGGCTGCCAAGGTATGGCGCGAGCTGTAGGTACGACGCCGCCCGGCCCGAGATTTCCGGGGCGTAGAGGTTCGAGTCCTCCGCCGGGCACCCACCCTGATCCAGTTCCAGCACGAGGAGAGCACATGCCCAAGGCCAAGATCGGCATCCGTATCGAGATCGACGAGGACTTCGAGGTAACCGACGACTGGTCGGACAGCGAGGACCTGCGCGAGGAGACCAAGCAGAAGATCGCGAACGACGAGTGGGCCCCGTACATGCTCGTCGCCCTGGTCAACGGCGAACCGGACTACCGCTACGTGCTGAGTGGGTCCGTGGTCGAAGGGGTCCACGAGGGCGACTACGACAGTCCCAACGAGATCAAGGACGAGCACCTGCGCGAGGAAGCCAAGCGGATCATCGACGAGGCCGCGGCCGGGGTCGAGATCCAGTCCTGGTTCGTCGTGGCGAAGAGCACGGCCGGTGCCCGATGGGCATACGAGGCGGCCCTGAAGGACCCGACGTCGAAGCAGTTCGACGCGTGGGAGGAGGTCGGTGCGGCCGTCGACCGGCAGAAGGAGCTGAACGCTGACCTCCCGGCCGACGGTCAGCGGTACAACGTGTACTCCTTCGAGATTTCCGTAAGGGAGCTGTGAACGTGAGCGCGACTGATCCGGAGAAGGCAAGGCTCGAAAGCCGCCTGTGGCACTACGAGTTGGCGGTCAAGCGCCTCGCCCAGCTCGCCGAGGACGCGGAGAGTCGGCGCATCCTCGGCGAGCTGGAGGCCGGTCTGGCGAAGGCCAACGAGGATGCCGATGCCGCCCTGAACAACGCACCGCGCGTGGTGGGTGACACCTGGGTGCTCCTGGTGCAGGAGATGGACCCGGCCACCCGGGAGATCCGCACGCCGTGGACGCCGCTGGGGCCGCACCTGTACACAGGCAACACGGTCTCGTCCGACTTGCTCAAGCGTGTGGCCCGGGACGCACTGGAGAGGGTGGGACGCGTGTCGGTTGAGTGCGGGTACGCCGGACTGACCTCGTCCGCCGATGGCCTTGCCGAGGACTTGGTCCAGGGCCACGTGCTGACGCTGGACGACGGCACCTCCCTCCAACTCCTCCAGGCCGACCTCGTCGCCACCGTGCGGGACTGATCATGGACAAGCCGGTGGTGGTCAGTGTCGACATCGTCGAACCGGGCGTGGCCCTGGTGACCTTGCCGAACGGCGGCGCCCGGCTCGGCCGGAGCGACGGCAAGTACTGGGCCGACATCTACGAAGACTCCGACGTCGAAGCGGCGGCCGGGCAGTACAAGGAGGGCTTTGCTACCTACGATGCGGCTGCCCGCTGGGTCGCCCGCACGCATGGGTACGACGGGCCCCTAGATATCCAGAAGAAGAGAGATCCGAAGTGAACCCGTTCGCGGCACTGAGCAGCACCGAGGACAAGTCGGTGATCATCTCCGAGGCCACCAAGCACGAGATCACGCTGAAGCCGGAGGACATCACGGGTGCCCCCGGTGACTTCCTGATCGACGGTATGCCCTGGGATGAGTGGCTCCACGCCATGACGATGGACTAGACGGCAGCCCGACCACAGCGCGAGGGAACGAGTAAGCGAGATGAGTGAGGCCGACAACGCTGAACGCGAAGCACGTCTGCCGAAGTGGGCACAGGAGGAGCTGCGTAAGCTCCGCCGGGACCTTGCGGCGGAACGCGAGCAGGTGGCGGAGCTGAAGGGAGGGAAGCCGGACTCCAACACGTACTGGGTCACCTCCCACGAAGCCGTCGCGCCGCTTCCGCGTGACGCACGAGTTGGCTTCCGTCTCGTCGAGAACGGTGTTCCGTATCAAGGCAGGGTGCTGGCACATGTCGAGGAGGGAAAGCTCGTCGTTCGAGGGGCGAGCCCTCTGATCATCCGCCCTGAGTCGTCCAGCGCATTCAGCGTCGAGTTCAGCGAGTAACAGCACTACCTGATTTACCTGCCCGGTCCGAGATGTATGGGGTGTAGGGGTTCGAATCCCCGGCCGGGCTCTTTCATGCCCGAAAACACTGGGAGAGACGATGGCAACGAAGTACACCCTGGTTCAGCACTCCGGCGGCGGCATGGGATTTGCGAGGGCCGTTGAGGAAGTTGCGGTGACCCTCAAGGCGGACCAGGCCCGTGTGGAGCGGGCGGGCGGCGTGCTCTTCGACACCTACGGAGCCGCCAGCGACGCCGCGATGGAGGAGAACTACCCGCCCGGCACCGAGGGCATCGTCGCGCAGGCCAAGGGGACCTTCGCCGACGGGCGTCTGAACGGTCTGCGGATCTACGTGCCCGCCGTCCCGGCTGCTCCGGCGGCTCCGATGATGATCAGAGGGTGGGAGGTCAAGCTGATCGCTCCCGTCGCGGGGCGCCGTCTGATCCTGGCCCAGAAGAGCGAGACGGAGTTCGTCGTCGCCACCATCCCGGCCGAGGGCACCCCCAGCGAGTGGGACCTGGGCACCTACCGCTCCGACCCGGGCGCTGCCGCCACCGCCTTTGGTGCCCGCTACCGCTCCCTGGCCTCCTTGATGGAGCCGGTCCATGGCTAAGCGCATCCAGTGGTGCGGCAAGAAGCTCATCGAGGCCGACGGCGGCATCGGCTGGGAGCGCCAGGAGAGCGGCAAGTACCAGGCCGAGCTATTCGGCGTGACGTACGAGCTGGAGAAGCGGCGCCGGTCCAAGGCCGAGCGGGGTGACCCCGGCTGGTACCTGTACAGCAGCGGCGCTCCGGACGG
This sequence comes from Streptomyces sp. NRRL F-4489, assembly GCF_001509485.1. GTDB lineage: Bacteria > Actinomycetota > Actinomycetes > Streptomycetales > Streptomycetaceae > Streptomyces. The sequence continues at coordinate 91,179 of NZ_LLZI01000124.1, forward strand.
GAACTTCTCCGGTGACTACACCAGCAGCACGCTGATGGAGGCCGTCGAGGAGGCCACCACCATGCTGCTCAAGCTCGATTTGCGCGGTCCCGGCTACGAGCCGGTGCGCTAGGTACGACGCCTCCGCATCCGGTGTTAACACATCGAGATAGGGGGCTGATAGCTCTGACGCAGCGAACGAACGACAACCAAGAGGAAGCATCAGCGATGAGCCGTCGCAGGAACAAGAAGAAGGCCCCGTACGTCACCTCGGTCCCGGTGTCTGTTGCCTCAGCCCCGAGCAGGCAGTTCTGGACGACGGCCACGGTGCGCGCCGAGGAGTTGCTGGAGAGCGACACGATCAAGGTGGACGGGAAGTGGCGCGAGGTCTTCGATGTCTGGAAGGAAGGGGACGACGTCGCTGGGAACTTCGGGGACGACAGCGACCTCACCAAGATGATCATGGAGAAGACCGACTGGATGAGTCCCTGCTGGGTGGCCGTCCGGTACGTCGATGAGGAGAAGTCGACGGCGAACGAGATTGAGAGCGGCCTGGCCTTCTTCACCCTCCGGGATCTGGTCGAGATACAGGTTCCGGCAGGACAGATTCTCGCGGCATAGGTACGACAACCCTGGCCCTGGTGGGCTGAGCGCCGGTTCGATTCCGGCGCAGGGTGCTGACGGCAGTACGCGTAGCTGGTTCCTCGCGTGCTGCCGTCTTTGTTTTCCGGACGGATGTCAGTGGCCGGTGATAGGCCGTTCACTGCTCCCTGGCCCATGTGAGGACGTCATGACGGAGAAGGACTACCTGAACATCGTCGACCCGTGGCTGCGGACGCGGGTGGAGACGATGAAGGAACTGGTCGACGCCGTGTCGCTGCCCGAGTTCGAGACGCAGGCCGCCGAGATCGACAAGCTCTGGGAGCAACTGCGCGACTACGAGGACATGCACCGCAAGCGCCTGGTGCACTCCCGCAAGCCGGTGTTGCAGGCGCTGAAGGTCGACGAGCTGGCGGAACTGCACATGGCGTTGTCGTCCGGCCGGTGGCCGCAGCGGAAGGACGAGCTGATCGACGCCGTGCTGGAGATGGAGTGGCGCGACGGTGCGATCTGGAAGGCGTACCGCGACGCCCGCTACGACTACGACCGCTTCGAGCGGTGGCGCTTCGAGCTGCAAACACTGCCCCGACGGCTCCAGGACCTGGAGAACGAGGCGACCAGGATCACCGAGAGCATGACCGCGCAGACGCCTGCCGAGACGATCACCAAGATGCAGCGGAACGGGATGCGCAACCTCGTCGACTTCCACAAGGCGGAGGCGGCGAGGGCGGCCCGGCTGGTGTACCAGGAGCACGGATACCACCCGGCGGTGCTGGAGCTGATCGACCGGGCGCGGCAGAACCTCCACTGGCCGCTCTCTGGCTCCCTGGAGGCGAGCATGAGCGGGCTGAGCCAGTACGCCCGGCTGCTGGCCGCCCGGGACCTGCTGACGCTGTGCGCACGCTGGCTGCCCGCTGACGTCCGTCCGTATTTCCCCAGCCAGTAAAGACTGTCCTGGTACTACGAACCCAGAGACAGCTACGATGACTCGTATTTGCTGGAGGCGATAGAGGACGAAGCATGCCGAGTGATGAGTGGTACCGCCCGGAGTACAAGGGGCGCGAGGACGAGCTGATCTCCTCCCAAGAGATCCTGGATCGGACGGGCTATACGCGTGGCGCGCTGAATACGTGGAAGAAACGCCATGCCGATATGCCGAAGGTCGTGTGCGTGAAGTGGCGTAGCCCTGATAGCATGGAAGGTCGGGGTCACGGTGCCTTCGATCGCTACTGGGTCCGGTCCGAGATGGAACCGTTTTTGGAAAAGCGCCTGGAATTGGCGCGGGTGTACCGAAAGCCCGAGGACCGTGATGAGCGGTACCACATCGTTTCTGCGAGAATCCGCGAGGACGAGATGCGTATCAAGTGGATTATCGCGAGAGAGACGAATCTGAAGGATGAGCTTGGCAGGCTCCGGCGGGAGCGCGAACTCCTTCAGGACCGTTCTGTAGATGATCGCCGTTTTTTGACGGCGTACGAGCGTGAGCGAAACCGCTCCACGGAAAACTGAGGACGCATGAGCGAGGAAACACTGGCCCGTCGGACCACCAAGCAAGTTCTTGAAACCGCCCGCCTGTGTATCGAAGCGTTGGTCGGGGATATCGCCCTTCATAGTTCCGTTCCAGGGGTATGCGAATACGCCGCCTGCCTATTGGAGGCACGCGACGATGTCCGCGTGCCCCAGCACCTGCTGCCGTTCCTCCCCCAGCACCCCGAGGTCCGGCGCAGCTTCATGGCAGCTGCGCGGGACAACGCGATCCATCGCTTGTGGAGCCGGTCGAAGGTCGTTTACGCGATGGATGACCTGATGCTGCACTACCTGGCTCAGTCGTCGGTCAGTGAGATCCCCACCTCCGTGCTCCAGGATCTGCCGCACGCCAACCCGTTCATTCTGCTGCCCAAGCCCGAAATGAACGACCCTGAAATCGCCTACTTCCGTACGCATATCGGGGTGCCGCTCGGCGCGATGGTCTTCGGCCGGTTCGACAATGCCCGACGGCTCTGCTCCACAGCGGACGAGCGCCGTGAGGACCTGGGGTTGATGTTCGTCGGCTGGATAGACGACGAAGAGAAGGGGCGGGTGTTCCAGACGCTGCGCTGCACCGTTCCCCTGCGCCACGAGCGCCTCACCGTGGACGACGTGGTCAATGAGACCGTCGCCAAATTCCACTTCAGCAAGGATCTCGGCGAGGACGACAACAGCAAGCTCGAATCTTGGCTGCGCCGCTACGTCACCCAAGTCTTCAACAGCCTGCTGTACGTGTGTACGGACCAGCCGGACACCGAGGTCTACCAGCCGTCCGTCAACCGAACGGGCAAAACCAAGTCCGGTAAGAAGCAGCGGCGCCCTCGCCCTGGTGACATCGACACCGTCGTGAAGGTGGGTTTCCGTCTCGGCCCCGCTTTGCACGCCGCCAAGCGCCAGTCTGACACCCGTGAGAAGAGGGAAGGTGAAGGCACCGGCCACCGGCAGCGGCCCCATCAGCGCAAGGGGCACTGGCGCACGTTCTGGACCGGTCCCGGCCGCGAGATTGAGAAGCTGAAGTGGGTGCGCCCCTACTGGGTCTCCACCGACCTGCTCGGTGACGGTGACACCCCCAACGACGTGGTGATCCGCCCGGTCACCTACAAGGAGAAGAAGCGATGAGCCCGGTCAACGTCTGGGAGGAGACCCTGGACATCAACCAGCACCTCGACGCGGCGAGGGGACTCGACCTCGACACCGACGAGGGCCAGGCCCGGTTCGAGAAGGTCAAGGAAGCCGTCTGCGGGGAGCTGCGCAAGTCCCGGCACTACCGCACGGACGAGCAGCTCCAGCAGATGCGGCCCGGCCCCTACACCGACGAGCGCGGCGAGGCGCTCGTCCTGGCGAGCTTGATCCAGGAACTTTCGGAGGCAGGCAGCGTTCAGGCTTTCGACCGCGAACTGCACTACGTCTACCTGTGGGGGGACGACCGCCGGGTCTGGCTCGGCCGGTAGGTACGACAGCCCTGTGCCGGGCCGCCAGTCACTCGGCGTATGACCGGGCAGGGCGCTCACACCTCCGCCCAGGGGGACTCAATCGACGACAAGGGGAGCAGGAGATGAACGAGTTGAACGACTTCGTCGACTTCGACGAGGCGGCCGAGGCAGCGACGGCGGAGCTGTACAAGAACGGCAAGCACTACGACGCGCAGTGGCTGCGGCAGAACGCTCTGAAGGCCGAGAAGGGCCCCAACCCGGTGCGCAAGGTCGTGGTGGATCTGGGGCTCGGTGACTCCGTCGACCGCTTGGACTCGACCAAGGGGCAGCGAATCTTCGGCCCGCAGTCGGTTGAGACAATCTTCTGGCCGGACGGCGGGATCGATCAGCGTCTCTATGACCTTGGTGAGGCGCCCGCTCAGCCCCGCAACAGTGCCAATGGTCGTTTCCTCGACCCCAACCCTCGCCAGGGCCGCAAGACCGGTGAGTACTACGACAAGGACCGCTTCGAGTGGAACGGCGAGAGTAAGACCGCCCGGGAGTGGTACGAGCACCCCTCCCGCATCGACGGCTTGTCCCTGGCCACCTTCAGCACCCGGCTCAAGAAGCGCGGGATGAGTGTGCAGGAGGCCCTGACCACGCCCGTCCAGCGCGGCGGGCGCCGGAAGCCGAACTCCTGAATCTCTAGGTACGACTAGCCTGCACCCATAGGGGGAGCACCATGGACGAGATCATTAACCGGCAGCCGTGGACCATGCCCGGCTGGATGGAGCCCTATCGGGCCGGATTTGTCGGAGTCCGTCCCGAGGATGTCGAGGAGTACTACAACGACGACTCCCCGGCTCACATCAACGCTGCCCGCGCCATCATCGGCGCCCAGGTCAAGGCTCAGGTCGGTCTGCTGACCTCGCTGTGGGAGGCCGGTCTGCTCACCAAGCCCCGCCAATGTCTTGACCGGAGCACAGAGGGCCACACCTGCCAGGGCCTCGTCACCGGCCAGCCTTCGCGGGCGGGCACCGGGGCGACCATTTATCGGTGCCAGGCGGGCCATGACGCGTCCGAAGCACACGCCCGGAAGGTGCGGGAGCGCTACCCCGACACGGACGTGCCGCCCGGTTGGTTCGACCCCGCGGTGGCGGGTGAGCGCTGGAACGACGACTACTGACCGAGCCCTCCCTCTCTCTCTGATTCCCGCACAAGACACGAAAGGACGGAGCGCGTCGTGCAACCGCGTCCGCACCAGATTGAAGCGCTCGAAGCGATTCGCACCATCGGACCAGCGGGCCGCGCGCTCACCGTTCTGGCCTGTGGTACGGGCAAGACTCTCATCGGGCGCCTAGCTGCCCTGGAGCGGGCCGGAGAGACCGGCCGGATCATGCTCTTGGTCCCCACCAAGCCGCTGCTTCGTCAGACCTATCTGGACTGGCACCATGACGTTGAGGGTGGTGTGGATGGTCTCCTCGTCTATAGCGACCCCGCAGTGGGTGAGGCGGCTGCCACCACAGATCCTGAGAAGATCGCGGAGTTCCTCGCCGCCGACTCCGAGCGTGTCCGGCTGATGCTGTGCACCTATAAATCGGCCGCTCGCGTCGCCGAAGCTTATGAGGCTCACCCTGACCTGCCCGGCCTGGACGTCATGGTCCTCGACGAGGCGCATCACACCGCCGGTGCCGGGGAGAAGGAAGCCGCCGTCGTCCTCGACGACAAGCGCATCCCCTGTCGTACGCGCCTGTCGCTGACCGCGACAAGGAAAGTCCACCCTGCTGGTGACGGCACCCAAGACGTTGTGAGCATGGACAACCCCGCCCTCTACGGGGAGTTGGTCTATGAGCTGACCTTTGGGGCGGCCATCAAGCAAAAGCTTCTCTCGGATTTCCGGGTGGCGGTCGTCGTGGTGACCGATGCCGAGGTCCACGAGGTGCTCCTCTCCCAGGAGGGGATGCCGACCCAGGAGGAGACCACCACCTCTCAGATCGCCGCGCAGATCGCGGTCGCTCGCGCCATCGAGAAGTACGGTGTGAAGAGCATCGTCGCCTTCCATAGCCGCCGGGATCGCTCCCGGACTTTCACCAAGACCCTTCCGAGCACCGCAGCGAAGGTCACCTCCGTGCCTGTTCAGGCACTGCACGTCGATGGCCTCAGTGGCCCGGCGGAGCGGGAGGAGGCTCTCGATAAGCTCGCGCACCCTGCCGAGGGGGGCGCCACCGTGCTGTCGAACGTGGCGGTCCTCACAGAGGGGATCGACGTTAGGCGCACGGACAGCGTGGTCTTCGCGGACCCCAAGACCAGTAAGGTTGCCATTGTCCAGGCGGTCGGCCGGGCGCTGCGGCTCCACCCCGGCCAGGACCAGCCATCCGTCATCGTTCTGCCCGTCTACCTTGCCCCTGGGGAGAGCGCCGAGGCTGTTCTGGCAGCCAGCGAATTCCGGCACGTTTGGGCCGTCCTCTCCAGCCTTCGGGACTATGACGAACGCATGGACGCCGCCTTGACCAATGCACGCGTGGAACTCGGCGAGCAGGAGTTCAGCGACAAGGCGCAGCCGATCTCGTGGCCCAGTGCCATCGACATTCTCGGCGATGATGCCGTGGTCCGAGAAAAGCTGCACGACGCCCTCCAGCTACACCTTCTGACGGGTACCACCGAGCCGTGGCTCGCACGGTACGGAAAGCTGCGTGCGTACATGGAGTTCACGGGCGCGATGCCTACGAGCACCTACGTAACCCCGCAGGGCGATGCCTTGGGAAATTTTGCCGCCGCCCAGAAGAGAAACTACAAGAAGGGAACGTTGCTGCCTTCTCGTATCGAGCTGCTGGAAGCTCTGCCGGGCTGGAGCTGGGGCAAGCGGCAGGAGAAGTACCCCGAGTTCGACAATGACGCCTTCATGGCGAAGGTGCATGAGTTCATGGCCGTCATGCGGGACCGCAGCGTCGATGACCGTCTGCGGAACATGCGCATGGTCAAGCTGGCCTATGAGGTCCACGGCATCGTGCCGGATTTCAAGTATCCCGCCAGCAAGTACAAGGCGTTCGTCAACAATGCCGTGATGGCGATGGTCGGGCTCTGGCACCGCACGGGCAAGGGAAGCAATACGACGGTCCTCAACATCCTCCAGGGTGAGAAGCTGGCCAAGGACTTCCGCGAGGCCGGACAGATGGCAGACCCCTTCTTGCGAAGCCAGCGCATGCGGAGCATTGCCAAGCAGTTCGAAGCGATCTACCCCAACTTCGAGGTCGATCCCTCCTTGCAGGAGGCTTGGTTGCTTGAAGAGGCTGCCCGTATGAAAGAGCATCTCGACACCTACACGAGTAGCCAGTGAACGAGATCGGCGTCCAGGAGGCGACAGTGAATACCGTCATGACAGCCAGCGAATACTTGGCATCTTTCGGTCCGCTGACCATGCAGTGGAAGTGGAAGCGTAGATACGACTGGCGATACCTCGACCAGGAGCCGGAGGGCCAAGACGCCGACCTCTATGTGGGCGCCTTCCAGATCGCCGGAGATCCCAAGTGGCTCGTCGTCGACGACGGCCAGGGCAACTACGAGATGTGACAGCCCGAGGACCTGACCGGAACCGTCCGCAAGTACCGCTCCCCGAACCCGCCCGCACCCATCCTGCACACCCGTAGCCTCGACCAGATCCTTGCCCTGGCCTGGTTCGAGACACGCAAGTACCGCACCAGCCTGGAGAGTTAGACACCGCATGCCGAACTACGTCATGATCTCGGCCCAGGAGTTCTGCGATCTGACGGGCCTGACCATGGCCCGATTCAAGCGCTACCGCAAACTCCTGCACGCCGCCCCCAAGGAACCGTTCCCGGCCGAGGTGTACGAGTACCACACCACCGTCATCTTCGACGTCGAGGAACTCTGCGAATGGTTCATCGACCTCTACGAGGACATGGTGCCCAGCGAGGAGAGCCGCCTCGGGGAAGCTGCAAGGACGCTCCAGCACCGGCTCAAGGTAGAGGACCTCAACACCGTCGACGACCTGGCCACAGCCGTCCAGCGAGCAAAGGTCCTTGGCTTCGTCGGTTATTCCAACCGCGAACGAGTCACCCTGCAAAAGCAGCTCGACAAGGCATACAAGGATTATCTGAAGTTGCCCAAGGAAATCCTGGCCAGCAAGAAGGTCCTTACGGAGTCCCAGCGCCTACTGAAGCGGCTACGGGTAAACCCAGGAGTCGACTGTGGCTAAACAGTACACAGCTTTCGACGAATCCAAGAGTCTGGCCGAGTGGAGCCGCGATGAACGCTGCCAAGTCTCGCTCCCCACCCTCTACAAACGCGTACGGAAAGAGAACGTACCACTTGAAGAGGCAATGACCACCCCGCCGAAGACAGGACACGGCCCCAGGAAACCGCGAAAAACCTACACGGCTTTTGGCGAAGCGAAGACGGCAGGAGCTTGGGCACGGGACGAACGCTGTATCGTCACCCCGCAATCCCTGAACTACAGGCTCAAAGTTCTTGGCTGGCCTATAGAAAAAGCGATGACTTGGACTGCCTGGAAGCCCGAAGACGAGGACCAGTACACGGCGTTCGACGAGACGAAGACGCTATCAGAATGGACGCAGGACCAGCGCTGCACCGTCGACCGCTACACCCTCCGCGACCGGGTGCGGCACAGGAAGTGGAGCCTGGAAAAGGCACTTACAACGCCGAAACCCGAGCGCCCGCTGGGCCCGATCACCGCCGCTACCACCGTCACCCGTGAAGGCATGACACACAGCATGACAGTGAGGGGCTACGAAGCCTTTGGCCTTGTACTGCCTGCAAAAGAATGGGCCAAACGAACCGGCCTGTCAGTCTCCACTGTGCGGAAGTACGCAAATGCCAACGAACTGGAAAAGCACCTAACCCAGCTTGACTGGAACCCCTCCCAATCCAAGAAAGCGATAGACCGCGATGAGTAACGAATACAATTTGCTGGTCGTCGACTGGGACTTCTTCTTCCCCAACCCGTCCTACGGCGCCTCCCACGACGAGACGGCGCTGCTGTACGACTGGGCCCACTCCGAGTCGGAGTTCCTGATCGACATGATCTGGCACATCCGGGCCGAGGGATTCCTCCGGTACGGCCTCCCCCTGCCCATGTGCCAGGGTTACGAGGGCTTCTGGAACCGGTTCAACTTCGGCGACAACCCAGCCCCGCTCCTCTACGGCGACAGCAACGTCCACTCCGGTCTGCTGGTCCCGTCCTCCTTCGGGTTCGATGCCAGCGCGTGGTCGAAGGTCTCACTCTGGGACGCCCACCACGACTGCGGCTACAAGGGCACCCTGGAGCAGTGGAAGGCCCAGGGGTACATGGAGTGCGACTCCTGGATGCTCAAACATCACGAACTCGGCAGCCAGCTCGAAGTGATCTACCCGCCGTGGCGCACCAAGATCGATGGCATCGAGACAGGCCCGCTCATTCCTGTCCCTCGCCGAATCGACGACGGAACGAATCCGGACACGACGTACCACGCGATCTACGTCTGCCGTAGTGGCGCGTGGGTGCCGAGCTGGTGCGATCGGCAGTTCGAGGACTTCCTGGCCTCCTACGGCGGGCCGGGCGCTGAGGCCCCCGGTAACAAGTGGACACAGCCACGGCCCGACCCGATGCCCGACGCCCGTCGAGCGGTCGAGGCACGGAAGAGCTACGACGCCAAGCTGACCGAACTCGGCCACAACGACTTGCTGTAGGTACGACGTGCATCCACGACAGCTTCCCAAGCTCAGGGACGAAGTCTTCGACCACTACTCGCAATACGAGAGCGGAAGCATCGCATCGATGGTGGAAGGGGCACCGCTTTACTGGGCCTCCGACCGCCAGGTCCGGCAGACCGCCCGGATGTCCGACGAACTCGACGACCACAGCGGAATGCTCGAATACGCCCCCGGGCCCCGGGGGTTCTTGTGGCTCGACCACTCGGACCCAGAAACCCTCGGCGTCGCGCTGGACGACCAACCGGTACCCTTCCGGGTCTTCTCATGGGACCGGCTCAGCGACCCCTGGGGGAAGCTCACGATCATCGCGTGGTGCCTAACCAAGGAGGCCCCACCCCTGCGCCCCGGGCGCCACGTGGGACCTCTCATTCCGATCATTCACGGCCGGTTCGGTCAGGAAGCCGACGACCACCACGTCAAGGTGATCCTCTCCCGAAAGGCGATGGACGCCGCGCCCACCCTCCTCTACCCGGTCCTCGCTATGTGGTACCGGATGACGCTGCCCCGCTTCGCCACCATGTCTACTTCGCGGCCAACCACCGCGCAGGCGAAGAAGGCAACACGAACAGGGCGCCCTCTCCGCGAACTCGACGTGACACTGATCGAGGTCACCGCCCGTTCGCGCAAGCAGTCGTCAACTGGCCACCCCAGTGCGGCCACAGGACGCGCGCTTGACTACCGGCAGGAGGTCTCCGGGTTCTGGAGGATGCAGCACTACGGACCCGAGAACTCCCTCAGAAAGAAGATCTGGGTCGACTCCTACGAGCGCGGCCCTACGGACGCACCTAAGCGCCCGAAGAAGACCGCAGTGAAGGTCTTCAAATAAACCACCCAGAGGCCAACCGAGTTGGCTGCTAGTCTCACCTAACCACCAGTACAAGGAGAAACCCCGTGGCACAGAAGGTCCAGATTCTGCTCGTCGACGATCTCGACGGCGGCGAAGCCCACGAGACGGTCACGTTCGCGCTCGACGGCAAGACGTTCGAGATCGACCTCTCCGCAGCCCATGCGAAGAAGCTGCGTAAGTCGCTGGAGCCGTTCGTCCAGGCCGGTCGACGTACTGGTGGGCGCTCCTCCTCTGGTCGCGGCAAGGCACGTGCCACCTCCACCAGCGCCTCCGGCACCGGGGACACCGCGAAGATCCGCGCCTGGGCGAAGGAGAACAACTTCAAAATCAGCGAGCGCGGCCGTGTCCCGGTCGAAATCCGCGAGGCATACGCGGAGGCACAGGGTGAGTAACCCGCTCCAGGACCGCTTTGACCGGATGCGTCCGGACACCCCCGACTACCACCGACTCGTTGACGTCGCAGAGATCACGACTCGTTTCGACAAGCTGGGATCCACACGCGCCGAGCTTTTTAAGCGCATCCCTGAGCGCCTCATCATGGGGTTCTCTGAGGAGCACGTTGACCGCGCCACTCGCGATATGAAGCTCGAAGCGCCTGATCCGACCGAACTCGTCAAAGAGCTGAGTAACAGCTTCTGCGAGGGCTTCATGCTCGGCCTCCTCTACACCAAGGAAGGCGGCCATCAAGACGGTGGGGAGGTCTTCCAGGAATTCCTGGACCACAAGAACCTCGTGGACCGGCGCGTCGAGATGCAACAGTGGGCAGAGGAAGGTCAGGATCGAATCTTCTCGGAGTGGGGCAAGCACATCGACGTCCCCACGATCGCTTTCGTAGCAGCAGCGAAAGGGACGCAGTTCCTCCGGGAAGCAAAACTCCTGGGCATTACCCACCAGACGCTGAGATTCGCCTTGCAAGCCATCTACATGGACGGGCTCCTGCGCGGATGCCTGTTCCAAGAACTTGTCCAAGAACTTGGTGGACACCGCAGCCCCTCCGAGTAGTTGACCGAACGCACGCTTCCGACGGCCCGCCACTCTGGTAGTGGCGGGCCGTCGGAGTTTGAAGGAGACGCGATGAGCAGCTTCGACAGCGATGCTGATGACCCAGCGCAGTACACCGAAGCCCTCAAGAACTACTTGGAGGGCTTCGGTGGACAGGCGCAGCTCGCCGTCCAAGAGATCGCTGATACGGCCCAAAGGCAGGCCACGTGGGATGCACAGGTCCTTGCCATGCGCGTGCTCTCCGACAAGGTTCTTCGGTCTGTGGCCGAGGCCCTCAGCCACATTGCTGATCAATGTGCTGACTACGACGACCCGGTCATCGACGATGCAGGCGACGACCTGTGGGCTATCAAGGAACTGATCTACCTGGTGATGCAGTCCTTGGGTGTGGCCGAAACCCGGACGGACGTGTCTCAGAGTGAGTTGGTAGCTCAGCCCGAGGTGAGGCTGCGGAAGGAGGCGGCCCTCCGCCGACTGCTCGATCGCGGTGGCGAGAACCAGTAGGTACGACCGTCGCGCTAGGTACTGGAGACTTCGTGGCTGAGCAAGAGAAAAAAACTCTGGAAGAACTCATCCTCACGTGGGAGCAATTGGAGATCGGACGCGAGTACCCGGTCAAGGACAACTTCTGCAAGCACTGCTTCGGTAGAAGGCTGGTGTTCGTCGTGCGGCTGGAGGCGACTCCCGGCGCCTTGGCGGGTGTCCAACTCAAGACCAGCGCCCGTAAGCGGCCTTGGCTAGTTTGTAAGAGCTGCGGACGGGAAAGCAAGGGGAAGCAGCCCTAAGCCGATTGGCCTCAACTCCGCTATTTCCATTAGGATTTGGGGGAACCGATCGAAAGGGTCGCCGTTATGGCCGTGAAGGAAACTGTCCAGGTTGATGAGGCGGAGAAGGACCAGCCGGGAGTCCAGAAAGTCATCGCCAACATCCCCGTAGGCAACCAGGTCGTTGAGAAGGCAACGTACTGGCGGCCGGTCCTCCAGGATGACGTCAGCCCCCACGTCACGGAAGGCGTCCGCACCATCAAGTTTTCGTCACCTGCATGGGTCGAAGAGGAATACGAGACTGGAGAGACCAACGAGGACGGTACCGCGAAGATCGGGGTCCGTCAGGTTCTCGACACCCAGTGGTACGAGATCGACCTCGGCGAAGAAAACGTGGCGGCACTCCAGGAAGTGCTCAAGCCGTTCACCGGTATGGCACGCAAGGTTGAGGCGCCTGCGGTGAAGCCAGCGCGCAAGAGGCGCTCAGCGAAGTGATTAGTAACGCCCCCTTCCGCGCGGAGGGGGCGCCTTCTTAGACGAGCACACCGAAAGGAATCTCCGATGACGTCCTACGAGGACATGACCGATGAGGAGCTGTGGGACAGCCCCCTCGGCCGCCGCATGCGCCTCTACGCCGACAAGTTGCTCGCCGCCGAATTCGAGCGTATCTCGCTGGTCGCCCAGCGCAAGTGGCAGCAGGACAGCGCCGTTGGCGTCAACATCGCCAGGGACATCCTGTCAGTCAACGGAAGCCTGGAGGAACGCAACGACGGCGAAGACGGCGACCCCTGGGCCTACTGGTGGAGCAACGAGATTCAGGGGCTCCGCAAAGTTGTCCATGAGGCCGACGGCACCCCGGACGCCGTCCAGGAGGCGGCCAAGGCGTACATCGCCCACTTGCAGGACGAGAAGCGTCCGGCGGCCAAGCAGCCGGTCACCCTGATGTTTCCCGGAGAGCTTAAGAAATGGGTCCTTGCTCAGCACCCGAGGGCCGACCGGTTCCATCTGACCGGTACCCGGCGGCCTGGCGGGCCTTCGGGCCTGAGCTTCTCCCTTGGCACGCGGCGCTGGTACTTCGCCGCACCGGACGGATTCATCGACGGTGCATTCGACACCCGCGCCCTGGCCAGCGACGGATTCTACGAATACGAGGCCCGGCTCAGCGCTTCCGAGGCAGACGCCTCGACCACCGAGACAAAAACGGGGACTCCGTCCGACGTGGCGGGCGCCCTGAGCCATCTCCTCACCGGTCACTCGGTCTGCGACCATGGTCCGTTTGCCGTCCACGAGGCCGATGGTTTCCACGAGGAGCCCTACGTGCTCATCTCAGTCGAGAACATGGCCAAGGTGCTCGACAACATCCCGAAGGACCGGTTCTGACAGTGCGGTTCATCATTGGCAACTGGAGGACTAGGTGAGCGGCCAGACGAAGATCGTCTACGCGGCAGGAAATGGTGTTCCGGAGGGTGTCGCATTCCCCACCGGTACGCCGTCAAGAGAAGGCGGGCTCCTGATGATCATGGCACTCGCCATCGCTCCCGAGGTACCACGTGACGAACTCAACGACTTCCTGAAGCGGCACCATTTTGTCCCTCGCACAGAAACTGCGCGTGCGGCAGATTCACAGGCTCGCTGGACCCTGGAAAAGGATTCCAGCGTGCGACTTTCATTCACGAGCGAAGAGGGACTGGCTCAGCTCGTGATCCCCACCTACCCCAGTCTTCGACACTGGGCGACGATGGCGGTGATGTACGGGGGCACGGTGTCACTGATGGTGTTACCTGATATGCCGTCCCCGGATCTCAATTCAGTGGGACGCCGGATCAGTCCTGGTGGCACCGGAGAGTACTGGCATCTGAGCATGGCCAATCTGAGGGCCTGAACAGCGAAAGAGGTTGAGCAAGTGAGCACAGAGATAGAAAAGCGCTGCGCCGACTGCGGGAAGCTGCTCCCGGCAGACTACAAGCGCAGCGAGTGCAGGCACTGTGAAAAGTGCGCGGACCTCGACTGCATCCGCAGGCATGGGGAAGCACAGGCGATGAAAGAACAGGCCGAGCAGCTCAAGGAGGAAGCCTCGGCCGGAAGCCGCGTCGAGGACCTGAGCAAGCTGAAGACAGGGCAGACCGTCATCGCGAGCTACCCGGACCAGAGGGTACTCAAGATGACTGTGAAGGCTCCCTATGGCCGACACGAGGGCCGGTTCGCCTTCGAGACCGGGGTGCTTTGCTTGGTCCACGCCCGCGTCTCCAGGGCACCGTACGACATCTTGCTGACCGAGCGAGACGTGACGGAGGGGCACGTCTACCTGGCCCAGTAAGGAAAAGCCCAACAGCGAGGCAGCAGCTAGGTACGTCGAAGCCCCGGCCCTTGGCCGGGGCTTCGTCTATCGCACTTCAGGGTCAGCTGTCACACAATGAGTAGAAGCTGATCGCCGCTGCTGCGGCGATATTCAACGAGTCAATGCCATGCGACATGGGGATGCGCACCCACTCGTCGGCAGCGCGCATCCAATCTCGTGAAAGGCCGTGCCCCTCAGACCCAAGCATCAGAGCCAGTTGGTCTTCGGGCCCGGCGTGCAGCTCGTTGAGGGCCGTGGCCTTCTCGTCCGGGGTAAGGGCCAGAAGCCGGAAACCAGAGTCGCGAACCACATCAAGAGCGCTTGGGCCAGGCGTCAAGCGTGCGTATGGTACGGCGAAGACGGCGCCCATGGATGTCTTCACCGAGCGGCGGTAGAGGGGGTCGGCGCAGTCTGATGAGAGCAAGACCGCTTCGATGCCCAGCGCTGCGGCGGATCGGTAGATGGTTCCGAGGTTGCCGTGGTCGACGATGCCTTCCAGGAGGGCGATCCGCCGGGGCGGAGCAGCGTTTTCGCAGGTCAGAGGGCCTTCGGGGCTAGGGTATGATGCTGTGCCACACATGTTGGTGTGGTCGTTGACGGCCTCCATGACCGCGATGCGGCGGGCGCCGGCGAGGAGGTCGGCGGGCGCGGGCAGCGGTTTGCGCTGCATGGAGGCGAGGGCGCCGCGGTGGACGTGGTAGCCCGTCACGCGTTCGGCGAGGTCGGGGCTGACCGCGTAGACCGGGGCCGGGACCTCGTCGATGACGTCGCGCATCGCCTCGACCCACTTGGCGGAGAGCAGCATCGAGCGCATCCCGTAGCCGGCGTGGCGGGCGCGGCGGATGACCTTCTCGCCCTCGGCGATGAAGAGTCCTTCGGCCGGTTCGCGGCGGCGCCGGAGTTCGACGTCGGTCAGGCCGGTGTAGTCGCGCAGCCGGGGGTCGTCCGGGTCCTCGATGGTGATGATGTCTGCCACGGGGAGAGGGTGCCTTGTCGGTGTCGGGGTGCCAAGGGGCGTGGTGTCAGGGGCGTGGTGCCGAGGGGCGGGCGCGGGTGTCAGCCGGCGATCGGCGGCGGGGTGAGCGCGACGACGTCGCCGATGACGATGACGGCGGGCGGGCGGATGCCTTCGGCCCGTACGGTCTCGCCGAGGGTGGCGAGGGTGGCGTCCACCCGGCGCTGCGCGGCGGTGGTGCCTTCCTGGATCACCGCGGCCGGGGTGTCGGCCGGGCGGCCGCAGGCGATGAGCTTGGCGGCGATGGCGGCGCTGTTCTCCACGCCCATGAGGACGACGAGGGTGCCGCGCAGGGTGGCGAGGGCGGCCCAGTCGACCAGCGAGCGGCCGTCGTCGGGGGCGACGTGGCCGCTGACGACGGTGAACTCGTGGGCGACACCGCGGTGGGTGACGGGGATGCCGGCCGCGCCGGGGACGGAGATGGTGCTGGAGATGCCGGGGACGACGGTGCAGGGGATGCCGGCGTCGGCGAGCGCCTGCGCCTCCTCCATGCCGCGGCCGAAGACGAACGGGTCGCCGCCCTTGAGGCGGACCACGGCCTTGCCGGCCTTGGCGTGCTCGATGAGCGCGTTGTTGATGGCCTCCTGGGCCATGAACCGCCCGTAGGGGATCTTGGCGGCGTCGATGACCTCGACGTGCGGGGGGAGTTCGGCGAGCAGGTCGCGGGGGCCGAGGCGGTCGGCGATGACCACGTCGGCCTCGGCGAGCAGCCGGCGGCCGCGGACGGTGATCAGGTCGGGGTCGCCGGGGCCGCCGCCGACCAGCGCGACCCCGGGGGTGTGCGGGCGGCGGTGGTGCGGGGCGGCGAGGGTGCCGTCGCGCAGGCCCTCGACGACGGCGTCGCGGACGGCGGCGGAGCGGCGCGGGTCGCGGCCGGTGAGGACGGCGACGGTAACGCCCTCGACGCGGCCGGTGGCCGGGGTCCAGGCGGTGGCGGCCTCGGCGTCGTCGGAGCGGACGGCCCAGACGCGGCGTTCCTCGGCCTCCTGGGAGGCGGCGGCGTTGGCCTCGGGGTCGTCGGTGGAGATCAGCGCGTACCAGGCGCCGTCGAGGTCGCCGGGGCGGTAGCGGCGGCGCTCCCAGCGGAGTTCGCCGGTGTCGGCCATCGCCTCGACGGACGGGGTGGCGGACGGCGAGATCAGCAGGACGTCGGCGCCGGCGGCGAGCAGGGCGGGGAGCCGGCGCTGGGCGACCTGGCCGGCGCCCAGGACGACCACGCGGCGGCCGGAGAGCCGCAGTCCGACGGGGTAGGCGGAGGGTTCGGCGGCGGACTCGGCCATGGTGGGGTGGCTCCTTGTGGGTGGTGCGAGGCGGGGAGGCGGCGGATGCGGCGGCCGGGGAAGCCGCTGCGGCGCCGGAGCGGCTTCGGGGGTACGGCCGGATGAGCGTACGGCCCCGGCCCACAGCCTAGAGGGCTGCGGGCCGGGGGTCATGCGAGGGCCGGGGGCGGATCAGCTCTTCTCGGTCACTCCGGCGGCGTCGAACGTGGCGACCTCGTGCATGGCGCGGGCGGCGCTCTGCACGACGGGCAGCGCGAGCAGGGCGCCGGTGCCCTCCCCGAGCCGGAGGTCGAGGTCGACCAGGGGGCGCAGGCCCAGCTTGTTGAGGGCCGCGACATGGCCTGGTTCGGCGCTGCGGTGGCCGGCGATGCAGGCGGCCAGGGCCTCGGGGGCGATGGCGCGGGCCACCAGGGCGGCGGCGCCGGCGCTGACGCCGTCGAGGATCACCGGCGTGCGCAGGGAGGCGCCGCCGAGGATCAGGCCGACCATCGCGGCGTGCTCCAGGCCGCCGAGGGCGGCGAGGACGGCGATCGGGTCGGCCGGGTCCGGCTGGTGAAGTTCCAGCGCGCGGCGGACCACGTCGACCTTGCGGGCGTGGGTCTCGTCGTTGATGCCGGTGCCGCGGCCGGTGACCTCGGACGGGTCGACGCCGGTGTAGACGGCGATCAGGGCGGCCGAGGCGGTGGTGTTGGCGATGCCCATCTCGCCGGTGAGCAGGGCCTTGTTGCCGGCGGCGACGAGGTCCCGGGCGGTCTCGATGCCGATCTCGATGGCCTTGAGGACGTCCTCCTGGGTCATCGCCGGGCCCTGGGTGAAGTCGGCGGTGCCGGGGCGGACCTTGCGGGGCAGCAGTCCGGGGGTGGCCGGGAGGTCGCCGGCGACACCGACGTCGATGACGCAGACCTCGGCGCCGACCTGGTTGGCGAACGCGTTGCAGACCGCGCCGCCGCCCAGGAAGTTGGCGACCATCTGGCCGGTGACCTCCTGGGGCCAAGGGGTCACGCCCTGGGCGTGGACGCCGTGGTCGCCGGCGAAGATGGCGACCGCCGCGGGCTCCGGAATGGGCGGCGGGCACTTGCGGGACAGGCCGCTGAGCTGCGCGGAGATGATCTCCAGCATGCCGAGCGCGCCGGCCGGCTTGGTCATCCGCTTCTGCCGCTCCCACGCCTCACCGAGCGCCTTGGCGTCCAGCGGGCGGATACCGGCCAGGGTCTCCTGGAGGAGGTCGTGCGGGGCCTCGCCGGGCAGGGCGCGGCGCCCGTAGGTCTCCTCGTGGACGACCCAGGACAGCGGGCGGCGCCGGGACCAGCCGGCGTGCAGCAGCTCGGGCTCGTCGGGGAACTCGTCGACGTAGCCGACGCAGAGGTACGCGACGACTTCGAGGTGTTCGGGCAGGCCCAGTTCGCGGACCATCTCCCGCTCGTCGAAGAAGCTGACCCAGCCGACGCCCAGGCCCTCGGCGCGGGCGGCGAGCCAGAGGTTCTCGACGGCGAGCGCGGAGGAGTACGGGGCCATCTGCGGCTGGGTGTGCCGGCCGAGGGTGTGCCGGCCGCCGCGGGTGGGGTCGGCGGTGACGACGATGTTCACCGGCGTTTCGAGGATGGCCTCGATCTTCAGCTCGCGGAACTGCTTGGCGCGGGCCTTGGGCAGTGACTTGGCGTACGCCTCGCGCTGCCGCATGGCCAGCTCGTGCATCTTGGCGCGGGTGTCCTCGGACCGGATGACGACGAAGTCCCAGGGCTGGGAGTGGCCGACGCTGGGGGCGGTGTGGGCCGCCTCCAGGACGCGCAGCAGGACGTCGTTGGGGATCGGGTCCGGGCGGAAGCCGTTGCGGATGTCGCGGCGTTCGCGGATGACGCGGTGGACGGCGGCGCGCTCGGAGTCGTCGTAACC
This sequence comes from Streptomyces sp. NRRL F-4489, assembly GCF_001509485.1. Taxonomy (GTDB): domain Bacteria; phylum Actinomycetota; class Actinomycetes; order Streptomycetales; family Streptomycetaceae; genus Streptomyces. The sequence continues at coordinate 109,566 of NZ_LLZI01000124.1, forward strand.
GGGGGCGGGGGGTGCCGCGGGGCCGGGGTCGGCGGGGTGGGGGGC